>NZ_JASHJL010000022.1 GCF_030733205.1 Mameliella sp. MMSF_3455
CGCCCGACGGCGATCAGCTGACGGTTCAGGCGCGTGCCCGACGCGGCGCGCGCCTTTTTCACAACCGCATTTCTGCTTGTGCGGTTCCAGCCCGGAGTTACACCATGCGTGATCTGATTAAGGCCTTTGCGGCTGAGGAAGATGGTGCCGTGACCGTGGACTGGGTCGTTCTGACCGCCGCAATCGTCGGCTTCTGCATTGCAGCCTATACTGCCGCGGAAAACTCGACACTCGGCCTGCGCGACGGCCTCGCCGCCGAACTCGTCCGCCAAGACGACTTCTGACCCCCTGCTGCCACGACATTGGCAAGGGCGGCCCGCTGCGCGGGCCGCTCGTCATCATGTTCGCCACCTGCGGCGAACAGGCGTCGCCAAACCGCCCAGCGAGTGTCCCGTTCTTGCCTCATTCTCCCGCCAGGATGATCCGGGCCGGGAGACCGGCGAATCCCTTTTTGTCCAAGTGAGGTGACATATGCGACTCGTATTCGGACTAGTGCTGATCGCCGGCCTCGCCCTGGCGGGCTTTGCCGTCTACATGGCGCAGAATTACATCGGGGCCTATGAAAGCGCCCTTGCAGAGGAGCGCGCCAAGGCCGGCGCCTCTGTTCCAGTGGCCAAGGTCTTCATCACGAAACGCGCCATCAACTACGGCGAAGAGATCAAGCCAGAGGACGTGGTGCTGGCCCATTGGCCGCAGAAGGCCCTCCCCGAGGACTATTTCGACGAGGAAAACCCCTTCTTCATCGACGGTCAGGAACCGCGTCTCGCGATGCGCCCGATCGAGAAGGCCGAAGTGCTGATGAAGGTGAAAGTGTCCGAACCCGGCGGCGACGCGGGCCTGACCTCGCGCCTTGACCGCGGCCAGCGCGCCTTTGCGATCAAGGTCGACGTGGCTTCGGGCGTGTCCGGTTTCCTGCGTCCTGGAGACCGGGTCGATGTCTACTGGACGGGCCGCCTGCCCGGAGAGATCGGCGAACGCTCTTCCGGCGAGGTGACCAAGCTGATCCAGACCGGGATCCGCCTGATCGCAATCGACCAGACCGCCGATACCGAATACAACACGGCAACCATCGCCCGCACCGTGACCGTGGCCGCCAGCCCGCAACAGGTTGCCGCCCTTGCGCAGGCCCAGTCGACCGGCAAGCTGTCGCTGTCGCTGATGTCCCAGTTGGACGATACCGTGGCCGAGGCGATCGAGGTCGACCAGCTGTCGCTTCTGGGCATCGTGGCCGAAGAACGCGCCGAGAAGAAAGTGGACAAGACCTGCACCACCCGGGTGCGTCGCGGCGCCGACGTGGTCGAGATCCCGATCCCCTGCACCAACTGATCCGGGAAATCGAACGGCGAATTCAAACGCTTGAAAAGATCAGGCCCCCGCCGCGGCGGGGGCCCTTTTGTTGCGAAAATACCCGGCGTGTTGCGGGTTATCCACATAAGCCGGTTGGCTGAAGCCTTTGATTCTTGCAATAAAACACGAGATGACGCATGGTCGGGGAAAATGCAGGCGTCAGACCTGCGTCCGAGCAGTGATCGAGAGGCAGGTCACATGACCATTGACAGATTCCTGAAGACGGCCCTTTTGGGCCTGTCGCTTGCGGTTGCGCCGCTTGCGGCGCAGTACGCACAGGCGGACAACCTGCGCATCCTGCGCAATGGCACGCAACCGGTGCTCAACGTTCCGATGAACCGCGCGCTGGTGGTCGAAAGCGACGTTCCCTTTGCGGAACTGTCCATCGCCAACCCTGCGATCGCGGACATCTCTTCGTTGAACGACCGCAATATCTATGTGCTTGGCAAAGCGCCGGGCACAACGACGCTCACCATCCTCGACGCCGCCGGAGAGCTGATCTCGAACGTCGATATCCGGGTCTCGCCGGACGTGTCCGAGTTCAAGGAACGCCTGCGCCAGATCCTTCCACAGGAAAAGATCGAGGTCCGCACCGCGAACGACGGCATCGTGCTGTCGGGCACCGTCTCTTCGACCGCGCGGATGCAGCGGGCGCTGGATCTTGCCCAGCGGTATGCCCCCGAACGAGTATCGAACCTGATGTCCGTGGGCGGCGTCCAGCAGGTCATGCTGAAGGTCCGCTTTGCAGAGATGGAACGCACCGCCGCCAAAATGCTGCGAACCTCGCTGGCCACCGGCGGATCCGTCGCTGGCGGCGATCTCGGCCTTGAACTGGGCACGTTGAGCGCCGCCTCGGATGCGGCCGTCGACGCCGTCGCCGACAAGTTGGCGCCGCAGGGGCTGGACGTCGAAGGCGCGGTTCTCTTCGGTTTCAACGCCGGCGGGCTCGAAGTGGGCATCATGCTGGAGGCGCTGGAACGCAAAGGCATCGTGCGCACCCTTGCCGAACCCAACCTGACCGCGCTGTCGGGCCAGGAGGCCAAGTTCCTGGCGGGTGGCGAATACCCTGTGCCGGTCAGCCAGCAGAACAACACCATCACCATCGAGTACAAACCTTTTGGCGTGGAGCTGAACTTCATCCCCCGGGTGGTCGATGGCGACCTGATCAACCTCGAACTCGAGGCCGCGGTCTCGTCGATTGACACCAACAACTCGATCGTGCTCTCGGACATCTCGATCAATGGTTTCAAACGGCGCGAAACCTCGACCACTGTCGAACTGCGTGACGGTGAAAGCTTTGCCATAGCGGGCCTCTTGATGGACGATTTCACCGACCGGAACTCGCAATTGCCCTGGCTGGGTGACGTTCCGGTGCTGGGCGCCCTCTTTCGCAGCGCGGAATACCAGCGTTCGCAGTCCGAACTGGTGATCATCGTCACCCCGCACCTGGTGACGCCGACGCGGGGCGAATACCTGGCCCTTCCGACCGACCGCGTCGTGCCCCCGACCGAACGTGACCTCTTCCTGCGCGGCAAGGTCGCCGGCAAGCCGGGCCAGAAAGCCCCCAAGGCCGGCGCTGCGGGCGAAGTGGCCAAGCAGGACTTCACCGGGTCCTACGGATATGTGATGGATTGATGCAGAGGCGAATGATGATCAGGCTCCCCCTTTCCGCCGCGCTGACCGCGGGCCTCTTGATCGCCGGTTGCAGCCAAGCCCCTGTCGGGTTTGACCGCGAGGCGGGCGCGCTGATCGACACCGGTCACTTCGGCAACGCCACGATGAACAACCACCAGTTGATGACCGGCGAAAAGCAGGTCCTCTACGATCTGTCGCAGCGTTTCGCCTCCGAGGTCATGACCACGGTCAACTTTGCCTTCAACAGCGCCGTGCTGGACCACGGTGCGCGCGATACACTGCGCGAACAGGCCCAGTGGATTCGCCAATTCCCGGAAATCCGGTTCCGTGTCTACGGCCACACCGACAAGGTCGGCAGCAATGGCTACAACAAGAGCCTTGGCCTGCGGCGTGCCAATGCGGTCGTGAACTACCTCGTCAGCCAGGGCATCAGCCGTTCGCGGCTCGAAGCCGTCGTTTCCTACGGCGAGACACAGCCATTGATCGTGACCGAGGGCCGCGAACGCCGCAACCGGCGCACCGTGACCGAAGTATCGGGTTTTGTGTCCAGCCACCCCACGGTGCTGGACGGCAAATATGCCGAGGTCATCTACCGCGAATACATCAACAGCGCCGAGCCCAAGACGGGGCTGACCGGACAGCAGGGCCAGGACCTCGCGATCACCGAGTGACCCCGACAACGGACCGGCAAGGAAAGGGGCCAGACGGCCCCTTTTTTCATGTCCGCCCCTTGGGCGCCCATCCTGACCCCCGCCACACCCGCGTGAATTGAGCCGGAAATCCCCTTGACCACCAGAGGGGCGCGGCGGCGTTCCAGGCCCCGCCATCAGTCCCCGTTCACCGTACAATTTCGGTTTTTTAGCCCAAATGTTGCCTCGTTTGTGGGGGACTGTCGCCTTGGAGAACCAGTGCGTGCGCAAGACCCGAGTCGCGCACCGCGGGTCCGGGGGACAAGTCTTCGCCACGTTCACCCGGTCCGGCAAGAGTAAAGGACGACAGGCATGACCAACGCGACACCACAGCAAACGGAGCCGGCACCAATCGTCGCCTGCACCATCAGCCGCGACGTCCAGAACTTTGACCTGCTCATCGACGACATGGAAGCCCTGCTTGGCGAAGGCTGGGGGGACCTCGGGTTCGACGAGGCCACGGCCTTTCTGAACCAGCCGGACGGCCGGTCGCTGGAATTCGTGGCGATGGCCATCGACGCCATCGACGAGCCGGACTTGCCGATGTTGTCTCAGGTCATTCACGTTGCCAAGGAAATCGGCGTCAAGGTCATCCTGATCGCCGAGGACGTGACGCCCGCCTCACTGCATCAACTCTTGCGCGACGGGGCCGATGAATTCGTCCCCTATCCGTTGCCCGAAGGTGAGCTTGCCGGGGCACTCGAACGGCTGCGCCGCCCTGCACCCACTGCCGCACAACCCGACAGCGCGCCCGCCACCAATGCCGAGGGTGTCCGCCTGTCCGGCGGGGGCGACGGCGTACTGATCGCGGTGCACGGCCTTGCCGGTGGTGTCGGCGCGACCACCCTGGCCGTCAATCTTGCCTACGAGCTGGCAACAGGCGGCAAGGACAAACAGCCGAAGGTCTGCCTGATCGACCTTGGGCTGCAATTCGGCTCGGTCGCGACCTATCTCGACCTGCCCCGCCGCGAGGCCGTCTACGAAACGCTCTCGGACATCGAGGCGATGGACGGCGACAGCTTTGGCCAAGCGCTGGTCAGTTTCGAGGACAAGATGCAGGTGTTCACCGCGCCCTCGGACATCCTGCCGCTGGACATCATCGGCCCGGCCGAGATCAAACGCCTGCTGGACATCACGCGCGAGCATTTCGATTACGTCATCGTCGACATGCCCTCCACCGTCGTGCAGTGGACGGAAACCGTCCTGACCGAAGCACAACTCTATTTCGCGCTGATCGAACTGGACATGCGCTCGGCCCAGAACACGCTGCGCCTGAAGCGGGCATTGCAATCCGAGGATCTTCCTTTCGAGAAAATCCGTTTCGCGCTGAACCGCGCACCCAAATTCACCGACCTGCAGGGCAAGAGCCGCGTCAAGCGGCTGGCCGACAGCCTTGCGATTTCGTTGGACGTGCAGCTGCCCGATGGCGGCCGTACCGTCATGCAGGCCTGCGATCACGGGCTGCCGCTGGCCAGCCACGCTGCAAAAAACCCACTGCGCCGCGAAATCGTGAAGCTTGCCCAGCAGCTCAATGCCATCGGCGACAGCGACGCCGAAGCCGCCTGACCCAGGGGAAAAACATGTTCTCGCGCTACAAGAAAACCTCCGCTCCCGGCGCGCAGCCGGTCAAGGCCCCTGCCCCGGCGGCCCCCGTCGCCGCGCAGCCTGCCGCCCAGCCAGCCGCCGTGCGCCGCAAGGCGAAACCCGCCGCGCAGGCCGCCCCCGTGGACAAGGAAAAGAAGCGCAAGGAGCGACTAGGCGAGATCAAGCTGGAACTGCACCGCGCGCTTCTGGAAAACCTGAACCTTGCTGCGCTGGACAAGGCCTCGGAGGGCGAGTTGCGCGAGGAAATCAGCGCGATCGCCAATGAAACGCTGCAGGACAAGGGCGTCGTGCTGAACCGCGACGAACGCCGCACGATGATGGCCGACCTCTACGACGAGGTGAAGGGCCTTGGCCCGTTGGAGCCGCTGCTCAAGGACGAGACAATCTCTGACATCCTGGTCAACGGTCCGCAGCAGATCTTCATCGAACAGAGCGGCAAGCTGACGCTGTCGGACGTGACATTCAAGGATGAAAAGCACCTGATGCGGATCATCGACAAGATCGTCTCGGCCGTGGGCCGGCGCGTCGATGAATCGAACCCCTACGTCGACGCCCGTCTTGCGGACGGGTCCCGTTTCAACGCGATGGTGCCGCCCGTGGCCATCGACGGCAGCCTGGTGTCAATCCGGAAATTCAAGAAGGACAAGCTGGGCATCGACGACCTGGTCAACTTCGGCGCCTTCACGGAGGAAATGGCCGTCTACCTTCAGGCCGCCGTGGCCACGCGCCTGAACATCATCGTCTCGGGCGGTACCGGTTCCGGCAAGACCACCACGCTCAACGCGCTGTCAAGTTTCATCGACGACAGCGAACGCATCCTGACCATCGAGGATACCGCCGAACTGCAACTGCAACAGACCCACGTCGGCCGCATGGAAAGCCGCCCGCCCAACGTCGAGGGCAAGGGCGCCGTGACCCCGCGCGACTGCCTGAAGAACGCCCTGCGGATGCGCCCCGACCGCATCATCGTGGGCGAGACGCGCGGCGAGGAAGTCATCGACATGCTGCAGGCCATGAACACCGGCCACGACGGCTCGATGACCACGATCCACGCCAACAGCGCGCGCGACGGTGTGGCGCGACTGGAAAACATGATTGCGATGGCGGGCATCGAGATGCCGCTCAAGGCGATGCGCAGCCAGATCGCCAGCGCGGTCAACCTGATCGTCCAGGCCAGCCGCCTGCAGGACGGCTCGCGCCGGATGACCTCGATCACCGAGATCACCGGCATGGAAGGCGATGTGATTTCAATGCAAGAGATCTTTCGCTTCCAGCGTGTCGGCCTGACACCCGATAACAAGATCATCGGCCACTTCACGGCCACCGGCGTCCGCAGCGCCTTTGCCGAACGGTTCCGGATGTGGGGCTACGACGTGCCTGCCTCGATCTACGAACCCTTCAGACCGGAGTAACACCAATGCTCAGCGCAGAACCGATCATCTACGGCGGGATCTTCCTGGGCGTGCTGATCCTGGTCAACGGCGTCTATCTTGTCGCCTTCGGCAAGTCGATCAGCCTGACCAATCGGGTCAACCGCCGCCTGGAAATGCTCGACAAGGGCGAACGCCGAGAGGACGTGCTGGCCAAACTCCGCAAGGAGATGGACCAGCACATGCAAAGCCGCTCGCTGCCCATCTACTCGATGCTGGCCAGCAAGGCACAGAAGGCGGCGCTTGCCTTCACGCCGCAACAGTTGATCCTGGTCATGGTTGCCGCATCCGTCTTTGCCTTTGTCGGGTTGAGCATCGGGACAGAGGCCGGCGCCGCCGTACGCGCTGTCATGTCCGTCTTCATGGGCGTGGGCGGGGTCTATTTCTGGGTCAACCACCGGGCCAACAAACGTCTCAGCATGATCGAGGAACAGCTTCCCGACGCCGTGGAACTGATGGTGCGCTCATTGCGGGTCGGCCACCCGTTCAGCTCGGCCATTTCGATCGTCGCAAAGGAACTGAAGGACCCGCTGGCCACTGAATTCGGCATAATCGCGGATGAATCGACCTATGGCCGCGACGTGGGCGAGGCGCTGAAACACATGGCCGAACGGCTGGACATGCAGGACCTTCGCTTTCTCGCCGTGGCCGTGGCGATCCAGCAGCAGGCCGGCGGCAACCTCGCCGAGATCCTCGAAGGCCTGGCCAAGGTGATCCGCGCCCGCTTTCGCCTGTTCCGCAGGGTCAAGGCGATCACCGCCGAGGCGCAATGGTCGGGCAAGTTCCTGTCCGGTTTTCCCGTCGCCGCGCTGATCTTCATCCAGGTCGCCAAGCCCGACTACTACGACGAGGTGCTCGACCACCCCTGGTTCATTCCCGCCTGCTTCATCGTCGGCATCATGCTGGTCGCGAACATGATCGTCATGCGCTGGCTGGTGAATATCAAGGTCTGAGAAAGGCTGCCCCATGTTCGATACGCTCAACACGATGATCATCGATGCCCTGGGACCCGCCGGTCCGCTCATCGTGGTCGCAGGACTGGCGGCGCTCTTGATCGTTGCCACGATCCCGTTGTTCCTCAACTCGCGCCCCGACCCGTTGGAAAAGCTCAAGCAGGACGGCAAGAAACGTCTGGACGCGGAAACCCGCGCCGTGTTGCGGGAAAAGAGCAAGAACGAAAAGCTCAACAAGTACGCGCAGTTCCTGGAACCCCAGGACGCCAAGGAATATTCCGAGATCCGCACCAAGCTGATGCAGGCCGGCTACCGGTCCAAGGACGCGGTACAGATCTACTACTTCCTGCAATTCGCGCTTGGCATCGCCCTGCTCTGCGCGGGCGTCGTGTATTACATCTTCTTCATCGACCCAGAGACGGCAACGATGCAGACCAAGCTGATGTATATCCTTGGCCCCGGCTGCGTTGGCTACATGGCCCCCAAGTACTGGGTCAACAAGCGCGTCGCCAGCCGCCAGGAGCAGATCCAGCAGGGCTTTCCCGACAGCCTCGACATGATGCTGGTCTGCGTCGAGGCGGGCCAGTCGATGGACCAATCCATCGTTCGTGTCGCCCGCGAGCTGCGCAGTTCCTTTCCTCCGCTGGCCGAAGAATACGAGATCATCAGCTACGAGATGAAAGCCGGCAAGGACAAGAGCCAGGTCCTGAACGACATGGCTGACCGCTGTGGCCTGCCAGATATCTCCTCCTTCGTGACCGTGCTGAACCAGGCGGCGACCTTCGGCACCTCGATCTCAGAGGCGTTGCGGGTCTATGCGGGCGAAATGCGTGACAAAAGAGTCATGCGTGCCGAGGAAGCTGCGAACAAACTGCCGACAAAGATGACGCTGACCACTATGATGCTCACGGTGCCGCCGCTGTTGATCATTCTCGTGGGCCCGTCCGCGGTCGGCATTTCCGAGATGGGCTCCATGGCCGTGGGCAACTGACTGCATGAAACAGGCTCTATGGGCCGCCCTGATGATTCTGCCCCTGGCCGCCTGCACCGCAGGCGGCCCGCTTGCGCGCGAGGATCCCGCATCTCCCTATGCGCCCGGTCTCGACCCTCGGGGCGAAGCGGTGGACGGTTTGACTGTGGGCCACCGCCTGATGGCCGCGGGCCAGCACGAACTCGCGCTCGAGGCCTTTACACGCGCTGCCGCAGACCGGGGATTGACCGCCGAGGTGCTGATGGCGTTGGGGTCCGCCAACCTGGCATTGGGGCGCCTGCACCAGGCCGAACCGCTGCTGCGGCGCGCCGTCAAGGAAGAACCGGACTGGGCCGAAGCCTGGAACAACCTCGGCATCGTGCTGATCGAAAAGGGAGAGACCGCCGAGGCCTCCGAGGTCTTTCGCCGGGCCTATGCATTGGACAATGGCCAAAGTGACTCAATTCGCGACAATCTTCGCTTGGCGCTCGCAAAAATGGAAAATTCCGGTTATGGTGAGGAGTTAGAGCAAGAATACAAGATCGTACGTCGCGGGCATGGGGACTACCTGATCCGGCGCAGTGGCGGTTGACGGTCAATCGTCCCGAAAAACGGGGCACAAGAACAACCGCCGAAAAGGCGGGCGAGAGGCAGAGCAGCACAAGGACGCAGGCAAAATGCGCCATCCCATCATCGTTTCCCTCTGCGCGGCGGGCGTCGTCGCGCTGTCGGCCTGTGACAAGGGCATCGACACCGCTGAAATGGACCGCAAGTTCCAGGGCGTGAACGTCGTCGACGAAAGCGACCTGAACGAGGTCATGCTGACCGTGGGCGACCCGAACGAGGCCGTGTCCTATTTCCAGCGCACGCTCAAGGAAGACCCCGACCGGATCGACATCCGCCGCGGCCTTGCCAAGTCACTGGTCCGGGCCAAACGCATCCCCGAGGCGAAAGTGGCGTGGGCCAAGGTCGTCGAGCACGAGGAATCGACCGATGACGACCGCGTGCAGCTGGCCGATGTCCTGATACGCGCCGGCGAGTGGGACCAGGCGGAAAAGGTGCTGGACGCGATCCCGCCCACCTTCGAGACCTACAAGCGTTACCGGCTTGAGGCGATGATCGCCGACAGCAACAAGGAATGGAAAAAGGCCGACAGTTTCTACGAGGTCGCGGTGGGCCTGACGACCAAACCCGCCTCGGTGCTCAACAACTGGGGGTATTCCAAACTGACGCGCGGCGATCTGCCCGAAGCCGAAAAGCTTTTCCTTGAGGCGATCCGGCACGACGAAAAGCTGTACACCGCCAAGAACAACTTGGTCATGGCGCGCGGCGCGCAGGGCAAGTACATCCTGCCCGTCATCCCCATGACGCAGGTCGAAAAGGCCGAACTGCTGCACACCCTGGGCCTGGCCGCGATCAAGAGCGGCGACGTCAAGACCGGCAAGGCGCTGCTGCGCGAGGCGATGGAGACGCACCCGCAGCACTTCGAGGCCGCGGCCCGGGCGCTGGCGGCCCTTGACGAGGCCTGACGTCCATGTCCCTGAGTGCCGCCGCGGCCCTGTGGTTCCTGCCTTTCGTCCTGCCGATCTGTGTCTATATCTGCTACACCGACATGAAGGGAATGCGCATTCCCAACCATGCCGTCGTAACGCTGTTCCTGGTTTACCTCTTCATGGGCGTGGTCGCGCTGCCGCTTGACGCATATTTCTGGCGCTACTTGCATCTTGTCGTGGTTCTGGTGGCAGGTATCGCCCTGAACGCCGGCGGGGCGATGGGGGCCGGCGACGCGAAATTCGCCGCCGCCGCCGCCCCTTTCATCCACATCGGTGACCTGCGGTTCCTGATGGCCCTCTTTGCCGCCAACCTGCTGGCGGCCTTCGTGGCACACCGATTGGCAAGGCGCACGCCACTGCGCCGACTGGCGCCCCACTGGCACAGTTGGGAGGCCGGGTCGAAATTCCCGATGGGGCTCGCCCTTGGCGGGACACTGGCGATCTATCTTGGCCTCGGATTGTTCTATGGCCAGTCCACACCATGAACTGGGACCTCATCCTGTTCATTCTGGATGCGCCGCCCCCGGCGGTCAGTGATCTTCCCGGCGACTGGACGCCGGGAAGTTTTGAAACCGAGACCATCCGCAGAACCGTCTCGGCGACATTTCCAGAAACGGATTGGAGCGACCCAAGCTGAGGCCTTTTACGCGGCGCGGATTGGTCAATCGAAGTCAATACCGGCCAAGACGCCGTGACCGCTTCGATCTCTCTGCATGTACGCGGGGGCGCGGGGGCCTTTGACGCCATCATCACATTGATTGCGCATCCCGGTTGGTACGCAATGGACACCGTGTCTGGGGAGTGGCTGGACCTCATGGACCCACCGGAGGCCGGATTCACGGCCTTCCGCGTATTCCGAGATAGGGCGCTGGCAGACGCGGTACCACAGCAACCGACCCGCGGTTTCATCGGACGTCTACGACGCCTTGTGCGGGTCTGAGGTCCGCGTCTTTCCCTGACCCTGCCCCGCTGCCGCCACATTCCACCGGCACCTTTGCGGCAAAACCAGTTGAGGGCAGACACGACATGAACATGGAAACCGGCGCCGTCCTGGCCCCGCCGCAGCCGCGGCGGATTGAGGAAATGAAGCTTCCGCTGGTGATGATGCGTGACATCGTGCTCAAGACGATGTTCCGCAAGAACACCAACATCGTGACGGATCTTGCACGCACCGTCTGCCTCCCTGTGACGGTCGCGCAGGAACTGATCGACATGTGCCGCGGTCAGGGCCTGATGGAGGCGATGGGCACGCTTGGCCCCTCGGGAGAGGTTTCTTCCGAGATGCCCTACCAGTTGACCGACAGCGGCAAGGCGCGTGCGCTGGATGCGCTGGCGCAGTCGGAATACTTCGGCGCCATGCCGATCCCCCTCGATGTCTACGCCGAACAGGTCAAACGCCAGTCGATCCGCAACATCCAGATCACCCGCGATCAGCTGACCGGCGCGATGGGCCACCTGGTCCTGCCGGACGACCTGATTTCCAACCTCGGGCCGGCCGTTTCCTCGGGCAGGTCGATCCTGATGTACGGCCCGCCGGGCAATGGCAAAAGCTCGATCTCAAACGGCATTCGCGATGCGATGGGCGACAGGATCTACGTCCCCCGGGCCATCGAGTATTCGGGCCAGGTTATCACGGTCTACGACCCGATCGTGCATTCCAAGGCCGAGGATGACGCGGAAGATCCCAACGCGCTGCGACGCCGCGCACGGTTCGATCGCCGCTATGTCCTGTGCCAGAGGCCCACGGTCATCACCGGGGGCGAGTTGTCCCTGAACATGCTCGACCTCGTCTACAACCCGACAGCGCGTACCTACCAGGCGCCCTTGCAGCTGAAATCGACCGGCGGCATCTTCATCGTCGACGACCTAGGACGTCAGGCGGAACCGCCGCAGAAACTGGTCAACCGCTGGATCGTGCCGCTGGAGGAATCCAAGGACATCCTCGCGCTTCAATCAGGCGAGAAATTCGAGGTGCCATTCGACACCCTCGTGATCTTTTCCACCAACTTTCATCCGAACGAGATCTTCGACCAGGCCGCGCTGCGCAGGATCTTCTTCAAGATCAAGATCGACGGCCCGAACCAGCAAGACTTCCTCAAGATCTTCAGCCTTGTCGCCCGCAAGAAGAAGATGCAGCTGGACGAGGCCAGCCTCGTCCACCTGCTCAAGAACAAGTACCCGACGATCAAGAATGTCTATGCGAACTACCAGCCGGTCTTCCTGATCGACCAGATGATTTCCGTCTGCGATTTCGAGGGCATCCCCTACAAGATGACCCCCGAACTGATCGACCGCGCCTGGGGCAACATGTTCGTCAAGGACGAGAAGATCGTCAAATAGGCGCCTTGGGGGCCTGCACCGCCCCCCCTAGGTATTCACTCCAAAGCCATGAAATCGGCCACCGCGCTCAGGATCCGGGCGTGGACCTCACCGCGGTGCGCGCCCTCCGGGTCGGTACAGATCGGGTCCTCGCCCTCGTCCTTCAGGATCTCGGACGCGTTGGGCGTGCATTCCGGCAGGGCCGTGAAATGGATCGCGGGTGCGATCTCGACATACTCCGCCTGCGGCAGCCGCGCGGCGAAATCGCTGCCGTCCGGCCCCATGTCCGATGCGCCAAGACGCCGTTCCTTGCCAAGGTTGATCAGCAAGGTCGGCAGCGTCAGCTTTTCCACGCTGCTTTCCGTCGCGACAAAGGTAAAGGCCGGGTCGATCGCCATTGCCGCCGTCACGCGCGGATCGCGGGTATCGGCAGAGAACCCTGCGGGCAGATTGCGGAAATCAACGCCGCCCTTGTCGAAAAAGGCGCAATCGGTCCGCGCCGCGCCCCCCTCGCAATAGGGGGCATAGGCCCCCGCGTCGAACCGCAGCCCGGCCAACCCCAGCGCCGTCGCCCCGCCCAACGAAAAGCCCAGCGTATAGATCCGATCGGGGTCCACGGCGGCGGCAAACTCCGGTTCCGACAGGAACTGGTCCAACGCGGCGGCAAGGTCTCGCGCCCGCTCATCCAGCCGGACTGACCGGCGCGGAGAACTGTCGCCGCTGGTGCTGCCGGGGTGGTTGACGGCCAGGACGACCGCGCCGCGTTCGGCCAGCCCGGACAAGAGCCAGGCCATGCCGTCCATGTTCCCGCCCGATCCATGCGAGAACAGCACCAGCGGGCGCCGCCCCTCGGCGAAACGCGGCCCCATGAAGACCGGCACGCCCTTGAAGATCGCGTTGTCACCGATGCGGGTCACGTAGGTGGGGTTTGCGGCCGGGTAATAGAAACTGGCCTCCAGTGGCCTCGCACGATGCGCCGCGGTGACATCCATGCGGTCATGCCCGGGCAGTTGGTCTTGCGCCTGTGCGACACCCCCAAGGGCAAGCAATGCGGCGGTCAGAACATGTTTCATCAAGTGTCTCCTGTGATTGGCCTTGATGCCGTCACCCTTGCCCCTTGGACGCCTGCACGCGTCCTGAAACCGGTTTTCGGACGTGCGGAACGCGTTTAAGGACGTGCTGAAACACGCCTGACGAATGTTGTTCGCATGATTGCCCTGCCTTTGCCGCTGATCTTTGCCTTGCTGATCCTGTTCCTGCTGGTGCAGTCGCTGCGAAAGCGGGACCTGGGGCGCGAGGTGGCGGCGCTGCTCGCGCTTTGCGCATGGCAGAGCCTGGCGATCTCACTGGTGCACCACTACGGGCTGTACTGGCTGCATCCCTTGTTGCCGCTGGTCGCCTGTGCGCTGCCGCCGGTTGCCTGGCTGGCTTTTCGGGCCGCGCTGTTCGAACCGGTGAAGCCGGCGCAGGCGCTGCCACACGCACTTGCCCCGGTCTTTGGGTTGTTCTGCCTTCTGGCGGTCCCAGCCGCGCTGGATGCGACCGTGCCCTTTCTGTTCCTCGGCTACGGCGCTGCCATCCTCTGGGCCCTGCGCCCCGCCAACCCGCTGCCGCACGCGCGGCTGGACGCCGGCCCTTGGCCTGCCCGGATCTGGCAGGCGCTGGCTGCCGCGCTTATCCTCTCGGCCATTGGCGATCTGGTCATCGCGCTGGCCTTCATGGCGGGCCGCCCAGAGGTGCATGGTTTCGTGGTCAGCCTCGTTTCCTCGTTGTCGCTCTTGATGGTTGCCGCCTTGGCCCTGACCCGCGACGGCATGGCCCCTCCAGAGACCGAGACGCCCCAGCCCGCTGAGCCACCCGCCGCTCAGACCGACGATGGGATGCTGTTGGCGCGGTTGGACCGCCTTATGGCCGAAGAACACTTGTTCCTGGAACCCGACCTCACCCTGGCCCGTCTGGCGCGGCGGTTGCAGGTCCCGGCCAAGCAACTCTCCGCAGCGATCAATCGGGAGACCGGCGAAAATGTCTCGCGCCATGTGAACGGATACCGGATTCGCCACGCTTGCGATCTGTTGAACGATGGCATGACGGTGACGGACGCAATCTATGCCAGCGGCTTCAACACCAAGTCGAATTTCAACCGGGAATTCCTGCGCATCACCGGGCAATCGCCCTCTGCCTGGCGGTCGACAGTCCCTTCCGGGGCGTGACCAAAGGACAACATTCGCCTGCCCGGTCGTTCCCAGCGTTTTTTGGTGAAATCGGGCTTGACGGCGACGCGCGGCTTCCGTATCCGACGCTCCACTGCTTGGCGCGGTAGCTCAGTTGGTTAGAGCGAACGACTCATAATCGTTAGGTCGGGGGTTCGAGTCCCCCCCACGCCACCATATCCCCCTTGCCCGTCGAAATGCCCCTCTGGCCGGAGAGGCACTGGCTTTTCTGCAATGCAGAAACGAAAAAAGGGGAGGCGTGCCCCCCCTTTTCCAAACCGTTGCAAAGACCCGTTCAGGCGGACAGGTCCATGCCGTCCACCTCGGCCCAGATGTCCCCCCAGACCGCTCGTGCCTTGCCACGATGACGTACCGACTTGGCGGCTTCGAGATTGTCCATCATGCCTTCGCCCTTGACCACGATCAGGCCAACCATCCCGACGGCGTAGTGCGGCTGGCACTGGTAGCCGTAGAACCCAGGAGTGTCGAAGGTCACTTCGATCTCTTCGTTGATCCTGCCCCGAAACGGTTTCGCGCCCTCGGGGATCATGTCGTCTGCGGTCTGCGCGTTGTGGCCCCTGTCGGTGGCCAGGAACTTGACGCTATCGCCCGGTTCGATCACGGCGATGCGCGGAAAGAACACTTGTCGCAGTTTGCGGTCCTCGGGGTGCCGGTTCAGCATCTCGATTTCATGTGTCGTGGCCGCCAACACCCGACCGGGCAGGGTCAGGGCCAGCGAGGCCGAAGCCGCAGCAGAAAGAAGCGCGGTGCGTCGCGAAATGAAACGTGTCAAGTCTTCCTCCATCGGATTTGCACACCGGTCCCCTTGTGCAGGCCAGCGCGGGATGCCGGCACGTTGCGGCAATCCCCGGAACGTTGTCCAGCGCGGGCCAGCTCGATAGGCCGGTTTCTGCGACGTGAGATAGACCGTGCGGCCCGTCGGACACCCGGAACCGGGCCGGATGCGTCGCTTTGTCCGCGGTTCAGGCGAGGACATGATTCTCGCGGCAGACGCGGCCTGTCCGCTATGTCACTGGACTGAGATCTGTAGCTCCGCCGCACCAGCAGGACAAAGCGCAACGTCCGTGCGGGCGGCCATGCGCTCATTCGTAGCCCGTCATCTCCAGGTAACCGCGTCCCGCATGGCTGCCACTTACACGCACCGGCCCTTCCCAGTAGGGGATCGAGACCGCCATCCAGGCGTCGGGGTTCAGTGCCTCGACCGTCACGTCGATATTCCGGTCCGGCAGCGTCACGCGCCAGGTGACTGGCACCTCTCGCCCTGCCACCTCGGCGTTCCGCATCGGCTCTGCCGTCAGGGCGCCGTCTCCGTAGGGCTGCGTCGCACCGTCCGCGCCGATCCAGGTGGCCGATGTATAGGCGCTGCCATCGGTCTGGCGCAGTCGAAACCCCATCAGTTTGGCCCCCGTATCGAAGGACAGCGAAAACCAATCCCAACCCGATTGCGTGCTGCTGAGCGGCTGCGAGGAATATTCGCGATCCAACCAGGCCTCTCCGGTCACGGGCACAATC
This sequence comes from Mameliella sp. MMSF_3455, assembly GCF_030733205.1. Lineage (GTDB taxonomy): Bacteria > Pseudomonadota > Alphaproteobacteria > Rhodobacterales > Rhodobacteraceae > Antarctobacter. The sequence goes on from NZ_JASHJL010000022.1 coordinate 16,245, forward strand.
CCGTCGGGCAAATCAAGGCTGCCCTCGACACGGTAGAAGGGCTGCGAATAATAATAGCTGGCCTGTCCTTCCGCCGATTTCACCGAGAACCCCCCGTCGCCATGGAAAACCAGCGGGCCCTGCGCCTCGAGCCCAAGGTCATAGCGAAACTCGGTCCCGCCGGCTGTCAGCCTCACGTTGTCCAGCGTCTTTCCGACCATCTGCCAATCATCGATCCACGCATCAAATGGCTGGGCCGTAACACCGGCCTGACCGATCCCGCCACGGGCAATGCGTTCGGCGACATGGTGGGCATCGGGCGTTGTCACCGCAGCATGGGCGAACCAGACTTGGGGCGAACGCCAGCCCTCCCCCTCTCCGGGCGCGAGGGCCGAGCGGAACAGCGTCCACTGCACCCCGTAATCAGTGCCATCGGGGCCGGTCAGATTGGCCGTTACGTACCACCATTCGATGCGGTAATTCGGGTGCGGGCCATGATCGGCCGGAAAGTCAAAGACCGGATCCGGCGCGGGCATGGCAAATCCCGCTGCATCCGTGCCCAACCCGGCAAATCCCTGCCCCAACGCCGCCACCGGGCAAAGCAGCAGGAAAGCGATCAGCCTAGCGTTCATTGGCAAAGACCCTCAACAAGTGCGACACCGGCGTCCGCGCCATGCGCAGCGCCGGCCAGACTGCGGCCAGCGCCGCCGCCATCAGGGTCAACAGACCCAGTCGCGCATAATCCAGCGGAAAGAGATACATCGGCAGACGCCAACCAAAGGCCTGCACGTTGACCATCGCCAGCAGAACCCAGGCCAGCGCCAGCCCCAGAGGCAGGGCCAGAATAGCCGTCAGCGCCGCCAGCACCAGCGCCCGCACCAGTTCGACCCGTGCAAGCGTGCCGCGCGTCAGCCCCATCGCCCAGACCGGCGCAAGCTGCGGCAGGCGGATGGCGGATAGGGTCAACAGGCTCATCAGGATGGCAAAGCCCGCCGCTGCAAGGGTCAGGACATTGAGCGCCGCCGTCACGGTAAAGGTCCGCTCGAAAACGCCCAGCGAAAAGGCCTTGACCGTCGACTGGTCCACCACGCTGTCCGGCGGCAGGTCGAATGCCTCGCTCAGTGCGCGGCGCAGGTCGTCTGGCTCCATCCCCAGCACCCCGAACTGGCGGGGCGCCTCGTCGGGGAATATCTCGCTGAACCGCGCCTCGGAAATGACTGCCTGTCCCAGCGGGTTGCCGTAATCGCCATACACGCCGGCCAGCGGCAGGCGCAGGCCCCCGCCAAGCTCCAGCATGTCGCCCAGCCACAGCCCCGCGCGGCGCGCGAGTTGTTCGTTGACGATCACCGCCTGCCCTGCCGCGACCCGTTCCCAGGCGTCCGGTCCGGCATCGACAAAGGCCCAGTTGTCCTCATATGCGGGTCCGATCCGCGCGCCCATCAATTCTGCCGGGATCCCGTCCAGACGGCTGTCGACCCGAAGCAGGGGCAGGACCGTCGCCCCTCGAGCCTGCAGAAACGCCTCGATCCCGGCCATCTGTTCACGGTCATTGCCGCGGACATAGCTATCCGCGAACAGGCGCTGATCCAGGAAATCGATAAATGTCAGGCGAAAGCTGGACACCATCGTCGATACACCCACGTTAGCCGCCATCGCCAACAAGAGCGCCATGAGCGCAAGGCTGAGCCCGGGCAGTTGCTGGCGCGTGTCGGCCCAGAACCAGCCGCCGATCACACCTTTGGCACGCGACTGACCCAGCGCCAGAACCGCGCCAAGGATCAGGGGCAGCGCAAGTGCGGCCCCGATCAGCAGGCAACCCAACAATGCGAATGTGGCGATCAGACCGGCATCGGCCAGGGCAATCCCCGCCGCCACGGCCAAAAGCAGCATCGCCGCCCCGCCCTGTAGCCAGCGGCCCCGGCCCGCAGCCATCGCCCAGGCGCGCGGGCGGGCGCTGGCCAGGATCGGCAACCGGGCAATCCGCCAAAGCGCACCGGCCCCCGCCATACCGGCCCCCAGCACGGCAATTGCCAGCCCGGAAAGCCACCAGACCGGGCGCAATTGCAGACCGCCGGACACCTGCGCGCCATAGAGCCCCTCAAGCGTCGCGGCCACGTCCGGCAACAACAGGGCGGCCACGAAATAGCCCAGCACCACGCCGATCCCGCCTGCCAGCAGCGACAGGACCAGCAGTTCCACCAGCATCAGGACGATCAGGCGCCGCAAGGGCACACCCAAGGTCCGCAACGTCCTCACCATGCCGCGGCGCTGTTCAAAAACCAGGCCGATGGTGCCGTGCACGATGAAGATACCCACGGCAAAGCTCAGCAGGCCGAAGGCGGTCAGGTTAAGGTGAAAACTGCCGGTCAGCTGCCCTACGTCGCTGCCCGATTGCGCCGCGACGCGCGTCAGTCCCGGCGCGACCTCGTCAAGCGGCGGCAGGCCCAACGGCTGCTCTGGTGCAACGATCAGCCGGCTTAGGCTTTCTGGCCGGTCCAGAAGGCGCTGCGCCACCCCTACATCCGTCAGCGCCGTGTCCGGCGCAACAGACGGATCCGTGACGATCTCCTGCGGGAGGCCCGCCAGCCGCTCTGCCGTGGTGGCATTCGCGAAGAGCACGCCCACCGTCAGAAAACTGTCCAGATCGATGTCCCGGGTGCCACCGACAGGGCTGAGCGCACCCGGTGTGGTCAAGGGATCCAACCCGACCACCCGGATCCTGCCGCCATCGGTGCGCAGCACCCCTTCGATCACGGGCGACACCTGCCAGCCCGCCCGCCGCAGCGAGACGTAGGTCTCTTGCGGAAGGCTGTCCCCGGCCCTTGGCACCAGTTGGTCAAAGCGCCCCTCGCCCAACGTCGCGGCGGCGGCGTCGTAGCTGGCCCGTGCCTCGGCATTGATCGCCTGCACGCCGGACCACAGCGCCGTCGCCAAGGCAAGTCCGGCAAGAAAGGTAAAGAACTGCAGGGGATTGCGCCGCCAATGCGCGGCCAGCGCCTGCAGCACCGCCCGCGTCATGCCAATCGTCCTGCGCGCAGGTGAAGCTGGCGGTCCATCCGCGCGGCCACAGTCGGCGAATGGGTGACCACCATCAGCGCGGCGCCGGTTTCGCCCACCAGCGCCAGCATCTGATCCAGCACCTCTTCCGCTGTTGCCTCGTCCAGGTTGCCCGTGGGTTCATCCGCAAGGATCAACCGGGGCCGCGCTGCCAAGGCCCGGGCGATGGCGACACGCTGCTGTTGCCCGCCGGACAGCTGCTCTGGGTACTTGTGCCGGTGATCAACCAGTCCCAGCGCCTCGATCAGTCGCGCCACCTGCGCCGCATCCTCGCGCCCCGCCAGCCGTGCCTGGAAACGAATGTTGTCGAACACGTCCAGCGAAGGGATCAGGTTGAATTGTTGAAAGATCACCGCGACGTCCGAACGCCGCAGCGCCGCCCGCCCAGCCTCGTCCAGCGCGGCAACGTCACGCCCGTCGAACAGGACCTGTCCACCGTCGACAGTATCCAGCCCGCCGACGATGTGCAGTAGCGTGCTCTTGCCGGAACCGGACTCTCCCTGTAGCGACAGGGTCTGGCCGAGGTCCAGTGACAGGTCCACGCCGGACAGGACGGGAACCGGCCCCTCTGCTCCGGCAAAGCTCTTGGTAACGCCTGAAACTTGCAGCAACATGACCTGCCCTCCGACAGTGCGACATAGCCCCCTGCCGGGCTTAGCAAACCCATTCACGGCGCAACAGTCACAGACGAAAAAGGCGCCCCGTTGCCGGGGCGCCCTGTGGTCGCAGATCATCGTTCGCCCGCGCGGAGGCGATGCCGGTCCGGCTCAGCCCAGAACCTCCGCAACCGCCTCTGCGGTCTTGCCGGCGACCTCTTCGGCCTCTTCGCGGGTCAGGCAGAAGGGCGGCGCAAAGCCCAGGATATCGCCCTGCGGCATCGCGCGGCCGATCACGCCCCGCGACAGCAACGCAGCGGCCACGCTGGGCCCGACCTTTTTCGACGGGTCGAAGAAGGTCCGGCTGTCACGGTCGGCGACGAATTCCACCGCCGCCATCATGCCTTCGCCACGCACTTCGCCGACGTTCGGATGAGCATCCAGCGCATCGTGCAGCGCCTTCTGGAAATGCGCGCCCACGTCGCCCGCGTTCTGCACGAGGTTCAGCTCGTCCAGCAGCTTGAGGTTGGCGACACCTGCCGCCGCGCCGATGGGGTGGGCCGAATAGGTCCAGCCGTGACCAATGGGACCGTTTTCATCCGTCCCCTGCTCCAGCACCTTCCACATCTTGTCGCCGACGATAGAGCCGGAAAGCGGCGCATAGGCCGAGGTCAGGCCCTTGGCGATCGTGATCAGGTCGGGCTTCAGCCCGTAGTGATCCGAGCCCATCATGGTACCGAGACGGCCAAAGCCGGTTACCACCTCGTCGGCGATCAGCAGTATGTCGTGTTTCTGCAGCACTGCCTGGATCGCCTCCCAGTAACCCGGCGGCGGCGGAACGATGCCACCTGTGCCCAGCACCGGCTCGCCGATGAAGGCGGCGATGGTGTCCGCGCCTTCCCGTTCGATCAGGGCTTCCAGTTCTGCCGCGCAATGGGCGGTGAACTGTTCCGGCGTCAGGTCCAGGTTGTCGCGGCGGTAGTAGTACGGCGCCTCGGTGTGGATCACCTGGGTCAGCGGCAGGTCGAACTTCTTGTGGAACAGCTCGAGACCCGTCAACGAGCCGGTCATCAGGCCCGACCCGTGATAGCCGCGCCAGCGCGAGATGATCTTTTTCTTTTCCGGGCGGCCAAGGATGTTGTTGTAGTACCAGACCAGCTTGATGTTGGTCTCGTTCGCGTCAGACCCCGACAGGCCGAAATAGACCTTGGACATGCCCGCGGGCGCGCGATCGAGGATCATCTTGGACAGCGTGATGGACGCTTCGGTGCCGTGACCGACATAGGCGTGGTAATAGGCCAATTCCCTGGCCTGCTCGGCGATCGCCTCGGAGATGTCCTGGCGGCCATAGCCCACGTTCACGCAGTAGAGCCCGGCGAAGGCATCCAGCAGCCTGTTGCCCTCGCGGTCCTCGATATGGCAACCCTGCCCGCCGGTCACGACGCGGTTGGGCACGTTGCCCCGGGCGAATTCGGCCAGGTGGGTCGACGGATGGAAAAAGTTGTCGCGGTCCCACTGGTCCAGTTGATCGTTTCTAAGCATCTCGGCCCTTTCCTCGCCTCACGCCCAATCGCGGCAGACGTATTTGATGTCCATGAATTCTTCCATCCCCCGGCGAGCACCTTCGCGGCCCAGACCGGATTGTTTCGTCCCGCCAAAGGGAATTGGCGCGCCTGTCACCTTGGTACGGTTCACCGCCACCATTCCGAACTGCAACGCCCGGCTGAGCCGGTAGATGCGGCGCGGGTCCATCGAGTGGACATAGGCGACGAGCCCGTATTCGCTGGCATTGGCGCGGGCGACCACTTCATCCTCGGTATCGAAGGGCGTGATGGGCGCCACCGGGCCAAAGGTTTCCTCGCTCATGATTTGCGCCTCGTCCGGGACATCGGTCAGTACCGTGGGGTCATAGAACAGCGGACCAAGAGCGTTCCGCTTGCCGCCGCAGGCCAGCTTGGCGCCTTTTTCCAGCGCATCGGCAACATGCTCTTCCTGTTTCTTGACCGCCGCTTCGTTCATCAGCGGGCCGATGTCCGGGTCACTCATGCCCGCACCGATGCTCAGCGCCTTGGTGGCGGCAACGAATTTCTCGCAGAAGGCATCGTAGATGGGCCGTTCGACGTAGATACGGTTGGCGCCAAGGCAGTCCTGGCCAGAGGTGGCGAATTTCGCCTTGATCGTCTCGGCCACGGCCTCGTCGAGGTCCGCGCCCTTGAAGACGATCACCGGCGCGTGGCCGCCCAGTTCCATCACCAGTTTCTTGATCGTCTCGGCAGAGGCGCGGTACAGCAGTCGCCCCACCTCCGTCGAGCCGGTGAAGGAAAGCGCGCGCACGCGCTTGTCGTCGGTCCAGGGCGGCACCACGGTCGAGGCGCGGCCCGTCACCACGTTGAAGACACCGGGCGGGAAGCCCGCGCGCTCTGCCAGTTCGGCCAGGGCCAGCGCGCTGAAGGGGGTTTCATGGCTGGGATGGGCGACAACGGTGCAACCCGCCGCCAGCGCTGCCGCCGCCTTGCGCGTCAGCATGGCCGAGGGGAAGTTCCACGGCGTGATTAGTGCCGCCACACCCACCGGTTCCAGCCAAAGCTCGACCTCTGCGTCGGGCAGGTGGCTGGTGACGCCCTCGATGTTCGGGCGCTTGGATTCCTCGGCGTAATATTCGACGAAACTCGCGGCATAGTCGATCTCGCCTCGCGCCTCGGAGATCGGCTTGCCCTGTTCCAGCACCATGATCCGGGCGAGGTCTTCCTTGTGCTTGATCATCAGGTCGAACCAGCGCCGCAGCAATGCCGACCGCTCTTGCGGCAGCGTCACCGACCAGGCCGCAAAGGCACGTTGCGCTGCATCCACGGCGCCGGCGCTGTCGTCGGCGGTCAGGCTGGCAACCTCGCCGACCACGGCGCCGCTGGCCGGATCGGTCACCTGCAGCACCGCGTTGTCCCGCGCCGCGATCCACTTGCCCCCGACGTAGGAAAAGCTGCGGACCAGCGACTTGTCAGAGACTTCCTCACGCGCGGAAAGAACCGTCTGGGTCATGTCACACCTCCATTATCTGGGGTGCAGAATGTCCTGAAACCGGCACGGCCTGAGACCAAATTCACCTGCCAGACCAGAGAATTCCGCTCCAGAGAAGCCTTGTGGCAGTCCAGATCTTCGGTTTCAGTCGCCCAGAAGCGCGTCCAGCGGCGGCACGGCCGAAGATTTCACCGGCTTGGTAACGATATAGGTGTAGTATCGCGCCAGTCCGATCCGTGCCTCCAGCATGGCGTCGATGAGCCGCTGGTACGAGTCGATGTCCCGCGCAACAATCTGCAACAGGTAATCGAACCCGCCGCCAAGTGCCCAGCAGTTCACCACCTCGTCATAGCCCTGCATGGCGCGTTCAAAGCCCTGCATGCTGGCCGCCGTGTGGTCCGCCAGTTCAGCGGCGACAAAGACCGTGACATGGGGCGCAACGCGTTTGAGGTCGATCTCGGCCCGGTAGCCGGTAATCAACCCGGCCTGTTCCAGGCGCTTCAACCGCTCCCAGCAGGGGGTCGCCGAGAGGCCCACCTTGTCGGCAAGCGCCGCCTTCGTGATGCGGCCCTCCCTGGCGAGGACCGAGAGGATCTTGAGATCGCGGGCGTCCAGGCGGGTCATGTGGCGATCGTCGTCCCGGCGGCACCACGGACCTGCATCACATGGGTGGCAATGGCCGTATCCTGCGCACCAGTGCCGGTGAGGTCACAGATGGTGATGTCGTCGGGGTTGCGCCGGCCCCACGCTTTGCCCGCGATCACGTCGCCCAGTTCGACCGGGGACACCATCAGGCCCGCCGCCAGCGCGGCCTCCAGTTCGCCGCTGGTTTCGCATTGGCTGATCCGGTCACAGACATAAAGATCCGCCCGCGCCAGAGCCGCCGGTTCGATTTCGTTCTTGCCGCCCTGGTCCGATCCCACCGCCGTGATGTGCAGCCCCGGATGCAGCCAGTCGGCCTTGAGGACAGGTGCGCGCGCCGGTGTCGTGGTGATGACCAGTTGGCTTTGCGCCACCAGATCGCGGGCATCATTCATGACCTCGGCCTCGATCCCCAGCGCCTGCGCGATGTCCGCGGCACAGTCTGCGGCCTTGGCGGTGTCGCGCCCCCAGACCAGCGCCCGCCTGAAGGGGCGCACCAGATGTGCCGCCTGCATCTGCAAGCGCGCCTGCACACCGGAGCCAATCACCCCGGCCGTCGCAACCTGCGTCGGGGCCAGATGCCGCGCGGCAACCGCGCCTGCGGCGGCCGTGCGCACATCGGTCAGGTATCCGTTGTCCAGAAGCAGCGCCTCGACCAGCCCTGTCTTGGCCGAGAACAGGATCATCAACCCGTTCAGGCTGGGCAGGCCCAGCTTTGGGTTGTCAAAGAACCCGGGGCTGACCTTGATCGCGAAGCCGTCGAATCCCGGGATGTAAGCGGTCTTGACGTCGACCTCACCGTTCACTTGGGGCAGGTCCATCGACAGGATCGGCGGCATCACCACATCGCCCGTGGCCAGCGCCGCGAAGGCGCGTTCGACCACGTCCACCGCGGTCAGGTCCAAGGGAACGGCGGCGCGCAGGTCTTCCTCTGTCAGGATGGTCACGTCACGGCTCATAGCGCCTCCCCTTGATGGTCAGATCCCCCAACGTCACATCCTGCCCGGCCATGATCGCCGCGTGCAGTCCCATGTCGAGGTTGCGCCCGGTGATGATCGTGGCTGTCGGCCCGCGCAGGGCGACCTTGCCCGCCTGGACCGCCGCGATCCCCACCACGCAGGCCCCTTCGCATACGATGCGATCTTCGTAGTAGATTGTCTGGAGCGCGTGATAGATCTCTTCCTCGGTGACCAGCACCACGTCGTCCAGGTAGTCACGGCACAGAGGAAAGGACAGGCGGTTCTGCAGGCCGATCCCCCCGCCAAGACTGTCGGCGAGGCTGGCGACCTCCGTCACCTCGACCGGGTGCCCGGCCTGCAACGAGGCATACATGGCCGCGCCACGATCCATCGTGATGCCGATGACACGGATCCTGGGGTTGATCGTCTTGGCGGCAAAAGCAACGCCCGCCGACAGCCCGCCGCCGGAAAGCGGCACAAGGATCGTATCGAGATCGGGCCGTGCCTCCAGCAGTTCCAGGCCAATGGTGCCCTGCCCCGCGATCACCGCCGGGTCGTCGAAAGGCGATATTTCCACCAACCCTTCCTCGGCCACCAGACGCTCGGCCTCGGCCTGGGCATCATCCTGGCTTTGGCCCACGATGCGCGCCTCGGCCCCCAACGCGCGCACGCCTGCCACCTTGGCCTCGGGGGCCAGATGCGACATGCAGACCACCGCCTGCAATCCCTTGGCGCGGGCCGCATACGCCACACCGCGCCCGTGATTTCTCGTGGAACAGCAGGTCACCCCGGCGACGTCGCCCTCCAGTCCGAAAATCGCGTTCACCGCTCCGCGCAGCTTGAAGGCACCCACCGGTTGCGCGATTTCCAGTTTCAAAAGGAACTCTTGCCCAAAGCGCGCGTTGAGCGCCGAAGGGACCAAAGGCGTCCGGTCGGCGATCCCGGCGATCCGGGATCGGGCAGCAAGCACGCGGTCCAGCGTGAAATCGATCATTGTGCTCCCTGCCGGTCGTTTTCGGACCCAGTGGTGTCGGTCCCCCTTCTTGCACAATGACCAATCGCCACCTAGGACTTCAAGCTGTCCCATAAGGTTTTTCCTTGCAGTTCCTCCGTTTCGCCAAACCATGGCGGAACGGACAATGATAAGAGGTGCAGTATATGTCGGCCCCCAACCTTCCCTTCTCGCAGACCGAATACGACCGGCGCCTGCGCCTGGTCGAGGCCCGCATGGAAACGCTGGGGCTGGATGCGCTTTTTGTCGAGGACCCGTCGAACATGGCCTGGCTGACCGGCTATGACGGCTGGTCCTTCTACGTCCACCAGGGCGTTCTGGTCATCCCGGGCGAGGCGCCGCTGTGGTGGGGACGGTCGATGGATGGCTACGGCGCGCTGCGCACCGTCTGGATGGAACCGGACCGGATCCTTGGCTATGCCGACGACTACGTGCAGGCGACGGATATTCACCCGATGCAGGACCTCGCCGCACACATCCGCGCGCGTGGTTTGGACACGGGCCGGATCGGCGTCGAGATGGAAAACTACTATTACTCGGCCCGGGCACATGCGACGCTGGTCGAGGAACTGCCCGACGCGCGGCTGATCGACGCCACCGCGCTGGTGAACTGGCAAAGGGCCGTGAAGTCCAACGAGGAAATCACGTTCATCCGCCGCGCAGCCAAGATCTCGGAAAAGATGGTCGACGGCATCCTCGAGCGCGTCGAACCGGGATTGCCCAAGAACGAACTGGTGGCCGAAATCTACGCCGACGCGATCCGCGGGGCGGATGGACACTGGGGCGACTACGCCTCCATCGTGCCGCTGCTGCCGTCGGGACTCGACGCCTCTGCCGCGCATCTGACATGGGACGGGCGCCCCTTCGCCGAGGGCGAAGCGACCTTCTTTGAACTGGCCGGGTGTTATCGCCGTTACCACGCCCCCTTCTGCCGGACCGTCTTTCTGGGCAAGCCGCCGCAACACATGCTGGACGCGGAAAAGGCGCTGGTCGAAGGCCTGGAAATGGGGCTGGAGGCGGCGCGTGCCGGCAATACTGCCGGCGACATCGCCCGCGCCCTTTACGCCGCGCTGGCCAAGGGCGGCATCCAGCGCACCGGGCGCTGCGGCTATCCCATCGGCCTCAGCTATCCCCCAGACTGGGGCGAGCGGACCATCTCTATCCGCACCAGTGACGAAACGGTGCTGCAACCCGGGATGACCTTCCACTTCATGCCCGGCCTCTGGATGGAAGACTGGGGGCTGGAAATCACCGAATCCATCCTGATCCGCGAGGACGGGCCGGCGGAATGCCTCTGCGACCGTCCGCGCCGGCTTTTCGTCAAGGACTGACATGGACCTGCTCTACCGCACAGAGGAACTCCTGGGCGAGTTGATCGCCTTTCCAACCGTCTCGGCGGACGGCAACCTGGACCTGATCGCCTGGGCCGCGAACTATCTCAAGGAACTCGGCGCGACTTGCGACGTGACGCTGGACGAGACCGGGCACAAGGCCAATCTCTTTGCCACCTTCGGCCCCGAAGGCGACGGCGGTCTGGTCCTGTCGGGGCATTCCGACGTGGTGCCCGTCGAGGATCAGGAATGGTCCTCGGAGCCGTTTGTGATGGAAGATCGCGAAGGGCGGCTCTATGGGCGCGGCGCCTGCGACATGAAGGGGTTCATCGCCTGCGTGCTGGCGGTGGCCCCGCGCATCGCCGAATGGCCGCTGACCCGCCCGGTCCATATCGCGCTGACCTATGACGAGGAAGTGGGCTGTTTCGGTGCCCGCGCGCTGGTCGAGGACCTGCGCGCCCGCGAGATCCGCCCGGCAATGGCAATCCTTGGCGAACCGACGATGATGCGCGTCATCAACGGGCACAAGGGCTGCTACGAATACACCACCCACATCACCGGCTGTGCCGGACATGGGTCCGCCCCGGATCACGGGGTCAATGCCGCTGTCTGTGCGGCACGCTATGCCGGGCGGCTGATGGAACTGGAAGGCGAACTGCGGACCCGCGCCCCCGAGGGCAGCCCGTTCTCGCCCGCCTGGACCACGCTTAACATTGGCCGGATACATTCGGGCCACGCGCATAACGTCATTCCCGACCATGCCGAGATCGACTGGGAAATGCGCCCGGTCCAAAGATCCGACGCCGAGCACGTCCTGGCCGAAATCGACCGTTTCGCCGAGGAGATGCTGCCCGCGATGCTCTCGGTGCATTCCGAGGTCGCGATCACCCGTGAGGTCATCGCCGAAACGCAAGGGCTGCATCCGGTCAAGGACAGCGAAGTGGCGGAAATCGTTTCCACCCTGACCGGCGCCAATGGACTGGACGTGGTGGCCTTCGGCACCGAGGCGGGGCTGTTCCAGTCACTGGGCATGGATTGTGTTGTCTGCGGCCCCGGGTCGATCGAGCAGGCGCACAAGCCGGACGAATACGTCAGCCGCGACCAGCTGTCGGCTTGCTTGCACATGCTGCAGGGGTTGGAACGGCACCTGACCTGAACGCCCCTCGACAAGCCCCGGCCCGGTCCCCATCATGGCGCACGGAAACGGGAGGAGCCTGCATGAAGACCATCGTCGCCCACGGCGCACATGACCTGAGGATCGAGGACCGCGATATGCCCGTTCCGGGGCCCGGGCAGGTTCTGGTCCGGCTGGAGGCCGGCGGCATCTGCGGGTCCGACCTGCATTATTACCACCAGGGCGGCTTTGGTGCGGTCCGGCTGAAGGAACCGATGATCCTGGGCCACGAGGTTGCGGGCCGGATCGAGGACCTGGGCGCGGGTGTCAGCGGCCTGGCCAAGGGGCTGCGGGTCGCCGTGTCGCCATCGCGGCCCTGCCATGCCTGCCGGTTCTGCCATGCGGGCCAGCCCAACCATTGCCTGAACATGCGGTTCTACGGCTCTGCCATGCCCTTCCCCCACATCCAGGGCGCTTTCCGCGAGTTCCTGGTGGCAGATGTCGCGCAATGTGCACCTGCCGGGGACCTGAGCGCTGGCGAGGCGGCGATGGCCGAGCCTCTCTCGGTGGTGCTGCACGCCGCCCGCCGCGCCGGGGACCTTCTGGGAAAACGCGTGCTGGTGACCGGCTGCGGACCGATCGGGATGCTGGCGGTCCTGGTGGCGCGCGCTGCGGGCGCAGCCGAAATCGTGGCCACCGATCTCAGTGATTTCACCCTGGACATGGCGGCCCGCCTGGGCGCCGACCGCGTCGTGAACATGGGCAAACACCCTGACGGGCTGGCGCCGCTTGCGGCGGAGAAAGGGCAGATAGACGTGCTGTTCGAGTGTTCTGGCGCGGCGCCCGCGCTGGTCGCCGCGATCCCGGCGATGCGACCCGGCGGCGTGATCCTGCAGCTTGGTCTGGGAGGCGACATGACCCTGCCGGTGCAGGCGATCACCGCCAAGGAACTGGAGTTGCGCGGGTCTTTCCGCTTTCACGAGGAATTCTTTGCCGCCGTGGAATTGATGCGCAAGGGGCGCATCGACGTAAAGCCCCTGATCACCCATGAGGTCGCGCTGGATGAGGCGGAGGAGGGCTTCATGCTGGCCTCGGACCGCAGCCGGGCAATGAAGGCGCAGATCCGGTTTTCGTGACCGGCGACGAACGGATCAACGACCCGCTGCCACGCGAAATGCACACGTGCCGGCAGTGAACCAGGTCAACCGCCGAACCGCGTGCGGTCTCCTGCCGACTTGCCGAACCCGCCGCGAGAGAGCGCGGTGGCGCGGGACATCGGTTTGGCGCCGATGGTCGAGGCAGGGCGCGTGAACTGCGAGGTGCCAAGCTTGGTCGCGCCCTTGTTGCCCGAAAAGACACTGGAGCCTGCCGCATTGGTAAAGCGCCCGTCCTTGGTCTTGTAAAGCGGCTGCGCGGCGGACATGCCGGACCGTCCGCCCATCATGTTCCCGATCAGGTAGCCAGCCAGCAGCGGCATGAAGATGCTGCCGGAGCCGCCCTCTGTCACCGCCGCCTCGGGGCCGCAGGCGCCCGGGCCGTGCAGTTCCTCGCAGACCTCGCGGCTGTCGTAACGCGGCGCCGCCTCGACGTGCAGTTTCTCAGCTTCGGCAAACTGGATCTCACAGTCCTGCGCCGAGAACATGCCACCGCGCAGCGCCTCGTCCTTGCAGGTCTGGAGGTCGGGAAAGGCAGCGGCGTCCACCTGTTCCTCCTTGCATCCCGCGAGGGTAAAGGCCGCGGCGCCGACGATCGCGATGGCAACCCGTTTCGAACGTTTGGACATGACACTCTTTCTTTCTGCCGTATGGGCGGTCAGTTGGTTGCTCGGCTTATGCCTGAATGTAGTGGGGTTTGAACCGCGACAAATCCTGCGTGATACGGGAACGGTCCTCCCGGATGCCGATCCCGGCGCAGGCCTGCCCGACGATCCATGCGCCGACTACAGGCCGGAAGCCGTCGAAAACCGGCAGTGGCGCATAGGCCTGAACGATCCGGGGGTGTTCGGAATACTCGGTGTTCTGGGCCTCTTCCAGGATCTTGCCAGCCTTCAGGATCGAGACGGAGGCCCCTTCGCGCGACAGGATCGGCTTGCGCACATGGCCCGAGGCGAGGCCGGCTTCGGCCCGGGCGAATGCCTCTGCGACCCCGGCGGAGGGGCTGCCCCTGCGCTCCATCGCATCGGCCACGTCCGCTTCGAAGAAAGCCGGCAGCAGGTTGGGGTGGCCTTCGAACATCTGCCAGAGCACCGGCAATAGCCCCTTGTTCGACAACAGCGCCTTCCACGCCGGTTCCAGGAACAGGCACCCCGAGCCGTCGATGTGATCGGCATAATCGTCAAGGAAGAGGTCTTCCCATGGGTAAAGCTTGAAAAGGACGGCGATCCGGCGGTCCTTATCGTCGAGAAAGTGACCATCCGCGCTCAACCCGATCTTGTCGAGGTCGCAGTAATGCGCCCCCAGCCCCGCCTCACGCGCGGCCCATCCCATCGCCTCGACCGTGCCGTAATCCTCGGGGTTGTCCGCGACCGCCGTGAAATGCAGATCGCTGTTTTCCTCGAAGACCTCACCGAAACGAGCGACCAGCGCCTCGTGGATACCGTTGAACTGGTCCGTGCCCTCGGGCAGGACCCCTGCGCCAAGCTGGTCCTCCAGCCACTGCCACTGGAAAGCCGCGCTTTCGTAAAGAGAGGTCGGCGTGTCGGCGTTGTATTCCAGAAGTTTCGCCGGCCCCTTGCCGTCATAGGCGAAATCGAAACGGCCATAGATCTCCGGATCGTCCTGTTTCCAGCTGTCGGCCACCAGGTCACGGCGATTTTCGGGAATTGCCAGTTGCGCCATCAGGCGTTCGGAGGCGATGATTTCCGCGACCGCCTCACGGCACATGGAATGCAGTTCTGTCGCCGGGTCTTCGAGATCGTTTTCGATCTGGTCGAGCGTAAAGGCATAGGCCGAGCTTTCGTCCCAGTAGGGTTCTCCATGCATGTCCGCAAAGGTAAAGCCGACCTCGCTGGCGTGATCACGCCAATGCGGCCGCTCCGGCAAATGGATCTTCTGCACCTGTCTGCTCTCCTGTTGCGAAAGGCGCCTCGGTGATGGGGACTTCGGGGGCGGTACGCGATCCTGCAAGGGGCAGGTACGTCTCAGGCCGCCGGGGTGCCAGCCGTCAGATCTTGAGCTTCTTGAAAACCGGCTCGGGGATGTTGCGGATGATGGCCATGACCAGCCGCCAGATACCGCGCACATAGATCACGTTGCGCTGCTTTTGCACCGCCTTCAACACGGCGTGCCCCACCTCGTCGGGTTCGGCCGTCAGCTTTGCGGGCAGGTCCATGCCCTCGGTCATGGCCGTATTGACAAAGCCCGGCAGCACGGTGACCACATGCACGCCCGTCTTGGCCAGCCGGTTGCGAAGGCCCGAGAGGAAAGCCGTGAACCCGGCCTTGGCCGAGCCGTAGACATAGTTCGTGGCCCGCCCGCGGTCGCCTGCGACCGAACTGACGCCGACCAGCGTGCCGCTGCCCCGGGCCTCGAACCGGTTGGCAAGGAGGGCAAGGATGCCAGCGGGACCTTCGAAGTTGCTGCGCAGCACCAGCGATGCCTTGCCGAGATCCTGTTCGTTTTCCGACTGTTCGCCCATGTAGCCCACGACGCTGACCGCGATCTGCGGCAGTGCGGGCAGACTGTCGAGGAAGGGCGCAAAGCCGTCGCTGTCCAGCACGTCGAAGTCGTGCAGCGTGACCTCGACCCCATGGCGCAGGGCCAGGTCGGCGCGCACCTTGTCCAGGCTGCCGGCGTCGCGCGCGGCCAGCTGGATCGGGTGGCCCTGGGCGGCAAAAGCATGGGCGATGGCCTGTCCCATGTCGGAGCGGGCACCTAGGATCAGGACGGGCAGATCGGTCACAGGGAAAGCCTTTCGGATTGGGCAGAGGCAAAATGCGCCTTGAGACCACGGGTTTCGCGCATCTCCAGGAACTCTGACACGCGGTCATCGGCCTGACGCAGGGTTGCGGCGCGCATGCGGCTGTCCTTGGCCAGGTAGAACCGCCCGCCGTGGGCGACGGCGATGGCGTCAAGCCGTTCCAGCAGGTCCAGCGTATGCGATTTCATCGGGAAATCGAGCGCCAAGGTGTACCCCTCCATCGGGAAGGAAAAGGCGCTGTCCTGCGGGCCAAAGCGCTTCAGCACCGCAAGGAAAGATCCGGCGCCGGCATCGGCGATGGCCTGCAGCAGTTCGGTCAGCCCGTCGCGGGCCGAGGCAAGCGGGATCACGCATTGGAACTGGGCAAAGCCGCGGCGGCCATAGATGCGGTTCCATTTCAGCACCGAGTCGAGCGGGTAGAAATAGCTGTCCCAGTCGACCAGCGAGGTGCCCGCTTTCCATGCGCCCATGCGGTAATAGAGTTCATTGAAGGCGCGCACCGTCCAGCGGTTGAGCGCAAAGCCCGGAAAATCCAGTGGCACCGACAACTTGCCCTTGTGACCAGCGTCCAGCGGGGTCTCGGCCTTCTTGGGGTCCAGTTCTGCCCGTGTCGCATGCTCCCCCAGCATGACCAGCGAACGGCCAAGGTGCCGCCCCTGCCCCATGCAGTCGATCCAGGCGACCGAATAGGTATCATGGCCATGCGCCTCGAACATGTCCATCGCCGTGGCAAGGTCGGGCGCGGGGTGGATCGTCTGGCGGATCCAGGCGGTTTCAACGGGCCGCAGGCGGATGGCTGCGCGCAGGATCACGCCGGTCAGGCCCATGCCACCGATCGTCCACCAAAAGAGGTCGTCCTCATCCTTGCGGGAGGCGCGGCGCACCTCACCGTTTGGCCCCATGATCTCGATCCAGTCGACGCAGGCGCCGAAACTGCCCTCCACATGGTGGTTCTTGCCGTGCACATCGGCCGCGATGGCACCGCCCAGGGTGATGAGTTTCGTCCCCGGCGTCACCAATGGGAACCATCCACGCGGCAGGAAGGCGTCGATCACGTCGCCCAGAAGAACGCCAGCCTCGGCCACCAGCCGTCCAGTTTCGGCGTCAAATTCCAGCATGTGGTTGAAATGGCGCATGTCCAGCGTCAGCCCGGCCCCCACCGCGCTGTCACCGTAGGACCGCCCGTTGCCTCGGGCGATGACCGGACTGCTGCCGGTGACAAACGCTTTCACAGCGGCCTCGTCGCGCGGTGCGCGGACCTCTGTTTCGATCCGTGGAAACCGGCCCCATCCGGATAATTTCATGACATCGCTCCCAGCCGCGCGTCGGTAAAGACAAAGCGCCGGTCGAGATTGTACTTGATGACATACCCGATGGTGAGGCCGAGGACTGCGCCCAATTCGCGCATCACATCGGTTTTCCAGAATATCCAGAAGGCGGTTTCCGTCCCCCAGAAGACAGCCGTCGTCACGATCCCCATGAGAGTATATAGCGTGAACTGGCGCCCGTGCGCGCGCAGGCCGGTGGCGTCGTCGTAGAAGATCCAATGCTTGTCGAGCAGGTATTTGACCACCAGCCCCACCAGCGTCCCCGCCCCGACCGCAAGGGCAAAGGCGACGCCTCCGTCCCCCGCCAGCAGGACAAGCCGCTGGGTGACCAGATTGGCAAGCGTCGCAAGAACGGCAAAACCCGCGTAGCGCAGCAATAGCGTTCGGCGCGTCATCTCACAGCGCACCGATCAAAGCGAACCCGAAACACAGCATCACGCAAAGCTGGCTGACGCGGTCCCTTGCGGCAAAGACCAGCGGGTCATCGTGCATCTGGCCTCGATGGGCAATCATGATGGTCCGTGTGATCCAGTACAGCAGCACGGCCCCGATCCCCCAAAGCATGTAGGGCGCGTTGTAGAGATCGCTGACATCCGGCGAGTCGACATATAGCACAAGCACCAGAACCGAGACATAGCCCGCCGCGATGGCGATCATGGTGATGATCGGCAGGTCCCCGACGTTGTAGCCCCGCCCGCGCGCATGCAACGTACCGCGCCGGGCACTGTCGACCAGTTCCGCCTGTCTTTTCACCGCGGCAAGAGCCAGGAAAAAGAAGATCGCAAAGGCCAGCAACCAGACCGAAAGCGAAATACCCGTTGCCACGGCCCCCGCCACGATGCGCATGCTGTAGAGCCCCGCAAGGGTGCATATGTCGATCACCATCTTGCGCTTGAGGTTCAGCGAATAGGCCGTTGTCAGCACGAAATAGCCGCAGACCACCGCCAGGAAGACCGGGCTCACTGCCAGTGAGACCGCCGCGCCGGCAAGGAAAAGCGCAGGGGCCATGATCATCCCGTGCGGCAAGGGCACCGCGCCCGACGCGAAGGGGCGCCGCTTCTTGCGCGGGTGGGCGCGGTCGGCGTTCAGGTCGGTCATGTCGTTGACGACATAGACGCTGGAGGCCACCAGACTGTAGGCGACAAAGGCGGAAATCGCCATGAACACCGTCGCCGGATCGAACTGGTGTCCTGTCAGCATCGGCAGGAAGACCAGGATGTTCTTCAGCCACTGATGCGGGCGCAGAGTCTTGACGTAGGGCCGCAGCGTCCCCGGCTTGGTTGTCAGGTGCTCGACCTCGGGGGCGATGGCCTCTGCCTCGGACTGCAGCCGTTTCGAGGCGTTGACAGTCACCGCGCGGGCTGCCTGTTCCCAGACCGGCAGGTCGGAGGAACTGTCGCCCATGTAGACGTATTGCGCTTTGCCGAAACGATCCGCGAGAAAGGCCGCCTTCGCCTTACCCTTGAGGTTGCGCATCCCGTCAGAGCCATGCACCTCGTCGAAGACGCCCAGGTGTTCGGCAATCGCATCGGCCAGGCTCTGGTCCGCGGCCGTCACAAGCGCGGTGCGCCCGCCCTTTTCACGCCAGGCCTGGATATAAGCCAGCACGTCGCTGTCGAAAGGCAGGGTCGCCGGTTCCAGCCGGGCGGTTTCGGCAAGCCGCTGTTTCAGCGCCGCACGCCCCCGGGTCAGGGCCCGCATGGCGGTCAGGGCCACTGTCCAGTCGCGGCCGAACGCGGTCCAGAAGCTCTCGTACAGCATGTCGCTACGCAGCAGCGTCCCGTCGAGATCAACGACCAGCGTCAGCCCGGACCGATCGCGCAGCGGATCCTCTGCTGCCCCGCCCGACTGCCTTTCCGGGCCGCATGCTGGCTCTGCGTACATTATCCTGTCCATTCAGGTGTTTGGATCAGCCGATACCCTAGGCGCGCCGGCCTGTCACGTCGAGCGCAGAAAACCAGCGGCGTGGAATGTGTCCGGCGGGCCACAGGCCCGGCTCCGCCCGACCTCCGGTGCGGATCCACACCCTTGCCGGGCGAGCGATCTTGACCCTGCGGCACCCCTGCCACGGGCGGCGTTTATCTTGACGCCCCAACCACCTAACCGCCAAACTCCGGCCGAAAGCAGACAGCCAGAACGTGGGAGGAGAGCGGCATGATCAGTCAGGAGCTCAATGATCGATTGACGAGGGTGGGGCGGGATCAGCCCGCGGGCCAAGTCCTGCGCCGCTACTGGCAGCCTGCCGCCCTGAGCGATGAGCTGAAAGGCCCCCGCCCCGTCGTGCCGGTCACCCTGCTGGGCGAAAAGCTGGTGCTGTTTCGGGATAACGCGGGGGAACTGGGCCTGATCGGGCGGCATTGCCCGCACCGCGGCGCCGACCTGTGTTACGGTCGGCGCGAGGACAACGGGTTGCGTTGCCCTTTCCACGGATGGCATTTCGACCGGACCGGGCAATGCGTCGAACAACCCGGAGAGCCCGAGGGCTCGAAAATGCATGAACAGATCCGCACACCGGCGTATCCGCTGGTGGAACGCAACGGCATCGTCTTTGCCTACATGGGCCCCGGCGACCCTCCGCCGCTGCCGAACTTTGACTGTTTCCGCGCGCCCGACACCCATGTCTTTGCCTTCAAGGGACTGTGGGAGTGCAACTGGCTGCAGGCGTTGGAAGTCGGCATCGACCCGGCCCACGCGTCCTTTCTCCACCGCTTCCTGGAAGACGAGGACCCAAAGGACAGCTACGGCAAGCAGTTCCGCGACAGCGCGGCGGATACCAACATCCCCATGACCAAGCTGTTGCGCGACTATCCGCGCCCCGAGATCCGAGTCGAGGAAACGGAGTTTGGCCTGAAACTGACCGCACTGCGGCACATGGAAAACGGGCTGACCCATGTGCGCGTGACCAACCAGATCTTCCCCGAGGCGATCTGCATCCCGATGAGCCGCGAGATGACGATCACCCAATGGCATGTGCCCATCGACGACGAAAACTGCTATTGGTACTCGATGTTCACCAGCTTCGACAAACCGGTGAACAAGGAGCTGATGCGCGAACAACGGCTGAAGGAACACCGCCTGCCGGACTACGCGCCGCGGAAGAACAAGCGCAACGACTACGGCTATGACCCCGAGGAACAGGCGCGCGAGACCTATACCGGCATGGGGCTGGACATCAACGTGCATGACCAGTGGGCGGTCGAGAGCATGGGGCCGATCCAGGACCGCACCGACGAACACCTGGGCAAGACCGACGTGGGCATCGTCCGCTATCGCCGGATGCTGCGCGCCGCGATGGACGCGCTGGAGAAAGGCGAGGAAAGCGCGCTGCCGATGCGGGGCGCCGTTGATCCCGCCACGATCCGGGGACCGCTGTCCAACGATGCGATTGCCGACAGCGCCGATTGGGACGCGGCCAGCCTGCGCGCCGATGCCGAACGGCGCGACGCCTGTCCCTGGGACGCGGGGCTCTGATGCGGGACCACCTGGCGCAGGGCCGGCTGTGCCGCGACGGGCTGTTGCAGCCCGAGGCCGCCGCAGAGTTGATGGCGCGGGTCGATGCCGAGGGGATCGAGACCCTGCGCATGCTCTTTGCCGATGCCCATGGTATCCTGCGCGGCAAGACGGTCACGCGGCGCGGGCTGGAAGGGGCGCTGAAATCCGGTCTGCGGGTGCCCTCTACGCTCCTGCTCAAGGACCTGTCGCACCGGACGGTCTTTCCGATCTGGTCCGAGACAGGCGACACGCCGATGTCAGGCGCCAGCGACCTGTTGCTGGTTCCCCGGGTCGAAACCTTCTGCCCCCTGCCCCATGCGCCGCATTCGGCGATGATCCTCTGCCGGGTGCTGCGCACCGACGGTCGCACGCTTCCCTTCGTTCCCCAGACGCTTCTGCAAGGGGCCATCGACCGGCTGGCGACGCGCGGCATGAAGGCCGTCATGGGCCTCGAGGTCGAGTTCCAGGTGTTCGAGCCGGTGGAACCCGCGCTGGACCATGCCGACGCCACCATGCCGCCACGCCCGCCGTTGACGCGCGGCGTGAACCAGGGCTGGCAATATCTCACCGAGACCCGCTACGATGCCGCCGAGCCGCTCCTCGACCTTCTCCGGCGTAGCGCCGAGGCGATGGGCCTGCCTGTGCTCTCTGTCGAGGTCGAAATGGGGCCAAGCCAGTTCGAGTTCACCTTTGCCGCCGATGACCCGCTGACGATTGCCGACCGCGCGGTGCTGTTTCGCACGATGGTCAAAGAGGTCTGCGCACGCGAAGGCTACCTTGCCTCTTTCATGGCCAAGCCACGGTTGGAAAACGCCGCCGCCAATGGCTGGCACATCCACCAGAGCGTGACAGACATGGACGGACGCAACCTGCTGATCCCCGAGGTGGACGGCGCGCTGACGAACGTCGCTTTCGGCTGGATCGGCGGTCTTCTGGCCCATGCGCGCGCCTCCTGCATCGCGACGACGCCCACGGTGAACGGGTACAAGCGCTATGCGCCCTACCAGCTTGCGCCGAACCGGATCGGCTGGGGCGCTGACAACCGGGGCGCCATGCTGCGCGCTCTGATGGCGCCCGGGGACGCGGCCAGCCGGGTCGAGAACCGTGTGGCCGACAGTGCCGCAAACCCCTATTTCGCGCTGGCCTTCCAGATCCTGTCAGGGGTCGACGGGATCGAGGCCGGACACCGTGCCCCAGCCGCGCTTGAGAACCCCTACGACAACAGGGCAGAACATTTGCCCACCACCCTCGGCGAGGCGATTGCCGCCTTCGAAGGGTCACGGATGTACCGAGAGGCACTGGGCGAAGAAACGGTTGCCTACCTGGCTCGTCTCAAGCGGGCCGAGTGGGAGCGTTACCTGTCGACGATTTCGGAATGGGAGCAGGCGGAGTATTTCACGGCGTTCTGACTCATATTCCCAGTTCGGCGGCCAGGGCCTCCGGCGTCATCGCCCCCACCGCCGCACCGCCACGCGCGAGTCGGGCAGCAATCGAAGTTATGGCCGCGTTCAGGGGCGCATGGCCACCGTTGCGCCGGGCAATCAATGCCACCTCGCCGTTGAGGTAGTCCGTCTCGACCGCGCCCGCCCCCCGCAGAAAGCTCTGGGTGGTGGAGTTGCCCGCGCGGTCCAAGCCCTCGATCGGCGCAATTTCAAGCAGTGTGCCGCGACGCGGGTCGCCCTCGCCCATGTCCTGCCAGGACAGGCCCGCGGCCCGGAACACGGTTTCGGCCTCCTGACGCAGGGCGGACGTGATCTCGGGCGCCTTCACGCCCCGCCCCAAGACCGCCTCGACGATGTTGCCCAGGTTGACGATCAGCTTGCCGTACTTGTTTTCCATGACGGTCGCCGTGGCGAACGACCGGATGCCCGCCCCCGTCAGTGCATCGGCCAACGTCTTGTCCGCCGCATCGCAGCCACCCGGATAGCGGCCGATGTCGAAGACGCCGTAGTTGGGGCGTCCGAAACAGATCGCCTCATCCGCCGCGATGTACTCGGCGGGCAGCATCACGTTGATTCCATGCACGTTGTCGAAGAACCGCAAGGCCAGATCCTCGTTCGCGACACCGTTCTGCATGCAGAAGACCGGCTGCAAGACATACCCGGCGGCGCGCAGGTCGCCCAGCGCCGCAGCGCTGTCCTGGCTCTTTGTCGCCAGCAGGATCACGTCGTCGTCGCGCGGGGTCAGCTCTGTCGCCTGTTCGACCAGCTTTAGCGGCACCCGCTTTTCGCCCTTGTGACCACGCAGCAACAGCCCCTTTTCCCGCATCGCTGCCAGCCGCCGCCCGCGCGCAATGCCGATCACCTCGTGCCCGGTGAGGGCAAGCGCCGCCCCGATGACACCGCCGACCGCACCGACACCGAAAATCACGATCCGCATGATCACCCTCCTGCCTGCCCTTGCGGGGCGGACCATGCGGGTCCGGTCACAAGGGTGCAAGTGCTCTCACCTCGCGCGGCGGGAAGATCGTCAACGCCTGTGATAGCTCAGCGCCCCGGCAATGCAGATCCGCAGGGCCGATACGGGCAACGGCTCGGCCAGGGGCAGGTGCAGGGCGCGGTTGCCTTCGGCAGTCAGTTCTGGAAAGTGGTCTCGCCAAGTCGTGACCAGCGAAGTCTGGCAGTGCACCAGCAACTGCAAAACCTCCGGCACCTTCGGTTTCCAGGCAAGGCGCAGGGTCGTGCACGCACCGGTCGCCGCCGTCAGGAAGGCCGGCTCGCCCCATTTGAGGGTCTCGGTCAAGGGTCCCACAGAGAGGTTTTCGGCCTCGTCAAGGATCACCATGCGCAGCTGCATAAAGTGCGCCCGTGCCGCCGGCGGATACCCGACGACAACATCGGCAACCTCGACGGGCGGGGGCGCCATCATGGCAGCCATGCTGCGCGCCTTGCCCCGTGCCGCCCTGTCACCATCCGCATCTTCCGATCATCCGCGCCACGTCGTGACCACCCGCAAAATCCGTCGCCGCGATCCTGCCAGACCCGGCCCCGCTGCACCAGTCCGCGCGTCGCCATACGGGCGCGGGCGGCGGTCAACCGCAATACCTGTATCCGCGCGCCCCGAGGATGGCCCGGCAGGTGGAATCGGCATAACCTCGGCTCGATGATCGGAGGCTGTTCCATGTCCTACACGCTACTCTATTGGCCCATCCCCTTTCGGGGCCATGTTCCGCGCTTCATCCTCGCCCAGGCGGGGGCGGAGTGGGACGAGCCGGCCTTTGATGCCGTTCTGACCGCAAAGACCGCCCGCCCCGAGGACCAGCCGACACCCTTCATCGGTCCGCCCGTGCTGATCGACCATGACGCAGGTCGGGCCCTGTCGCAGATGCCGGCCATCTGCATGTACCTGGGACGCAAACACGGTCTGTCGCATGACCCGGACCTGGAATTGCGGCTGCTCTGCGATGCCTCGGACATCCTGCTTGAGATCACCTGCCATCACGGCGCCACCATGTGGACGCGCGACACATGGACCGCCTTCCGGGGCGACCGCTTGCCACGCTGGATGCAAGGGCACGAATGGCTGGTGACGGAAACAGGGGTCACGGTATCGGGAGGTTTCATCTCCGGCGCAGGGTCGCCGGGCCTCGCCGATCTCGTACTGGCGGCACTGTGGCACACGATGGCCGATCGGCTACCGCCCCTTCGGCCCCTGCTGCAAGATACCGCGCCGGTATTGGGCGCATTGGCGGACCGCGTTGCCAGCTTGCCCGCGCTGATGCGTCTGCGCGACGACTGGGCCGATTGCGCGGATGTCTACTGTGCAGGGCAGATCGAAGCCTCGCTGCTGGAGATGCTGAACGAGGACATGGAGAGATGAGCACGTTCGACGAAGACCTTTTCCTGAAAGGGCTGGATCATCCGCACCAGGTCGAACAGATGCGTCGTCACGCCGGTGGCGTTCAACAGGTTGGCGGCAAGGATGAACATTGGGACCGCCAGCAGGGGCAAACTGTCGAGCGCGTTCAGGAAACGCTGTGACAGGACCGCGATGGGCAGCCCCTGCATCACGATCACGACGGCCGAGGACAGTCCGAGGCAAACCGAGATCGGCGCGCCGACGGCCAGCAGTGCGAGAAACAGGGCGACGAGAATGAGGCTCATGTGGGCAGTCTGCTATCGTCCCTGGGATCGTGGTAGGGGTCGGTCGGGGCGCGTCCGGTCAGGGTGCGAGCAACACTGTGCAGGGCAACGGCCAAGAGGAACAGGCTGCCCGTCAGCGCGAGACTGTAGTAGACCCAGTTGGGCACGCGCATCGCAGGTGTCAGGAACTTACCCGCGCGCGGCAGAAATTCGGCGAAGCTCCAGAGCATCAGCGCGGCAAACCCCAGCGTGGCGATGTCCCCGATCAGATGCATGACCTTGCGCGCCCCCGGCGGCGAGGCATCGGGCAGCATAGAGACCGAGACCAGCACATGCCGCCCGGCGAGACAGGGCACGGAAAGAAACACCAGCCCGATGCCGGAGAACCGCGCCAGTTCGTCCGCCCAGGGCAACCCCAGGTCGTAGAAGTTGCGCGCGGCCACCTGCGTCACGACCAGGACGGCCATCAGCACCAGCAGGCCCATGCCCAGCGTGACCCCGATACGGGCGAACCGCGCGAGGATCGCACGGCCCGGTTCGATGCACGGCATCAGGCGACCGCCGCGATCTTCTTGTAAAGATCGCCGTATTCGGCGCCAAAACGTTCGTCGACCAGCTTGCTGACCGAGGCGCGGAAGGCATCCAGTTGCAGACCATCCTCGGCGCCGATCACGGTCATGCCAAGGTCGCGCAGCTTCTGGGTCTCGGCGTCTTCGTCGTCGAGGATCGCCCTAATCGCCTTTTGGCGGGTCTGCTCGGCAGCTTCGCGCACTGCGTCCTTTTGCGTGGTGTCGAGGCTCTGCCAGACGTCCTCGTTCATCACGACGACCTCGGCGTTGGACATGTGGCCGGTCAGCATCAGGTGCGACTGGACCTCATAGAGCTTGACGTTCAGCACCACGTTGACGGGGTTTTCCTGCCCTGGCACGACGCCGGTGGCCAGCGCGGTGGGCACCTCGGACCAGTCGACCGGCACGACAACGGCGCCCATGCCCTCGACCGCCGTGGTGTAGATCGGGAATGGTACGGCGCGGATTTTTGTCCCAGCCAGGTCCCCGGGCGACATGACCGCCTTGTTGCAGGTCAGGTTCCGGCGGCCAAAGTAGTGGGCGTAGATCACCCGCACATTGGCGGTAGCGATCAGGCCCTCGTTCAGCTCCTTCATGACCGGGCTTTCGACATCCGTCACCTTCATCAGGTGGTCGACGTCACGGTACAGCTACGGCGTGTCGAGCCCCGCAAAGGGTTGGTACAGCGACCCCAGCGCGCCGGCAGTGTTATGCGAAAAGGCGATGGTGCCCAGCGACACCGCCTCTGCCAGTTCCTGCAGCTTGCCCAGCTGGCTGTTGGGGAAGACTTGCACGCAGATGTCGCCGCCCGAGCTCTGGCCCAGCGCCTCGGCGAACCAGTCAGCCTGCGCGCCCGCGACAGAGGCGACCTCGTTGTTGTGGCCATAGCGCAGGGTCGTTGCGGCAAGGCCGGGACGCGCCAGAAACGGCATGGCCAAGGCACCGGCGCCGGTGGCCAACAGGCTGCGGCGGGTCAATCCTCGGGACTTCAGCATCGGGCCTCCTCCCGGATAATGATGGGTTTTGATGTTTCATCATGCCTTGGATGCGCCCAAATTCATGATTTCAACAGAGTTGACCAAGGTTATGGATATTCGGCACCTTTCGCCAAAGGATATGAAATGACGGGTTTTGAGGTCCGTCAAAAAGAGCACAGCATGACGGACAGCACGAAACCGCAGCTTGCCGACATTGCCGCACGCGCAGGCGTTTCGCTGGCGACGGTCGACCGGGTCATCAACCGCCGCAAGTGCGTCAAGGAGCGCACGCGCGGGAGGGTCTTGGAAATTGCCCGCGAGATCGGGTTCCTCGCGGCCGAGGACGCGGAACTTTAAGGCGCGGAACGCCCCTTGACCGTGGTCATGCTGCTGCCTGCGGGGTCAAATCCCTATCTGCGTCTGCTGGACGAATGGGTGAAGGCGCGGGTCGGACGGACCGGGATCAACGACCCCTTCCTGCGCTGTTTCTTCATCGACAGTTTCGACGCCACCGCGCTGGCCACAGCGTTGCGCAAGAACGCGGCCTGGGCCGATGCCATCGCCTTTTTCGCGATTGAACACCCGGAAGTGCGCGAAGCCACTCTTGAGGTCGCCGCCGGGGGAACCCGGCTTGTCACCATCGTGTCGGACCTGGGCACCTTGCCCGGCGTCGCGCACCTCGGACTGGACAATCGCGCCGTCGGTCGGACGGCCGGCCTGCTGATCGGACGCCTGGCGCATGTGGACACGGGGGCCGTGGCGCTGGTGGCCGGGTCACGCCACCACCGCGCCCGTTCGGAACGCGAGGCAGGCTTTCTCAGCATCCAGGAAGAGATGTTCCCGCACCTGCGCGTGATCGGCATGCGCGAGGGGCATGACGACGGGGGCGAGAACTATCGTCACACGCTCGCCCTGCTGGAACAGGCGCCGGACCTTGTGGGCATCTACAACGTGGGCGGATCTTCCAGCGGGATCAGCCGCGCCCTTCGCGAGCGTGACAGGATGGCTGTCACTTTCATCGGTCACGACCTGACCCCGGACACGCGCCGCGCCCTGCTGGAGGGCAGCATGGACGCCGTTTTCGACCAGGATCCGGACCTGTTGATCGACGCCGCGATCCGGGCGCTCCCACAGCCCGAAGCGCAACCGCGCCCCCTGCGGCTTGAAATCTATTTCCGCGAGAACCTGCCCTGAACACCCTCTATCCGGCCAGATCCGCATCCCCGTACCGTGCCTCGAATCGCGCCAGTTCGCGCGCATCGGGCGCCTGTCCGGTGAAGGTCTTTACATAGTTGGGGATCCGCGCCAGGCGCAGGCCGACATCCTCCTGCACCTGCATCGAGATATAGCCGATCTGCACCAGGTACATCGTGCGCGCTCGAACATCCGCTTCGCCCGGATCATAGCCGAACCTTTCGAACATCGCCCGGATGGCCGACAGGCGCAGCTCGTCCGCGGTGTTCACCTTGGCGGCGATGGCGTCGGACTGATGCGCCCACCCCCGCACTGCCAGGTCCAGCCGGGGCTCGAACCCGCCCCCGGGCAGGAATGTCCCGATCACCGAAAGCGCGGCCTCCGTGATGGTCTCTGCAAAACCTTCGGTCGCCTGGACAAGGCAGCGAGTGTTGATCCTGTCCCAATCGTCCAGCAGCGCCTGCAGCAGGGCCTCCCGGTCGTCGAAGAACCAGTAAAAACTGGTCCGCGATAGGCCAAGCTTGCTGGCCAGCGGCTGGATCTTCACCGCATCTATGCCCGATCCGATA
The DNA here is from genome assembly GCF_030733205.1 of Mameliella sp. MMSF_3455. Classification (GTDB taxonomy): domain Bacteria; phylum Pseudomonadota; class Alphaproteobacteria; order Rhodobacterales; family Rhodobacteraceae; genus Antarctobacter. Next base: position 44,079 of record NZ_JASHJL010000022.1, read on the forward strand.
AAGGCCTCTCTCGCCGCGTCGAGCCATAGCTCACGCGATCCGCGCCACCCTTTCGAACTCTCGTCTGTCTCCTGTGTCATGACGGATCTTCTAACAGCGCGATCGGGGTGTCACAAGAAAACTCGACACCGATGAACACAAACTTGACACAGGTGAACATTCCGTGCATCGCTGCCCCGTCAACCCGCGGAGGCCCCATGTCCAACGACCCTCTTCTGCAGCCCTACAAGCTCAAGCACTTGACGCTGCGCAACCGCATCATGACCACCAGCCACGAACCGGCCTACCCCGAGGACGGGATGCCCAAGGAGCGCTATGCCGCCTATCACACGGAACGGGCGAAGGCGGGAGTGGCGCTGACGATGACGGCCGGATCGGCCGCCGTGTCTAAGGACAGCCCCCCTGTCTTCAACAACATTCTCGCCTACAAGGACGAGGTCGTGCCCTGGATCCGCAACCTGACGGATGCCTGTCACGAACACGGCAGCGCGGTGATGATCCAGCTGACGCACCTTGGCCGACGCACCGCCTGGAACAAGGGCGACTGGCTGCCTTCCGTTTCGTCCTCCAAGCACCGCGAACCGGCGCACCGCGCATTTCCCAAACTGGCCGAGGACTGGGACATCGAGCGCATCATCGCGGATTTCGCCGATGCCACGGAACGAATGCAGGCCGGCGGCATGGATGGGGTCGAATTGCAGGTCTACGGCCACCTGCTCGACCAGTTCTGGTCGCCGCTCACCAATGACCTGGAAGGCCCCTATGGCGGTCGGACGCTCGAGTCGCGGATGCAATTGCTGGACGACGTGCTGGACGGCATCCGCAAACGGGTGGGCAAGGAATTCATCGTTGGTCTGCGCTATACCGCCGACGAGGCAGAAGCAGGCGGGATCACCCCCGAGGAAGGCCTCGAGATTTCGAAACGGCTCGCCGCCGGGGGCAAGGTCGACTTTCTGAACGTCATTCGCGGCCGCATTCACACCGACCCGGCCATGACCGACGTGATCCCGGTGCAGGGCATGAAGAACGCGCCGCACCTGGATTTTGCCGGCGCGGTCAGGAAGGCCACCGGCATGCCCACTTTCCACGCCGCCAAGATCCCCGACGTGGCCACCGCACGCCACGCCGTCGCGGCAGGGCTGCTGGACATGGTCGGCATGACCCGGGCCCACATGGCCGATCCGCATGTGGTCAAGAAGATCATCGAAGGGCGTGAGGATGACATCCGTCCCTGCGTCGGCGCCACCTATTGCCTCGACAGGATCTACGCCGCCGGAGAGGCGCTGTGCATCCACAACGCGGCGACCGGGCGCGAATTGACCATGCCCCACACGATCTCCCGTGCCGAGACCTGCAAGAAGGTCGTGATCGTCGGGGCCGGTCCCGCCGGGCTGGAGGCCGCGCGGGTCGCCGCCGAGCGCGGCCATGACGTGGCGGTGTTCGAGGCCCAGCCGGATCCCGGTGGCCAGGTCCGCCTGACCGCGCAGAACCCGCGCCGGCGCGAGATGATCTCGATCATCGACTGGCGCATGGCGCAATGTGCGGCGCGGGACGTCGAATTTCATTTCAACACCTGGGCCGAGGCCGAGGACGTGACCGCGCTGAACCCCGACGTGGTGATCGTCGCCACCGGCGGCATGCCCAACACCGAACTCTTCGAGAGCGGCAAGGAGCAGGACCTGGTCGTCACCGCATGGGACATCATCGCAGGCGACGTGAAACCCGGCCAGAACGTGCTGGTCTACGACGAAAGCGGCGATCACCCGGGCCTGATGGCCGCCGAGGTCGCCGCCAACGCCGGTGCCACGGTCGAGGTCATGACCCCGGACCGGACCTTTGCGCCAGACATCATGGCGATGAACCTGGTGCCCTACATGCGTGCGTTGCAGGACAAGGACGTGACCTTTACCGTCACCCGCCGCCTTCTGGACGTGGCCCGCGACGGCAACGAATTGAAGGCCGTGATCGGCACGGATTACAGCGACCTCAAGTCCGAGAAGCGTTATGATCAGGTGGTGGTGAACTATGGCACGCTGCCGATGGACGAGCTGTATTTCGACCTGAAACCGCTGTCCTCGAACGGTGGGGCCGTCGATTACGATGCGCTGATCGGCGGCCAGCCGCAGGCCGTGACCCGCGGACCCGTAGATGGCTTTCAACTGTTCCGCATCGGAGACGCCGTCAGCGCCCGCAACACGCACGCGGCGATCTATGACGCGTTGCGACTGGTCAAGGACATCTGAGGCCGCGCGGACCGGGCAGATATCCAACGAAAGAAGGGCGGCCCCTGGGCCGCCCTTTCCCGTTTCCCGGCGCGCCGGTTGGCGCGGGTCAGGCCGCTTCGGCGGCCAGTTCTCTTACGCCGGTCTCCAGCAGGTGCAGCAAGTGCGGCGCGAAGCTGTGCCAGACGTCCATGCGGAAAGCGGTTTCACCATCGCGCCACAGCACAACCGTCACCCCGTCGAAGTTGATCCGGCGCCCCTCGCCCACGGCGATACTGTCGGGATTGCGAGGCATCCCCAGCGTCAGCAGATCCACGGCGCGTGGCCCATCCAGCGCAAAGGTCACTTCGCGCCCCGACACGTCGACCAAGCTATGCGGCAGCACGCCGTAAACATCGTCGCAGGCCGCCTGAATGCCCGGCGCCAGTGTCTCGGGGGCCTGTAGCATCCATTCGTCAGGCCCCAGGCAGAGTGCCTGGCAATCGCCGGCCTGCGCGCGCTGACCGATCCGGACAGGCAGCGTCAGCCCCAGCGCCGTATTGAGCGGCGCAAGATCACCGCGCGCCCGCAGGGACATCCGTGCACAAGGCGCGGTCAGGCTGACCCGTGCTGCCGCGCTTTCAGCGAGGACCGAGGGCGTGAAAGAGGAAATCGGTGCGTTCATGACAGGCTCCTCAGATCTTCAGACGGGCGTTTTCGGGATCGACGAAAACCGTCGAGGTGATCTTTGCCGCGATGGTGCGGTCGGGCATCGGGATATGGACGGTACCCCCCATCTTGTCGTGCCCGCCTTCGACCAGGGCCAGCGCGATGGGACGGCCCGCCGCGTCCGAGTGATAGGACGATGTCACATGCCCCACCATTTTCATCGGCACCGGCTGGTTGGGGTCAAAGACGATCTGCGCGCCTTCCTCCAGCTTTGACTGGTCGTCGGTCAGCAGGCCGACCAACTGTTTGCGCCCCGGCGCGACAAGGTCTGGCCGCGTCAACCCGCGCATGCCGACGAAATCGGGCTTTTTCTTGCCCACGGCCCAGCCCATTCCGGCATCGTAGGGGGTCACCGTTCCATCGGTGTCCTGGCCGACGATGATATAGCCCTTCTCGGCGCGCAGGACGTGCATGGTTTCCGTGCCATAGGCGCAAATGTCGTACTGCTGACCCGCTTCCCAGAGGGTCTCCCACAGCTTGCGGCCCATCGGTGCGGGCACATTGACCTCGAAGCCGATTTCGCCGGTAAAGCTGATCCGGAACAGCCGCGCTGGCATGCCCGCCACCGTGCATGTCCGGCAGGACATGTGCGGAAAGGCCTCGTCGGTCAGGTCCACGCCCTCGACCAACGGCGCCAGAAGCTTGGCCGCGTTGGGGCCGTTCAGCGCGATGGTCGACCATTGCTCGGTGGTGGAGGTCAACCAGACATCCAGTTCGGGCCATTCGGTCTGGAGGTAGTCCTCCATCATATTCAGAACCCGCGCGGCGCCGCCTGTCGTCGTGGTGACGTGAAAGCAGTCGTCCGACAGACGGCCGATCACGCCGTCATCGCGGATGAAGCCATCATCGCCGCAGAGCAGGCCATAGCGACAGCGGCCCGGGGCCAACTTGGTCCAGGGGTTGGTGTACATGCGGTTCATGAATTCGACCGCATCCGGCCCCTTGACCTCGATCTTGGCCAGCGTGGAAGCATCGAAAATACCCAAGGATTTGCGCGTGGCGACGCATTCGCGGCGCACGGCGGCGTCCATGTCCTCGCCCGCCTTTGGGAAGTACCAAGCGCGGCGCCATTGGCCGACGGGTTCGAAGACAGCGCCGTTTTCCTCGGCCCAACCGTCGATCTGGGTCTTGCGCGTCACCTCGAAGTGTTCCCCCCTGTGGTAACCCGCGAAGGCCCCGAAGGAGGTGGGCGTATAGGGCGGCCGGAAGGTGGTCAGGCCCACCTGTGGCTGCTTCTTGCCCAGCGCGTCGGCGGCGATGTTCAACCCGTTGATATTGGACATCTTGCCCTGGTCGGTCGCCATGCCGTTGGTGGTGTAGCGCTTGACGTGCTCGATCGAACGCATCCCCTCGCGCACGGCCAGCCGCAGGTCCTTGGCGGTGACGTCGTTCTGGTAGTCGACAAAGGCCTTGGCCTTGCCCGGGCTGCGATCGGTCGGCAGTTCCTTGTGGGTGATGCCGGTGCCGGGGCGGTCCGCCGCGACGGCATAGACCAGTTCCGCAGGTGCCCTGCCCAGCGCGTTAGCCACCTCGCGCCCCTTCGCGGCGCCGTCGTTCAGCGCCGCCTCGATACCCCAGAGGCCACGGCTTGCGCCCGCGATCACGCAGTCCTCGGGCGTATCCTTGGGCAGGAAGGTGGTCAGGTCGTCGTCCCAGGCCAGCGAGCCCTTGGTGTGCGAGAACAGGTGCAGCGATGGCGTCCAACCGCCGGACATCAGCACGGCATCGCAGGCGATGGTGTAGCCATCGCCGACCGTGCCGCCCTTGACCGGGTTCACGCGCAGGGAATTGACCCTCAGGCGCCCGGTGGTTCCGGTGGCCGTGTGCGCCAGCTTGACCTTGATGCCGCGTTCCCGCGCACCGGCCAGCAGATCGTCGCGAACGGTGTCGCGCGTGTCGACAATAGCCTGCACACGGGCCCCCGCATCGGCGAGGTCGAAGGCCGCATACCAGGCAGAGTCATGCGCGGTCAGGACAACCGGCTTCTTGCCGACCAGAACCCCGTATCGGTTCAGGTAGGTCTGGGCCGATCCAGCCAGCATCACCCCGGGGCGGTCATTCCCGTGGAAAACCAGCGGCTTTTCCAGCGCGCCCTGCGCCAGCACGACCTGCCGCGCCCGCACCCGCCACATGCGTTCGCGCGGCGTGTCAGTGGGCAGGTCCGGCAGGTGGTCGGTCAGCTTTTCGACCATGCCGATCATGTTCTGATGGTAATAACCGATGGCCGTGGTCCGGGTCATGATCCGCACACCAAGGTCCTTCAGCGCCGCGGCTTCTGCCGCCAGCCAGTCCCAGGCGGGGTTTCCGTCGATCTGCGCCTGCGGCTCGGACAGCAGCGTTCCGCCCACCTCGGCGTTTTCATCCACCAGCACGACCTTCAGCCCGTCCACCGCTGCCGCGCGGGCGGCGGCAAGACCGGACGGACCGGCCCCAACGATCAGAACGTCGCAATGCAGGTAGCGCGAGGCGTAGTGATCCGGGTCTTCCTCGGTCGGCGAGACACCCAGACCGGCAGCCGCGCGGATGAAGGGCTCATAGACCTTGTGCCAGAAATTCTTGGGCCACATGAAGGTCTTGTAGTAGAAACCCGCCGAAAACAGCATGTAGGCGGCGTCGTTGACCGCGCCGATGTCCCATTTCAGGCTGGGGTACTTGTTCTGCGAGGTCGTCTCCAACCCCTGCCAGATTTCCTGCACGGTGGCGCGCGTGTTCGGCTCGAACCGGCCCTTGCCGCGACGGGTGCCGATCAGGGCGTTCGGCTCTTCCGATCCGGCGGCGACGGCGCCGCGTGGGCGGTGATACTTGAACGACCGGCCCATCAGGTGCACGCCATTCGCCAGCAGCGCCGAGGCGACCGTGTCGCCCTGCGCGCCCTTGTAGGACTTGCCGTCGAAGGTGAACGTGACAGGCCGCCCGGTGTCGACGCGGCCTTTTCCCGCAACGCGAAACTGGCTCATTTCAGGCCCTCCGTCAGGCTGGAGAGGTCGGGGCGCGGGGCACCCGCCTTGTAGGTGGTCAGGAACTTGTCCGAAACGGTGTCGCGCACGGCGTTGAAGAACCGTCCGCAGCCGTGGAAATGCCGCCAGCGTTCGTAATGCGGCCCCTTGGGGTTTTCACGGATGAACAGGAATTCCTGCCACTGGTCGTCACTCTGGCCAGAGGGATCCTCGGGGCGGATGACATGCGCCTGGCCGGCATAGGTGAACTCGGCCTCGGGCAGCGTCTCGTCGCAATAGGGGCAATGGATCAGAAGCATGTCGATATCCTCAGTGAGCCACAGCCGCGGCGGCGGCTTCGTCGATCAGGCGCCCGGTGCGGAATCGTTCCATCGTGAAGGGCGCGTTGATCGGGTGCGGTTCGTTCTTGGCGATGGTCCAGGCAAAGGTATGCGCCGCGCCCGGCGTCGCCTTGAACCCGCCGGTGCCCCAGCCGCAGTTGACATAGAGTCCGTCGACCGGCGTCTTGGAGATGATGGCGGACCGGTCCGGGGTCACATCCACGATGCCGCCCCATTTGCGCAGCATCCGCATCCGGTTGAAGATCGGGAAGACCTCGGTGATCGCTGCGACGGTATGTTCGATCAGCGGCAGGCCGCCGCGCTGGCTGTAGGACGTGTATTGGTCAGTGCCCGACCCGATCACCAGTTCGCCCTTGTCGGACTGGCTGATATAGGCGTGCACCGCGTTCGACATGACGACACAGGGGAAGATCGGCTTGATCGGCTCGCTGACCAGCGCCTGCAGCGGGTAGCTTTCCAGCGGCAGGCGGACACCGGCGGTTTCCATCACGACAGAGGTATGCCCGGCGGCCGAGACCGCGACCTTCTTGGCCTTGATGAACCCCTTGGCGGTCTCGACACCGGCAACCGATCCGTCCGCGTTGCGGCGGATCGCCGTGACCGGGCAGTTCTGGATGATGTCGACGCCGCGCATGGCGGCGCCACGGGCATAGCCCCAGGCCACCGCATCGTGCCGCGCTGTCCCCGCGCGTTCCTGCAGGGCGCCGCCCATGACCGGGTAACGCGCGTTCTGCGAGATGTTCAGCGGCGGGCAGTAGTCCTTGCACTCCTGCGGGGTGAGCCAGCGGTTGTCGACACCGTTCAGGCGGTTGGCGTGAATGTGCCGCTTGAAGCTTTGGACGTCATGCACGTTGTGCGCCAGCATCAACACGCCGCGACGCGAATACATGACGTTGTAGTTCAGATCCTGGCTGAGGTTTTCCCACAGGTCGACCGCGTGATCGTAGAGGCGCGCACTCTCGTCATAGAGATAGTTCGACCGGATGATCGTGGTGTTGCGGCCAGTGTTGCCGCCCCCCAGCCACCCTTTGTCGATCACCGCGACATTGGTGATGCCGTGCTGCTTCGCCAGGTAATAGGCCGCGCCCAGACCATGACCGCCCGCGCCGACGATGATCACGTCGTATTCTTTCTTGGGCTGGCTGTCGGGCCATTGCTCGGTCCAGGCCTTGTGGCCGGTCAAGGCGTTCTTCAGCAGGCTGAAGGCACTGAAATGGGTCATGGTCGGCACCTCTGGGGAATACTGCCGCGCAGACCTACTGGCGTCTTGCGCGGCACGTCGGTATGATTGCGCCATCCAACCTGCAGGTTTGCGCCATGCCCGAACGCACCGGATCGACACCGCCCGCGGCTGCACCACGCAAGCGGCTGAGCGTCGCCTTTCTGCTGGCCGACAGATTCACCCTGTCCGCCTTTGCCAACTTCGTCGACGTCCTGCGGCTGGCCGCGGACGAGGCGGACATGTCGCGGCCCATCCTCTGCGATTGGGCGGTTCTGTCGGACACGATGACCCCGGTGCGGTCCAGTTGCGGGGTGCGTGTCACGCCGGACACCTCGCTGCGCCGGGCGGGCAAGTTCGATTACATCGTCGTGGTCGGCGGCGTGATGAGCGACAAGCCCGCGTTGAGCCGGGCGGAAAGCGCCTTTCTGAGCGCGCGGGCCGAGGCCGGAACGCCGGTTGTGGGCCTGTGCACCGGGGTCTTCCTGCTTCACGAGGCCGGGTTGCTGGATGGCTATCGCTGTTGCGTCAGCTGGTTCCACCATCAGGATTTCGTCAATCGTTTCGACGCGGTCCAGCCGGTCTCGGACCAGATCTTCGTCGTCGATCGGGATCGGCTGACCTGTTCCGGCGGGCACGGCTCGGCCCACCTTGCGGCCTTTCTGGTCTCGCGTCATGTCGGGCAGTCCGCGGCCATCAAAAGCCTCAACATCATGATGATCGACGAGGCCCTGCGCGGGGACGAGGCCCAGCCGGGCCAGCAGACGGCGCGCGCCCCCAAGGACGACCTGGTGAAACGCGCGATCCTGCGCATGCAGCAGAACATCGAGGTGCCGCTGTCGATTGCTGCGCTCGCCCGGCAACTGGGGGTCGGCAGGCGGACGCTGGAACGGCGTGTCCTGGCCGACCTGGGGCAGCCGCCCTCCAAGGTCTATCTGGACATCCGGCTGGATCGCGCCCTTCAGAAACTGCGCAACACGGATGATCCGGTGGCCGAGATCGGGCTGGCCACCGGGTTCTGCGACGGCACCCACCTGGCGCGGGTGCTAAAGGCGGAACGCGGCTTTGCCCCGGGCGAATACCGCAAGGCCCAGGCCAGCCCGCAAGACGACCTGCCCGCCGTCGGCGTCCTGCTGAATCCTAGGGGCTGAACACCTCCGGTCGCAAATTGGATATGCGGAGTCGCAATTCTCGACGTGGCGGAAACCGCCGCGTGCGATTGCGACGTCAGAGGCACGGGGTCGGTCCGCCGACTCGCCGACCTTATCGACATTTCAACGCGACCAACCTCCCGCCGCTGGGCGGGCACACAGCAGAAAAGGTGCCGAATGCTGCGCGAATCCGATGTTCTTTCGACGTTGATGCGCCGAAAGCCCGATTATTCCCTCGCACAGGAGCTGTATTGCGATCCGGGCGTGTTCCAGGCCGACATGGACCGCATCTGGTACCGGGAATGGCTCTTTGCGATCCCCTCCTGCGAGATCCCCAAGCCCGGCAACTACATCGTGCACGAGATCGGCGCCTATTCCGTCGTCATCGTGCGTGGCAACGACGGTGAAATCCGTGCCTTCCACAACTCGTGCCGTCACCGCGGATCGGTCCTGTGCAAGACCAGGAAGGGCACCGGCCCCAAGCTGGTCTGCCCCTATCACCAGTGGACCTACGAACTGGATGGCCGCCTGCTGTGGGCGCGCGACATGGGCCCCGATTTCGACGCCTCGCAACACGGGCTCAAGCAGGTGCACTGCCGCAACCTGTCGGGGATGGTCTACATCTGCCTGGCCGATGACGCCCCCGCCATCGACGAGCTGGCCGCGGAAACCGCGCGCTACCTGGCGGCGCATGACCTGGAGAATTCCAAGGTCGCCTACGAAAGCACCATCGTCGAGCGGGGCAACTGGAAGCTGGTCTGGGAAAACAACCGCGAGTGCTATCACTGCTCGGGCAACCACCCCTCGCTGTGCCGCACCTTCCCCGAGGACCCGCGTGCCATCGGCAATGACGAAAGCGCCGAACTGACCGGCCTGCAGAAAGAACACAGCGAACGCTGCGAGGCGGCGGGGGCCCCCTCGGCCTTCAGGATGTCGGGGCTGGGCGACTGGCGTTTCGTGCGCACGCCGCTGCTGGACGCCGGTGAAAGCTATACGATGGACGGCAAGGTCGCGGTGACGAAACCCAATTCCAACCTGCCGTTCCGGAACGCCGGTTCGCTGTTGAAGTTTAAGTATCCCGCCACTTGGAACCACTTCCTGTCGGATCACGTCCTGCTGTTCCGCGTCACGCCGATCAGCGCGACGGAAACCGAGGTCTGCACCAAGTGGCTGGTCCACAAGGATGCGGTCGAAGGCCAGGATTACGACCTCAAACGCCTGACCGAGGTCTGGATCGCGACCAACGACGAAGACCGTGAAGTGGTCGAGAACAACCAGCGCGGCATTCTCTCGCCCGCCTACCAGCCCGGCCCCTATTCGCCGACCCACGAAGGCGGCAACATCCAGTTCGTCGACTGGTACGCCAACACGATGATCCGCGCGATCACCGGCGGCGTCACCCCGATCGCGGCGGAGTAAGGGCATGGGACTGGACATGGACCTTACCGCCTCGGCGGATGACGGCATCTGGACCGATGCAGAGCCGCTGGTCTGCTGCGCGGTCGTGCCCGAGGCACCGAACACGGCAACCTTCAGCTTCGTGTCGCCCTCGGGCGCGCAGTTCAGCTATGACCCGGGGCAGTTCCTGACACTGGAACTGCCCGTTCCGGGCGGCACGGTCTGGAACACCTACACGATCTCATCTTCGCCTTCGCGGCCATTGACCATCGCGGTCACGGTCAAGGCACAGGCAGGCAGTGTCGGCACACGCTGGATGCTGGACCACCTGCAACCGGGGATGAAGATCAAGGCGATCGGCCCGGCCGGCATCTTCTCGCTGCCGCGCAAGGAGCAGAAGAAATACCTGTTCATCTCGGCCGGTTCCGGCATCACGCCCTCGCTGTCGATGACGACCTACCTGTATGACCGAGGCACCAACATCGATGTCACCTTCGTGCATTGCGCGCAGCGCCCGCAGGACATCATCTCGCGTCAGCGGCTGGAACAGATGGCCTCGCGCGTGCCATCGCTCAAGCTGTTCTTCATCGTCGAAGAGGACGACCCCTATCGCGTCTGGACCGGGCTGCGCGGGCGGCTCAACCAGCTGATGATCGGCCTGATCGCGGGCGATTACCTGGAGCGCGAGGTCTATTGCTGCGGGCCAGAACCCTTCATGAATGCCGTGCGCGAAATGCTGATCGCGCTTGGCTATGACATGGACCGCTACCACCAGGAGAGCTTTACCGCGCCGGTCAAGGAAGAAGAGCAGCTGCCCGAGCATGACGATGTCATCCCGGACGAGGCGGCCAGCGCAAGCATCGCCTTCGCCCGTTCCGAGGTTGCGGCAGATTGTACCGAAACCGACACCGTCCTGGCGGTCGCCCGCGGCGCCGGCATCGTCATCCCCTCGGGCTGCACCTTTGGCGTTTGCGGAACCTGCAAGGTCAAGAAGACCTCCGGCGAAGTACACATGGTTCATAACGGCGGCATCTCCGAGGACGACATCGAAGACGGTTACATCCTCGCCTGCTGCTCCAAGCCCATCGGCGCCGTCGAACTCGACGTCTGATCCTCTCTGGCCCGCTCCGGCGGGCCGGAGTCGTTTGTCGTGGCACCTGCTTCGGAAACCGGCACGCTAGCACCGGCTGCGCGGCGGCATGATCTTCCCAAGCCAGAGGAGATCCCGCGATGACCGAGACAATGCCCCGCCCCCGCGCCCGTTCCGGCGGACGTTCTGCCCGCCGCACGCTGCGCAGCACGCGTGACCTGCGGATGCTGCCGGGGCTGACCCGGGGCATCCCGCTTTGCGAGGTGATGGACAGCGCCCAGGTCGAGCGTATCGACGCGGCCTCGATGGACATCCTCGAAAACGTCGGCGTGATGTTCCGCGACCCAGTTGCCCTTGCCGATTGGACGGCGGCGGGCGCCAAGGTGGTGGGCGAGATGGTCTACCCGGACCGTGGGTTGATCCGCGACCTGATCGCCACGATCCCCGCCGACTTCACATATTCCGCGCGCAACCCGGCCAACAACCTCCGCCTCGGCGGGCCGCATTCGATCTTTGTCCCGATGACCGGCGCGCCCTACCTGCGCGACCTGGACGACCAGCGGCGCATCCCGACGCTGGATGACCTGGCCATGTTCCACAAGCTGGCGCACATGCTGCCCGGCCTGCATTCCTCGGCCCATCACATCGTCGAACCCTGCGATCACCCGATCAGCCAGCGGCACTTGCGCATCACCTATTCGTCCATGAAACACTCGGACAAGACCTTCATGGGCATGACCACCTCGCCCAGAAACGCCGAAGACGTGATGGAGATGTGCGCGATCCTCTTCGGCGCGGAGTTCATGGAGGAGAATCCGGTCACCACGGGTAACTGCAACGGCAACTCGCCGCTGGTCTGGGACGAAACGATGCTGGGCGCCATGCGCGCCTTCTGCAGGCGCAACCAGCCGGTTCTCTGCTCGCCCTTCGTGCTGGGCGGGGCCAACACGCCAGCCAGCGTGCCAGCCACTGTTGCGCAGCTGAATGCCGAGGCACTGAGCGCGCTGGCCTATACCCAGATCATTCGGCGCGGCTGTCCGGCAATCTACGGCCATTACCTGTCGACCGTCTCGATGAAATCCGGTGCGCCGATGGCCGGCACGCCGGAAATCAGCCTGATGAACTTCATGATCGGGCAGATGGCGCGCCATTACGGCGTGCCCTGGCGGACATCGAACACGCTGGGTGGGGCCAAGACCTTTGACGCACAGGCGGGCTATGAAAGCGCCACGACGCTGTCATCGGTGATTCACGCGGGCGCCAATTACATCTGGCACTCTGCTGGCTGGAACGAGGCCGGGATGCATTGTTCCGTGGCCAAGTTCGTCGTCGATGCCGAGCAATGCGCGATGGCCTACCGCATGGCCGAGGGACCAAGGTGGGAGGATTTCGAAACCGCGCTGAAGGCGGTGCCCGATGTCGGTCCGGGCGGGCATTACCTTGGCCATCCGCACACGCTCGAGCACTTCCAGAAGGCCTATTTCATGCCTGAACTGTTCGACAACAACTCGATCGAACAGTGGGTCGCGGAAGGATCGAAGGAAATCACTGCGCGAGCGCTGGAATTCGCCCGGGAACTGCTGTCGGAATACCAGGAGCCCAAGCTGGACGTGGCCAAGGACGAAGCGCTGCGAGACTACATCGCGCGGCGCGAACTGGAGATCCCGCCCGCCGATGCGCTGAACCAGGAATACTGACCAACGTGCCGAAGGCGCGGCACCTATTCGTGCCTCGCGCGCCATTCCTTGTAACGCAGTACAGCGTTGGCGCCGATCTGCTGGAAAGGCTGCGGCGGGAGGCGTCCGGGCCGCGCCTCGGCAGTAAAATGACGGGTGATGGCGCTTTCGACACCGCAGGCCAGTTCCGCCGCGCCGATCCCTGTCAATGTGCCGCGCGCGGTGCCCAACCCGTTCTGCACGCAGCCCGAGAACAGCCCCTCATCCAGCCTGCGCATGACCGAGACTCCGTTGAGCGTCAGGCAGAGGTGTCCGGCCCAGGAGTATTCCATCCTCATGCCGCGCAGTTGCGGGAAACGGTCGTCAAACTTGCGCTGCATGACCCGCGACGCCCGCGCAACGTGGCCCGCACCGATCCGGCGCCCCGGCGCCAGCGTGGCGCAGGTGCGCGTAACGATGCGGTTGCCGCCTTGTCCGGTGTCGATGCGGCGCACGGTGGTGCCCATCGGGTCCGAGGGCGTGATGCCCCATCGGCTTTGCCCGCCCAGACTCCTCAGCGCCTCGGCGTCCAGTTCCGGCGTCATTACTGCGTAGAGGAATAGTTGCATCAGCCGCCCTTTCTCGAAACCGAAGCTTTCGAGATGGCCGTTGACGGTCAGGATCACGCGGCCCGCGCTGACCGCGCCACCCGGAGTGTCGAGGCGCCAGGCTGCGCCTTCGCGCGCCAGCGCCTTGACCGGGCTTTGTTCGTGGAGCGTCACGCCAGCGCGCGACAGCCCGGCGGCCAACCCGCGGATATAGCCCGCGGGCTGCAGCATGACCGTGCCGGGCGTATACAGTCCCGACCGGTAGTGCGCAGAGCCGGTGAGATCCCGCATGTCCTGCGCGTCGAGCATTTCGGAGCTTTCGCCCAGAGTTTCCAGGTGCGCGGCATAGCTGCGGTTGTGCGCCTGGGCTGTGTCACTGGCCGCGCCGTTCACTTTGCCCGCGCGGTCAAAGTAGTTCCGGTCGATGCCATAGTCTTCCACCGCGGCGCCGGCGAAACCGATGGCCTGCCGGTTCAAGTCGATCATCGCCCGGTCGTCCCCGGCCCCTGCATAATCTTCCGATGTCAGTTCATGTGGCAAATCGATCATGAAGCCCGAATTGCGCCCGGCAGAGCCTTCGGCGATACGCCCCGCCTCCAGCACGACAATGCGCGCCCCCGGGTCGATCTGCTGCAGCCGCCGGGCCGCCGACAGTCCGGCAAAGCCCGCGCCAACGACGACCACGTCGGCGGTCTTCGCACGCTCTAGCGGCGCGTAGGTCGGCGCGGGACCAAGGATCGCGTTCCAGGCCGCCGGCCCGGGAAGGGCCGGCAGGCGGGTGACACTGCGTCGGATCAATTCACCGCCTCATCCGCATCATCGGAAAGGTCGATCCAGATGGTCTTGAGCTGGGTGTATTGGTCATGGGCGTGGATGCCGTTATCGCGTCCGCCAAAGCCCGAGGCTTTGAACCCGCCGAACGGTGTCGCGCTGTCGCCCTCGCCAAAGCTGTTGACGGTCACGGTCCCCGCCCGCAGGGCCCGCGCGCCACGGATCGCCCGCTTGACGTTGGCGGTAAAGATCGAGGCGGCGAGGCCGTATTCCGTGTCATTGGCCATAGCGATCGCCTCGTCGAAGCTGTCCACAGTCAGCACCGACAGAACCGGACCAAATATCTCTTCCCGAGCCTGGAGCGCGTCCGGAGCGACCTCGAGGATCGTCGGCTCGACAAAGCCGTTCTCGGCCTTGCCGCCCATCACCACCTTCGGACCCTTGCCCAGGTAAGACCGAACCTTGTCGAAATGCGCCGGGGAGACAAGCGCGCCGACCCGGTTCACCGGGTCGAGAGGATCGCCCATCGGCCATTCCCGGGCATGGGCTTTGATCCGTTCCAAAAGCGCGTCCTTGACGCCCTTCTGCACGATCAGGCGCGAGGAGGCGGAACAGTTCTCGCCCATGTTCCAGAAAGCGCCATTAACCACATGCGCCGCGATCCGATCCAGGTTCTCGGCATCCTCCAGCACGACAGCGGGGTTCTTGCCCCCCATTTCCAGCGTGACTTCCTTGAGGTTCGACTCTGCCGCGTAGCGCAGGAACCGCCTCCCGGTCTCGGTCGACCCGGTAAAACTGACCGCATCCACGTCCATGTGACGGCCCAGCGGTTCGCCCACCTCGGGCCCCGCCCCCGGCAGCACGTTGAACACCCCCGCAGGCACACCCGCCTCCATCGCCAGTTCGGCAACGCGCAACGCGGTCAACGAGGTCTCTTCGGCCGGTTTCACGATCACCGAACAACCCGCCGCAAGCGCCGGGCCGATCTTCCACGCCAGCATCAGCAGCGGAAAGTTCCAGGGCAGCACGAGGCCGACGACCCCCACGGGTTCACGCACGACCATCGCGATGTGATCGTCCGAAGCGGGTGAGACATGATCATAGATCTTGTCGATCAGTTCCGCGTGCCATGTCAGGCAGTGTATCGTTTCGGGCACGTCCACTGTCTCGCAGTCGAAGATCGTCTTGCCACTGTCGAGACTTTCGATCACCGCCAGCTCGCGCGCGTTGCGCTTCATCTGCTTGGCGAGCCGGATCAGCACCTCCTTGCGCTGACCGGGATGCAGACGCGACCAGCGGCCATCCTCGAAGGCGTCGCGCGCCTTCCGGGCGGCGAAATCCACATCTTCCGGGCCGCAGGCCGCAACCTTCGCCAGCACCTCGCCCGTTGCCGGGTTCGTGCTGTCAAAGGTCTTGCCCGATTGCGCGGGACGAAAGCTGCCGTCGACGAAAGCCTGGGTCGGCAGGGTCAGCCCGGCTGCGATGGCCTTGTATTCCTCACGGGTCAAAAGATCACTCATTCTGCTGCCTCCGCCTGCGTTTCGGCCTCGATCTCGGCCACGGTACGTTTCAGGACGCGCACCACCTGTTCCAACTGCCGCTTGTTATCCTTGTTGAGCGGCCGCAGCGGAGGTCGCGGCGGACCGGCGTACTGGCCCATCATCTCGCAGCCGTGTTTCACGCACTGAATGAACTTGCCGCCCTGTTCCAGCACCCGCATCAGGGGCATCATCGCCGACATGATCCGGCGGCCCTTGTCGAAGTCGCCTTCGACCCGGCAGGCCCGCCACAGCGCGATGTGTTCCTGCGGCAGGAAATTCGACCCGGCGCAGACCCAGCTGGTCGCGCCCCAAGCAAAGAACTCCAGCGCCTGGTCATCCATGCCGCAGGACATCTGGATATGCGGGTAGTCGCGCGCCAGAAGGTGCACACGGTTGATGTCGCCCGAGCTTTCCTTGATCGCGCAGAAATTTCGGCTGCGGCCCACCCGGTCGAGGAATTCCTCGCCCATGTCGATGCCCATGCGGCCCGGGTAGTTGTACAGCATGATCGGCAGATCCGCCGCTCGGTCAACGGCCAAGGCGTTCAGCGCATTCTCGCGCTCGGTCGGGACTGCGTAGGGCGGCGAACCGACAAGCAGGGCATCCGCCCCGATCCGGGCCGCGTGTTCCGCCATCGCAACCGAGTCCTCCAGCCGTATCGCCACGGTGCCGACGATCAGCGGAACGCGGCCCCCGATCACCTCCCTCGCAAAGCTCGCGATCTCCTGCCGCTCTGTCAGGGTCTGAGCATAGTATTCCCCCGTTGAACCGCCATTGATGAGACCATGCACGCCGGAGGCAATCAGGTATTCGATCTGGGCGGCCAACGCCTCCCGGTCGATGCTGCCATCCTCGCGATGCGGCGTGATGACAGGCGTATAGATGCCGTCGAACTTCATTTTGCTCCTTTCCGCATCCCTGCGCCCGGCGCGGGGCCAAGCGGGATCTGCATTCCCATAGGCGTGACAAAGCTTTCGATCTCCGCCCGCGACAGTTCCCAGTGGTCCAGCGCAAGCTGGCCCGCCCCCTCGGCATCGCCCTGCTCGATCAGGGCGATGAACTGGTCGTGCTGATCCGCAGCGACGCTGCGCTGTTCGGCCATCGCGCGGTTGCGCGGGTTGTAGAAGGACATGCCGATCCGCGTGTGGTCGATCAGCAGGCGCCGCAGACTGGGCGTCAGGAACTCGTTGTCGGCCATCTCGCCGATGATGGCGTGAAAGCGCTGGTTCATCAGCGCGCGTTCTGCGGTGTCGCCATCGCGGATCGCCTTGCGAAAGAGCGTCTGCGCGTCCTTCAGCTGCATCACCTGCGCCTCGGTCGCGTTCTCGGCCGCAAGCCGTGTCACCGCCGCATAGAGCATCGGCGCCGCCATGAAGAAGTTGCGCATCGTCTTGTGCGTCATCGGCGCAACCTGCGCGCCCCGGTTCTTGTGCAGGACGACATAGCCCTCACCCGCAAGTTGGTTCAGCGCCTCACGCAGCGGCGGACGCGAGATGTCATAGGCCCGCGACAGTTCCGCCTCGTCCAGGTAGCTGCCAGGTTCGAAGGCCTGCGTCAGGATCCTGCGCCGCACGTCCTCGACGCACCGGGCCTTCTTGCTGATCGCCTCCTCGCTCATGCCTTCAACTCCGTTCCGGTCCACTCGGGCGCTTGCCGTGTCGACACCCCTTGCCGTTCGCCTACCCTTGAAAATACAACTTGTCTACAATAAAAATCCATGACAGCAGACAAGCGGCGGATCATCATCGCATCACGCGACGATCTGCCGATCCCATGCGCCACTGGCCGTCCGGCCCTGCGAGAAAGCACCAAGGGGAATGACCCAGACCCAGCACATCGTCTTCGCCCTGGTCGAAGATTTCACGCATATCGCCTTTGCCTGCGCCGTGGATCCGTTGCGGATCGCGAACCTGATTTCCGGTCGGCCCTTGTATCGCTGGACCTATGCCTCTCTCGACGGACAGAACGCGTGCAGCTCGGACGGAACGCAGATCGCGGTACACCACGGGTTCGACGACCTGCCCCAGTGCGACCGCCTTTTCGTTCTGTCAGGTATCGGGATGCAGGCGCAGGATCACACTGCCCTGCTGACAGCGCTGCGCCGCAAGGATCGCCTCACCCGGACACGGATCGGCGCACTTTGTTCCGGCAGTTGGGTACTGGCCAAAGGCGGCTTCCTGAACGGGCGCGATGCCGCGATCCACTGGGAATATCACGACAGCTTCATGGAGAAGTTCCCCGAGGTGAACCTGTTGCGCAATGTCTTTGTCGCCGATGCAAAGCACCCCACGGCCTCTGGCGGGACCGCCACGGCAGACCTGATGCTGCACCTGATCGCAGAGGACCACGGTCAGGATCTCTCGGTCGCGGTGGCGGATCAGATGGTCTACAACGCCGTGCGCGAAGCAACCGCCGCACAGAAGGTCTCGCTCCAGTCGCGCAGCGGCATGCGTAACCCACATCTTGCCGCCGCCATCACCCGGATGCGAGATCACCTCGACAGCCCGATTTCACCCACGATCATCGCGCAGGACCTTGGAATCTCGACCCGGCAACTCGAACGGCTCTTCGGCAAATACCTGAACGCCTCGCCGAAAAAATACTACATGGAGATGCGGTTGGAACGGGCGCGGCACCTCCTGGTCCAGACCGAGATGTCGATCCTCGATGTTGCCCTTGCCTGCGGTTTCGAAAGCCCCGGCCATTTTGCGCGGGTTTACCGGACCGCCTACGGCGTGACGCCCATGATGCAGCGCGGGCGGCTGTCATAGATCGCCGAGGGCCCTGCGTCATTGATTCTCGGGCGACCGCCGGGCGGCCAGCAATCCACTTACGTCAGCACACCGCACAACCATTGGCGGCGGGAAAGCCCACGTTTAAAGCAGAACGCCCGCGATCCGAGCACAAATGGAGCGCTTGAACCTGGCCTTATGCCGATGGACGGCTTCAAGCCGCCAAACCCCTGAATTTCGGCTCAACTTCGGCAACCAATGGGCTGTTCCATCTCAGATTCCGCTTGTGACGGGCCGGAACGATGGCCTGCCATACGGCCCAAGGCGCTCAGCGAATGGACCAATTTTGCAGCAGACGCCAGCAGCGCTGACAAATCAGGCAAAAACCCATAAGTATCTAATTTAAAGTACTAAAATACAGACACCGCACATCGTGCACCCGCAAATTTCGGCACCACTCCCATCGCTCGTTAGAAAAATTGTTTCTCTTGAGTGAATGTTTTGTTTGAAAAGTGCCAATTTTTCGTCATCATAACCGCAGGTCCATTCAACCGCGAATGTGGTTCAAAATGGTTACCAGCTCGCTGGCATTGGTCTTCCGTTGCGTTTTTCGGTGTCAGCCAAGTGAGCCGGCCAAGAAAGACCGGAACAAGACAAAGTCCAAGAGGGAAGACGAAATGTCACTCGACGTAAGCACAATATACGCCGAACAAGTCACACTGAATTCACTGGTCCAGAACCTCCTTTACGGCTCTGGCACCGTGGGGGCGATCCTGGTCGTCGTGGGGCTGTTGCTGATCGACGCGGGCACCGCCCGCCGCAAGAGCCTTTTCAACTCTACAATCGAGAAGACGCTGGGCTTTTTCCTCGGCTTCGCGACCTATTACGTCATCGGCTTCGGCTTTTGGGCGGCGCAGTATTACATCATGGAAGGCGCGACCATGATGGACAGCATCAAGGACTGGTGGCTGGGCGGCGGCCTGACCAATGTTCACGCCCACGCGCTGGACCCTGCGGTTTTCCCCGGTCTGAACACCTTCCAGATCTTCATCTTCTTCCTCGCGGTCTTTGCGGGCATCATCAACATCCTGTTCCACTTCTCTGTGTCCGAACGGATGAAGCCTGCGGCCTATTATATCGTCTGTGTGGTCGCGGCGGTCGTGTCGTCGATCCTCAGCTGGGCCACCTGGGGGTCGGTCGGTCCGCTGACCAACGCGGGTTTCCACGACTTCTTTGGCGTTGGTTTTGTCTACATGTTCCCGGCAGGCATGGCGCTGGTCTTTACCCCGATGCTGGGCAAGCGCCCGGGCATGATGGAACCGCATGCTCGCGTGTCGGCCTACCTTGCGCCCAGCATCGGCCTCTGCGCGCCCGGCCTGCTGCTGATCTTTGCCGGTCTGCCGATGGTCATCCTGTCGTGCCTGTTCTTCTTCGATCCCGAAGCCCTGGCGGTCAGCGTGACGATGGCGGAAACCAGCGTCGGCGTGGCCCTGAACAACTACGCCCTTGTCTGGGCAGGCGGCGCCATCACCGGCATGCTGCTGGCCTACAAGTCGGGCAACTATGCCTACACGCTGCTGGGTCCGCTTGCCGGGTATGTCGCAGGCGCCTCGGGCTTTGACGTCTACATGCCCTGGCAGGCCTTTGTCCTGGGCCTTGTTGCACCATTTGCATCCTACATCGTCTACGAGTTCACGCTGAAGCGCGGCATCGACGAGCACAAGCTGTTCCCGCTGTTCATCGGCGCGGGCATCACCGGCATGGTTGCGCTTGGCCTCTTCAAGGCGGGCACCCCGCGCGGTGGTTACCTGGGCATCGAGGAAGGCGCATATGCCTTCCAGCACGGTGAAATCTCGCTGATCATGCAACTCGCCGGCATCGTGGTCTGCCTAGGCACCGGGGTAGTGACCGCCCTGGTCCTGTCCGTGATCCTCAAGGCCACCGTGGGCCTGCGGGTCGACGACGACGACCAGATCGACGGGCTGGACAAGGTCTACTGGGACCTCGAACCGGATGTCACCACCCACGCGGACAACGTCCCGCGCAGCTGACGCCAAGCCCCCAAGGAAAGGCCCCGGACGTCGCGCCGGGGCCTTTTTGCATTCGACGCAGCTTGTGGCGGGTTGAACCCATGTCATACCATGCTGCACAAGCACAGCCGGACAGCCCTTACGGACATTCAGATGCCGAACACGAAAAATGCCGACATAGCCCCCGACCACGCCATCGGGGAAACCGTGCGCATCGTTGTCGACAAGCTGTTGGTCCGGATCCAGTCAGGCGAATACCCCCCTGACTCGCGCCTGCCCAGCGAGCGTGCCCTCGCGGCGGAACTGGGAGTGTCGCGCAACACCGTACGCGAGGCGCTGGACGTCCTAGAAAGCCGCGAGTTGATCCGTCGCCGGCAGGGCAGCGGCAGTTTCGTGACATACCAGTCGCACCGGACAGAGGCCCCGATGCCCGGATCGGTCGGCGAACGCACCAGCCCGCTGGATCACCTCATCGTCAGGTCGATCATCGAGCCGGAAATGACCCGCATGGCGGTGATGAACATGACCCCCAAGGATCTCGACGGACTGGCGCAGGTCGTGGCCCAGATCGAGACCGTGCGCACCGATCTGAATGAGTTCATCCGCTGCGAGGAGGAGTTCTATCGTTCCATCGCACGGGCCACGCGCAACCCCTTGCTGGAAGCCTGCTACGAGCTGACCATCGAGGTCTGCCGCCAGAGTTTCCGAACTGCCTTGATGCGCAAGCACCTCACGCCCGGGCGTATCCAAAGCTACCAGGCGCGGTTCAACTCTCTGTTCAACGCCATTGCGACGCGCGATGTCGAGGCGGCCGTCGAGATCACGAAACTGCACCTCGTAGAAGAACAAAAACTGTTCCTGCACGACGGCTGATCGCGGCGCCCCGCCCCGTCAGTCGATGATTTCCCGCGCCGTCAGGCCCGTTTGTATGTCGCCCATCTCGACCCGCTGCTGCCAGAGTTGCCCGACCCTGCCCATGTGGTCCCGAAGCAAATCTTCGTGGCGATCCAACCAGTCAGGGACTGAAAGGAACTCGGCGATCCTCGCCCGGCCCTCGCGCAGGCGCACCACGGGCCAGTCCCCGATCAGGGCATTGTCGATGCCGAACATATGCTCGCCCCACCAGCGCGCGGGGCCAAAAGCATGGGTGACCGGCTCCATCTGTTTCATGGTGGTCAGGACGGATACGGGGTGCACCGAGGCAACCTTTTCCACCGCCGCGTGCCAGATTTCCAGGATGGCGACATATTCCCAGCTCACCGCGCTCCAGGTCCCGGGATACCGGCTGTTGTATTCCTTGAAAAAGGCGCTCGGCTTGTTGAAGAAGAAGGCCTTGCGCGCCAGTTTCGGGTCGTCGAAATCCGGAAACTGGAACAGCGTTCCCTCCATGAAACGCTCGGAGGTGCGGGCCACGATGCGTTCGTAGTTGTCCAGCGTGCAGGACAGGATCCGTCCTTTGAACCCCTGCTCAAAAGCGTATTCCGTCATCGCGTGCACCATCGGCGTGTAGCTGGTGCACCAGCACAGGACATCGGGATCCGCAGCCAGCATCGGCCCGACGATTTCGGCCACGTCGGTCTGTTCGGGATCGTACTGGATGTCCTTGACCACCGGCAGCCCCTCCGCCTCGAAGGCCGCGCGATAGGTGGCGGTCGATGGCAGCCCCAGAGCGTCCTTTTGGCTGCACATCGCAACGCGCCGCCGGTGCGGCTCGTTCTTGGCCAGCCATGCAACCCCGGTCACATTGTAGACCGGATGCACCTCCGACGGCGCGATCAGGTAGCGCGTGTCCGGCGAAAGATCGCTGGGCAAGAGCGTTGAGGTCAGGACCCGGTTTTCCGTCAGGAAGTTGCGCAAGGGGGTGAAGGTATCTCCGCCCAGCATCATCAACAGCTTGACCTGCTCACTCAGCACCAGGTGGCGCGCGCCCTCCATCGCCCTTTCGGGCTCGTACCCGCAATCGAAGGGAACGATCCGCAACGGGTACCTGCGGCCGCCGATCAGGATGCCACCGGCCTTGTTCAACCATTCCGCCCAAAGCTGCACCCCATTGAGCCCCGGCAGCCCCCAGGAACTGACCGGACCGGTCAGTGGAGCCAAAAACCCGATGCTGACAGGCTCGCTCATGCCCACCCGATCGGAGGGAAACATGGACGTCACGGCGATACGATGGGCGAAGCTGGAGTTGAGCATACCAATTGCTACCACTCAAACCGCCCATCTCAAAACATGATTTTCTATATTCGAAGGGAAATTTGTTGCCTGAAGTGAAAAATTATTGACAGGACGCCAGAACAATGGCCAGATTTGGCCCAACCAAAAAGAACCAATTGATGCCTGTCAGACATGGGAGACAGATATGACCAAGAAACGCGTCGCAATCATCGGAGCGGGCCCGTCCGGACTGGCCCAGCTTCGCGCGTTCCAGTCCGCCGCGGACAAGGGCGAAGAGATCCCCGAGATCGTTTGCTTTGACAAACAGGACAACTGGGGCGGCCTGTGGAACTACACCTGGCGGACCGGCCTGGACGAAAACGGCGAACCGGTCCACTGCTCGATGTATCGCTATCTCTGGTCCAATGGCCCTAAGGAAGGTCTTGAATTCGCAGACTATTCCTTCGAGGAACACTTCGGCAAGCAGATCGCGTCCTACCCGCCGCGCGCCGTGCTGTTCGATTACATCGAAGGCCGCGTCAAAAAGGCAGGCGTGCGCGACTGGATCCGCTTCAATTCCGCCGTGCGCTGGGTCAACTACAATGCCGATACCGGCATGTTCACGGTGACGGTCCATGACCACGCCAAGGACCATGTCTACTCCGAGGACTTCGATCATGTGATCTGCGCCTCGGGCCACTTCTCGACCCCGAACGTTCCCTATTACGAGGGATTCGAATCGTTCAACGGTCGCCTGGTCCACGCGCACGACTTCCGCGATGCGCGTGAATTCTCGGGCAAGGACATCCTCGTCGTCGGGTCTTCCTACTCGGCAGAGGACATCGGGTCGCAGTGCTGGAAATACGGCGCCAAGTCGATCACCTCCTGTTATCGCAGCGCGCCGATGGGCTTCAAATGGCCCGACAACTGGGAAGAAAAGCCGGCGATGGAGAAGGTGGACGGCAACACCGTGTATTTCTCGGACGGCACCACGCGCGACGTGGACGCGATCATCCTCTGCACCGGCTACAAGCACTTCTTCAACTTCCTGCCGGACGACCTGCGCCTGAAGACGGCGAACCGCCTTGCCACCGCGGACCTCTACAAAGGCGTGGTCTACGTCCACAATCCCAAGATGTTCTACCTCGGGATGCAGGACCAGTGGTTCACCTTCAACATGTTCGACGCACAGGCATGGTGGGTGCGCGATGCGATCCTCGGCAAGATCGACCTGTCCAAGGTCTCGAAGGACGAGATGCTGGCAGACGTGAAGGAACGCGAGACCCGCGAAGAGGCGGATGACGACGTGAAATACGCGATCCGCTACCAGGCCGACTACATCGAGGAACTGGTGGCCGAAACCGACTACCCCAGCTTCGACATCGACGGCGCCTGCCAGGCCTTCTACGAGTGGAAGAAGCACAAGGCAGAAGACATCATGGGCTTCCGCAACAACCGCTACAAGTCGGTGATGACCGGAACGATGGCCCCCGTCCACCACACGCCTTGGAAGGACGCGCTGGACGACAGCATGGAAGTCTACCTGCGCAACTGATGCAAATGGCGTCCGGGACATCCAGTCCCGGACTGACCCGGGGCGCGCGGCACCTTTCGCTCCCGCCGCGACTGCTCCCTTTTCGCCGGGTTCACAACGGGCCATGCCCCGCGTGTCCCCGGCGCTTTCATGTCCGATAACGCGACCCGCCTTTAACCGAAACGCCCGGGACTTGCCTACCGAGTGCGCGTCTGACGTTTCAAAGGAATTTCGGGCGATAAAATCACCGAAAAGAAAATTACTTTCCCAATGGTGGTGAATTCAGGCACTTCCACCGGCAGAGATTTTAGGGCCTCATGTCCGATTTGTACCCGTTTCCGTCTGATCGGGGCAGCGACTCCCGGCAGAGGATATCGGAAGATGGGACAAAGGAGTCCGAATCTATGCACTACTCAGGGTTCAAGGTCATCAAGGAAGCGCTCACCGGCCATCGCGGCTGGGGTCCGGCTTGGCGCGATGCCACGCCAAAGGCGCAGTATGACTATGTCATCATCGGTGGGGGCGGCCACGGCCTGGCCACCGCCTACTATCTGGCCAAGGAGTTCAAGCAGGCCCGCATCGCGGTGCTTGAAAAGGGCTGGATCGGCGGCGGCAACGTGGGCCGAAACACCACGATCATCCGCTCCAACTACCTGCTGGACGGAAACGAGCCTTTCTACGAGTTCTCGCTGAAACTTTGGGAAGGGCTGGAGCAGGAATTGAACTACAACGCGATGGTCAGCCAGCGGGGCATCCTGAACCTGATCCATTCGGACGCCCAGCGCGACGCCTTCATCCGGCGCGGCAACGCGATGCTCCTGAACGGCGCGGACGCCGAACTGCTGAGCACGGCACAAATCGTCGAGCGCTATCCCTTCCTGAACGTGAACAACGCACGCTTCCCGATCAAGGGCGGACTGGCCCAGCATCGCGGCGGCACGGTACGCCACGACGCGGTGGCCTGGGGCTATGCCCGCGCCGCCGACCGGCGCGGCGTCGACATCATCCAGAACTGTGAAGTCACCGGCTTCCGGATCGAGAATGGCACCTGCAAGGGTGTCGAGACCTCGCGCGGTTTCATCGGCGCGGGCAAGGTCGCTTCCTGTGTCGCGGGCTCCTCCTCGCGACTGATGGAAAAGGCCGGGATGCGGCTTCCGATCGAAAGCCACGTCCTTCAGGCCTTTGTGTCCGAAGGTTTGAAACCCCTCCTCCCTGGGGTGATTACCTTCGGCGCCGGCCACTTCTATTGCAGCCAGTCCGACAAAGGCGGGCTGGTCTTCGGCGGCGACCTCGACGGCTACAACTCCTACGCCCAGCGCGGCAACCTGCCCGTGGTCGAGGATGTCTGCGAGGGCGGCATGGCGATCTTCCCCAACCTTGGCCGGGCACGCCTGCTGCGCATGTGGGGCGGGATCATGGACATGTCGATGGACGGCTCGCCCATCATCGACCGCACCCATATCGACGGTCTCTATTTCAATGGCGGCTGGTGTTACGGCGGCTTCAAGGCCACCCCGGCCTCGGGCTATGCCTATGCGCATCTGCTGGCCACCGACACCCCGCACAAGACCGCCACCGCCTATCGCTTCGATCGTTTCGCCACCGGCCACATGATCGACGAAAAAGGCATGGGCAACCAGCCCAACCTGCACTGAGCGAGGACCGGACATGCTGATAAACCACCCCATCCTCGGCCCCCGCGACGCTGCCGAGTTCGTCTACAAGGGCGATGCGATGCTGATCCACCGACCCGACTGGCAGGCGGACGATGCGCTCGCACAGTTCACCGACTACGGCTACCTGCGCGACAACCCGGCGGGCCTGCACCGCGAGTTGTGGTTCCACGAACAGGGCGACCGGTCCTGGCTGGTCGTGACCCGCAACACCACCACCCATGAAATCACCAAGGTAGAGCTGGCGCGCGATGTCGCGCGGGCCGAGGGGCGCTCCAGATGAGTGACAAGAACCGACTGAACGGCGGGTTGATCGAACGCAACAGGCCCATGTCCTTCACCTTCGACGGCACGCGATACAACGGCTACGCTGGTGACACGCTGGCCTCGGCTTTGCTGGCCAACGGCGTGCGGCTGATGGGCCGGTCTTTCAAGTATCACCGCCCGCGCGGCCCCCTGACCGCGGGTTCGGAAGAGCCGAATGCCATTGTCGAATTGCGCAGCGGCGCCCGCAAGGAACCGAACACCCGCGCCACCACCGCAGAGCTGTTCGACGGACTGACCGCCAATTCCCAGAATCGCTGGCCATCCTTGAAGTTTGACGCGATGGCGGTCAACGACCGGTTGTCGACCTTCTTTGCTGCCGGGTTCTACTACAAGACCTTCATGTGGCCTGCCGCCTTTTGGGAAAAGCTCTACGAACCGATGATCCGCCGCGCCGCCGGTCTGGGTACGCTTTCGCATGAGCCGGACCCGGACAGCTATGACAAGGGCTTCCTGCACTGCGATGTCCTGATCATCGGCGCCGGCCCCGCCGGTCTTGCCGCCGCCCTGACGGCGGGCGAATCCGGCGCCCGTGTCATCCTGGCGGACGAGGATTTCCTGCTGGGCGGTCGGCTGAACGCGGAAAACGGCCTGCTGGCCGACGAGGATGGCGTGGCCTGGGCCGCGCAGGCCGTCGAGCGCCTTCACTCCATGCCCAACGTGCGGGTCATGCCGCGCAGCACCGTGATCGGCGCCTTCGATCACGGCATCTATGGCATGGTCGAGCGGGTCAGCGACCACGTCGCAGAGCCCGCCGCCGGCAAACCGCGCCAGATCCTGTGGCGGATCTATTCCAAGCGGGCGATCCTTTCCGCCGGGGCCACCGAACGGCCCATCGTCTTTGAGAACAACGACCGCCCTGGCATCATGCTGGCCTCGGCCATGCGCAGCTATGCCAACCGTTGGGCAGCGACACCGGGCAACGCGGTCGCCGTCTTCACCAACAACGACGACGGACATCGCACCGCCGCCGATCTGCACGCCAAGGGTGTCAAGGTCACGGTGATCGACACGCGCCCCGACGCTGGCGTGAGCCCGGACTACGAAATCCTGTCCGGGGCGCAGGTCATCGACACCAAGGGGCGGCTCGGCCTGAAATCCGTTGACGTGCAACTGGCGAACGGTGGCACGCGAACGCTCTTTGTCGATGGTCTGGGCGTCTCCGGCGGATGGAACCCGAACGTCCACATGACCTGTCACCAGCGCGGGCGTCCGCAATGGGACGACGGCCTTTGCGCCTTTGTGCCGGGTGGCACGATGCCCACCGGTCTGATCCCGGCGGGCGCGGCAAATGGCGCCTTCAGCACCCATGCCGCGCTGACCTCCGGGCAGGATGCCGCGGCCACCGCCCTGGGCGACTTGGGCCTTAACGTCACACGGCCTGACCTGCCGGGCGCGGAGGACGCCCCGGTGCGAGTCGCGCCCTTCTGGCACGTCAAGGACGCCAAGCGCGCCTGGGTCGACCAGCAGAACGACGTGACCGCAAAGGACGTGAAACTGGCCCACCAGGAGAACTTTACCTCGGTCGAGCACCTCAAGCGCTACACGACGCTGGGCATGGCCACCGACCAGGGCAAGACTTCGAACATTGCAGGTCTGGCCATCATGGCAGAGGTCGCAGGCAAGCAGATCCCCGAGGTCGGCACCACGATGTTCCGCCCGCCCTACACCCCCACCGCCATAGGCGTGCTGGCCGGCCGGTCGCGGGACAAGGACTTTCGCCCGGTCCGCAAGACGCCCAGTCACTACTGGGCCGAGGAACAGGGCGCGGTCTTCGTCGAGGTCGGCATGTGGCTGCGGGCGCAATGGTTCCCGAAACCCGGTGAAACTCATTGGCGCGAAAGCGTTGACCGCGAGGTGCTGCAGACCCGGAAATCGGTCGGTGTCTGCGACTGTACCACGCTGGGCAAGATCGACGTGCAGGGCACCGACGCTGCAGAATTCCTGAACAAGATCTATGCCAACGGCTTTGCCAAGCTGGCCGTGGGAAAAACCCGATATGGCCTGATGCTGCGCGAAGACGGCATCGCGATGGACGACGGCACAGCCGGTCGCCTGGCCGAGGATCACTTTGTGGTCACGACCACCACGGCCAATGCTGTTCCGGTCTTCCGGCACATGGAATTCGTGCGCCAGTGCCTGTACCCGGACATGGACGTGCAGCTGATCTCGACCACCGAGGCCTGGGCACAATACGCCGTCGCCGGTCCCAACTCGCGCAAGCTGCTGCAAAAGATCGTCGACCCCGAA
Organism: Mameliella sp. MMSF_3455; assembly: GCF_030733205.1. GTDB lineage: Bacteria > Pseudomonadota > Alphaproteobacteria > Rhodobacterales > Rhodobacteraceae > Antarctobacter. The sequence continues at coordinate 72,437 of NZ_JASHJL010000022.1, forward strand.
TTTGACATCTCGAACGAGGGCTTCCCCTTTATGGCCTGCGGCGAGATCACGGTCTGCGGCGGGTTGCGGGCGCGGCTGTTCCGGATCTCCTTCTCGGGTGAACTTGCTTTCGAAATCGCGGTGCCCACGCGCTATGGCGACGCGCTGATGCGCCGCCTGATGAAGGAAGGCAAGGAGTTCGACGTGACCCCCTACGGCACCGAAGCGCTGTCCGTCATGCGGATCGAAAAGGGCCACGCGGCGGGCAACGAGCTGAACGGGACCACGACCGCCTTCAACCTCGGCATGGGCCGGATGGTCTCCAAGAAAAAGGACTCGATCGGCTCGACCCTGTCGGAACGTCCGGGCCTGAACGAGGAGGACGCGCTGAAACTGGTTGGGTTCAAACCGGTCAACGCGGAACACAAGGTTCCGGCCGGTGCACACCTGATGACCAAGGGCACGCCCGTGGATGCGGCACATGACCAGGGCTATGTGACCTCGGCCTGCTATTCGCCGAACCTCGGCTGCCACATCGGCATCGGCTACCTGAAATCCGGCGATACCCGCCTGGGCGAGGTCGTGCGCCTCGTCAGTCCGCTGACCGGGGTCGATCACGACGTCGAAGTCGTCAGCGCCCATTTCGTCGACCCAGAGGGGGAACGTCTCCGTGCATGATCTGAAACCCATCACCCCGCTTGGCGCCGCAAACCCGCGCGTCGACAATATCGGCCCGCTCACCCTGACCGAGATCACTTCGGTCGCCCTGGCCTCGGTCGCCGCGCGTCTGGGGTCCGAGGAGCCCACCCGCAAGACTCTGGGCGAGCTGATCGGGGCCGAGGCCCCTGCCCCGTCACGCCATGCGGGCGACATGTTGACGGCGTTCTGGACCGGACCGGATCAGTGGATGGTCGAGGCCCCCATCGCCACGCACGAGGATCTGGCGCATCGGCTGGTCGCGGCCTTTGGCGCCAGCGCCAGTGTGACCGAACAGACCGACGCCTGGTGCCGCTTTGACCTGAAAGGCGAAGACTACCCGTCGGTGATGGAACGGCTTTGCGCTATCGACCTTGCCAACTGGCAAGGCGGCGAGGTGCAGCGGACCACGATCGACCACCTGGGATGTTTCGTGCTTGCGCGCGATGCCCGCACCCTGTCGGTGATCGGGCCACGCAGTTCGGCCGGTTCCCTTCACCACGCGCTGATCACCGCCTGCCGGTCAGTGTTCTGAACGGATCAGACCGAGGGCACCGGACGGTTGCCCTCGGTTCTGTAAAGGTTGATCCGTTTGCGATCCTCCTGCGGACTCAGCCCGTATTCCGCCCGGTAGTGACGGGTGAAATGCTTGGCGCTGGCATAGCCAACCGCCGCCGCCACATCCGCCACCGCGTCGTTGGTATACATGACGATCTGCCGGGCCGCCTGCATCCTGAGCCAGCGAAAATAGGTGGTCGGGTTCTGCCCTGTCGCCTGCTTGAAGCTGCGTTCGAGGTGGCGGGGCGAAATCTCCAGCCGTTCCGCCAGTTCGGCCACGGACACGGGCGTCGTCATGTCGGCGGCAAAGACCTCGATCGCGCGTGCCACGATGGGCGACAGGTCATCCTGGATGCTGCCGGTCAGATGGACCGGCACCGATTGCTTGACCCCGATCTTGCGCATCATCGGATGCTGGAACCAGCAGGCCACCTCTGTCGCCACGTGGCCACCCAGTGCCGCGTCGATGAACCCCAGTGCCAGGTCAAAGGCCGCGGCCGCGCCAGAGGCCGTGACGCAACGTCGTGACACCTCGATGACCTCGTCGCTGTGGGGAATGTCCGGAAATTCCGTGGCAAAGGCAGCCTCGTAGCACCAATGCACGGATAGTCTTTCGCCCGTGACCGCACCACTTCGGACCAGCGGAAAGACCCCCCCGCTGATCGCGCCGAGGGTGCAGCCATGTCGCCCGAGCCGCCTCAGGTGCGCTGCACTGCGCGGGTCGGCAAACTCGACTGCCGGTGCGGAGAGCAGCAGCAGATAATCCACCTCATCCACGTCTTCCAGCAATGTCTGCGGCTCGAACGGGATGCCCGCGCTGGACTGCACCGCCCGGGGGACTTCGGCCACCAACGTCCATTCAAAGGCGGTGGTGCGCGAAATCTCGTTCGCCGCGCGCAAGGGTTCGATCACCGATGTCAGGCAGGCCATCGGGAATCCCGGGAACAGGAGGAAGCCGATCTTCTTCGTCATCAGAACCAATCTCCGACCAATCCGACCAATTTTTAACCACAGGAATATTTTTTTGCAATGGAGTGAATTTCCGCTACATTGGGAACATATACAAGTGACCGGAATTTGAGGCCAAATCCAGAGAGACCGCATGAACGTAGAGTCCCCGAAACCCATGACCAAACTCATCCAGGACCCGCACAGCCTGCGCGAGGAACGAGAGAAGGTACTGGAGGTCGCCATCGGTCGCGAAGTCCGTGCCTATCGCAAACAGCAGGGGATCACGGTCGCTGAATTGTCCCGGCTGACCGACCTGTCCATCGGGATGCTGTCCAAGATCGAGAACGGCAACACCTCGCCGTCTCTGACCACCCTGCAAACACTGGCCAATGCCCTCTCGGTCCCGTTGACCGCCTTTTTCAAAGGCTACGAAGAACGCCGCGAAGCCGTGCACACCAAGGCCGGCGAGGGCTTGGAAATCGAACGGGCCGGCACCCGGGCCGGCCATCAGTACAACCTGCTTGGTCATATCGGCTCCAATTCCAGCGGTGTGATCGTCGAACCCTATCTCATTACGCTGAACACCGAATCCGACACCTTCAAGACCTTCCAGCACGACGGGATCGAGATGATCTACATGTTGGAGGGCAAGCTGGGCTACCTGCATGGCAACCAGCACTACCCGCTGGAGCCGGGCGATACGCTGTTCTTTGACGCCGACGCCCCGCATGGCCCCGAGGTGCTGACCGAACTGCCCGCACGCTATCTCTCGATCATCTGCTATCCGCAAAAAACCTGATCACCGGCTCCGGTGACGCAAAAAGCCCCCGCACTGCGGGGGCTTTTCCGTTTTCCGTCACTTTTGCAGCGGCGGTTCGGTGTCGAGGTCAGGCCAGACACCGGGAGAGGTCGGCAAGCCATCGTCATACTGGCTGAGATAGTCCAGCATTTTCGGGCGGTTGTCGATGAAGCCCTTGTAGGTCGCCAGTTCCTCCGGCAGGTCGCGGATCACCCGATGCAGGCGGCGCCCCCATTTCGGGATGGTCACGATGTCCTGAAAGGCGATCAGGTAGCAGCGGATCGGGAACAGCAGCGCGTTGGAGCGCGGCAGCCGGTAGAAGGTCTGCAACTCGACCCGCAGGTGCTGTTTGGACCCGATGTTTTCCGGCGTGAGGGTCGATTTCTGCACCCCCCACTTGTGATAGTTCTCGGGCGAGGTATCCAGCAGCGGGTTGACCGTCATGGTCCAGTTCAGCCGCCGTGCCGGGGCGCCCTGCTGGATGTTGAGCAGGAATTTCAGCGCCCGCTTGAAGATCCCCATCTCATGCGCCAGCGGCACCGGTGCGTGCCACTCGAAGAAATCCATGCCGATGTCGAAATCCAGGCTCCAGTCCGCCTGGGTCGTGATCATGCCCGCGTCCATGTAGAGCATGTCGTTGCGCTGATCGAGCACCGCGAAATCACCTTGGGCCTGCCGTGTGATGTATTCCAGCGGCCCACAGGGCAGCGTCGTCTCATCAAGGAAGGTGAACGTATGGTCGATCCCCATCGGCTTGTTGATCCAGCGCCAGCGGTCACCGTCGCGGTGCAGCTCGAACAGGTCAGGGTAGTCCTCGGACTTGGAGACCATGATCAGTTCCAGAGTGTCCCAGCCAGCCAGCGTCATGTGCGGCAGCGACTGGCACCGCAGCGGATCCTCGGCCAGCACGATGGCGCGGTCCCGCATTTCCGAAACGTAATGTTCGTCCACGTCGAACCGCTTTTCGTAGACCGACCCCTCCGGGCCGCCCCGATGCTGTTCCATGTTCACCGAATACATGTAGCTGTCTTCGTGGAACGGGAACGGAAAGCGCTTGATGGCCCAGTCCGAATTCCGGAACGAGTAATCGTCGCGGAAGGTCTCTTCGTTGAATTGAATCGTCATGGTCGCTCCCCCTATCGGTCCAGAACCAGCGTCTTGCCGACAAAGCGGCTGACGCAGGGCATGATCTTCTTGCCGCTGGCGTGTTCGTCGTCATCCAGCCAGTGATCGCGGTGGATGAACTCGCCATCGGCCTCGACGACATCGGTCTCGCACTGACCGCAGGCACCGCCACGACAGAGGAAGGGCGCCTCGACGCCGCACCGTTCGATCGCTTCCAACAGGCTTTCGTGTTCGCCAACCTGGATGGTAATGTCGGACTTGCAAAGGCGCACCTCGAAGGGTTTGCCGGGCTGGGGGGCCAGGAATTCCTCGGAATGCACGTTTTCGTCCGGCCAACCGTGCGCGGCGGCGGTCTTGTGCACCCACTGGATCATGCCCTGCGGTCCGCAGACGTAGACATGCGTGCCAAGCGGCTGACCGTCCAGCAGATCCTCCAGCGCGATCGCCTGCTTCTTGTCGTCGTAGTAGACATGCACCTTGTTCGGATGCCGCGACGTCAGTTCGTCGGCATAGGTGCCCAAGGCCTCGCTGCGGCAGGCATAGTGCAGTTCCCAGGCGCCACCCATCCGTTCCAGGTGCGCGATCATCGCCATAAAGGGCGTGATGCCGATGCCGCCGGCAAGGAAGACATGCTTGCGGCCGCGCAGGTCCAGCGGAAACAGGTTCACCGGGTAGCTGATCGTCATCGGATCGCCGACCTTGACCTTCTGGTGCATGAACAGCGACCCGCCACGACCCTCGTCATCGCGCCGGACAGAAATGGCGTATTTGCTGGGATCCGCCGGATCAGACATCAGCGAATACGGGTTGAGCCGCGTGCGGCCGTCGTCATTCATCTCGACCACGGTATGCGCCCCGGCCGAGAACGGCGGAAAGGGCTGGCCGTCACGGCGCGTGAACTCGAACCGGGTGACCAGATCGTTCAGGGGGACGATGGCGCTGACCTCGACCTCGATCTTCTCGGCGCCTGCCTTGGCTTTCTGGGGGGCAGCACTCATTTGTATAGCTCCACGGGTTCGGGCACGTTTCCGGGATCCTCGGCGTCCACCCGGACACCCTGGAAGGCGGCCAGCCGACGCGAGTAGTGATCGCGTACAAACAGGTTCAGCCCGCAATGCGAACAGACGAAGGGATCGGTCATCACGTCCTCTGTGATGCCCTTGCAGTGCACGCATTGCATCCGCCGCGCGACAGAACCGCGATGTTCGGTCTGAATCGCGGAATGCGGGATACCGGCGGTCATCGCCTCGTTCTGCGCCTGCCCCATCAGCCCCTCGGTCCCGGTCAGGTAGACCTGCAGACCCATGTGTGCGTCCGACAGCACCCGGCGGATGCGCTGGACAGAGGCCTCGTAGGTCGGACCGACATAGAACTGCGCCGGTTCCAGCGCCTTCAGGCGATCGACATAGGTCTCGCCCGTGGCCTTGGGGATGTAGATGATGTGCGCCGCGCGAAAGATCGACGCGTCCAGCGCCGCGAGGTCCAGCAGGGCCTCGGCGCCCTCGGCATCCGCGATCATCAGATGCGCCTTGCCCGGCCGCGGTTCAAGCGTGCCATAGACAGGCCGGCTCCGGATACTTTCGGGGAATTGGAACTTCGACATGCTGCCGTGTCTCCCTTGGGATTCTTGGTGGCAAAAAGGCGCGGCCCCGGGGGTCGCGCCTTCTGCATGGCCGGGCGTCAGCCCTTGGCGGTGCGGATCTTCTTGTCCTTGTCGTAGAAGGGCATTTCCTCGGCGACACAGGGGATTTCGGTGCCATCCGCGTTGCGCACCGTCATCTTGGTGCCGGGCACCGCGCAATCGACCGGCATCCGCGCGATCCCGACCGTGTGGTCGAACAGGTCCGACCGCATGCCGTAGGTCACGACACCAACGGGCTTGCCGTCCTTGAGCAGCTCGGCGCCCTCGTCTGCGGCGGTGGTGCCTTCGAGGCGGACACCGTAGATCTTGAACCGCTCCTTGCCTTGCAGCGCGTAGTGGTTCTCGGCGCCACGGAACCCCGTCTTGCCGGGGGAGACGGTGAATTCCAGCCCCAGTTCCCACAGCGAGTCGCCGCAGGCGCTGCCATCGGCAAAAGGATAGGTTTCCGAGTTGTCGCCCGGATAGAACAGCAGGTAGCTTTCGGTCCGCAGCAGGTCGAGCGTCGAGAACTGGACCGGGCGGATGCCCATGTCCTTGCCGTCCTCGAGAATTGCATCCCACAGCTCGATCGCGTGGCGACCTTCGCAGAAGATCTCGTAGCCGCGTTCGCCGGTGTATCCTGTGCGCGAGATCATGACCGGCTTGCCGAAGAGCTTGGTCTGGATGATGCCAAAGTACGCAAGGTCGCGGATGCCGGGAACGTGCTTTTCGAGGAAGTCGACCGCCACGGGGCCCTGCAGCGACATGTCGTGCAGATCGTCATCGAAGATCATCGAAACGTTCTTGCCATAGGCCGCCATCGCCAGGCTTTCATGGCCGGTACCGGTGCCGTGGACCAACAGCCAGTAGTTGACCGAGACGCGATAGATCACGCAGTCGTCGATGAACAGGCCGCGATCATCCAGCATCGCGGCATAGACCGCACGGCCCGGCATGAGCTTGTCCACGTTGCGGGTGGTGGCGCGGTCGATCACCGCCGCCGCATGCGGGCCGCTGAGGTGGACCTTCTTCAGGCCGGACACGTCCATCAGGCCGGCCTTGGTGCGCACCGCTTCGTAGTCTGCCTTGGCGCGTTCGTCGGTGTGGTCATAGAACCATGCGGTTCCCATGCCGTTCCAGTCTTCCAGTTCACCACCGATTTCCGCATGACGCTGAGCCAGCGCCGACGTCCTGTAGATGATCGCCATTCCTTGTCTCCCTGACTCTTAGGTTTGGAGATATTGAGACCGATCCTCCGGAAAAAATCAATACCCGGGTTAAGATTATTTTCCTGCCGGGAAACGCGTCAAATACATGACAACCGGAACAACCATAGGGCAAGCGAGGCATATTTCCACCCTGAGAGTGAAATAAATTTGACATGATGAATGAACTTCGCTTCCCATTGGTGAAATAAGTTGCACTAAAGTCAAGATCCAACAGACAGGGAGATACATAATGGATGGCAACCTGAACGCCCTGACCACGGTGTTCACCGAGTTCTACTACTGGGTGACCGTGGTCTTCATGTTCCTGATTCACGTCGGGTTCTGCATGTACGAGGTCGGTGCAAGCCGTCGACGCAACCACATGCACACACTGATGAAAAACGTCATGGTGATCCCACTGGTCACCGTCACGTTTTTCTTCTTCGGCTGGTGGATCTACTGGGCCTTCCCGATGTTCCCCTTCTTCGGCGGGCTCGACCACGAGATGGGCTCCGGCAATCTCCCCTGGGCTCAATCGATGGGTCCGAACGCCGCGGATCGAATCACCGGAGTGTTCTGGGCGGCCTTCCTCCTGTTCTCCTGGACGGCGGCCTCGATCGTTTCGGGTGCCGTGATCGAACGCATCCGCTCGTCCGCACTTTGGGTGCATGCGGTGCTGATCGGTTCTGTCTGGTGGATCATCGATGCGGCCTGGGGCTGGCATTATGATGGCTGGATGGTGAAGTTCCTCGGCTATCACGACGCTTATGCATCCGGCGTGATTCACGCGATCGCCGGCGGCTATGCCCTGGGCGTGATCGCGGTTCTCGGCCCGCGCATCGGCAAATTCGCCAAGGACGGCACGCCGCGAGACATTCCCCCGCACAACCCGTGGATGCTGACCATCGGCATCTTCCTGATCTACACCGGCTTCTGGGGCTTCTACGCGGCCTGCAACGTGCCCGTGATCTCTCCTGAAGGCATCGGCGGCCAGATCACCGGCACCACCTGGACGGCCACCAACATCTACCTGGCGCCGACCTCGCTGTCCGGGATCACCTTCAACTTCCTGATGTCGCTTTCGGGCGGCTTGATGGCGGCCTATCTCGTGTCCAAGGGCGATGCTTTCTGGACCTTCTCCGGCGGTCTTGCCGGGGTCATCACCGCCTCCGCGGGCAATGACCTTTATCACCCGGTGCAGGCAATGCTGATCGCCGCCGTTGGCGTGGTCATCGTCTACCGCCTGCACTTCTGGGTCGAACGCCGGTTCAAGCTGGACGACGCCGTCGGCGCCGTCGCGGTGCATGGCTATGCCGGTTTCGTGGGGCTGATCATCGCGGGCTTCGTGCTCTGGGGTGCGCCGTCCTCGCCGTATGAAGGCTATGCCACGGTCAACCCGCTGGGTCAGTTCATCGGAGCGATGATCATGTTCTTTGGCCTCGGGTTCCTGCCTGCATTCGCCGTGTCCAAAATTCAGGCGGCAATGGGCGTGTTGCGGATCCCCGAGGAGGTCGAGCTTGAAGGCCTCGATTACGCCGAACACCATGCCTACGAAGAAGCCAAGGAGGCCATCATCGAGGCCGACAAGGCCCACCTGGCCGCCAAACTCACCCCCGCAGAATAAGGAGCGTCCACTATGTCCTCGATTGGTTACGAAAGCTGGGCCGTAGACCTGGCGGATGTCGGTCCGATCTATCCTTTCCAGGGATCGGAAATGCTGATGGTCGCGCTTGGCGTGATCTTCTGGCTGGGCTGGCACCGGATCCAGTTCGTGCGGGAAAGCGAGCACCTGAAACGTGCCAAGCAGCGCGCGCTGGACCACGAGAAGGTCCAGCAAAGCGTCGAACGGTACTGATCCCGAGACCGGCAAGGGTGGGCTGATCGCCCACCCTTGCCTCTCAGGAAAATTTTTTTCATCTTAGTTGCGGCATCGCGTTTCCGGTGCTAGCCTGAACCGGTCAGCCCGATCCGGGTAGAATCAAGAAAGTGGAGCGACACCAGAATGTGCGGAATTGTCGGACTGTTCCTGAAGGACAAGGCGCTAGAGCCCCAGCTGGGTGCCTTGCTCACCGATATGCTCATCACCATGACCGATCGCGGCCCCGACAGCGCCGGGATCGCGATCTATGGCGCCGAGGACACCTCGGCCTCGAAACTCACCGTCCAGGCCGAAGACCCGGACGCGTCCTTTGACGGCCTCGCGGACAAGATGGCCGCGGCGCTGGGTGGCAAGGTCACGCTGACCCGCAACGACACCCACGCGGTGCTGCAGGTCCCCGCCGGCAAGGCGGACGAGGCCCGCACCGCCCTGCGCGAGATCGCACCCGAAGTCCGCGCCATGTCCTTTGGCGATACCCTGGAAATCTACAAGGAAGTCGGCCTGCCCAAGGACGTGGCGGCACGTTTCGACATCGCCAAGATGTCGGGCACCCACGGCATCGGCCACACCCGCATGGCCACCGAATCCGCGGTGACGACGCTGGGCGCACACCCGTTCAACACCGGCTCTGACCAGTGCCTGGTGCACAACGGCTCGCTCTCGAACCACAACTCGCTGCGCCGCAAGCTGCAGCGCGAGGGCATCCATATCGAAACCCAGAACGACACCGAGGTCGGCGCCGCCTACCTGACCTGGAAGATGCAGAACGGCGCGACGCTGGGTGAAGCTCTCGAAGCCTCGCTCGAGGATCTCGACGGTTTCTTCAACTTCGTCGTCGGCACCAAGGACGGCTTCGGCGTCGTCCGTGACCCGATTGCCTGCAAGCCCGCCGTCATGGCGGAAACCGATCAATACGTGGCCTTCGGTTCCGAGTATCGCGCGCTGGTGAACCTGCCGGGCATCGAAACAGCCCGCGTCTGGGAACCCGAACCCGCGACCGTTTACTTCTGGACCCACAACCAGGCCCCCACCCCGAAAAAGAAGGCGGCATGATGCAAACTTACGATCTTCAAGCCAACAGCCTGCGCGACCTGAACGCCGCGCTGCATGCCCAGGCCAATGACACCAACCAGACCAGCTGGGAAATCGTGAACCCGCGCGGCAGCCACGCCGTCGCCGTGGGGCTGGACGCGCCAATCGAGGTCAGCGTCAAGGGATCGACCGGTTACTACACAGCGGGCATGAACAAGCAGGCGACCGTGCATGTGCACGGCTCTGCCGGCCCCGGCGTGGCCGAAAACATGATGTCCGGCACCGTGGTCATCGAAGGCGACGCCAGCCAGTACGCCGGCGCCACCGGACACGGCGGCCTGCTGGTCATCAAAGGCAACGCAAGCTCGCGCTGCGGTATCTCCATGAAGGGGATCGACATCGTGGTGCACGGCAACGTCGGTCACATGTCCGCCTTCATGGCCCAGTCGGGCAACCTGGTTGTCTGCGGCGACGCTGGCGACGCCCTGGGCGACTCGATCTACGAGGCGCGCCTCTTCGTGCGCGGCTCGGTGAAATCGCTGGGCGCCGACTGCATCGAAAAAGAGATGCGGCCCGAACATATCGAAATCCTGCGTGACCTGCTGGAACGCGCGGGCAGCGATGCAAAACCGGAAGAGTTCAAGCGGTACGGCTCGGCACGCCAGCTGTACAACTTCAAAGTCGACAACGCGTATTGAGGGAGACATGAGCGTGAAAGACATCAAGGACAAGACGCCCCCTCGGACAATGCCAATCCAGTCGGCGACCTTTTCGAACCCGATCAACGCCGAGATCCGCCGCGCGGCGGCCACCGGCATCTACGACATCCGCGGTGGCGGCGCCAAGCGCCGGGTCCCGCACTTCGACGACCTGCTGTTCCTCGGCGCCTCGGTCTCGCGTTACCCGCTCGAAGGCTACCGCGAGAAATGCGACACCAAGGTGACCCTTGGCACGCGCTTCGCCAAGAAGCCGATCGAACTGGACATCCCGATCACGATTGCGGGCATGTCCTTCGGGGCTCTCTCTGGCCCCGCGAAAGAGGCTCTCGGCCGCGGCGCATCGGCGGCGGGCACATCGACCACCACCGGTGACGGCGGCATGACCGTCGAGGAACGCGGCCATTCCACCAAGCTGGTCTACCAGTACCTGCCCTCGCGTTACGGGATGAACCCCGACGACCTGCGCAAGGCGGATGCGATCGAGGTCGTGGTCGGCCAGGGCGCCAAGCCCGGCGGCGGCGGCATGTTGCTGGGTCAGAAGATCTCGGACCGGGTTGCCGACATGCGCAACCTACCCAAGGGCATCGACCAGCGCTCGGCCTGCCGGCATCCGGACTGGACCGGCCCGGACGACCTGGAGATCAAGATCCTCGAACTGCGCGAGATCACGGCCTGGGAAAAACCGATCTACGTCAAGGTCGGCGGCACCCGCCCCTACTACGACACAGCGCTTGCGGTGAAGGCCGGGGCCGACGTGGTGGTTCTTGACGGTATGCAGGGCGGCACCGCCGCAACCCAGGACGTGTTCATCGAACATGTCGGTCTGCCGACGCTGGCCTGCATCCGTCCCGCCGTTCAGGCGCTTCAGGACTTGGGCGTTCACCGTGAGGTGCAGCTAGTGGTCTCCGGCGGTATCCGGAACGGCGCGGACGTGGCCAAGGCCATGGCCCTGGGCGCCGACGCGGTGGCCATCGGCACCGCCGCCCTGATCGCGCTGGGTGACAACGACCCGCGTTGGGAATCCGAGTACCAGAAGCTGGGCACCACCGCCGGCGCCTACGACGACTGGCACGAGGGCCAGGACCCGGCGGGGATCACCACCCAGGACGCCGAACTGCAAAAGCGTCTCGACCCGATCGAAGCCGGGCGGCACCTGCGCAACTACCTCAGCGTCATGACGCTGGAGGCGCAGACCATCGCCCGCGCCTGTGGTCACAACAACCTGCACAACCTCGAACCCGAGGACCTGTGCGCGCTGACGATGGAAGCGGCGGCAATGGCCCGCGTTCCACTCGCCGGCACCGAATGGTACCCAGGCAAACCCGGCTTCTGAACCAACACGGCGCGGCCTCTAGTAAGAGGCTGCGCCGCTTCACAAGATGGGGCGCAAACAAGACGACGCCCATCGCGACACGATAGGACAGAGAGGATGACAAAAATGGCAAAAGATCAGGCCGCGCCGGACGCAAAGATCGACCTCGCCACCTACGCCGCTGAACGCGGCGTCAAGTATTTCATGATCTCCTTCACCGACCTCTTCGGTGGACAACGGGCCAAGCTGGTGCCTGCGGCGGCCATTGCCGACATGCAGGAAGACGGCGCCGGATTTGCCGGGTTCGCGACCTGGCTTGACCTGACACCGGCCCATCCCGACATGCTGGCCGTTCCGGACCCCTCCTCTGTCATCCAGCTGCCCTGGCAGCCCGACGTGGCCTGGGTGGCCGCCGATTGCGTGATGGAAGGCAAGCCCGTCGAGCAGGCGCCGCGCAACGTGCTGAAGCGCCTGATTACCGAAGCCGCCGAAGAAGGTCTGCACGTCAAGACCGGCATCGAGGCCGAATTCTTCCTGCTGACGCCGGAAGGCGACGAGATCTCGGACCCTTTCGATACCGCTGCCAAGCCCTGCTACGACCAGCAGGCGGTGATGCGCCGCTACGACGTGGTGCGCGAGGTCGGCGACTACATGCTGGACCTCGGCTGGAAGCCCTACCAGACGGACCACGAGGACGCGAATGGCCAGTTCGAGATGAACTGGGAGTTCGACGACGTTCTCAAGACCGCCGACCAGCACTCCTTCTTCAAGTTCATGGTCAAGTCGGTCGCCGAAAAGCACGGCTACCGCGCAACCTTCATGCCCAAACCCATCGAAGGCCTGACCGGCAACGGTTGCCACGCGCATATCTCGGTCTGGGATGCGCCCGGTGACGCGGCCAAGGTCAACGTTTTCGCAGGCGACGGCGAAGGCCAGACCGGCGAGGTCGGCCTGTCGGAGCGCGGCAAGCACTTCCTTGGCGGAATCATGAAACATGCCAGCGCGCTGGCTGCGATCACCAACCCGACGGTCAACAGCTACAAGCGCATCAACGCACCGCGCACCATGTCCGGGGCCACCTGGGCGCCCAACACCGTGACCTGGACCGGCAACAACCGCACGCACATGGTGCGCGTCCCGGGCCCCGGCCGCTTCGAACTGCGCCTGCCCGACGGCGCCGTGAACCCCTACCTGCTGCAGGCGGTGATCATCGCGGCGGGCCTGTCGGGCATTCACTCCAAGGCCGATCCGGGCAAGCGTCATGACATCGACATGTACGCCGAGGGCCACAAGGTCCGTGGCGCGCCCAAGCTGCCCCTGAACATGCTCGACGCGATCCGCGAGTATGACAAGGACAAAGAGTTGAAGAAAATGATGGGGGCGGATTTCTCGTCGTCCTACATCAAGATGAAGATGCAGGAGTGGAACTCCTTCGTGACCCACTTCAGCCGCTGGGAGCGCGAGCATACGCTCGACATCTGAGGCGTCCCCCCTCGCCCAGACCCGAAAGGCCGCTGCCATTCGCAGCGGCCTTTCTCTTGTTGGCTCAGACAACCGTAGTGCTGACGGAAAAAGGCGGACCACGATACCATCGTGATCCGCCATTTCCGGGCTCCGAGGAAGGATGTGGGGGGCCTCAGAGCTCGGGATAGATCGGGAAGCGTTTGCAGAGGGCGGCGACCTCGGCGCGGACCTTGGCCTCGACCTCGGCGTTGCCGTCCTCGCCGTTGGCGGCCAGGCCGTCGACGACCTCGATGATCCAGTCGGCGATCTGGCGGAACTCGGCCTCGCCGAAGCCGCGGGTGGTGCCCGCCGGCGATCCCAGCCGGATGCCGCTGGTCACGGTGGGCTTTTCCGGATCGAAGGGCACGCCGTTCTTGTTGCAGGTGATATGCGCGCGGCC
>NZ_JASHJL010000023.1 GCF_030733205.1 Mameliella sp. MMSF_3455
CCCCCCCCCCGGACCGACCAGCAGGAGGAGGAAACGCGATGATCACCAAACGTAACGTCGGCCATGCGCCGCGCGTGACCGAGGTCGCGAAGGAACTGGGCGAGATCGGCTGCTGCATCGGATGCGAGAATTGCCGCGGCTTGTGCCAGGCCGTGATCGAGGCCATAGCTGTCCCCGAGGCCGTTTTGCACCGGGGGACGCAATGAACAAGCCGTTGAAACAGCACCTGATCGACCCGGAAATCTGCATCCGCTGCTATACCTGCGAGATGACCTGCCCGGTGGGCGCGATCGAGCATGACGAAAACAACGTTGTCGTGAATCCGGACACCTGCGATTTCTGCATGGATTGCATCCCGGTCTGTCCGACCGGATCCATCGACGAATGGCGCGTGGTCGAGAAACCCTATTCGCTCGAAGAGCAATACGAGTGGATGGAACTGCCCGAACAGGGAGAGGTGTCCGTGGCCGAAAGCGCCGAGGATGGCACCGAAAGCGGTGAGGACCCGGTGGCGGCCCTGCTGGCAGAGGCGCACAAGGGCGCCGGCGGCAAGTCCAAGGCGCCGGCAAGCGCGGCCAAGCCGACGGTCAACCTCTACAACCTTGCCAGCCCGGTCGAGGCGGTGGTGCAGGGCAACTATCGCCTGACCGCCGAAGGCGCGGACACGGACGTCCGCCACATCATCCTGGATTTCCAGGGCAAGCCCTTTCCGGCTCTCGAAGGTCAGTCGCTGGGCATCATCGCGCCGGGAACCGATGCCGAGGGCAAGGCGCATCTGCCGCGGCTCTATTCCGTGTCCTCGCCCCGCGACGGCGAACGGGCGGGCTATCACAACGTCTCTCTGACGGTGAAGCGCGAGGAAAACGGCGTCTGTTCGAACTACGTCTGTGACCTGAAAAAGGGTGACAAGGTGCAGGTGACGGGGCCATTCGGCGCGACCTTCCTGATGCCGAACGATCCCGATGCGCGGCTCTTGATGATCTGTACCGGCACCGGGTCGGCGCCGATGCGGTCCTTCACGATGGCGCGTCAGCGCACCGTGGGCAAGAAATCCGGGGGGATGGTGATGTTCTTCGGTGCGCGTACGCCGGACTCGCTGCCCTATTTCGGACCGCTCAACAAGGTGCCCTCCAGCCTCTTGCAAAAGCACCTGGTGTTCAGCCGGATGCCCGGCCAGGACAAGGAATACGTCCAGGACCGGATGCGCGTCGAAGAGGACATCGTGGCGGACATGCTGCAGGATCCCAACACCCATATCTACATCTGCGGGCTGAAGGAGATGGAGGAGGGCGTTGAGCGGGCGTTCACCAATATCGCCGAAAGCATCGGCCAGCAGTGGCGCAACCTGCGGGATGTCCTTCGCGAAGAAGGCCGCTATCACGTCGAGACATACTGATATGGAAGACCGTCCCGACAATGCCCACCGGCATGTGATCCGCGTGACCTGGGGCGATTGCGACCCGGCAAGGATCGTCTACACGGCGCGCATCCCCTGGTTCGCGCTGGATGCCATCAACGGCTGGTGGGTCGAGAATCTGGGCGGCGATGGCTGGTTCCAGATGGAGATCGACCGTAACGTCGGCACGCCCTTTGTCCGGCTGGAAATGGATTTTCGCAGCCCGATCACGCCCCGGCATGAACTGGTCTGCCACGTCTGGCCGGTGCGCCTGGGCGAGACCTCGATCACTTTCCGGGTCGATGGCGAACAGGACGACAAGCTGTGTTTCTCCTCGCGGACGGTCAGCGTTTTCATCGAGGCGGATGCCTTTGCCAAGCGCACGCCGCCCGAAGATATGCGCGCCGCGATCGAAGCGCGGCTGCCCGCGGCCTAGGCCGGGGCGCTTGAGCCATGACCGGAGCGGCGCGCGGGGCAGACGAGGCGGATCCCACGGCGCTTTACCGGTTGGTCGGAGACCGCGTGCGGGCCGCCCGCAAGTCTTCGGGCCTGACGCGGCAGGACCTGGCAGAGCTGTCCGGTGTCTCGCCGCGCTACCTGGCCAAGCTGGAAGGTGGTCACGGCAATATCTCGATCGGCCTTCTGAAACGCGCGGCGCTTGTCCTTGGTCGTCCGATGGCAGAGCTTTTGGCCGAGGAGGATCCACTGGCGCCGGACCTGGCGCAGCTCGCAGAGCTTTACCGCAATGCCTGCGTGGCGACGCGGGCAAAGGCATTTCGGGTGCTGGATCCGGGCCGCCTGCGCGCGCAAAAG
This sequence comes from Mameliella sp. MMSF_3455, assembly GCF_030733205.1. Taxonomy (GTDB): domain Bacteria; phylum Pseudomonadota; class Alphaproteobacteria; order Rhodobacterales; family Rhodobacteraceae; genus Antarctobacter. Next base: position 2,210 of record NZ_JASHJL010000023.1, read on the forward strand.
GCCGAGCGTATCTGTCTTGTCGGTCTGCGCGGGGCAGGCAAGTCTACCCTCGGTGCGCGCATCGGTGCCGACCTTGGCCTGCCCTTTGTCGAGATGAACGCCGAGATCGAGCGCAGCGCCGGAATGGCAGTGTCCGAGATCATCGCGTTGTACGGACCGGAGGGCTATCGACAGATCGAGGCAGAGGCGCTGGACCGGCTCTTGTCGATGCAGAGCCGGATCGTCCTGGCCGCCAGTGGCGGCATCGTCGAAGAGCCGCAGACCTTCGAACGGATGCTGGAGGGCTTTCACTCGGTCTGGATCAAGGCCGCGCCGGGGGATCACATGGATCGGGTCCGGGCGCAGGGGGACACGCGGCCAATGGCAGGGAACCCGCGCGCCATGTTGCAACTGCGCGAGATCCTGAAGGCGCGAGAGGTGAGCTATCGCAGGGCCGAGCATCACCTCGACACCAGTGGCCGATCGGTAGAGCAGTCCTTGCAGGACCTGCACGGGTTGATCGCGGCGCAGGGGCTACTGGAAGGGCAGGGAGGCTAGGGTTTCGCCCTTTGCGCGGGTCATGGCCTGGTGTTTCGGAGTAGTCTGGCGGCCAAACCTGGTTGATTGTTTTCAGGCACAAAATTTGCTAAGTATGCATATCAGAATGAAGTATAACAAATTCGGATGGGGGTATCATGGCTTCGACAGGGCTGAACTGGGCCATCCTGACGGCAGGGCAACTGTCCTTCCCGTTCCTCGTGGATCGGTGTGAGCACCGACCCTGATAATTCCATTCAACACGGAGGCGACCATGCAGGCCTATATCCCTTACGGCGCTTACTGGAGCACACCCTTTGCCCGTTGGCAGGGAGAGTTCGCGCAGCTGCACGCGATGGAATTCGCGGCGCATGTGACACGCGAGGCACTGGCGCAGCGTGACATTCCGGTCGAGACCTTCGATTTCGCGGCCTACGGTCTGACCGTGCCGCAATACCGCAGTTTCTACGGCCTGCCCTGGTTTACGGGCATGATCGGGGCGGAACGGCTGCCGGGGCCGACCGTCAACCAGGCCTGCGCGACGGGCGCGCGCCTGCTGGCCACGGCCGCTGGCGAATTTGCCATCGGGGCGGCCTCTGCCGCGCTGCTGGTGTCCGGCGACCGGACCTCGAACAGTCCACATGTCTACTATCCTGCGCCGGGAGCCCCAGGTGGCACAGGGCAGAGCGAGGACATCGTGCTGGAAAGTTTCAACAAGGACCCCTTTGCCCGCTGTGCGATGATCGACACGGCCGACAACGTGGCGCGTCGCGAGGGGATCGAGACCGCCGAACAGCATGAATTGACCTTGTTTCGGCAGAGCCAGTACCAGGAGGCGCTGCAAGACGACCGGGCCTTTCAGAAACGCTATATGGCGGCGGAGTTCGCAGTGCCCGACCCGCGCTTTCGCAAGACGGTCGGGACGATCTCGGGCGATTGCGGCGTCTATCCGGCCTCGCCCGAGAAGATGGCAGGGTTGAGGCCGGTGCGCGAAGGCGGCTCGGTGACCTTTGCTGCCCAGACCCATCCGGCGGATGGCAACGCCGGGCTGGTCATGGTGTCCGACCCGGCCCGGGCGCGGGACCTGGCCACGCGCGGGGATGCGCCGCTGGTCGAACTGGTGGCCGTGGCGCAGGCGCGCGAGGAAAAGGCCCATATGCCCGCGGCCCCCATCGGTGCGGCGCGCCGCGCGCTGGAACTGTCGGACCTGTCGATCGGTGACATGGACGTGGTCAAGTCGCACAACCCTTTTGCGGTCAACGACATCGCCTTTGCCCGGGCCTTTGGCATCGATTGGCGCGGCATGAACAACTTTGGCAGTTCGCTGATCTGGGGACATCCGCAGGGACCGACCGGCCTGCGCGCCATCATCGAGATGATCGAAGAGTTGGAAATTCGGGGCGGCGGTTATGGTCTTTTCCAAGGCTGCGCGGCGGGCGACTCCGCGATGGCGCTGATCCTGAAGGTGCAGTAAAATGAGCCTCCGGACAGCGCGAATTTCTGGGTCACAGAGGGCTTGCGCTGTTCGGAACGTGCTGCTAGGAAGCCGCACGGTTTCCGGCAGGGTCGCCCTGCAAGACCTGATGTGCCGCCTTAGCTCAGTAGGTTAGAGCGCTTGATTGTGGATCAAGAGGTCCCCCGTTCGAGCCGGGGAGGCGGTACCATCATCTCTCGGACATCATTGGACTTCTGCGTGTAACAGGATCGCTGCCAAGGCCGTGTTGCCAGTGTGTCAGCCCTTGTTTTGCTCCGTGGTCACGACCCGGGTGCCCCAGGACTGGCAGGCCGTGGCAAGGCCGGGGGGCAGTGGCGCGTCGGTAAAGAAGGCGTCGAGGTCGGCCAGCGAGGCGATGCGGGCAGGGGCGCTGCGCGAGAACTTGGTGTGGTCGGAGACCAGGAAGGTCTTGCGCGACTGCCGAAGAATCGCCTGGCTGACGCTGACCTCCTGGATGTCGAAATCGAGCAGGTCGCCATCGCGGTCCAGCGCCGAACAGCCGATCACGGCGAGATCGAATTTGAACTTGCGGATCGTCTCTGCCGCGAGATTGCCGATCAGGCCGCCGTCCGATCGGCGCAACTGGCCACCTGTCACGATGATCTCGCAGCCGGGATTGCCGGCGAGGATGTTGGCCACGTTCATGTTGTTCGTGACCACCATCAGGTTCTCGTGGTGTTTCAGCTCTTCGGCGACGGCTTCGGTCGAAGTGCCGATGTTCAGGAAGAGGGAGATGCCGTTGGGGATCTCGTCGGCGCAGGCCCGCGCGATGGCGCGCTTGGCCTCCTGGTTGAGCGACCGGCGTTCGCCGTATTCGATGTTCGTCGTCCCCGAGGGCAGGACCGCGCCGCCGTGCACGCGCTCCAGCCGGCCGGCCTCTGCCAGGTCAGTCAGGTCGCGGCGGATGGTTTGCAGCGTCACACCGAAATGCGCGGCGAGCCCTTCAACCGTGACCTTGCCTTCGCGCCGCGCGATGTCGAGAATCTCTGGCTGCCGGAAGGATTGGGACACGTTCAGGGCTTTCGGGTCTGGGTGTTCATTGCGTGGTGCCCGTCAGCCTTTCCCGAAACGCGCGAAATGGCAACCAATAGGATCGGAAAGCAGCGAATTTGGGTTCGTTTTCTGCAGAAGCGAAACGAATTGACGCTTCGAGAGCTGTGTGATTCGGGTAAAACGAACGGAAACGAAAAATCTTTCATTGCTCCGCGCCATGTTTTTGGTCATAACTCTTGCAGAGACGCGCATGGGGGGATTCGCGTGGGACGATCAGCTGACAAGGCGGTTACTGACCTGTTCATCATCGGCGGCGGCATCAATGGATGTGGCATTGCGCGGGATGCAGCCGGGCGCGGATTGTCGGTCACCCTGGCAGAGATGAACGACCTTGCCTCGGCGACCTCATCGGCTTCGACCAAGCTGTTTCACGGCGGTTTGCGCTATCTCGAATATTTCGAATTCCGCCTCGTGCGTGAGGCGTTGATCGAGCGCGAGGTGTTGCTGCGGGCGATGCCGCACATCAGCTGGCCAATGCGTTTTGTGCTTCCATATCATAAGGATATGCGGTTCGATTCGGAGACGCCGACGTCGAAACTGCTGGGTCTGTTCATGCCCTGGATGAAGGGGCGGCGCCCGGCCTGGCTGATCCGCTTGGGGCTGTTCCTGTACGACAACCTCGGCGGGCGCAAGATCCTGCCGGGGACCAGGACCGTGGATCTGGTCGGCGGGCCTGAGGGCGCCCCGCTGGAGGACCGGTTCGAGAAGGCCTACGAATACTCCGACTGCTGGATCGAGGATTCGCGCCTTGTGGTCCTGAACGCACGCGATGCAGAGGCGCGCGGCGCGCATGTCATGACTCGTACCAAGGTGCTCAGCGCGACCTGCGAAGATGGGCTTTGGCGCATCGAAACGCGCAATACCGAAAGCAACGCGACCCGCACGTTCTACGCGCGGATGCTGGTCAATGCCGGTGGGCCCTGGGTGGGCGACATCATCCAAACCAAGGCGCGGTTGAACTCCCGCGAGGGGGTTCGCCTTGTCCGGGGCAGTCACATCGTCACCAAGAAACTGTATGACCATGACAAGTGCTATTTCTTCCAGGGCACCGACGGGCGGATCATCTTTGCCATTCCCTACGAGACGGATTTCACCCTGATCGGGACGACGGATGCCGAGCATGACGATCCGTCCGAGAAGCCGGAATGCACCCCGCAGGAACGCGACTACCTGCTGGATTTCGCCAATCGCTATTTCAAGCGCGACCTGGTGCCCGAGGACGTCGTCTGGACCTATTCCGGTGTCCGTCCGCTGTATGACGATGGCGCCAGCAGCGCGACAGCCGCCACGCGGGACTATACGCTGAAGGTCGATACCAGTGCCGGCGCGCCGATGCTGAACGTCTTTGGCGGCAAGATCACCACCTATCGCCGGCTTGCGGAAAGCGCGCTGGAAAAGATCGGCACGCAGCTTGAAGTCTCAAAGGGGACCTGGACCGCGGGCGTACCTTTGCCGGGCGGGGATTTCCCGGTGCCTGGCGTGGACAGCCTGATTTCGGATCTCAGGGCCACTTATCCATTCCTGACCGAGTTTTGGGCCAGGCGGCTGGTGCGGGCCTACGGAACCGAGGCCGTCAAGGTGCTGGGGGATGCGAAAGCGGCCGCCGACCTTGGGCGCGATTTCGGCGCGACCCTGACCGAGGCCGAGATCACCTGGTTGATGACCCATGAATATGCGCGCACCGCCGAGGACGTGGTCTGGCGCAGGAACAAGCTGGGGCTTCGGCTGGACGCCGGTCAGATCGAGGCCCTGGATGCCTGGATGGCCCGCAATCGCCACAGCACGCCCGCAGCAGCGGAATGAGGAGGAGAACCCGATGACGCTGGAACTGAAAGGCGTGTCGAAGACCGTGGAGGGGCAGGTGCATATCCACCCCACGGACCTGAAGCTTGAAAAGGGCACGATGAACGTGCTGCTTGGGCCGACCCTGTCGGGCAAGACATCGCTGATGCGCCTGATGGCGGGGCTGGACGTTCCGGCGACGGGGCAGGTGATCTGGAACGGCGAGAACGTGACCGGCCAGCGCGTGCAGGACCGCAAGGTGGCGATGGTCTACCAGCAGTTCATCAACTACCCGTCGATGAGCGTCTACGACAACATTGCCTCTCCGATGAAGCTGATGGGCGTGGACAGGACCGAGATCGACCGCCGCGTGCGCGAGACCGCCGACCTGATGAAGCTTACACCGATGCTGGACCGCAAGCCACTGGAACTGTCCGGCGGGCAACAGCAGCGCTGCGCCTTGGCGCGGGCGCTGGTCAAGAACGCGGGGCTGGTGTTGCTGGACGAGCCGCTGGCCAACCTGGATTACAAGCTGCGCGAGGAGTTGCGGGTCGAGATCCCCAAGATCTTCGAGGCCTCCGGCAGCATCTTTGTCTATGCCACGACCGAACCGGAAGAGGCGCTGTTGTTGGGCGGCAATGTCGCCACGCTGTGGGAAGGACGGATCACGCAGTTCGGCCCGACGCCATCGGTCTACCGCCAGCCCGTCGATGCAACCACGGCGCGGGTGTTCAGCGATCCGCCGATGAATTTCCTGCAGATTTCCAAGACCGGCGACCGGATCATGTTCGGCGACGGGCAGAAGGCACCCGCGACGGGCAAGATCGCCGAGCTGGCCGATGGCCGCTACACGGCCGGGTTCCGGCCCAACCACCTGGAAATCGGCAAGCACGCGGCGGACGCGATGGAGTTCAAGACGCGGCTCAGCGTGACCGAACTGACCGGCTCCGAGACCTTCGTGCATCTCGACCATCACGGCGAACGCTGGGTGGGACTGATCCATGGCGTCCACGACCTGACGCTGGGCGCAGAGCTCAGTGTCTGGCTGGACCCGCGCCATGTCTATGTATTCGGGCAGGACGGCCGGCTGGTCGCGCCCGCCGCCTACGCGCTCGCGGCCTGAGGGAGGGGACCATGGCCAAGATCACGCTCGACAATCTCGCGCATTCCTACCTGCCGAACCCGGCCAGCGAGGACGATTACGCGCTCAAGGAACTGAACCATGACTGGGAGGACGGGGCCGCCTATGCGCTGCTGGGGTCCTCCGGATGTGGGAAATCCACGCTGCTCAACATCATCTCGGGGTTGCTGCATCCCAGCCAGGGCCGCATCCTGTTCGACGGGCAGGACGTGACCCAGGCGCCGACGGCGGAACGCAATATTGCGCAGGTGTTCCAGTTCCCGGTCGTCTACGACACGATGACCGTGCACGACAACCTGGCCTTTCCGCTGCGCAACCGGGGCCGGGACGAGGTCTATGTGGCCGAGCGCGTGCAGGAAATCGCCCGCATGATCGGCATGGAGGACATGCTGCGGAAAAAGGCGCGCGGCCTGACGGCGGATGCCAAGCAGAAGATTTCGCTGGGCCGTGGCATGGTGCGCAAGGATGTGAACGCCCTGCTGTTCGACGAGCCGCTGACCGTCATCGACCCGCACATGAAGTGGGAGCTGCGCACCCAGCTGAAAAAGTTGCACCACGATTTCGGTCATACGATGATCTACGTCACCCACGACCAGACAGAGGCGCTGACCTTCGCGGACAAGGTGGTGGTGATGTACGATGGCCGCGTCGTGCAGATCGGTACGCCCGAAGAGCTGTTCGAGCGGCCCGAGCATACCTTCGTCGGCTATTTCATCGGCTCGCCGGGCATGAACGTCATCCCGGCCAAGGTTGATGGCAACAAGGCCTATATCAACGGATCTTTCGTGCAGCTGGCCCAGGGCTACAAGCCGCTGGACGGCAAGGTCGAGATCGGCGTGCGGCCCGAGTTCGCCCGCCTGAGCCAGTCCGAAGGCCTGCCCGTCAAGGTGCGCCGTGTCGAGGATGTCGGCCGGCACAAGATCATCCGGGCCGAGTTCTTCGGCAATGACATCAACATCATCGCGGGCGAGGACGTTCACGTCAGCGCCGACATGAACCGCGTCACCTTCGATGCGGCTCACGTCAACGTCTACGCCGATGACTGGCGCGTGCAGGGGGAGGCCGCGTAATGGAAAAGACAGTCAATCAGAAGGCATGGTTCCTTGTTCTGCCGGTTCTGCTGCTGGTGGCCTTTTCGGCGGTGATCCCGCTGATGACCGTGGTCAATTATTCCGTTCAGGACACCTTTGGGAACAACCAGTTCTTCTGGGCCGGTCTCGAATGGTTCGAAGAGATGCTGCGGTCGGAACGCATGTGGGACGCGTTGGGCCGCCAGCTGATGTTCTCGGGCATCATCCTGGCGATCGAGATCCCGCTGGGGATCTTCGTGGCGCTGAACATGCCCAAGGGCGGTTTCTGGGCCTCGCTCTGCCTGGTGCTGATGTCGCTGCCGCTGCTCATTCCGTGGAACGTGGTGGGGACCATCTGGCAGATCTTCGGCCGCGTGGACATCGGCCTGCTGGGGTACACGCTGGACGCCTTGGGCGTGAACTACAACTACACGCAGGACACTGTTGCCGCGTGGATCACCATCGTCGTGATGGATGTCTGGCACTGGACCTCGCTGGTAGCGCTGCTGGCTTATGCCGGGCTGAAGTCAATCCCCGACGCCTACTACCAGGCGGCCAAGATCGACCAGGCGAGCCGCTGGAAGGTGTTCCGTTTCATCGAACTGCCTAAGATGATGGGTGTGCTGATGATCGCGATCCTGCTGCGCTTCATGGACAGCTTCATGATCTACACCGAGCCATTCGTCGTCACCGGCGGTGGTCCGGGCAACGCGACGACGCTCTTGTCGATCGATCTGGTCAAGATGGCCCTTGGGCAGTTCGACCTTGGACCCGCCGCCGCCTTCTCGATCATGTATTTCCTCGTGATCCTTCTGATCAGCTGGGTATTCTACACCGTGATGACCAACCTCGATAAGCGGGAGGGCTGAGACATGGCCGACGCGACCGTCAACCAAAGCTCGTCCCGCAAGGCCGCGCTGCCCCGGATCAACAGCCGCGCCGTGGTGATGACGCTCTACCTGCTGTTCCTGCTGTTGCCGATCTACTGGCTGCTGAACATGAGCCTGAAGACCAACACCGAGATCCTGAACGAGTTCACGCTCTGGCCGCGCGACCTGACCTTTGCCAACTATGCCACGATCCTCACGGATCCGGCCTGGTACATGGGGTACGTCAACTCGCTGATCTACGTGGTGATGAACACCGTCATCAGCCTCGCGGTGGCGCTGCCGGCGGCCTATGCCTTTTCGCGCTATCACTTCATGGGTGACAAGCACCTGTTCTTCTGGCTGCTGACCAACCGGATGGCGCCGCCGGCGGTTTTCGCGCTGCCCTTCTTTCAGCTGTATTCCAGCGTCGGGCTGTTCGACACGCATATCGCCGTGGCGCTGGCGCACTGCCTGTTCAACGTGCCGCTGGCGGTCTGGATCCTCGAGGGTTTCATGCGCGGCGTGCCGAAAGAGATCGACGAGACTGCCTATATCGACGGCTACAGCTTTGGCACCTTCTTCGTGAAGATCTTTACCCCGCTGATTGCCAGCGGCATCGGGGTCGCGGCCTTCTTCTGCTTCATGTTCTCATGGGTGGAACTGCTGCTGAGCCGGACGCTGACCACCGTGGACGCGAAACCCATCGCCGCCATCATGACCCGCACGCAGGGCGCATCGGGCATCGACTGGGGCGTTCTGGCCGCCGCCGGTATCCTGACCATCGTGCCGGGGGCGCTCGTGATCTACTTTGTCCGCAACTACATCGCCAAGGGCTTTGCCCTGGGCCGCGTGTGACGCGGGAAAGGGAGGAAAAACAATGGACTGGATGGCATGGACCTGGCCGACCGCGATCTTCTTCATGGTCATCGCCACGCTGCTGATCACCTTCACGATCCTCGCGATCAAGTTCCCGGAAACGCCCCGCATGGGCATTCTGCGGATCGAGACGACGCGCGGTGATCGGCTTTTCATCACTCTTCTCGGCTCGGCCTTCATCAACTTGGCCTGGCTTGGACTGGTCGGCGCGAACCAACCTTACGCGCTGATTGTCTGCCTGATCTACGCCGCGGCGGTCTTCCGTTGGGTGTAGCGACGGGCGCGGGGCCGGGACCAGAGGAGACCCGGCCGCGATTTGCTTGTTCCTCAGTTAATGGTTCAAAATGGGAGGATACCAACAAATGAACCTCAACCTAAAGACAACCACGGCAGCGCTGCTGATCCTCGCGGGTCCGGCCTTTGCCGACATGGACGCCGCGCGCGCGTTCCTGGACAGCGAGATCGGCGATCTCTCTGCCCTGCCGCGCGACGCCCAGGAAGCGGAGATGCAATGGTTCATCGACGCCGCCGAGCCCTTCGCGGGCATGGAAATCAAGGTCGTCTCCGAGACCATCACCACGCATGAATATGAAGCGCAGGTGCTGGCCCCGGCCTTTACCGCGATCACCGGCATCAAGGTCACCCATGACCTGATCGGCGAGGGCGACGTCGTCGAGAAACTGCAGACGCAGATGCAGTCGGGCCAGAACATCTACGACGGCTACATCAACGACTCGGACCTGATCGGCACCCACTGGCGCTATCAGCAGGTGCGCAACCTCACCGACTGGATGGCCGGCGAAGGCGCCGACGTGACCTCGCCGACGCTGGACCTTGATGATTTCATCGGCCTCAGCTTTACCACCGGGCCGGATGGCAAGGTCTACCAGTTGCCGACCCAGCAGTTCGCGAACCTTTACTGGTTCCGCTATGACTGGTTCAACGATCCCAAGAACCAGGAGGACTTCAAGGCGGCCTACGGCTACGACCTTGGCGTTCCGGTCAACTGGTCGGCCTACGAGGACATCGCCGAGTTCTTTACCGGTCGCGACCTGTCGCACATGGGTGTCGATGGCGAAGTCTTCGGCAACATGGACTACGGCAAGAAGGACCCGTCGCTTGGCTGGCGCTACACCGACGCGTGGATGTCGATGGCCGGCATGGGAGACGTGGGTGAGCCCAACGGCCTGCCGGTCGACGAATGGGGCATTCGCGTCAACGACCAGAGCCAGCCTGTCGGCTCCTGCGTTGCACGTGGCGGCGCCACCAACGCGCCCGCGGCGGTCTATGCCGTGACCAAGGCGATCGAGTGGCTGGAGAAATACACGCCGCCCGCCGCCGCTGGCATGACCTTCTCCGAGGCCGGCCCGATCCCGGCGCAGGGCAACATCGCCCAGCAGATGTTCTGGTACACCGCCTTCACCGCCGACACGGTCAAGCCGGGTTTGCCGGTGATGAACGAGGACGGCACGCCCAAGTGGCGCATGGCCCCCTCGCCGCATGGCGTCTACTGGAAAGAAGGCCAGAAGGTCGGCTATCAGGACGCGGGTTCCTGGACGCTGATGAAGTCGACCCCGGTCGACCGTGCCAAGGCGGCCTGGCTCTATGCCCAGTTCGTCACCTCCAAGACCGTGGACGTGAAGAAAAGCCATGTCGGCCTGACCTTCATCCGCGAATCCACCGTGCAGCACGACAGCTTTACCGATCGTGCCGACAAGCTGGGCGGCCTGGTCGAGTTCTACCGCTCGCCCGCACGCGTGGCATGGTCGCCGACCGGCACCAACGTACCTGACTACCCCAAGCTGGCACAGCTGTGGTGGCAGAACATCGGTGACGCCATGTCCGGCGCCAAGACCCCGCAAGAGGCGCTGGACGCGCTCTGTGCGGACCAGGAACGCGTGATGGAACGCCTAGAGCGTGCCGGCATCCAGGGCGACATCGGTCCCAAGCTGAACGACGAGCGTGACGCCGAATACTGGTTCGACCAGCCCGGCGCGCCCTATGCCAAGCTCGACGACGAAGACGAAGAGCCCAAGACCGTCAGCTACGATGAGCTGATCAAGTCCTGGCAATAAGCCTTCCTCCCAGGTCGGGGCCCTTCGGGGCCTCGACCACCTCTTGTTTTCCCCCCATACTCGGCGCTGCGACAGCGCAACCTGAAATCGCTTTGAGGAGAGGCGGTCATGACCCATATCCTGGCCATCGATCAGGGCACGACGTCCACCCGCGCCATCGTCTTCGACCCTTCCATGTCTATTGTCGCCACGGCGCAGGAGGAATTCCCCCAGCACTACCCGGCCTCGGGCTGGGTGGAACATGATCCGGCGGATCTCTGGGCGACGACTGCCGCCACGTGCCGTGCCGCGATCGAAAAGGCGGGCGGGCCGGGGATCGCCGCCATCGGTATCACCAACCAGCGCGAAACCACGTTGGTCTGGGACCGCAAGACGGGCAAACCGATCCACAATGCGATTGTCTGGCAGGACCGGCGCACCGCCGACCTGTGCCGCACGCTGAAGGATGAGGGGTTCGAAGACGTGGTGACAGACCGCACGGGCCTCTTGCTCGATCCCTATTTCAGCGGGACGAAACTGGCCTGGCTGCTGGACAACGTGGACGGCGCCCGCGCACGCGCCGAGGCCGGAGAGCTTGTTTTTGGCACAGTCGACACATGGCTGGTCTGGAACCTGACCGGGGGCGCGGTGCATGTCACCGACGCCACGAATGCCGCGCGCACCATGCTTTATGACATCCGCAAGGGCGGCTGGTCACGAACGATCTGCGACCGGCTGAACATCCCCATGTCGATGCTGCCAGAGGTCCGCGACAGCGCCGCCGATTTCGGCCAGACCCGTCCGGACCTGTTCGGTGGCCCGATCCCCATCCTGGGGATTGCCGGGGATCAGCAGGCGGCCACCGTGGGGCAGGCCTGTTTTGCTCCGGGTATGCTGAAGTCGACCTATGGCACCGGCTGTTTTGCTCTGATCAATACCGGCGATACGCCGGTCCGCTCGCAAAACCGCCTTCTGACCACCATCGCCTATCAATTGGACGGCAAGCCGACCTACGCCCTCGAAGGCTCGATCTTCATTGCCGGTGCGGTGGTGCAGTGGCTGCGCGACGGGCTGAAGATCATCCGCGAGGCGAAGGAAACCCAGCCGTTGGCCGAAGGTGCCGATGACGCCCAGAACGTGGTTCTGGTGCCCGCCTTTACCGGGCTGGGTGCGCCCTACTGGAACGCCGAATGCCGCGGCGCGGTTTTTGGTCTGACCCGCAATTCAGGCCCGGCAGAACTGGCCCGTGCCGCGCTGGAAAGCGTCGGCTACCAGACCCGCGACCTGCTGGCCGCCATGCAGGCGGACATGGGCGGGGTCAGCGATGCGGTGCTGCGCGAGACGTCAGATGCAACCCTTCGGGTTGACGGCGGCATGAGCGCCTCGGACTTTGCGATGCAGTTCCTGTCGGACATCATCGGCGCGCGGGTCGACCGGCCCGAGGTGCTGGAAACGACCGCATTGGGCGCGGCCTGGCTGGCCGGTCAGCGTGCCGGGATCTACCCCGAGCAGGCTAAATTCGCAGCAGGCTGGGCGTTGGACAAAAGCTTTGCCCCGGCGATGGATGAGGCGATGCGCCAGGAAAAATACGCGGCTTGGCAGCGCGCGGTCGACGCGACGATGCGCTTTTGAGACCGGCGAGAGCGGGGCTGTCCTATCAGCCCCGCTACGTTCTTGGGTGAAGGCGGGCTCAAGCCTCGCCGTCGTCCAAGACAGCGCTGTCGCGGTCGGCCATCTGGGCCAGCTTGATTTGCATCAGCACCGACATTTCATCGTAATTCGTCCATTCATCGACGATGCGGCCGTTTTTGATGTGGAAATGGCTCATGCCCATGATCTGCACCCGCTTGCCGGTGGGCGCGCCCAGTTCCTCCATCACGCCCCAGCCCTGATGGTGCCCCTCGATCAGCCAGCGCACGGCGACCTTGGTGCCGCCTTCCTCGCAGGGGACTGAACAAATGTGCTGCGGCATGTAAAAGCCGTCGGGCACAGTGGCATAGAGGCCGACCGTCTGGTGCGTGACCGCGCCGTGCCCGTAAAGTTCTTTCATTAGCGGGCCGTGGTACTGGACCGTGGGTGCGTAGACCTCGCGGATCTTGCCGAACATGCGCTTGTTGTGGATCTCGTGCAGCCACTCTAGGACCTCGCGTTCGAGGTCCGTATTGGCGATCTCGGTATCGGGGGCGGTCTCGGGCGGGTACTGGCCGATCAGGCGGCGGTTTTCGCCCATGTCGACCGCCAGCAGGCCCTTTTCGAAATAGGGGCGGGCCAGGTTCTCGGCATAAGCCTGGGCGTCCAGCCCGATCTGTTTCACCTGCGCCATGCTGTCGACCACCAGCCATTCGCGGTAGATCATGTTCTCGTAGATCATGCAGTCGGCGATGGTGCGCGCGACAAAGGTCCGGCCCGTGGGCTTGCCATAGATGCCCGGCTGGGTGTGCCGCCCGGTGCCGGTGACGAGATGCGAAGTGTAGAAACCGTCGTCCTCGTTGCCGTTCCAGATCACCTGGGTGGCCATGCCGCGGCGTTCCGGCAGCATGAACATCCGCTTGATCGTGTCATGCACGACGTCCTCGCGGTTATAGATCGTGCCGGTGGCATGATAGACGACGCAGTTGTGCGTGTAGTGGGTATAGATCAGCCCCACATCGCGTTCGTCCCAGATGCGATGCGTGCAGCGGACGATGTAATCCACGATGTCGGTATAGATCGGATCGAACCCCCGCATCGGCTGCGCGCGGGCGCGGTCTTCGGGGACGAGATCGACAAAGTCGCGCCGCTCGACCTGCAGCACGGATGCCGGGGTGGTCTTTCCCGGGGGCGTGTCCTCGCCCCCGGGGGCCGTTTGGCTTGCTGGCTGGTCCTTCGTGGCCATTTCTTTGTCCTGACGTTGCGGTTTCACTTGCGCGGAATGAAGCACGACATGCATACGATTGCAAGCTTCGTGTCACTCCAGCCCGGCGCCGCGTCGGAAATGACTCTGCATGCGGTCGAGGACGTCCACGCCCATCTGCATCAGCAGGTCCAGGATATCGAGCGGCACCCAGTTTTCGCGAATCAGGCCCTGGTGGTGCAGGTAGAAATCCATCACCCGCATCATCACCGGGCGCCCCGTGGCCGCGAGGCCCAGGAAATCCGGCCCGTCGTGCGTGGCAAAAACACTGGGCCAACCGCCGGTCACCGAGTAGGGGCCGTCACCCACGCGGATATAGTGGCCGCCCTTGTGCTGTGCCTTCAGCTCGGCGATTTCATCCCATTGTCCACCGCCCTTGCGCCCGGGAAATGCGCGGCGGAAAGGCAACTGGTGATAGTCCACAAATCCCTGAAGACCGCGTGTCGTGCCGATGCCCGACGGCCCATACCACATCATCCTGGGGTGCCAGTGGTCCTTTTGCGGCATGGTCATCAAACCCTCGCGCCCGCGCTTCTCGAAGTCGTCGTAGGCGGCCAAAGTGCCATGCATGGCAAGGGTTTGCGCGATGCTGGATGCGCCTTCGTCCGGGTCCTGCGGGGTAAAGATCAAGCCGTCGCCGGTGATCGGCCCGGGCCACATGCCTTCTGTTCCCAGGCTCGGGGCCAGCGGCCAGAAACCGGCCTGCCGGATCACGTCCAGAACGTCCCAAAGGCAATTTGTCTGGAAGATCTTGCTGTCGCGGATCTCGTGCACCTCGCCGTAGCGCAGGTAGACGGGGCGACCGGTCGCGGGAATGGTCAGCCAGTCTTGCCGGAAGGTGCCACAGTAGTGGCCCATCATGGCGACATAGGTGCGGCCCTCGTACTCTCCTCCCATGACGATCAGGTCGCGCCGTTCGAGATCGGGCAGGGCGGTCATCAGCGGCCGCCAGAGCGAATCGGTGAGGAAGTCCAGCCCGACTCCCTCGTTCATCGGATGGGCGGCGCGGACCTCGACCTCGGGGTGGTAGAGCGCCGCGAGTCGGGCGCCCATATCTGCCTGTCCACCTTCGCAAAGTGCTGACAGGTCCTTGTGCAGGCTGAGTTTCAACGCGGTGATGTCAGTGGTCATGCTGGTCTCCATTTGGGGGCATTCTGGCGTTTGCAGGAAAATATTGCAATCGTATTCATGCATTGCTACGGTAAAGGAGTTCCGGGCACGGGTCCGGGGCGACGGAAGGCAAATGACCATGACAAGCGCGCCACCCCGGACAGAAAAGAGGCCGGGGTAGAAATCGGGAGGCTGTCCGGGTGGCCGGAGGGCGTGCGCAGTTCCAACGGGAGAGATCGGAATGAAGTTCAATGTTAAGGCAACGGTCGCCGCGGGTGCGCTGATTGCATCGGCAGGCGGCGCCTGGGCCGACTGCGGCATCGAAAGCGGCTCGGTCCGCATTCTGTCGAACGACTTCGACGCGCTGCACGCGGTGGCCGACTGGGCCGCGAAATGCGCCAGCGACAAGGTCGAGGTGACCAAGAACCACACCGAGGAACACAAGAACATCCAGGTGCCCGCGCTGACGACCAACCCGGCCAGCTACACCGTCGCCGTTGTCGCCACCAACTCCATCGTGCCGCTGCTCAGCGACGGTCTGATCCGGCCGCTGGACGAATACGTCGAGAAATGGGGCGGCCAGCTGCAGGACAGCCAGAAGATCGTTGTCGACGGCAAGATCATGGCGATCGCCTTCATGGCGAATGCCCAGCACATGTTCTACCGCGAGGACCTGCTGAAAGAGCACGGCATTCCCGTGCCCACAAGCTATGACGAGATGTTTGCCGCCGCCAAAAAGCTGCGCGAGGCAGGCGTGATGGAAACGCCGATTTCCTCCAACTACATGCCGGGCTGGAACATCGCGGCCGAGTTCGTGAACAACTACCTTGCCACCGGCAACGACTTCTTCGTGCCCGGTAGCGCCGAGCTGGCGATCGACAACGAGGACGGGCTGCTCGTTCTCAACAACATGAAGAAGATGCTGGACTACATGAGCCAGGACTGGGCCACCTTCGACAGCAACGCCCAGAAACCGATCTGGGAGGCGGGCGAGGCGGCCATTTCGATTTCCTGGGGGTCGCGCGCAGGCGCCTATATCGCCGACGACAACCCGGCGCCGGAAATCGCAGCCAATACCGCTTTTGCCGCCGCGCCCACGATCGGCGAGTACGACATCCCCTCGGCGGCGCTCTGGTGGGACGGGTTCACAATTGCCAAGAACATCTCGGACGAGGATGCCGAGGCGTCGTTCCGCGCGATGATGAACGGCCTGTCGCAGGACATGCTGGCCGCCAACATGGATGCTGCGGTCTGGCTGATCGACGGCTATGAACCGACACCCGCGGCCAGTGGCGTGATCGCCGACCTGCAGGCCGGCGCGCGCCCCTATCCGATGCTGCCCTACATGGGCCTGCTGCACACCGCGCTTGGCGACAACCTGGCAGAGTTCCTGCAGGGCAAGGAAAGCGCTGAACAGGCACTGGCCGACGTGACCGCGGCCTATACCACCGCCGCCACCGAAGCCGGCTTCCTGAACTAGGGACGATCCGGCCGGGGTCGCCGCAGGGCGGCCCCGCTCACCCCAATCAGCGGAACGGATGACCTCGCGCCTCTGTCTGGCGCGACAAGGGGAAAGTCATGCCTCACAAGACGTTCATGGCCTTTATATGGCCGTCACTCCTGGCGATGGTGTTGTTCATCGCCTTGCCGATCCTGTCGGTGGGTTACCAGTCGCTTTTCATCGAGCACAAACAGATCCTGATCGAGTCCGAGACCTGCGGGCCGTTCGGCTGCAAGAACGAGGTCACCGTCGACGTCGAGGCGATGGCGGAACTGCGGGCCGAAAATCCGGCTGGACGGTTCAACGGGCTGGGGACCTACACCAACGCCAGTCATCTTGCCTTTGACGAGATCGGCGAGATCTTTGCCACCAGCGAGAATTTCGGCGAGATCCGCAACCGGATCATGAACCTGCCATTCTACAAGGCGCTGATCTTCACGCTGGCCTATACCTTTATCGTGACCCCGCTGGTGATCATCCTGGGGTTCATCATCGCGGTGGTGGTCAATTCCATTCCCAAGATGCTCAAGGGGCCGGTGATCTTCTTCTCGCTGCTGCCCATGCTGGTGACGCCCCTGGTGGGGTCGCTGGTGCTGTTCTGGATGATCGACAGCCGCGGGATCATCGGGGCCGGGCTGCAGGCGCTGTTTGGCGATCCGACCCTGTCGCTCAAGGCTTCTCCGACGCTGACCTGGATCACGCTCTTCGTCTACGGGGTCTGGCACTCTGCGCCATTCGCCTTTGTGGTCTTCTACGCCGGTTTGCAGACCGTGCCGCAGGATACGCTGGAATCGGCGATGGTGGACGGGGCAAGCCGGTGGGAGCGGGTGCGTTTCGTGACCATCCCCTACCTGATGCCGCTGGCGACCTTCATCGCGCTGATGCAGCTGATGGACAACTTCCGCATATTCGAGCCGATCATCGGCTTCTCTGCCGCGGCCAGTGCCACCTCGCTCAGCTACCTGATCTACAACGATCTTCGCGCCGCTGAATCGCCGCTGTTCGGCTCTGCCGCGGCGACCTCGATGCTGACCATTGTCGGCGTCGTCATCCTGCTGTTGCCGGTCCTGCGCCGCAACTGGCGCGAATTCAACCGCAAGACCTGAGGGAGGGCCCGGTCATGTCCGATCTTGCCAACAAGAAACCGCCATCGCTGGTGGCCCTGTCGACGATTTTCGTGCTGTTCTGGCTGATCGTCGCCGCCTTCCCGTTTCTCTGGACGATGTGGGGATCATTCAAGGTCGAGGGGGATTTCTTTTCCCGCGCCGACTGGATGAACGCGATCACGGGTCCGGTGACGGAACGCCAGCATGGCGCGCCTTTCACGCTGGACGGGTATCGCGGCGCCTGGATCGAACAGGAATTCTGGCGCGCGGTCGTCAATACCGGCATCGTCGTCTTCTTTACCGTGATCATCTCGCTGACACTCGGCACGCTTGGCGGCTATGCGCTGGCGCGGTCGGGGTTCAAGTACACCTTCTGGCTGCTGATGGCGGCGCTGGTGTTCCGCGCCATGCCGCATGTGACGCTGGTTTCGGGCTACCTGCTGCCGTTCTTCCAGATGAACATCTGGGGCTATCTGCCCACAACGATCATCGTGCTGGTGGCGATCAACCAGCCTTTCACCCTCTGGATGCTGCACAGCTTCTTCCTATCGATCCCCAAGGATCTGGATGAGGCGGCGATGGTGGACGGCTGCACCCGGTTCCAGGCGTTCCGGCTGGCGATCATCCCGGTGATGTGGCCGGGTGTGGTCACGACGGGGCTGTTCAGCTTCCTCTTGGCCTACAATGACTTCGCCGTCACTTCGATGCTGCTTACGCAGGAAAACGCGACGATGATCCCCAAGATCAACTCGTTCCTGGGCTCCACCCAGGAAGAGGGCAAGGTGATGTATGCCGTCGCCGCCGTCGTCTCGGCCATCGTGCCGCTCTTCGTGCTCATCCTGTTCTTCCAACGTCAAATCGTGAGCGGCCTGACCGCTGGCGCCGTCAAGGGATAAGGGGCTTTTCAAATGGCCAGACTGCAACTCAAGAACGTGAACAAGCGCTGGGGTTCCTTCGTCGGCGTGGACAATTTCGATCTGGATATCGCGGACCAGGAATTCCTTGTCCTGTTGGGGCCCTCGGGCTGCGGCAAATCCACCACCATGCGGATGATCGCCGGGCTGGAGGAGGTGACCGATGGCGAAATCTGGCTGGGCGACCGGGTGGTGAACAACCTTGAGCCCAAGGATCGCGACATCTCGATGGTGTTCCAATCCTACGGGCTCTACCCGAACCTCAGCGTCTACGAGAACATCCGCTTTCCGCTGCGGGTGCGGAAGGTGCCCAAGGACCAGCATCACGAGATGGTCATGAAGGCCGTCGAGATGGTCGAATTGCAGGACTTCATGGATCGCCGTCCCGCCGAACTGTCTGGCGGTCAACGTCAGCGCGTGGCATTGGGCCGCGCCATCGTGCGCAAGCCCACGGTTTTCCTGATGGACGAACCTCTTTCGAACCTCGACGCCAAGCTGCGGGTCAGCACCCGGGCGCAGATCAAGAACCTGCAGTCCAAGCTGAAGACGACAACCGTCTACGTCACCCATGACCAGATCGAGGCCATGACCCTCGCGGATCGGGTGGTCGTCATGAACAAGGGCAAGATCCAGCAGGTTGGCACGCCCACGGACATCTACGACAACCCGGCCAATACCTTCGTTGCCAGTTTCATCGGCTCCCCGGCGATGAACCTGGTTGAAGGCAGGCTGGAAAACGGCGTCTTCGAGGGCGACGGCATCCGGGTCGAGGGCTTGGCTGCCGGCCCGTCCGGCAATGTGACCCTCGGCTTCCGCGCCGAGGATGCCGAGATCGTCGAGGGCGCGGGCGAGATTTCCGCGCCGATGTATTCCATCGAGCTCCTGGGCGAGGCCTCGATGATCACCTGGCGGCTGGGCGGATCGCTCGTCTCGATCAAGACCAACAAGGAATACCGGGCCGAGATCGGCGACACGGTGAACGCCAGCATCCCGGCCGGGATCTGCCACCTTTTCGACACCGCAAGCGGAGAAAGGATCGCACAACAATGACCCCCGAGGAACAGGCCGAGGCCACACGCCAGGTCATCATCCGCATGGAAGAGGCGCTGGGCGCCAATTCCAACGACATGGATCAGCATTTCCATGAGGACTTCCGCTGGATGGGCAATCAGGGTTGCGGCACGAAACCGGGGCTGGACGCCTTCCGCCGTAACTGGCAGCTGCCCTTGCGCGCCGCCTTTACCGAACGGGAGTACAAGACCGAGAAATTCATCTGTGAAGGTGAATGGGCGTCCTGTTTCGGTCATATCGAGGGCACCCATTCCGGGACCTTCATGGGCATCGCGCCCACCGGCAAGCGGGTAAAGATCCCGTACATGGATTTCTGGAAGGTGACCGAGGGGCGCATCGCCGACAATTGGGTGTCGGTCGATTTCGCCTCTGTCCTCGCCCAGCTGGGGCGGGACGTTTTCGATGGGCAAGGCTGGGAGCATTTTGACGACGGCACGCTCACGCCGCCGAGTGCAGAAAAGGAAACGACATGACCATCACCTATCTCAAGCGTGGCAAACCCGAGGCGGATCGTGCCGAGGACGACGCAAAGACCGCGTCCGTCGTGGCCTCTACGCTCAAGGACATCGAGACGCGTGGCGACGCGGCCGTGCGCGAACTGGCGGTGAAGTTCGACAAGTACGACCGCGAAAGCTATCGCCTGTCCGAGGCCGAGATCGAGGCGATCATCGCCAAGGTCAGCCCGCAGGATCTCGAAGACATCAAGTTCGCGCAGGAGCAGGTCAGGAACTTTGCCCAGGCGCAGCGCGACTCGATGCTGGATATCGAGGTCGAGACGCTGCCCGGCGTGATCCTAGGCCACAAGAACATCCCGGTGCAGTCGGTCGGCTGCTATGTGCCCGGCGGCAAGTTCCCGATGGTCGCCTCGGCGCATATGTCGGTGGCCACGGCCAAGGTAGCGGGCGTGCCGCGCATCGTGGCCTGCACGCCGCCTTTCAACGGTGAACCGAACCCGGGCGTGATCGCCGCGATGCACCTGGGCGGCGCGGACGAGATCTATGTGCTGGGCGGCATCCAGGCGGTGGGCGCGATGGCGCTGGGCACCGAGAGCATCGCCCCGGTGCACCTGCTGGTCGGCCCCGGCAACGCCTTTGTCGCCGAGGCCAAGCGCCAGCTTTTCGGGCGCGTCGGTATCGACCTCTTTGCCGGGCCGACCGAGACGATGGTGATCGCCGACGAGAGCGCCGCCGATGCGGAACTGTGCGCGACCGACCTGCTGGGGCAGGCCGAACACGGGTACAACAGCCCCTGTGTTCTCATCACCAACTCCGAAAAGCTGGCAAGCGAGACACTGGCAGAGATCGACCGCATCCTGGAGATCCTGCCCACTGCAGAGACCGCGAAAGTCAGCTGGCAGGACTACGGCGAGGTCATCGTCTGCGATACCTATGACGAGATGCTGCAGATGGCTGACGAGATCGCCAGCGAGCACGTCCAGGTGATGACCGACCGCGACGACTGGTTCCTCGAGAACATGACCTGCTACGGCGCGCTGTTCCTTGGCCCGCGCACCAACGTGGCCAACGGCGACAAGGTGATCGGTACCAACCACACGCTGCCGACCAAGAAGGCCGGCCGATATACCGGCGGGCTCTGGGTGGGCAAGTACCTGAAGACCCACAGCTATCAGAAGGTCCTGACCGACGAGGCCGCAGCCCGGATCGGCGCCTATGGCTCGCGCCTCTGCCTGCTCGAAGGGTTTGTCGGCCATGCGGAACAGTGCAACGTCCGGGTCCGTCGATATGGTGGGGTGAATGTGCCCTACGGTGCGCCCGCGCACCTGGTGGAAGCGGCGGAATGACCCTGCCGCGCACACCTTCGCTGCGCCTCGACGGCAAGCGCGCTCTGGTAACGGGGGCCTCTTCGGGCATCGGTCAGGCCTGCGCCGTGGCGCTGGCCGAGGCCGGCGCGCATGTCGTCTGCGCCGCCCGCGGGACGGACCGACTGAACGAGACCGTGTCCGAGATGCGGGCCGAAGGCTGGAGCGCCGAGGCGCTGTCGCTGGACGTCGGCGACCTGGACGCGATGCAGGCGGCCCTGGCGGGGCAACGGCTCGACGTGGTGGTGAACTCCGCGGGCCTCGCCCGCCACGGCCCGGCGCTGGAGACGACCCCGGCGGATTACGACGCGGTCATGAGCGTCAACCTGCGCGGGGCCTACTTCCTGTCGGTGGCGGCGGCAAAGGCCATGGCCGAGGGCGGCGGCTCGATCATCCACATCAGCAGCCAGATGGGCCATGTCGGCGGCATTGACCGGGCGGTCTATTGTGCGTCGAAACACGGCCTCGAGGGCATGATCAAGGCAATGGCCATCGAATGGGGCCCGCAGCGGATCCGCATCAACTCGATCTGCCCCACATTCATCCGCACGCCGCTGACCGAAGGCACCTTCGACAACCCCGAGCGTGTCGCCTGGATCGAGGAAAAGATCAAGCTGGGCCGGGTGGGCGAGGTCGAGGATATCATGGGGGCCGTGCTTTATCTGGCCTCCGATGCCTCAGCTCTGGTAACCGGCACCTCCATGTTGATTGACGGAGGCTGGACGGCGGACTGATGGCAAGTGAACGGGTGACTTCGATACAGGTGGCGCGACGCGCCGGGGTGAGCCAATCGGCGGTGAGCCGGGTCTTTACACCCGGCGCCAGCGTGTCCAAGGCGACGCGGGAAAAGGTGCTGCGTGCGGCGGAGGAGTTGGGCTACAGGCCCAACGTCCTGGCCCGCGCCATGATCACCGGCCGGTCGCGCATCATCGGCCTGGTCGTCGCCTACCTTGAAAATCAGTTCTACCCGGAAGTGGTCGAGCGCTTGTCCGTGGCGCTGCAGAACGAGGGCTATCACGTCCTCGTCTTCATGTCCTCGCCCACGGTTGGCGACGTTCAGGACGTGATGCGCGAGATCCTCGATTACCAGGTGGACGGCATCGTTCTGGCCTCCGTCTCGATGTCCTCGGTGCTGGCACGGCGCTGCCACGATCACGGGATTCCTGTGGTCCTGTTCAATCGCGAGCAGGACGATCCGAGCATGTCTTCCGTGACCACGAACAACTATCTCGGCGGACGCGCGGTTGCCGCGCATTTTGCGGCCGCGGGGCACCAAAAGATCGGCTATATCGCCGGGCTCGAAGAGGCCACGACGCAGCGCGACCGTGAGGCAGGCTTTCGCGACGGGCTGGAAGAGGCGGGGTTGTCCCTGTCGGCGCGCGAGTTGGGCAACTTCGAATATGGCCAGACCCGGGCTGCGGCGCTGGAAATGTTCGCCGGGCGCGACTATCCCGACGCGGTCTTCGTCTGCAACGACCACATGGCCTTTGCCGCGATGGACGTGATCCGGTTCAAGCTGGGCCTGCGCGTCCCTGACGATGTGGCCGTGGCGGGTTTTGACGATGTGCCCATCGCCGCCTGGCCGGCCTATGACCTGACCAGTTACCGCCAGCCCATCAATCGCATGATCGCGCAGACGGTGAAGGTCCTTCTGCGCCGGATCGAGGACCGTGACACACCGCCCGAGCGCATCACGCTGGACGGCGAGTTGAAGTTGCGCGGCTCGACCAAGAACATTGGAGCGACCTGAATGCGCGGATTCGATCCGAAATGGCAGGACGTGCCGCATTTCATCATCGGCATCACCAAGGAGATCTGGGAGGATCGGGAAATCGGTTCGCTGCGGCACCGCTATGCGCCGGGGCTGATCGTGCGTTCTCCGGCCTCGGTCGTGGTGGATAATTCCAACGTCATCGCCGCGACGATGGCCACGCTGGCCGAATTTCCCGATCGTGAACTCTTGGGCGAGGACGTGATCTGGTGCGAGGATCCGGATGGGGCGACCGAGACCTCGGATGCTTTCCTGTCCTCTCACCGGCTGATCTGTACCGCCACCCATAGCCACCCCGGCATGTACGGCGCGCCCACCGGGCGGCGCGTGGCCTATCGCATTCTGGCCGATTGCGCGATCCGCGACGACGCCGTCTATGACGAATGGCTGGTGCGCGACCAGTCCGCCATCGTGGCCCAGATGGGTTTTGACGTGATCGACTGGACCCGTGACCTGATCGCGCGCGAGGGCGGGCCAGAAGCCTGCGTGCAACCGATGACCCCGGCGACGGATGTGGCCGGCCCCTATGACAGGCGCGGCAACGAGAACGAATGGGGCCAGCGTTACGCCGATGTGCTCTCGACGATCATGGCCGCCGACATGAACGTGATCCCCCGTGCCTACGACCGTGGTGTGAACCTGCATTACCCCGGCGGGCAGGATGGCCTTGGCTGGGGCGATGCGGATCGGTTCTGGATGGGCCTGCGCGCCGCCTTTCCCTCGGCAGAGTTTCGGATCGAGCATATCGTGGGCCGCGAGGACCCGCTGATGCCGCCGCGCGCTGCCGTCCGGTGGAGCCTGCACGGATCGCATTCCGGATGGGGCCGCTTTGGGCGGCCCACGGGCGCCGAGGTCTACATCATGGGCATCAGTCACGCGGAATTCGGCCCCTTCGCGGGCAGCGGCACATGGGGGGACCCCACGGTGCGCCGCGAATTCACCCTGATCGACGAAACTGCGATCTGGAAACAGATCCTCTTGCAAACCGGAGCACATGAATGAAGGGGTTTTCCGACAAGTTCAGCGACCTTCCCGATTACATTCTCAAGATCACTAGGGAAATCTGGGAAGACCGTGGGCTGGCCACGCTGCACCACTACTATGGCCGCGACATCCCCATGCGCTTTCCTTCGGGGCTTGTGACCGGCAATGCCGGTGTCATCGACGGGACATTGGCCACGCTGGCCGAGTTCCCCGACCGGCAGTTGCTGGGCGAGGACGTGATCTGGTCCGAAGGGCCGGAAGAGGGGCGCTACCTGTCCTCGCACCGGCTGGTGACGATGGGCACACATACCGGCCACGGGGCCTTTGGTGCGCCTACGGGGCGCGGCTTTGTCATTCGGGCCATCGCCGATTGCGCTGCCAAGGGGGACGTGATCGACGATGAATGGCTGATCCGCGACGTCGGCGGTATCGCGCGCCAGCTTGGCCACGACCCGGCGGACTATGCCCGCTATCAGATCGAGACAGAGGGCGGGCCGGATGCCTGCCAGCGCCCCTTCCATCCCAGCCACGATGTGCAGGGCCCCTACACCGGCCGCGGCAATGACAACGAATGGGGCGCGCGCCTGACCGACATCCTGACCCGGATGATGGACAAGGATTTCACCGTCATCCGGCAGGAGTACGACCGCGCGGTGCGCACCGAGCACTGGGGGGCGCGGGGCGGCTGGTCCTATGACTTTGCCGAAACCGACTGGATGCGCCTGCGCTCGTCCTTTCCGACCGCAACATTCGAGATCCATCACCAGATCGGCCGATCGGACCCCGGCACGCCCAACCGCGCCGCCGTGCGCTGGTCGCTGACCGGCACACATTCCGGACACGGCTATTTCGGGGCGCCCACCGGGGCCGAGGTGCACGTCATGGGCATCACCCATGCCGAGTGGGGCGAATGGGGCCTGCGCCGCGAATTCACCCTGATCGACGAGGTGGCGATCTGGAAACAGATCCACCTTCACACCGGCGACGTGACCTGCCGAGCTGCACCGCTGGCAGAGGCGGGATGACGGCCGTCCCTTCATATGAGGGGTGTCTGTCGGGGGCCGGACCCAAGGCGCGGGACATGATCGCCCTGGCGCACCGTCTGCGGCCCCTGCACGGGTTCCTGGCCAGCCGCCGCGCGCGGCGGTTGAACAACCGCCCGCCGGGGGCGCTGAACAGATCTCACCGGATTTGTTCAACCCGCCGCGCCTGACATTGCGCGGCAACCAGAGGAAGACCCACATGACACCGCAAGACATGGCCGCGCGCATCGTTCGCTACGGCGAACTTCAACCCTGCAAGACCGCCTTCATCGACGCCCATACGCCCGGCTCTGATCAGAAGGAAAACTTTACCATCATCGGCGGCGGCGTCTCCGAGTCGCCAGACCAGCACGTCCACATCACCATCCCGCACGGGTTCAACATAGGCGCGGCGGGGCAGCCGCCGAAGTGCCGCAACTCGATGCACAACCATCGCACGGCAGAGGTGTTCTTCATCCTTTCCGGGCGCTGGCGCTTCTTCTGGGGGGAAAAAGGCGATGCCGGCGAGGTGATCCTTGAAGAAGGGGATATCTTCAACATCCCCACCAATATCTTCCGCGGGTTCGAGAACATCGGCACCGACTACGGGATGATCATGGCGATCCTCGGCGGCGACGACGCCGGTGGCGGCGTGATCTGGGCGCCGCATGTGATCGAGGATGCCAAGGATCACGGGCTGATCCTGGGCGAGAACGGCAAGCTCTACGACAGCAAGAAGGGCGAGAGCCTGCCCGAGGGCGTCAAACCGATGCCGCTTCTGACAAAGGAGGAGCTGGCCAAGGTAGATTGCCCGACCACGGCGCAGGTGATCGGCGGTTACGTCCGGCGCTATCTCGACATGGTGGCCCTGGCCAATGACGGGGCCGTCAAGGTGATCGGCGAAACCGGCATCATCCGCGACAAGCCGGGGTTCGAGGTCGATTTCCTGACCCGAGCCAATGCCGCCACGGAAAAACACGCGCATGACAAACCCTCGGTCCTGATGCCGGTCAAGGGACACTGGCGCGTCGACTGGGAGGGCGGCAGCGCCATCCTGGCGCCGGGCGACACAATGAGCGTTCCCGAAAATCTTGGGCATTCCGCCGTGCCTTCGATGACCGGCGAGGCCGCGATGTACAAGGTGATCGCCACCGAGGATCCGGCCGGCCAGACCTGGAAGGGGTGAGCCACGGCACGGACCGGCCCCGGGCCTGACCCGGGGCTTCTCTTTCGAACCATGAGGTCCCGGCCAAGTCCGGGACGGAAGGAGCCAGCACTATGCCCATCCAGACAACGCACGTCGGGTCCTTGCCGCGTACCCAAAAGGTGGTGGATTTCATCTTTGCCCGCGAAAAGGGGCAGGACTACGACGCCGGTGCCTTCGATGCCGCCATGACAGAGGCGGTGAGAGAGACCGTGCGCAAGCAGGCCGACGCAGGGATCGACATCGTTTCCGACGGCGAGACCTCGAAGATCAGCTATGCGACCTACGTCAAGGACCGCTACACCGGTTTCGACGGTGACAGCCCGCGCAATGCGCCCGCCGACCTGAAGCTGTTTCCCTCTTTCCTCAAGCGCATCGCCGACGATGGTGGCACGCCGCAATACGCGCGCCCGATGTGCGTCGGAGAGGTGAAATCGAAAGGCCAGGGAGAGTTGGAAAAGGACATCGCAAACCTTCAGGCCGCGATGGCCGCGCACGGGGTGGAGCGGGGGTTCATGAACGCGGCTTCGCCCGGGGTGATCTCTCTGTTCCTGCAGAACGACTTTTACAAGACGCGCGAGGCCTACCTCGCCGCGCTGGCCGATGCGATGAAGGCGGAATACGAAACCATCGTCGCCTCGGGCCTTGACCTGCAGCTGGACTGTCCCGACCTCGCGCTGTCGCGGCATATGCTGTTCACCGAACTCAGTGACGCGGAATTCGTCAAGGTGGCCGCCGCCCATGTCGAGGCGCTGAACCACGCTTTGTCGGATGTGCCAGAGGACAAGGTGCGCATTCATATCTGCTGGGGCAACTACGAGGGGCCGCATGTCTGCGACATTCCGATGGCGCAGATGTTCGACACACTGATGTCGGCGAAGGCGCGATACGTCCTGTTCGAGACCTCGAACCCCCGCCACGGCCACGAATGGACCGTGTTCCGCGACCGCAAGGCAGACATCCCCGAAGGAAAGGTGCTGGTGCCCGGCGTCGTCGATACGACCACCAACTTCGTCGAACATCCCGACCTTGTGGCGCAGCGCATCCAGCGCTTTGTCGATATCGTCGGCGCCGACCGTGTGATTGCCGGGTCCGATTGCGGCTTTGGCACCTTCGCGGGCTTTGGCGCGGTCGATCCCGACATCGCATATGCCAAGCTCTCGGCCCTGTCCGAGGGGGCGAAGCGCGTTTCATGACCCCGCTTGTCCTGCTGCCGGGCATGATGTGCGACGCGCGGCTTTTTGCGCCGCAGATCGCCGCGCTGTCGGGTCGGCGAACGGTTCAATGTGCACCGATCGGTGCGCATGACACCATGTCGGACCTGGCGGCCGAGGTGCTGGCCCATGCCCCGCCGCGCTTTGCGCTGGCGGGTCTCAGCATGGGGGGCATCGTCGCGATGGAGGTCCTGCGGCAGGCGCCTGACCGGGTGGTTGGGCTGGCGCTGCTCGACACCAACCCCAAGGCGGAACTGGAAGATGTGCGCGCCCGCCGCGTGCCGCAGATGGACAAGGTGCGCGAAGGGCGGCTGGACGCGGTGATGCGCGACGAGATGAAGCCGAATTACCTCACCGATGGACCGCATCGGTCCGAGATCCTGGATCTGTGCATGGATATGGCGCTGTCGCTAGGGGCGGAGGTTTTTCTCAACCAGTCCCGCGCGCTGGCCGGGCGTCCCGACCAGCAGGAGACGCTGCGCGCCTATGACGGCCCTGCTCTGGTGCTCTGCGGGCGTGACGATGCCCTGTGCCCTGTCGCGCGGCACGATCTGATGCATGACCTGATCGCGGGCAGCACCCTGCGCGTGATCGAAAACGCGGGGCATCTGCCCACCCTGGAACAACCCGAAGAAACCGGCGCCGCCCTGGCGGCCTGGCTGGAGAGATGTGATGGATGACACCCTTCTGACGCTCTTGCGCGGCGTCGACACGCCAACCGTCTGCAATGCCATCGAAGTTGCCCAGGGCAAGCGCGGCTTCGACGGCTTCACCCGTGGCACGATGCTGTGCTCTGATCCCGAGGGCGGCGCGATGGTGGGCTACGCGGTGACGGCGAAGATCTCGGCCCTCGCCCCGCCGACGGAACCGGCGGACGTGATCCGCGCGCGCCGCATGGCCTATTACAAGGCGATGGCCGAAGGGCCGAAACCCTCTGTCGCGGTGGTCGAAGACATCGACTATCCGAACTGCATCGGCGCCTACTGGGGTGAGGTCAACACGACCGTTCACAAGGGTTTCGGGGTATCTGGCGCGCTGACCAACGGCGTGATGCGCGACCTGGGGGACCTTGCGCCGGGCTTTCCGGTAGTGGCGGGATCCATCGGGCCAAGCCATGGGTTCGTGCATGTGACGGAGTTGGGAACTCCGGTCGAGGTTTTCGGGCTGACAGTAAACCCCGGCGATCTGGTCCATGCGGACCGGCATGGCGCTCTGGTGATCCCGGCGGATATCGTCACAAGGATCGGCGCGGCGATCAAAAAAATGCAGAGCACCGAAGACCTTGTGCTTGGGCCTGCTCGGGAAGAGGGGTTCGATTTCGCCAAGTTCGAGGCGGCCTGGGCCGCATTCGAGAAAGCCCGGACCTGACGTGCCTGCGACCAACCCCTGCGACCTGAGCATTGCCGAGGCCGGCGCCGCCCTGCGCGACGGCGGACTGACCTCCGTGGCGCTGACGCGTGCGCATCTGGATCGTATCGCCAGCCGCGACGGTGTGATCGGCGCTTTCACCCATGTGGCCGAGGCCGAGGCGTTGGCCACGGCAGAGGCTGCGGACAGGGCGTTGGCAGAGGGCAGGGATCGGGGGCCGCTGCACGGCATCCCCTTTGCGGTCAAGGACATCATTGACGTGGCGGGCTGGCCGATCCGATGGGGATCACGCGCGGAGGCGGGGCGGATTGCCCCTGCAAGCGCCCCGGCCGTCACGGCATTGCTGAATGCGGGGGCGGTCCCGTTGGGTGTCGTGGCGACCTACGAAATGGCGACCGTCGGTCCGGATGGCACGGCCCTAGGGCGTGCTCCGGTCAATCCCTGGAATGCCGCTCATATCACGGGCGGATCCTCCTCTGGGTCGGCGGCAGCGGTGGCGGCGGGGCTGGTGCGCATTGCATTGGGCACGGACACTGGCGGATCGGTGCGCAGCCCCTCCGCATATTGCGGGGTGGTCGGGTTGAAGCCCACCTATGATGCCGTCTCACGCGAGGGCGTGATGCCGCTCTCCCCCTCGCTCGATTGCGTCGGCCCGCTGGCGCGCAGCGTGGGCGACGCGGCGCTGGCCTTTGCGGCCCTGACCGGGGAAGAGTGGCAGGGGGGCGGCATCGACGGGATGTCGCTGGCCTATGGCCGTGGCTGGGCCGAGGATGCGGCGGCGCATCCGGCGCTTTTGCCGATGCTGGATGAGGCCGCCTCGGCGCTTAGCCTATGTGGTGCATGGATCACGCCGGTTGACCTGCCGGACTACGCCCCGGTCGAGGCCGCGGGATCGGATATCCTGCTTGCCGAAGGGTGGGCGGCGCTTGGCGCAACGGTCGAGGC
This sequence comes from Mameliella sp. MMSF_3455, assembly GCF_030733205.1. Taxonomy (GTDB): domain Bacteria; phylum Pseudomonadota; class Alphaproteobacteria; order Rhodobacterales; family Rhodobacteraceae; genus Antarctobacter. Next base: position 31,988 of record NZ_JASHJL010000023.1, read on the forward strand.
CGACCCGGCGGCCATTGGCGACATGGCGCGCGCCAGCCTGCGCAGCGGCAAACAGGTGACAGCCGAGAGGCTTGCCGAGGCGCGTGCCTGTGTGAAACCGCTGACAGAGGCGCTGGATGCGCTGTTTGCGGAGCACGCGGCGCTGCTCCTGCCGACCACGCTGGCCCCGGCGCCGCTCTTTGCCGCCTTTGCGGCGGGCAAGCCCGTCTGGACGGCGATGCGCACGATCCCCTTCAACATGACCGGCCATCCGGCCCTGTCGGTGCCGATGGGCTTTGTCGATGGCTTGCCACTGGGCCTGCAGATCGTCGGACCGAAAGGCGGCGAGAATACCATCCTGCGGATCGGCGCCGCCTTCGAGGCGGCGACCGATCACTCCGTTCTTCAGCCGCCGCTGGCCTGAAGTCGGTCAAGCCGCAACTGCGCGGCGCGGCGATGGCCGTCCAGCCCCTCGCTGGCGCTCTGGCGGACAGCGGGCGGGGCCACCTGCCGGACACCCTCGGGCTCCATCCATTGGTGCGTCGCCACCTTGACATAGGCGCCGACCCAGAGCCCGCCGGTATAGCGCCCGGCGGCCATGGTTGGCAGCGTGTGGTTGGTGCCGCAGCACTTGTCGGAATAGACCACGCTTGCCAGTTCACCGATGAAGAGAGAGCCGTAGTTGCGCAGTTTCAGCGCAAATGCCTTTGGGTCGGCGGTGTGGACCTGCAGGTGTTCGGCGGCGATGTAATCGGAATAGGCGATCATCGCGGCTTCATCCGCGCAGACGGCGATTTCGCCGTAGTCGTCCCAGGCTTGCCGTGCGGTCTCTGCCGTTTTCAGCTCTTCCAACTGCCGGGTCACCTCGGCTTCGACCCTCTCGGCCAGCTTGGCATCGGTGGTGATCAGGCCGACACGGGTGCGCACGTCATGCTCGGCCTGTGCCAGCAGATCGGTGGCGATCATCGCCGCGTCGCCGGTGCTGTCAGCCAGCGTGTAGATCTCGGACGGGCCGGCCAGCTGGTCGATGCCGATAGGGCCAAAAACCTGGCGCTTGGCCTCGTTGACGAAGGCATTGCCGGGGCCGACGATCTTGTTGACCGCAGGAACCGTCTCGGTGCCATAGGCCATGGCGGCGATTGCCTGAGCGCCGCCGATGCGAAAGATCCGGTCCGCCCCCGACAGGTGGCATCCGGCGATCATTGCCTCGTGAGCATTGGGGGGCAGGCAGGCGATGATCTCATCCACGCCGGCGACCTTGGCGGGAACGATGGTCATCACCGGGGCCGAGAGCAACGGGTATCGCCCGCCGGGCACATAGCAGCCCACCCGTTCCAGCGGGATGATGCGATGGCCCAAGTGCACGCCGTCGCGGATTTCGACCTCGAGCGGCAGCATCGTGGCAAGCTGCGCCTCGGAAAATTTGGTTACGTTTGCAATTGCGAACTCCGTATCCGCACGGGTCTGTGAGTCGAGCGCTTTCAGTGCGGCTTCCCGCTCTGCATCGGTGACTTCGAAGGTGGTCAGGTTGCTTTTGTCGAACCGGGCGGCGAAGTCGGCGACAGCGGCGTCTCCTTTGCCTTTAACTTCTGATAATATTGTTGAAACAGTTTTCTGAATCTCCGATGTTCCGCTTTCGGAAGAAAGCCTCGGTGCGCGGAGCCAGGTGACGCCAGCGACCGGAGGTTGCGAGGTTGGCACGTTCTGTCCTTTCGTGTTCAGAAGCATGGTCTATGCGGGCGCATACTAAGGGTTTCCGGAAAATTTGCAAACGTATTCATTCTTGTCTTGCTGCTCGCGTGACTCGCTCCGCCTGAGGCGGGCCGGGTGGGCTGTCGTGAGGGGGCAGTGACGCGGTCAGTCGCCGGACCGGGCGTTTTCCTGCGTCCTCAGGTCTTCGGTCAAGCGTTCCAGCGCTTCAAGAAGCTGCGCAATCCGCTTCGCGCTCAGCTTCGCCTCGATGTCGGCGTAGATCCGGGCGCTGACCACCTCGGCTTGGTGCAGCAGCGCGTCGCCTGCTTCGGTCATGCGGACCAGTGTGCGTCGCCGGTCATTCTTGTCCCGCCCCTGGGTGATCAGGCCGCGTGACTCCAGCGATTTGAGGGTCCGCGTCAGCGATGGCGCCAGGACGCATGCGGCGCGGGCCAATTGCGTGGCGTCGATCTCCTCGGCTTCCCGTACGACGGTCAGCACGCGCCATTGCTGCTCTGTCACGTCGATGTCGCGTAGCATCGGTCGAAATCGTTCCATCACCGCCTCACGGGCCCGCAAGAGCGCGATGGGCAAAGTGCGTTGCGTTTCTGACAACGGAAGTTCGTCTCTGGATCGGGTCATCGAAGCCTCCTTTGCCAGTCAGATTAACGATTCACAAACCAATTGGCGAAAGAGGGCGCAGCCTGCCGCATTTGAAGCGAGAGCATTCGCCGGGTCTCGAGATGCTGGCCAACATACAAGAGCACTGCGGCGTCCTGCATGTGGTCATGCCGGCTACCAGCGTTTTTCCGCTGGCGGTGGCGGTGAATGGTCTTTGGATTTCGGCGCGGACACCGTCGGCGTCAGCTTTGCGAATGGGGTGCACAGGAGCCCTGGACAGAACCATTGCCCGCAGTTCAACATTGTGCGGTTGAGTCATGTCGTAGGCGGTCATCACTGCATGGCCGCACGCAAGGCGGAGGTGGCGGACGTGCCTTCCGTGCCCTGCAAGACTGTCTCGGAGGAGGATCATATGCGCGCCGGAATGACCTTGGGGCGACGCCTCTGAACGTCATCGACCTGCTGGACCTGATATCGACCACCGGCTATCTCGACGAAATCGAGCGCGGGCTGTGGCGGCACGGGATTTCCAATGCTTGTTCTTGTATGTCCGTGGTCCGGGGGGACTGGATCGAGATCTGTTGTTCCGACATTCAGACTGTCGATCCGGGAATGGAGCCCGCCCGCGGGGATCTGAAGGGGCCGCAGCGCCAAACCCTTCGGGGCTTCCCCGGAGGTATTTTGGGTCCAAAGAAACACGGGCCGCAGGTGAGTGGAGAGACAGCGATGGACTGGGATGAGTTTGCGGCCTGGGGGGCGAAGGCGGCGGAATTCGGCGCGGGGTATCACAAGGGACTGCGGGAACGGCCGGTGCGACCGGCGATGGCACCGGGGCGTTTTGCGGCGCGGCTGGCCTCGGTCCCGCCCGAAGCTGGCGAGGAGATGGGCGCGATCTGGGAGGATTTCGAGCGCATCGTGCCCGAGGGGCTGACCCATTGGCAGCACCCGCGCTTCTTTGCCTATTTCCCGGCCAACGCGGCGCCGGTGTCCATGCTGGCGGAGATGCTGGTGAGCGTGCTCGCCCCGCAATGCATGTTGTGGCAGACCTCTCCGGTGGCGACCGAGATGGAAGGCGTCATGATCGACTGGCTGCGCCAGTCGCTGGGATTGCCGCAGGGGTTCTCCGGGGTGATCCAAGATTCCGCCTCGTCGGCGACCCTGTCGGCGGTGCTGACCATGCGCGAAAGGGCGACCGGGTGGACCGGGAACCGCGAAGGGCTGTCGGCGAAGGGGCGATTGCGGATCTATTGTTCGGACCAGGTGCACAGTTCAATCGATCGGGCCTGCTGGGTGGCGGGGATCGGTCAGGAGAACCTGGTGAAGCTGCCGACGCGGGGCGCACCGGAATTCGCTGTGGACGCGGATGCCCTGCGCGCGCGCATCGCAGAGGACCGGGCCGCCGGCCATGTGCCTGCCGGGATCATCGCCGTGACCGGGGCCACCGGGGTCGGCGCATGGGATCGTTTGCCGGATCTGGTGCAGATCGCGCGGGACGAGGGGCTGTACCTGCATCTGGATGCGGCCTGGGCCGGGTCGGCGATGATCTGCCCGGAGTTGCGGGCGCGGTTCTGGGCGGGGGTGGACGGCTGCGACAGCATCGTCTTCAACCCGCACAAGTGGCTGGGCGCGCAGTTCGATTGCTCGGTGCAGTTCCTGAAGGACCCGAAGAGCCAGATCGACACGCTGAAGATCGAGCCGGAGTATCTCAAGACTTCTGGTTCGGAGGTGGTGAACTACTCGGAATGGACGATCCCGCTGGGCCGGCGGTTCCGGGCGCTGAAGCTGTGGTTCCTGATCCGCTACTACGGGTTGGAAGGGCTGCGGAGCCGGATCCGGAACCATGTGACCTGGGCCGGCGAGCTATGCGAGGAGTTGCGGCGGGACGGATTCGAGATCGTGACGGAGCCGATCCTGTCACTGTTCACTTTCCGTGGGCCGGGCGATGATGAGGCGCAACAGGCGCTTGTGGATGCGATCAATGCGGACGGACGGATCTATGTCACGCAGGGCATGCACGCGGGGCGCAAGGTGATCCGCTTTCAGGTGGGGCAGTTCGACTGCACCCGGGACGACGTGATGCTGGCCGCCACGGTCATCCGGGAACTGGCTGGGGGCAGGACATGATGGCAACGGATTTCATGAGTTGAATCCAATCGGGCAACCCCGGCTGCGATCTGTCACTCGGCCGGTTCGATCTGCATATCCTGACGCAGTTTGCCGGTGGCACGGTCGAAGATCAGGATGCGGTCGTCGGCAGTGATCACCGCGTACCAGTCCGTTCCCTGCGTGTAGGCGCTGGCCGTGGTGCCGTCGGGCAGCGTGATGACCTCTGGCAGCGGGGCGCGCGCGTTGCTATAGCGGTTCCAGATCAAGCCGAGGATCCCGATGATCCCGGCAATCATCACCGCCGTCAGAACCGTGACCAGAATGCGCAGGAAGCGCAGGGAGGGCGGTTCGGGCAGATCGTCTTCGGGATCGGGAGAGGCCATGACCATCCTTCGTATCGTGATTTCGGCGGATCCGCCGGTGCGTCTTGATAAGGCGCTGGCGCGGGATGTGCCAGAGGCTGCGGCCCTCTCTCGCACGCGGTTGGGCCGGCTGATCGCCGAGGGCGCGGTCAGCTGTGGCGGGGTTACCGTGACCAACCCCAAGGCACGGGTCGCCGAGGGCGACGAGATCGAGATCACTGTGCCCGAGGCGCAGGAGTATGACGTTGTCGCCCAGGACATTCCGCTGACGGTTATCTGGGAAGATGAAGACCTGATCGTCGTGGACAAGCCCGCCGGCATGGTGGTGCACCCCGCGCCCGGATCCCCGGACGGAACGCTTGTGAATGCGCTGCTGCATCATTTCGGTGGGGCGTTGTCCGGCGTGGGAGGTGAAAAGCGGCCCGGCATCGTGCACCGGATCGACAAGGAAACCACCGGCTTGCTGGTTGTGGCAAAGTCCGATCGGGCGCATCACGGCCTGGCCGCTCAATTCGAGAAACATACCGTTCGGCGTGCCTACGTGGCGCTGGCCCACGGGGTGCCGGACCTGGCCGATCCGCGCCTGTTGAACACGCGGGGCGTGTCCGTCGGGGCTGAAGGCGGCGTGACCATCACCAGCGGGCTGGCGCGGCACAAGACCGACCGCCAGCGGCAGGCGGTCTATTTCGACGGGCAGGGGCGGCACGCGATCACCCATGTGAAGCTGCTGGAACGGTTTGGCACTCCGCCCTGCGTCAGCCTTGTGGAATGCCGGCTGGAAACCGGGCGCACGCACCAGATCCGCGTGCATATGGCCCATGCGGGCCATGCGCTGATTGGTGACCCGGTCTATGGCGGGCGGCGGAAACTGTCGGAAAAGGCGCTGGGCACGGCATTTGACCTTGCGAAGGGCTTTGATCGGCAGGCGCTGCATGCGGCGGAACTGGGGTTCGACCATCCGGTGACCGGCGAGGCGCTGATGTTCCACAGCGAACTGCCGGAGGACATGGCGGGCCTGCTGGCCGCGCTCAGAGCCGCCCCGTGATCAGGAGCCAGAGGCAGAGCGCGCTTTCTGCCAGGATGCAGACAAGGTAGGCGGGCTGAAAGGCCTCTGACAGCAAGGGCGCGGTCAGACGCAGAAGGCTGCCGGTGAGATAGACAAGCCCCGCCGCCGCAATGCCAAGCGCGATGATCCGGGGCGTGGCCCCGAGGGACAGCAGGCGCGCCATCAAGAGACTGTTCACGCCGAAGAGGATCAGCCCGATATCATAGCCCAGGGCATGCATGTCGGTCATGTGGACGGCCATGCGCGGCAGGTCGGCCAGCAGGGCAGGGGCGCTGGCAAGGGCGATCAGGCTGGCGCCGATCAGCACCGCCTGCCCCAGGCGAAAGACCATCGCGGCGCGGGCCAGTCCCTCGGCCCTGTCGCGCAGCAGGGCGAAGAACAGCAGCGCCAGCGCGATATCCGCCAGCAGCATGACGACATCCGCCAGAAGGCTCAGCCGGAACTGCGGCAGGTTCGCGGAGATGGCCCCGGCGATCTCTGCCGGCGCACCGGCAAGCAAAGGTCCACGCAGGGCGATTTCTGCGGTCAGGCCGCAGAGGATGATGACGAGGTAGAGCGCACCGGCTGTGCGGACATGAACAGGTGAGGGAGCGAGGGCTTGCATGGCGGCGTCCTTCTTGGCGATGGGCGGATGCGCCCTCTTATCCCATGCGAATAAAATTGATTATTCGCAAAATATGCACTATAATCATGCGTAAACGTATATGTTTCAATTCATCGGGAACCGAGCACGTCTCTGTGACGCTATGACATAAAGGATGACGCCGTCACCTATCGAGCTTAACTGCACCAACACCAACGGATGCGGGACTTGAACTGTTCGGTTCAGGTTCCTACCTGATGTTAAAGCCCGTAACATGCGGGTCCGAACGGAGGGAACAGACAAGATGTCGAACTATGCAAATCTCCCGGCGCCCTCGCCGGAGGCGGGTCTGAGCCGCTACCTCCAGGAAATCCGGAAGTTCCCGCTTCTGGAGCCGGAAGAGGAATACATGCTGGCCAAGCGCTGGGTCGAAAACGAGGACACCGAGGCCGCGCACAAGATGGTCACCTCGCACCTGCGCCTGGCGGCCAAGATCGCCATGGGGTATCGCGGTTACGGCCTGCCGCAGGCCGAAGTAATATCCGAGGCCAACGTAGGCCTGATGCAGGCGGTGAAACGCTTTGATCCGGAAAAGGGGTTCCGCCTGGCGACCTACGCGATGTGGTGGATCCGTGCCTCGATCCAGGAATACATCCTGCGGTCCTGGAGCCTTGTGAAACTGGGCACCACCAGCGCGCAGAAAAAGCTGTTCTTCAACCTGCGCAAGGCCAAAAGCCGCATCGGCGCACTGGAAGATGGCGACCTGCGCCCCGAACATGTCGAGAAGATCGCCACCGACCTCGGCGTGACCGAGGACGAGGTGATCAGCATGAACCGGCGCCTGTCGGGCGGCGATGCCTCTCTGAACGCCACCGTGGGGTCCGAGGGCGAAGGCACCATGCAGTGGCAGGACTGGCTGGAGGACGAGGATGCCGACCAGGCCGAGGATTACGCCGAACGCGACGAGCTGGAGGCGCGCCGCGCCCTTCTGGCAGAGGCGATGGACGTCCTGAACGACCGGGAAAAGGACATCCTGACCCAGCGCAGGCTGGCGGAATCGGCGGTCACGCTTGAAGAACTTTCGGGCCAGTACGACGTGTCGCGCGAGCGCATTCGCCAGATCGAGGTGCGCGCGTTCGAGAAACTGCAAAAGCGGATGCGCGATCTTGCCAAGGAACAGGGAATGCTTTCGGCCCTCTGACGGGCTCCTCCCTCCGTTGAACGCGAAAGGCGGGGCCATGCCCCGCCTTTCTCATGTCAGCCGCCCTGGTTAGGGGTCATTCCTCGTAGAGCGGGCCGCGTTTCCAGCCTTCCTCGGCGATGAAGCCGAGCAATTTGCTGCTCATCAGGATGCGGTCGCTGTTGATCCGCAGCATGATGTCCGTCGGCGTGTCCAGAAGCGGCGTGAAATCCGTGACCCGCGTCACGTTCATGTAGATGGCGACGAGCTCGGGCAGGTTGGACAGGGCGGAAATGTCGGTCACGGGCGTGTCCGAAAAGCTGAGCAATTGCAGTGATTGCAAGCCGGCAAGAGGCGAGAGGTCACTGACCTGACTGCCAGTCAGGAACAGTGTTTGCAGCTTTGTCTTGCCCGCGAGGGCGGAAATATCCCCGATACGGCTGTTCTTTCCCCGGAGCATCTCCAGGTTTTCCGCCGGAGCCAGGGCCGAAATGTCCGTCAGGCTGGCGCCTTCGGCCCATAGCTCGCGGAAGGCCGGACCGACGATCAGCCCGTCGAGGCTGGTGATGTCCTCGCCCTCGATGTTGAGCAGTTCCAGCGCCGGGGTCGGGCCAAGGCCCGAGAGGTCGGGCAGGGACACATCGTTGAACCCCAGGATCTTTAGGTTGGTCATCGCACCATCAGCACGAATGTCGTGCAGGTCCGGACCGTTCAGGCGCAGGTTCTCGACCCGGCCCAACGTCGCCCGGGGCAGGTCCGACAGACCGTGGGAGTCTTTCAGCCAGAGCGCCCTGAGCGCAGGCAGCCCGTCGAGAAAGGTGAAATCGGTGATGTCGTTGTCCTGCAGCCTCAGGGCCTGCAGCGCGGGCAGGTCCAGATCGTCCCAGCGCGCGCCGGGCAGGTCCTGAACCCGTAGGTGGCCAAGGTCTTTCAGCACGTTCAGCGCGGCCAGATCGACGACCAGGGCGGGATCGCCATTGCCGGCCAGTTCCAGCGACTGAACCCATGTGGCTCCGGGCAGTTTCGGCAGTTCGACCAGTTCCGCCGGACCAAGGATGATCCGCCTGTCCTCGGGCGAAATGCAACTGTCGCCAATGGGCAGGCAGTCCTGCGCCCCGGCGGTTCCGGCGACGCTGCCCGCGACGATGGACAGGGCAATGAAAAGTTTACGCAGCATGGTCAGGCCCTCAGCAATCGGCGATTTCAGATCGGATGCCGTGGCCGCCGCCAGAGGTCAATGCGGCGTTTTCAGTCCCCTCCGCTTGGGATAGGTTTGGCGCTAACAAATCTGGGAGAGAGACATGACCGATCACGTTCGCTGGGGCATTCTGGGCGCGGCAAAATTCGCGCGCGAACACATGGGGCCGGCAATTCACATGGGCCGCCGTGGTCGGCTTGCGGCGCTGGCGACCTCCTCGCCCGACAAGGCCGCGCCCTTTGCGGCACTGGCACCGGGCCTGGCCGTGCATGACAACTATGACGCGCTGCTGGCCGATCCCGAGATCGACGCCGTCTATGTCCCGCTGCCCAACCACATGCACGTCGAATGGGCGCTCAAGGCGCTGGAGGCCGGCAAGCATGTGTTGGCTGAAAAGCCGTTTGCGATGACGGCGGCAGATTTCGCCCCCGTGATCGCCAAGCGCGATGAGACCGGTCTCTTGGCTGCAGAGGCCTTCATGATCGTGCACCACCCCCAGTGGCAAAAGGCGAGCCAACTGTACCAGGAGGGGGCCATCGGCAAGCTGGTGCGTGTCTCGGCGGCCTTTTCCTACGACAACCGCAGCGACGTTCAGAACATCCGCAATCGGCCTGACACCGGAGGCGGCGCGGTGCCGGACATCGGCGTCTATATCTACGGCGCGACGCGTTTCGTGACCGGCGAAGAACCGGAAAAGATCCTCTCGGCCGTGGTCGAGCGTGAGAACGGCGTGGACGTCTGGACCCATATCACCGCGCGCTTCCCGTCGTTCCATTATACCGGGGTGGTCTCGATGCGGATGGCGCCCTGGCAAGAGGTGGTCTTTCACGGCGAAGAGGGCGTGATGAAGCTGACCGCGCCTTTCAATGCCCAGGTCTACGGTGAGGCGCGTGTCATCGTGCAGTCTCGGGACCTGGTCGAGACGGTCCACCGCTTTCCGGCGGACAACCACTACGTCCACCAGGTCGAGGCCTTCAACACCAGCATTCTGGACAAGGCGCATTATCCCTGTCCGCTGGAGTTCTCGCGCGGGACCCAGGCGATGATCGACATGGTCTGGGCCAAAGAGCGCGGTTGATCGAATTTGCCAACACGCCCGGGGGCAGGGGCCAGCACGGACAGAGCCCCGGGCCTCCTTGACTTGACTCTTTTTGTCGACTACTTGCCCGGGAAACAAGATAGCACGCCAGACAGCCTGTCCCTGAAGGTCATCCAGCCGCTCGAACATCACGATCCGAGGGGACAACATGACCGGACCGACTGGCCGCGGCGCCTTGCTGCTGGGCACTTGCCTTTTTTCTTTTGCAACACCTTCTGCCGCGCAGGATACGGACCCGGTCTTTCTGGGCACGCTTCGGATCATCTCCGAATCCGCCCAGACGCTGCTGGGCAACCACAAGATCGACGAGGAACAGCTGGAGCAGCGCAACCCGGCCTCGGTCGCCGATGTGTTCCGGGGCGAATCCTCGGTCGCCGTCAGCGGTGGCGCGGCCATCGCGCAAAAGGTCTTCGTCAACGGGATCGAGGAAAGCCTGCTCTCTGTCACCATCGACGGCGCGCGGCAGAACAAGTCGGCCTTTCACCATACCGGCAACATCCTCTTTGACCCGGCATTGCTGAAATCGGTCGAGGTCAGCGAGGGCATCGCGCCCGCCGATGCCGGGCCGAATGCCCTGGCCGGCGGGCTGGCCTATACCACCAAGGACGCGCGCGACTTCCTGGAGCCGGGCGAACGCATGGGCGGGCTGACCACGCTGCGCGGCAGCAGCAACGGTCAGGGCTTTCGGCGCTCGCTGACCCTGTTCGGGCAGGAGGAAGGCTTTGAATGGTTGCTCAGCGGCACCCGTCAGACCGGTGACGACTACAAGGACGGCGACGGCAAGACCGTGGCGGGGACAGAGGCGGATCTGTCGGCCTACGTTTTCAAGTTCGCCTTTACCTCGGACAGCGGCAAGCGCCTGTCCTTCTCGGCCTCGGACACCGAGGACACCGGCCGCCGGTCGGCCCAGGCCGGTCCTGGCGGGATTCTCTTTACCCGTCCCGACTTCGCCGAGGTCGTCGGGCGGCCCAGCGTCTTTGTCGAGGGGCTGTCGCGCCGAACCTCCTACACGCTGACCTACCAGGACGAGGCGCCGCAGGGCTGGTTCGCGCCGTTTCTGCAACTCAGCTACAACGAACAGGAAATCGACGCATCCGGCGTCTGGGGGTTGAACACCAGCCTCAGCGGCATCGCCCGCAACGAATGGCAATTGGGCAACGGCACCCTTACCGCGGGGCTGGACTTCTTCTATGAAACCGCCGAGGGCCGGGGCCTCGGCCCGGGTGCCTTCGGCTCCTCGGGCGAAGAGACTCTGTCCAGCATCGGCCTGTTTGCGCAGGCGCGGCAGGATCTCAGCGACCGCCTGTCGGTCTCCTACGGCGCGCGTCTCGATCACCAGGAATTCAAGGGCGCGAACGGGGCGCGGTTCGAGGAAAACGGCCTGAGCGTCAACGGGGCAGTTGACGTAACGCTGTCCGATACGCTGTCGCTGAACGCCGGTCTTGCCTCCAGCTGGGGCGGGTTCGAACTGGGCGAGGCGGCGCTGATCAACTTTGGCGGCGACTGGGACTATACCGGCTTTGCCTCGTCGCGTTCGGACACCGCGCGCCTTGGCCTGCGCTACGAAAGCGGTCCCTGGGCGATCAGCGGCGCGGTCTTTCACACAGAGATCCGCGACATCGCGGCGGTCCTGCCCTCGGGCGGGGCTCGGGGCACGCTGGCGGACCTGACCTCGCAGGGCTTCGACGGGTCGGTTGGGTATACCGGGACAAGAGGCTTTGCGCGGGTGAACTACACCTTCGCCGATGTCGAGTTGGACGGCGCACCGATCGGGTCGACCGCCTATTACTTCGGCCGGCCGGTGGGGCATTTGATCGGGCTTGAGGCCGGGTACGACGTCACGTCAGAGTGGCGCGTTGGTGGCAATGCCGAAATCGCGCTGGAAAACGATCTGGGGTCAGTCACCCTGCCGGCCTACGAGGTGGTGAACGTCTATACGGCCTACAAGCCGAAAAGCGTCGAGGGGCTGGAGGTGCGGCTGGACGTCGAGAACCTCTTTGATCAGACCTATGCCAGCCGCAGCGCCGACGGCCTTGGCCTTGGCAATGTCGTTCCCCTGAGCGAGCCGGGCCGGACGATTTCCCTCACCGCAAGCCTGCGGTTCTGAGGCCGGGAGGGCGGCCGGTGAGCAGGGCCGCCCTCTCTTTTGATGCAGAATGCCGGGCGTCAGAGATCAGCGATGCTGATGACCACCTTGCCGGTCGATTTGCGGCTGCGTAGCAATTCCATCCCTTCGGCGGCCTGCTCCAGCGGAAGGACGTGGCTGATATGCGGTTTCAACCGACCCTCGCCATGCCAGGCCATGAGCTGCGCCAGCGATCCGGTCAGCACCTCTGGCCGGAAGGCCAGGTAGCCGCCCCAATACAGACCCATGACAGAGAGGTTCTTGACCATCAGGTGATTGGCCTTGATCTGCGGCACGTCTCCACTTGCGAATCCGATGCTCAGCAAGCGGCCCTCGGGGTTGCAGGATCGGAAGGCGGCGGTGAACTGCTCGCCACCCACCGGATCATAGACAACGTCGGCCCCGCCAAGCGCCTTCATCTCGGCGCGGATGTCGCCGGTCTCGGCATCGATCAGGTGATCGGCCCCGGCAGATTGCGCCGCCGCCAGCTTGTCAGCGCCGCGGGCGCAGGCCACGACACGGGCGCCCATCAGCTTGCCGATTTCGACCGCGGTCAGTCCGACGCCCCCCGCGGCGCCCAGCACCAGCAGCGTCTCACCGGGTTGCAGGCGTGCCCGGTGGTCCAACGCCAGGTGACTGGTGCCATAGGCGATCTGGAAACCGGCGGCATCGGTCCATCCCATCGTGTCGGGCAGCTTGACCGCGCGCGAGGCCGAAAAACAGCCGTAGTCCGCAAGCCCGCCTTGGCCGCCGAAGACCGCGACTCGGTCACCCTCGGAGAATCCTTCAACCCCGGGTCCCGTTGCATCCACGATTCCCGCAACCTCCATCCCCAGCACGAAAGGCAGGGGCGGCGTGTCCTGATAGGTGCCTTTCTGCATGAGAAGATCCGCGAAGTTCAGTCCGCAGGCCGCGATTCGAAGGCGGATTTGACCCTCTGCCGGGTCGGGCACGGCAATCTCGCTCAGGCGGGCCGGCGTGTCGTGATCGGTCAGGAAAAAGGCGCGCATACCATCCTCTGCATAGGGTTTTCAAATGCCTAGCCGAGTTTGCGTCCAAGGCAAAGTACCTGTGCCCGTGGTCCAGCTGAAACAAAGTGTAACCGAATGCTTTCCGGTCAAGTTCAACTTTGTCGTGTTTTTCCCCGCTGCGCACCATCAGTAGGTGGTCATACGACTTGATTTTGAACATGGTTATGATGTACCACGTTTGATTATAGCGTGTAGGATGATGCTGGTTCTGGGGGATTTGGGGTACGGTCCCGGCTCATCTGGTCACACCCATAGTACAGGAAGACACAGATGGCGCACCCCGTTGACGTTCATGTCGGCAAACGCATCAGGCACCGTCGCTGGCTCGTCGGCATGACGCAGCAGCAACTGGCTGAATGCGTTGGCATCAAGTTCCAGCAGATCCAGAAGTACGAGACCGGCGCGAACCGCGTCAGCGCCTCGCGGCTCTGGGATATCGCCGAGGCATTGGACGTGCCGGTCAGCTTTTTCTTCGAAGGCATCGAAAACGAGAGTGCCGCCGAAGAGGGGGCTGCGGAATCCGTGCCCGCAGACATCATGGGCGACAAGGAAGCCCTGGACCTGGTTCGCTCCTACTACGCGATCCCTGAAAACCAGCGCCGCCGCCTTTTCGAACTGGCGCGGGTTCTGTCCGACGTGGCTTGAGCCCCTTGCGCCGCTGCTGTAGCCCGCACAAGGGTTGCAGGAGGGGCGCATGGACCGGATCTCGTTAGAGCTAGCTCAAGAACTGATCGAAACGGCGGAGGCTTTGGCCGACGCGGCTGGCAAGGCGATCCTGCCCTTTTTCCGCCAGCGCGGCCTGACAGCCGAAAACAAGGACGCGGGCTCCGGGTTCGACCCGGTGACCGCAGCCGACCGCGCCGCCGAGCAGGCCATGCGCGCGGTCCTGGCCGACCGGCGCCCCGGCGATGCGATCCTGGGTGAGGAATACGGCACGCAGACCGGCACCTCCGGTTTCACCTGGGTCCTTGATCCCATTGATGGCACACGCGCTTTTCTGGCCGGAACCCCGACCTGGGGGGTGCTGATTTCTGTCCGCGATGACTCTGGCCCGGTCTACGGCATCATCGCCCAGCCTTACACGCAGGAACGATTCCGCGGCGGACTGTCGCGCTCGGACTTCACCGGACCGCATGGCGCGGGTCCGTTGGGCGTGCGCGGCACGCAGGCCATCGACGAGGCCGTTCTCTTCACCACCTTCCCCGAGGTCGGCACGCCCGAAGATCGCGCCGGGTTCGAACGCGTCGCCGCCCGGACGCGACTGGTGCGCTATGGCATGGATTGCTACGCCTACGCGCTGCTGGCGGCAGGCCAGATCGACCTGGTCATCGAGGCGGGCCTCCAGGCCTATGACATCCAGGCCCCGATCGCCGTGATCGAGGCGGCGGGCGGGATCGTCACGAACTGGGAGGGGGGACCGGTGCATGACGGTGGCCGCGCTCTTGCCGCCGCGACGCCCGAACTGCACGCCACCGCGCTGGACCTGTTGCGCAACGCGGGCTAATGTGCGGCCGGGCGGTCACGTGTCCTTCCCTTTTCTGGCGTGCCGCACCCTGTCTCTCACCGAAAAGGGCTTTCGTGAGGGGCTGACATGGCACATTCCACAAATCCACAACCTGAAATCCTGATCCGCAACGCGCGGACCGTCCTGTGCATGGACGACGACGCGAGTGAACTGACCGACGCAGACATCTTGATCCGCGACGGAGTGATCACGCAGATCGGGCAGGGGCTGACAACCTCCGGGCGTATCGTCGAGGCGGGCTCCTGCGTGGTCACGCCCGGTCTCGTCAACACGCACCACCACCTGTACCAGACGCTGACCCGCGCGGTGCCCGGCGGACAGGACGCGCTGCTGTTCGGCTGGCTTCAGACGCTCTACCCGATCTGGGCGCGCTTCGGTCCTGACGAGATGTTCGTCTCGGCCCAGGTGGGGCTGGCGGAACTGGCGCTGTCGGGCTGCACCATGTCCTCGGACCACCTGTACCTCTACCCAAATGGCGCCCGGCTGGACGACACGATTGCCGCGGCGCGCGAGGTGGGATTGCGGTTCCACCCCACGCGCGGCGCCATGAGTATCGGCGAAAGCGACGGCGGCCTGCCGCCGGATCCGCTGGTCGAAGGCGAGGCGGCGATTCTCGACGATTGCATCCGGGTGATCGACGCCTTTCATGACCCTGCCGAGGGCGCGATGCTGCGCGTCGGTGTCGCCCCCTGTTCGCCCTTTTCCGTCAGCCGAGAGCTGATGCGCGACGCGGCGATCCTGGCCCGCGACAAGGGCGTGCGCCTGCACACCCACCTGGCCGAAAACGAAGAGGACATTGCCTATTCCCAGGCGCAGTTCGGTTGTCGTCCCGGCCAGTACGCCGAGGATCTGGGCTGGACCGGCGAGGACGTCTGGCACGCCCATTGCGTGAAACTCGACGGGCAAGAGATCGACCTCTTCGCCCGTTCGAAAACCGGCGTGGCCCATTGCCCCTGCTCCAATTGCCGCCTCGGCAGCGGAATCGCCCCGGTGCGGGCGATGCGAGACGCGGGTGTGCGCGTGGGGCTGGGCGTGGATGGATCGGCCAGCAACGATGCCGGGAGCCTCGCGGCAGAGGCGCGACAGGCGATGCTGTTGCAGCGGGTTTCGCGCGGCGCCGACGCCATGAGCGCGCGCGAAGCGCTGTGGATCGCCACGCGCGGCGGGGCACAGGTGCTGGGGCGCGAGGATTGCGGCCAAATCGCGGTGGGCAAGCGCGCGGATATCGCGCTCTGGGACGTTGGTGGGCTGGAAAGCGCCGGTAGCTGGGATCCGGCGGCGCTGCTGCTGGCCGGACCGCAGCGCGTCCGGTATCTTTTGGTCGAAGGCCGGTTGGTGGTCGAGGACGGGCGGATCGTCAGCTTTGACATCGACGCGGCGGTGGCGCGGCAGAACGCGCTGGCGCGCAAGCTGGCCGAGGCGCTTTAGGGGGAAATGACATGCGGCTGGTCTGGGTGATGGCGCTCTGCGCTGCGGTGGCTTCTTGCGGCTGGGTGCCGCAGGGGCGGTTTTCCGGACAAGGCGCGATGCGCGCCGAACCGGCCTCGCGCGGTTTTGGCGGCTTTGCCGAAGGGCAGGGCGGCGCGGCGCTGAACGCCTTTCGGGCCGAAAACGGCCTGCCGCCACTGACGCGCTCCGCCCGGCTGGAAGAGGCCGCGCGCCGCCACGCGCAGGACATGGACCGCAAGGGCTTTTTCGACCATGTCGGCCCGGACGGCAGCAACCCGATGAGCCGCGTGCAAAGGGCCGGCTACCGGCCCTGCGTGATCGCGGAAAACATCGCCCGGGGGCAGCGCACGCTGGGCGAGGTGATGTCTGATTGGGCCGGGTCGCCCGGACACCGGCGCACCATGCTGTCCCAGGGTGCCACGGAATACGGGCTCGTGCGCAGTTCCAATGACAGCTGGGTCATGGTGGTGGGGCGCGACGGCTGTTGAGCCGCCGCTGGCGCCTTACTCCTCGACGTCGTCCATGTCGATTTGGCCCGACAGCTTACGTCGGATGATCGACCAGCTGAGGCCCACGCCCAGTACCAGCGACAGGGCAAATATCCCGATCCAGGTCGACAGCTTGGGGTCCGACAGGTCGAGCAATCCATAATAGACCAGCGCCCAGAGAATCGCGGCGACCAGCCCCAGCACCAACGCCATGCCGAAAACCCCGATCGAGCGCAGCGTCGCCCGCAGGTAGATGATATAGCCGATCAGCAGCACGATCCCGAAGAGCACCACCAGCGGCAGGTTCCCGTCGACATTGTTCATGGCCCAGCGGACATAGTTGACCTGGCTCGGGTTGTAGGTTGCGGCCAGCAGGACGAAGGCAAAGAGCCAGCGCAGCAGGAAACTCATATGGGCACCTCCAGAGGTTTGCCGCCTTGCTGCCCTGACGGCGCGCGCCTGTCCAGTCTCTTGCGGCGATTTTGCGGTTTCGCAGGCGGCATTGCGCGCGTATACACGCGCGGGTTTGCAACGCCGTAAAGGGGAATGTGATGGCAAATGTCGTCGTGGTTGGCGCGCAATGGGGTGACGAAGGCAAGGGCAAGATCGTCGACTGGCTGTCGAGCCGGGCCGATGTGATCTGCCGTTTCCAAGGTGGCCACAACGCCGGGCACACGCTGGTCGTCGATGGCACGGTCTACAAGCTGCACGCGCTGCCGTCTGGCGTGGTGCGCCGGGGCAAGCTGTCGGTCATCGGCAATGGCGTGGTGCTGGACCCCTGGCACCTGGTGTCCGAGATCGAGACGATCCGCGCGCAAGGTGTGGAAATCACGCCCGAAACGCTGATGATCGCCGAAAACACGCCGTTGATCCTGCCGATCCACGGCGAGCTGGACCGCGCCCGCGAGGCCGCCGCACGTCCGGGCGCCAAGATCGGCACCACCGGTCGCGGCATCGGCCCGGCCTACGAGGACAAGGTGGGCCGTCGCGCCGTGCGCGTCGCCGACCTGGCCGATGATGCCACGCTGCAGGCGCGTGTGGACCGGGCGCTGGCGCATCACGACCCGCTGCGCCGTGGCCTGGGAATCGAGGCGGTGGACCGCGACGCGCTGATCGCGCAGCTGCGGCAGGTTTCCGAGGAGATCCTGCAATACGCGGCCCCGGTCTGGAAGATCCTGAACGAGAAGCGCCGCGCCGGTGAGCGTATTCTCTTCGAAGGAGCCCAGGGCGCGCTGCTGGACGTGGACTTCGGCACCTATCCCTTTGTCACTTCCTCGAACGTCATCGCCGGGCAGGCGGCCACCGGCACCGGTATCGGCCCTGGCGCCATCGATTTCGTGCTGGGCATCGTCAAGGCCTACACCACCCGCGTGGGCGAGGGGCCGTTCCCGACCGAGTTGGACGATGCGGACGGTCAGCGCCTGGGCGAGCGCGGCCATGAGTTCGGCACCACCACGGGCCGCAAGCGCCGCTGCGGCTGGTTCGACGCGGTGCTGGTGCGCCAGACCTGTGCGACTTCGGGTGTGAACGGCATTTCGCTGACCAAGCTGGACGTGCTGGACGGGTTCGAGACGCTCAAGATCTGTGTCGGCTACGAGCTGGACGGCAAGGTTCTGGACTACCTGCCCTTCGCCTCCGAGGAACAGGCGCGTTGCGTGCCGGTCTACGAAGAGATGGAAGGCTGGAGCGAATCGACCGAAGGCGCGCGCAGCTGGGCCGATCTGCCGGCCGCGGCGATCAAATACGTCCGCCGTGTCGAAGAGCTGATCGGTTGTCCGGTGGCCCTGCTGTCCACCTCGCCCGAGCGTGATGACACGATTCTGGTCACGGACCCCTTCGCGGACTAACTGCATTCGCAGGATCGGAAAGGAGCAAGACATGGCACTCAGCTACAAGGCGCGCAGGCGCTGGTCCCTTTTCGTGCTGCTGGTGGGGTTCCCGCTCTATATCGTGGTGGCCTGGGGCGTGCTGAGCCGCCTTGACCTGTGGCACCTGCCGGTGGCGGTGGAATTCGTGATCTACGTCTTTTTCGGCGTGGCCTGGATCCTGCCGCTGAAGCCGATCTTCATGGGCGTCGGCCAGGCCGACCCCGATGACAGGGAGTGACGGCGGTCTGGACGCTCGTCGGCCGCGGTAGCAGTGCCCAGCTTTCCGTTCCTTGAGGCTTGCGGTGAGCGCGGCAGGTGACCTTGGCAGATGTGGTGCTGATCGTGCCTTGCTGGAGTATTTTGACCGCCCACAGGTCAGAAATGCAGGATATGGTGGCCATTCGATTTGATGTTTCGAATGGCCATTCTTTTTACGCTTCAAACAACCGTCATTGCTTTGATCTCGAACAGAAGCTCCAGAATAGCCAGACGCGACACACTAAGGTAACCTGCCCCCCGCGAAATCCCTCACCGTGACGTAGCGTCTGCGCCAACTCTGTGCATTGCGGCGAAATCTGGCTGTTTCGGTCTTCTTGTGGGGTGGATTTAAATATTTTCATATATCTTCCAACATCCAAAGGTGAACTCCTATTGAGTTCGCTCCTTGGGCTGGCGTTTTACGTCTCCTTTTTCCGGCTGGTTTACCCACTTGGATTTACCGTGTTCGTCAATCGCCTGCCGAAACCAGATAGGAGGAGGTTTGAAGAAGGCGCTTTGTTCAAATTCTTCTTTGTTGAGGGGTTGTAACCACGAGTGTTGATTCCGGTTTGGCCGCAGAAATCAGCGAGATGGCTGCGGAGCCCGGAGTTGTTCACGTATCGGTCGATGGAGCGAAGCAGGTGATCCTGCGGCATGTGATCCTCGAGCGAGACCTTGTGGAACAGCGCCAGAAGCGGTCCCATCCTGGCCGATCCTCCTACCCGCTGTTTTGAACCAACCAAATCTTCCTCGATCAAGGCCGAGATTTTCAACACGATCCGCCCCTTCCACGCCCTTCACTTGCGCGGCGAGAAAGGAGTGTCCGAGGCGAACGGCAGGATGCCGGCATACCCGACACGCGATGGGCCAGCGCGCTCGCAGATTTCTGCAAGCGCGCGTTCATTTATGGCCCTCAGGTTGTTCGGCTGGACGTTCGTCACAGCTGACAGGTGGCTGGGATCCGGTACGGGGGTTTTCTATGGACGGGATCAGCCGTTGGCGGCAGGCTTGAAGCTGATCGTCTCGGCGGCAGTGAACCGGCCGCCCGAGGTCTTGCGGATCTTGCCCTCGCGCAGCAGCTGGCCAAAGCTGCGCAGCCGGTCCTCGCGTGAGCTGTCGGTGACCTCGGCCTGGCGCAGCGTCGTCATCAACTGCGGGCGCGAGAACTGGTCGCGGCCCTCGACGTAGGACATGTAGGCGGCGGCGGCCTCCAGCAATTCGGGCAGTTCCGCGGCGCCCACGTCCTGGGCATAGGCGGCAAAGCCCGAGGCCGTGCCGGCCTGTGCCGGGCTGTGGGTTTCGGGCGCGGGAACCGTGCGGCGCACGCGGCGCGGGCGGACAGGGCCGGGCTCGCCGGCGTCGGAGGCCGCGGCGACACGCTGTTCCGCCACCAGTTTCAGCGGCGTCGGCGCATCGTCATGGGGCGCGGGGCGCGCGCTGGGGTGGCTCACGCTTTGCGGACGGCGCGGGCGCACCACGCTGGCCAGATCCTCGCGGTAGGGTTCCTGTTCCTCGGCGGCATCCGCCTTCTTGCTCAGGTGGCGATCCGCCTTGGTGGCGGCAACGGCGGCGCGCAGGTGGGCGATGGCGCTGCGGCGGCGGTTGCCTTCGGGTTCGTCCATCTCGGTGTTGGTCTGGTCCAGCAGGCGCGAGGTGTCGCCGTCGCCGACCTCTCCCTCGGTCAGCATGGCGCGGGCCGGGCTTGCCAGCTTGACGGCCTTGCGCGCGTTGTCCTGAATCGCTTCGGCAACCGTGTCTTCCAGGTCCGGGGCAGGCTCTGCCTCGGGGGCGGTGATCGGGTTGTCGAGGCGCAGCGGTGCAGCGTCCACATCTGGCGCGGCAGTCGCCAAAGCTTCGTCTTCATCCTCGTCCGTGACGGTGTCCCAGGTATCGGACAGCGCGGCATCGTCGTCCTCGTCCCAGGCGCCGAAGTCGCTGGCCAGTTCCGCCTTTACTGCGGCCAGTTCCCGGGCCAGTTCCGCTTCTTCCTCGGGGCTGAGGCTGCTGGTTTCTTCCGGGGTGAAACCGCCAGGCGCGGTGTCGTCCAGAACCTCTTCCAGCGTGCCCTCGTCGATTGCCTGTTCAAAGGCGGCGCGCTTGACCTTGACGATGCGGGCACGCACCGGGGCCGGTTCGGGCTGATCCTCGGCGGGCAACGCGTCGACGGGCGCGGGGGCAGGGCCCTCGGCCTCCGGTTCCGGCGCCGTCTCTGCCGTCCGGGCCAGGTCCAGCGCCGCCTCGGGGTCATCCTCGGGCGCTTCGGCGATGTCATCGCTCTCGTCGGGCTCGGCATCCGGGCGCATCGGGCCGGTGGCCAGCGCGGCAGCGGCGGCGGTCGCCGCGGTCCGGCGCAGGGGGGCGTCTTCCTTGTCGTCGTCTTCGGCCATCAGGCTGGCAACGGCGGCATCCAGCGCGCTGTCGTGATCCTCTTCCGGCGCGTCCAGGTTGACGTTCAGGTCCGCCGCCAGATCGGAGTCCTCCTCGTTGTCGGCAAACAGCGTCTCGTCCAGTTCTGCCGCCTCGGTGTCGCCGCTTTCGACGACCAGTTCATCCAGCAGAGTTTCCAGCGCCTCGCCTTCGGGGGCCTCTTCCGGTGTGTCCTCCGGCGTGGCCTGCGGTGCGTCATCCTCGTCCTCTTCCTCGGCAGAGGCGACGACGGCGCGAATCCGGTCCAGCTTGGCGGTGATATCGTCGGGAGCGGAGGGCCGCGGAGCAGGCGCAGCCTCCGTCCCGTCGGGGGCCACGTCGTCCGGCGCGGCCTCGTGCACGAGGTCGGCGGTCGCAGGCTCCGGTCTTTCGGTCAGAACGGCGGTGGCTTCGATGGTATCGTCATCGGGCAGCATGTCATCGGCAACGGCGTCCTGCTCGCGGCCCGACATCGCGGCGGCCATCGCCCCGGCAGAGGCGGCGGCGGCCATCACGCGCGGCGGGCTGCCGATGGACAGCGTGCCGCTGCCCGGCTCGGCCAGGCGGTCGCGCAGGTATTCCGAGGCAAGTTCGGGATCGAACTGCGGCGGTTCGGCGCCAAAGAACCGGTCCTCGCCGACGACGCCGCGGAAAAAATGCGTGGCTTCCTTGACCACGTCCAACGGATCGTCGAACCCCTCGGCGGTGCAGGAGAAGGTGCCGTAGGACACGGTCAGGATCTTGCTCGAACTCACCATAGTGCTGCTCACTTTCTATCGTTCTGCAACAGTGTGTTTACCACGCTGACCGGGACGAAAGCTGATCGAATCTGTGCCCGGAAGGGTATCATTTCGTGACCGGATTGTGGTCTGTTTCCCAAAAAGCCATTAATTCGCCATGAAGTCTAAAATTGTTCATAGCGACACGCCAGTCCTCCTCGTGGGGGGCGGCGAAGTCGACAACGCGGTTCTGGCCCGGGCGGTTCAGGCGGCGGAGGTGGTCGTAGCGGCCGACAGCGGCGCCGAAACGGTGCTGGCGCAGGGCCGGATGCCGGATGCCGTCTATGGCGACATGGATTCGCTGGCGCCAGAGGTGCAGACCCGGCTGGATCCCGGCGTTCTGCGGCCCATCGCGGAACAGGACAGCACCGATTTCGACAAGTGCCTGCGCCATATCTCGGCGCCGTTGGTCTTTGGCTACGGGTTCCTGGGCAAGCGGCTGGATCATCAACTGGCGGCCATGACGGTGCTGGCCGCGCGCTGCGACGTGCGTTGCATTCTGATCGGGGCCGAGGACGTGACCATGCTCTGCCCGCCCGACCTGGCGCTGGACCTTGCGCCGGGCACGCGGCTGTCGCTCTTTCCGATGGCGCCGGTCACCGGGCGGTCACAGGGGCTTCGCTGGCCGATCGACGGGCTGAACTTTGCGCCAACTGGCCCCGTGGGCACCTCGAACGAGGTGACCGGGCCGGTGCGCCTGTCGATGGACGGGCCGCAGATGCTGCTCATCCTGCCGGCGGAATGCCTGAATGTACTGCTTTCGGGACTGGCGGACGCGCCCGGTGGATGGCCCGCTCGCGCATGACGATGTACAGCCCGGCGGCGATGGTCACACCGATTCCCAGCGTCGCCAGCGGCCCCGGCAGGTCGCCGAAGATCACATAGCCCACGGCGGTGGCAAAGGGGATTTCCAGGTACTGCATCGGCGCGAGGGTCGAGGCCGGCGCATAGCGCAACGACCATGTCATCAGCAGGTGCGCCAGCGTCCCCGCCGCCCCCATCGCGGTGATCAGCCACCAACCGCGGGCCGAGGGTGCGACCCATGACAGAGCCTCGACCGTGTCAGACGGGGTCAGCGCCATGACCGGCACCATGATCACCAGGGCGATCAAGGCAGAGACCGCCTGCATCGCGATGGGATCTGTCTCTCCGGCGATACGCCGCGTCACCAGCATGAACAGCGCAAACACCACGGCGACACCCAGCGGCAGCAGCGCGGGCCAGCCAACCTCGGAAAAGGCAGGCTGAACCACCATCAAGGTGCCGACAAAACCCACCGCACTGGCCGCCAGCCGCCGCCAGCCCACTTCCTCGCCCAGGAACCAGAACCCCAGCAAGAGCAGGATGAACGGCATGACATAGGCGATGGCAATGGCATCGGCCAGCGGCAGGTACAGCAGCGAGGTGAAGACCAGCGAGATCCCCGTGATATGCAGCAGCGTGCGCAGGGTGACGAAGAACAGGATGCGCCCATCCATCCGCCAGACCCGGCGCGTCGCGATGCTCAGCGGGACAAGGATCGCCGCCTGAAACGCAAAGCGCAGCGTCACCAACTGACCAACCGCCATCTCGGACCCCAGCAGTTTCGCCAGCGCATCCGCAAAGGGGGCCAGCAGGCAGAATGCCAGCATCAGGGCAATGCCCAGCATGGGACGGTCGAGATCGGTGTCGTTCATGCGCGGACCCTAGCGCCGGGGCGCCAGCGGCGAAACGGCAAAAGCAATCAGCGGCCTGCGAGGCGGTGCCGGTCGTCCGGCGGCGCCAGCCCCCCCCCAATCAACAGGCCCCGGCGCCGACAAAGCTGGCCCGCGCAACCAATGAGAGGTTGCACGAAAGCCTCCGGCCTCAGTCCAGCGCGCGCCAGCCGATGTCGCGGCGATGCACGCCCTCGGGCCAGTCCACGGCATCGACCAGCGCATAGGCGCGGTCGCGGGCCTCCTGCAGGGAGGTGCCACGCGCCGTGGCGTTCAGCACCCGCCCGCCATTGGCCAGCACCTTGCCGCCCTCGGCCTTGGTCCCGGCGTGAAACATCATGTGGAAACTGTCCTCGGGCAGGGCGTCCAGGCCGCGGATCTCGGTGCCTTTCGCATAGTCGCCGGGATACCCGTCGGCGGCCATGACCACGGTCATGGCGTGGTCCTCTGCCCATGTGACCTGCGCCTCGGCCAGCCGCCCATCGGCACAGGCATGCATCAGGTCCAGCGCCTGTGCCCCCAGCCGCAGCATCAGCACCTGGCATTCCGGGTCGCCGAACCGCACGTTGTATTCCACCAGCCGGGGCTGCCCGCTCTCGATCATCAGCCCGACATAGAGCACGCCCTGGTAGGGCATCCCGCGCCGGACCATCTCGGCCATCGTCGGGCGCACGATCTCGTCCAGTGCCTTCTGCGTCACGGCCTCGTCCATGATCGGCGCGGGGGAATAGGCCCCCATGCCGCCGGTATTGGGGCCGGTGTCGCCTTCGCCGATGCGCTTGTGATCCTGCGCGGTGCCGATGGGCAGGCAGGTCTCGCCATCGACCAGCACGAAAAAGCTCGCCTCTTCGCCACTCATGAATTCCTCGATCACCACCTCGGCGCCCGCGCCGCCAAAGGCGCCGCCGAACATGTCGTCGACCGCCGCGCAGGCGTCCTCGACGGTTTCGGCGATGATCACGCCCTTGCCCGCGGCAAGCCCGTCGGCCTTGACGACGATGGGCGCGCCCTGGGCGCGGATATGGTCCTTGGCGGCCTCGGCCTCGGTAAAATGGCCATAGCCCGCGGTGGGGGCATTCACGGCGGCGCAGATCTCCTTGGTAAAGCTCTTGGAGGCTTCCAGCCGGGCGGCGTCGGCAGAGGGGCCGAAGACAAGGATGCCGGCCTCGCGCAGGCGGTCGGCCACGCCGGCGGCCAACGGTGCCTCTGGCCCGATGATCACCAGGTCGATGGCGTTTTCGCCGGCGAATTCCGTCACTGCGCCCGGGTCCTCGATGTCCAGCCGCGCGCATTCGGCGATCTGGGCGATGCCCGCGTTGCCCGGCGCCACGATCAGCTTGTCGCACTTGGGGTTCTGCAGGGTGGCCCAGGCAAGACTGTGTTCGCGGCCGCCACTGCCGAGGATGAGAATGTTCACGGGCGCACTCCTTTGCTGGCCGGGTGGACAGGTTGACCCGTCGCGCCTCCGGGGATTTGGACCAAGAAGACGCCGGGGGCGTCTTTTCGGGCGGTTGGCCGTCGTTTAAGGTCAGCCGCAGGCAAGAGCAAGCGAGGCGGCATGGACCTGATCGACGACGGACCAGAGGGCAACACGCCGGAATTCAGTGTCAGCGAGCTTTCGGGCGCGGTGAAACGCGTCATCGAGGGCGAATTCGGCTTTGTCCGGGTGCGCGGCGAGATTGGGCGCGTCAGCCGACCTCGGTCCGGGCATGTCTACCTGGATCTCAAGGACGACCGTTCCGTGATCTCCGGCGTGATGTGGAAAGGCGTCGCTGCCCGTCTGCAGACCCAGCCCGAAGAGGGGATGGAGGTCATCGCCACCGGGCGCCTGACCACCTTTCCCGGCCAGTCGAAATACCAGATCGTCATCGAGGACATCCGACCGGCGGGCGCGGGCGCGCTCATGGCGATGCTGGAAAAGCGCAAGGCGATGTTGCAGGCGGAGGGGCTGTTTGCCGCCGAACGCAAGAAACGCCTGCCCTACCTGCCAGAGATCATCGGCGTCGTGACCTCGCCCAGCGGCGCGGTGATCCGCGACATCCTGCATCGCCTGCGCGAGCGTTTTCCGCGCAAGGTGCTGATCTGGCCGGTGGCGGTGCAAGGCGCGAAATGCGCACCCGAGGTGGCCCGTGCCATCGAAGGCTTCAACCGCCTGACGCCCGGCGGCGCGCTGCCGCGCCCCGACCTGCTGATCGTCGCGCGCGGTGGCGGCTCGGTCGAGGATCTCTGGGGCTTCAACGAAGAGGCGGTGGCGCGTGCCGCCGCCGCCTCGGATATTCCGCTGATTTCGGCCGTGGGGCACGAGACCGACACCACCCTGATCGACTTCGTGTCCGACCGGCGCGCGCCGACGCCCACGGCGGCGGCGGAACTGGCGGTGCCCGTACGCATGGAACTGATCGGCGCCGTGCGCGATTTCGGCGCCCGGATGGAGCGCGCCATGTCGCAGCGGCTCGAGGTCCGCGGCCAGCGGCTGCGCGATCTGTCCCGCGCCCTGCCGCGCCCCGAGGAACTGCTGGACGGGCCGCGCCAGAGGCTCGACATCCAGGGGGAACGGCTGCCGCTGGCGCTGTCGCGTTCTGTCGAGCGGCGCAAGTTGCACCTGTCCGAGACCGCGGGCAGCCTGCGCCCCGGTGTCCTGTCCCGCGCCATCGCGGTGGAACAGCGGCGGCTGGAGGATCGCGGCGCGCGGCTTGGCCCGGCGCTGGCGCGCCTGGTCAAGGCCCGGCGCGAGGCGCTGGGCCGCCGTGCCGACCGGCTCAGCCCGCGCCAGATCACGCGCGAGATCGCCGTGGGCCGGGAACGGCTGGCGGGCCTGACCCGCCGGCTGGACGAGGCCATGACCGCCCGCCAGGGCGAAAAGCGCCGCAAGCTGGACGCGCTCATGCGCCTGCACGAGACGCTGGGCTACCGCGAGACGCTGCGGCGCGGCTATGCCGTGGTGCGTGGCGATGGCCACCTGGTGATGACCAAGGCCGCCGCCGAGGAGGCCACCGGGCTGGAAATCGAATTTGCCGATGGCACGCTAAAGCTTGGCGGGCGTTCCTCACCCCGCAAACCGGCCAAGCCGAAACCGCCCGAACAGGGCAGCCTGTTCTAGCGCCGAACCTTCATTCTGCGTCACAACCGCCCGCAGGCTTTCCTTTTCTTCTGCACTCGCATAGGATTCGCTGCATTGCACCAATGTCGGGGAGGGCACCTGTGGCCGAGAGTGAAAAACCGCTTCTGATCAAGCGTTACGCCAGCCGGCGGCTCTACAACACCGAGACCTCCGACTATGTCACGCTCGAGGACATCGCCGGGTTCATCCGTGACGGGCGCGACGTCCAGATCGTCGACCTGAAGTCCGGCGACGACCTGACCCGGCAATACCTGCTGCAGATTGTGGCCGAGCACGAAAGCAAGGGCCAGAGCGTCCTGCCGATCAATGTGCTGACCGACCTTGTGCGCAGCTATACCACCCAGGCCACCAGCGCCGTGCCGCAGTTCCTGGCCGCCAGCTTCGAGATGTTCCGCGACAGCCAGTCGAAGTGGTTCGAGAACGTCAATTCCATGAACCCGATGGCCAAGGGCTTCGAGGCGATGCAGGCCCAGCAAGAGGCCTTCCTCAAGGCGATGGGCGGGCAGCTTCCCGGCGAGGACGGGGAAAAGCCTTCCAAGGAAAGCAAGGAAGACCTCGAGACCATAAAGAAGCAGCTGTCCGACCTGCAGAACAAGCTGTCCAAGCTCGACAAGTAATCCGCCGGGCAGAGGGCGCCCGGCCACCGTCCCCCATGTCAGGGAGGTGACCGGGGCGCCGGCTCACCCGCCTCAGGTGCCGTAGGCGCGTTGCGGCGCGGTGGCCGTTTCTGCCGCGCGGGTCAGCACGGCGGCCACGGCATCGCAGTCCGTGAGTGAGAGGCGGGCAGGCAGGCGGGTGTCGCAGGCGCGCATCAACATCGCGCGGGTCCGCGGCAATTCGGGCATCTCGGGCAGGAACTGCCAGTTCCAGTAGGCGCGGGCATTGTCGCGGCTCAGGCCAAAGACCTGCACCTTGACGCCCTCGGCCTCGGCGGCATCGACAAAGGCACGCACTTCGGCGTCGCTCATGCCGCACAGGTTGAACTGCAGCGAATCCGGCGCGCGTTCCTCGGGCGCCAGTTTCGCGGGAACCTCGATCCAGGGGCTCTGATCGATCCGTGCCGCGACATGGTCATGGTTGCGGCGCCCGTCCGTCACACGCCGGTCGATATGCGGCAACTGCGGTCGGATCACCGCCGCCGAGAGGTTCGACATGCGCAGGTTGTACAGCGGCAACCGGTTCTGCCAGCGGGCAAAGGCCTCTTCCAGTTCGGCGGTATTGTCGCCCGCGCGCAGGTGCTTTTTCCAGGCGTGCTCGTAGGCGCCCGACAGGATCACGGCGCGGGCCACCAGGTCGGCGTCATCGGTCACCAGAATGCCGCCTTCGCCGGCATTCACCAGCTTGTAGCTCTGAAAGCTGAAACAGCCGACACGGCCCAGAGTGCCGATCTTGCGCCCGTGCCAGGTGGTGCCCAGGGAATGCGCCGCATCCTCGATCACCGGCACACAGGCCTCGGTGCACAGGGCCAGGATCGCGTCCATGTCCGAGGTATGGCCGCGCATGTGGCTGACGATGACCGCCTGAACGCCGGGCAGGCGGGCGGCGAAATCCTTCATGTCGATGCGATAGTCCTCGCCCACTTCGCAGAGCACCGGCACCAGTCCCGCGTGCACGATGGACGAAGGCACGGCAGCAAAGGTGAAGCCGGGGATCATGACGCGCGCGCCCTTCGGCAGGTCCAGCGCCTCCAGCGACAGGAACAGCGCCGCCGAGCAGCTCGACACCGCAAGCGCGTATTTCACGCCCATGAACTCTGCGAATTCGCGTTCCAGCAGGGCGACGGGCGCATCCTCGGGGGCGGTGTAGCGGAACAGGTCGCCGGACTGCAAAAGGCGGTCGATCTCGGCGCGGGCCTCGGCCGGGATCGGCTCGGCATCGTGCATGTTCGGAAGCATGTTTTCAAAATCCTGAAGCTCGGTTTTCGAAAATGTAAATCAGTTAAGGGTCTGAGGAAAGCCCCAAAGCGTCGCATTCCGCCGGGCCGGATCCCTGCGACGCCGCGTTTTCCGCAGCCGAAACCGCGCCGGACCCTGTCACGGGATCCGATCGGCTCGTCCGGATTGCCAGGGTAATCGCCGGGCTACAGTCCCAGACGGTCGCGCATCGCGTACCAGGTCATCGCCAGCACCAGCAGCGGCGACCGGAACGCCGGCCCGCCGGGAAAGGCGGGGCTGGGCAGGGCGGCGAAAGCGTCGAACCCCGCCGATTGCCCGCGCACCGCCTCGGCCATCAGCTTGCCGGCCTGCACCGCGTTGCCCACCCCGTGCCCGGAATAGCCAGAGGCCGACAGCACGTTCGGGGCCAGCCGCGCCAGGTGCGGCAGGCGTTTCATGGTGATCGCCAGCGTCCCGCCCCAGGCATGGGTCAGCTCCACGTCGCGCAGATGCGGAAAGATCTCCAGCATCGGTTTGCGCACCGTCGCGCGGATGTCCGCGGGGAACCTGTAGCCATAACTCTCGCCCCCCCCGAACAACAGCCGCCCGTCCGGCGACAGGCGGAAATAGTTGACGACGAAACGGTCGTCGGACACGGCGATCTCTTCCGTCAAGACCCGCGCGGCCTCCGCCCCCAGCGGCTCCGTCGCCACGACGAAGTTGTTGATTGGCATGACCCGCGCGGCCACCTGCCGGTCCAGCCCGCCCAGGTAACCGTTGCAGCCCAGCACAAGGTGATCCGCCACCACGCGCCCGGCCTCGGTCTGCACGGTCACGCTCTTGCCCTGCCGGATATGATGCACATGGCTGCGCTCGTGGATCCGTGCCCCGGCCGCCTCGGCCGCCCGGGCCAGACCCAGCGCCAGCTTGAGCGGGTTCAGATGGGCCGCCCCCCGGTCCAGCACCCCGCCGCGATAGGCGGGCGAGGGGCAGAGCGCGGCAAATCCGTCCCGGTCCAGCACCTCGAGCCCATAGCCGTACTGCCGCGCCATGTGGTCCGCGTAGTCGTGCAACTCGCGCACCGAACCGTCCGAAGACCCGGCCCAGGCGATCCCCGCGCGCAGGTCGCAGTCGATGCCGTGCCGCGCCGCCAGGTCCCGCACCAGCGCCTTGGCCTCCTCGCCCAGCTGCCAGAACCGGCGCGCGTCGTCGCGTCCCACCATCTTCTCCAGCTTGACCTGATCCTGCCGCTGCCCGCTGCCCAACTGCCCGCCGTTCCGCCCCGAGGCGCCGAACCCGACCCGGTGCGCCTCGACCAGCGCCACGTCCAGCCCGGCCTCCGCCAGGTGCAGCGCCGCCGAAAGGCCGGTGAACCCGCCCCCCACCACGCAGACATCCGCGCGCACCTCGCCTTTCAGCACCGGGTAAGGCGGCAACTCCGGCGTCACCGAGGCATACCAGCTCTCGGGATATTCCCCGCGTCGGTCATTGGAAAACAGCAGGTTCACGCCGCACCTCGTGGCTTCTTCTTTGCAGAAATACTCCGGGGGTTTGGGGGCAGAGCCCCCATTCCGCCAACCTGCGCGCGCGTCAGCGCGCACCGCCGGATCACACGTTCAGCAGCAGGTGCTCGCGCTCCCAGGGAGAGATCACCTGCAGGAATTCCTCGTATTCCGTGCGCTTGACGATGGAATAGACCCGCGCGAATTCCGGCCCCAGCACCTCGTGCAGGGCCGTGGCCCCGTCGAAGACGTCCAGCGCCTGGCCCAGGACGCGGGGAATGTCGCCTTCGCCCTCGTAGGCATCGCCGCGGAACTGCTTGGACGGGCGCCGCTCTTCCATCAGCCCCAGGTAGCCGCAGGCCAGCGAGGCCGCGATGCCCAGGTAGGGGTTGCAGTCCATCCCCGCCAGCCGGTTCTCCACCCGCCGCGCGTCGGGGCCGGACAGGGGGATGCGGATGCCGGTCGTGCGGTTGTCGCGCCCCCATTCCAGGTTGATCGGGGCCGCATGGTCCTTCACGTAGCGCCGGTAGGAATTCACATAGGGCGCCAGCACCGCGATGGCCGAGGGAAGATGCGCCTGCAACCCGCCGATGAAGTGGTAGAAGGCATCCGTTTCCCCGCCCTGCGGACCGGAAAACAGGTTCTGCCCGGTCGCCAGGTCCAGCACCGAATGGTGGATATGCATGGCACTGCCCGGCTCGTCGGCGATGGGCTTGGCCATGAAGGTGGCGAAACAGTCGTGGCGCAGCGCCGCCTCGCGGATCAACCGCTTGAAATAGAACACCTCGTCCGCCAGCTTGACCGGCGAGCCGTGCCGCAGGTTGATCTCCAGCTGGCCGGCGCCGCCCTCCTGCGTGATGCCGTCGATCTCGAACCCCTGCGCCTCGGCGAAATCGTAGATGTCGTCGATGACCGGGCCGAACTCGTCCACGGCAGTCATCGAATAGGCCTGGCGCGCCGCGGCGGGGCGCCCGGAACGTCCCATCATCGGTTCGATGTCCTTGGCCGGGTCGACGTTGCGCGCCACCAGGTAGAATTCCATCTCCGGCGCCACCACCGGCTTCCAGCCCTGCGCCTCATACAGCGCGACCACGCGCTGCAACACGTTGCGCGGGCTGAAGGGCACCGGCTCGCCATGCCGGTCAAAGGCGTCGTGGATCACCTGAAGGGTCCAGTCGCCGGTCCAGGGGGCGGCGGTGGCGGTGGTCATGTCCGGTTTCAGGATCATGTCCCGTTCGATGAACCCCTCGTCCGAGGCGGCCTCGCCCCAGTCGCCGGTGATGGTCTGGAAGAAGATCGAATCCGGCAGGTGGAAATAGCCCATCCGGGCGAATTTCGACGCCGGCACCGCCTTGCCCCGCGCGATCCCCGGCAGGTCCGAGACGATGCATTCGACCTCGTCCAGGCGGCGCCCCTCCAGGTAGGCGCGGGCCGGTTCGGGCAGGGTTTCGGTCCAGTCTCTCGGGGCACTCGTGTCCACGGGGTGTCCTTTGCGTTTCAGGCGGCGCTTTCCGGCAGCCGCTTGTGTTTCAGGAAATAAATCAGGTCGTCGATCAACTCGGCACTGTCCAGAGGCGCATCCAGCCCCGCCTCGGCCTCATGCAGGATCTCGTCCGGCACCACGCCGGGGCCGCGCGTGTCCAGCAGCCCCTTGGTAAAGGCGCGGTCGAACTCGGGATGCGGCTGCACCGTGTAGGCCTTGCCCGGATAGAGCAGGGCGGCATGGCGGCAGAAGTCATTGCCGGCCAGCGTCACGGCGCCCTCGGGCGGCTCTGTCACCTGATCCTGGTGCCAGGCCATGACGGTTCTCGGCCCGCGTCCCTCGAAGTCATAGGTCTGCGGTCCGACCGCCCAGCCGCCGGGATACTTGACCGCCGTCCCTCCCAGCGCCTGCGCGATCACCTGGTGTCCGAAACAGATCCCCACCAGCGGCCGCTCCGCCGCGACGATCTGGCGGATCAATTCCTCCAGCGGTGCCAGCCAGGCGTGGTCCTCGTAGACCCCGTGGCGCGACCCGGTGATCAGCCAGCCGTCGGCGGCCTCCGGTCCCGGCGGGAACTCTCCGTTCACCACGGCCCAGGTTTCAAATTCGAACCCGGCGTGGGACAGGCGGTCGATGAACATCTCCGGGTACTGGCCGTGTTCCCTGGCCAGTTCCGGCACCACGATGCCCGTCTGCAAGATACCGATTTTCATGAGACACCCATGTTCCTGGTCCGCAAGCTAGGCGCGCGCCGCGCGCCCTGCAAGATCAGACCGTATCCAGGTAAAGGTCCATCTGCTCGTGCTTGGTCAGCTCGTCGAGGTCGCGCAACTCCTGCCGCTTGGTCAGGACAAAGTTGCGGATCAACTCCTTGGGAAAGATCCGCGGCATCAGCGGGCTTTGCGCAAAGGCCTCGATGGCGCTGCCCCAGTCGCGTGGGATATGCGGCAGGTCCTGGTCATAGGCGTTGCCGGTGATGCGCGCCGGCGGTTCGGTCTTGTCCTCCATCCCCATCAAGGCGGCGCCCAGCATCGCGGCCAGCGCCAGGTAGGGGTTCACGTCGCCCCCTGCGACCCGGTGTTCGATCCGGCGCGCCGCAGGCGGGCCCGAGGGCACGCGCACCGCCGCCGTGCGGTTGTCATAGGCCCAGCAGATCGCCGAGGGCGCGTGCGACCCGGGCACGATGCGTTCATAGCTGTTCAGATGCGGTGCATAGACCAGCGCGCTGTCCGACAGGGCGGCAAGGCAGCCACCGATCGCATGGCGCAGCGCGTCGGTGCCCTCCGGTCCGCCGTTGTCAAAGATGTTCCTGCCGTCTTCGTCCAGCACGCTGAAATGCGCGTGCATGCCGTTGCCGGAATAATCCTCGTAGGGTTTCGCCATGAAGCTGGCGGCAAAACCGTGTTTCCGCGCCAGCCCCTTGACCAGCATCTTGAACAGCCAGGCATCGTCGGCGGCCTTCAGCGGGTCCGCCTGGTGCATCAGGTTGACCTCGAACTGGCCCAGCCCCGCCTCCGAGATCAGCGTGTCGGCGGGGATGTCCATGACCTCGCAAGCCTCGTAGAGGTCGGTAAAGAAGATGTCGAAGGCATCCAGCGCCCGGATCGACAGCACCTCTGCCGCGTCGCGCCGCTTGCCGGAGCGTGGGCTGACCGGCACCTGCAGGCGCCGGGTGCTGTCATCGATCAGGTAGAATTCCAGTTCCACCGCCACCACCGGGGTCAACCCCTTTTCGGCAAAGCGTTTCTGGATGAACGAGAGCGCATGGCGCGGGTCGCCCTCGAAGGGGCGGCCGTCCTCGTGGAACATCCAGATCGGCAGCAGGGCGGTGGGCGCCTCCAGCCAGGGCATGGGCACAAAGCCGCGTTCGGTCGGGAACAGGATCGCGTCGCGGTCGCCGCTGTCAAAGACCAGCGGGCTGTCGGCGATGTCCTCGCCCCAGATGTCGACGTTCAGCGCCGAAAAGGGAAAGCGCGTGCCGTCCTTGAGCATCTTGACGGCGCTGGGGATGGGCATGCGCTTGCCTCGGGCGACGCCGTTCACGTCACAGGCGGCGGCGCGGATGGTACGGATTTGCGGGCGGTCGTGCAGCCAGTCGGCGCTGGGGGCGGGCATGGGGAACTCGTGCTTTCAGAATTTGATCAAATTCATAGGCGAGCCCGCGCCATTGGGCAAGGGGGGCGTTCACGGCGCGCCGCGGGCTGGCGCAGGGCGCCCGTCTCGCGGACATGTTTCGGGCAGGGTTAACCGTTTCTTGCGCGTTTGTACGTTTTGCCGGAATCGACGTACGTTTTGTACAAAACGTACACAACCAGAGCCTCAGCGGATCAGGTTCATCCGCATCTTCAGCCGGCCCCGGACCTCCTGCGGCAGGTGCCGGTTCAGCCGCCGGTTCACCAGCCCGAAGACCGAGATGATGACCAGCGTGACAAGGATGAAATACCCGGCCAGGATGGGGTAGGGCACGAAGGGGTTGAAGGTCTTGTCGGCAAAATAGTTGGCGTAATACAGCGCGTCGCCCTTTTGCCGCCAGGCCGGAAAGCCCGAGAAATAGACCAATGTCGTGGCATGAAAGAGAAAGATCGCCTCGTTCGTGTAGGCAGGCCAGGCCAGCCGCAACATCGTGGGCCAGGTGATCTTGCGGAACTTGGTCATCCCCGAGAACCCGTAGGCATCCGCCGCTTCCGTGTCACCCTTGGGGATCGACAGCAGCGCGCCATAGAAGATCTCTCCGGAATAGGCGGCCGTGTTCAGGAACAGGACGATCGCCGCCCCCAGCCAGGCCGAGGTGAGGGGATCAAAGACGGGCGAGACGGATTTCAGGCTGAGGAACGCGAAATAGGCAAAAAAGAACTGGATAAACAAGGGGCTGCCACGAAAGACAAATATGAACCACTCCGACGGTTTGCGCGCCAGCGGGTTCGACGAGGCCTTGCCCAGGGCCACCGCCGTGGCCAGGAAGAACCCGGTCAAGAGCGCGATGAGCCCGAAATAGACGTTCCAGATCATCCCCGAGCCGATCAGGGTGAACTGCTGGCACAGCGTGAAATCCTCGCGCGGCAACAGCCGCTCACCGATCCCGATGGAGCGCAGGCCATAGTCGGCGATGGTCTGCAAACAGCTCATGCCGCCTTCCTCTGCGCTTCACCGCCCGAGGTCGCCTGGCCGTGGGTCAGACGCTTCATGATCCGGTCCAGCACGATTTCGGACACCCGCGTGAACATCAGGTAGAAAACCAGCAGCGCCAAGAAATACCACATGCGCCAGTCGCCATGCGGGTAGTCGGTGAACCGTGCCGTCTTGGCGCCGCCCAGTTCGCGTGCCCAGTAGACGATATCCTCGACCCCCAGCAGGAACAGCAGTGGTGTCGCCTTGATCAGCACCATCCAGAGGTTCGACAGGCCGGGCAGGGCATAGACCCACATCTGCGGCACCAGGATGCGCCAGTAACACTGGCGCGGGCTCATGCCATAGGCCTCGGCCGTTTCCATCTGGGCACGCGGTACGGCCCGCATGGCGCCGAACAGGACGTTCGCCGCGAAGGCCCCGAAAACAATGGCAAATGTCAGAACCGCCAGGAAGAAGCCGTAGGTTTCATGGACCCATTGCGCGGCGTTGCCCAGGGGCAGCTTGGCCTCGGCGCAGACCACGAAATCATTGCCCTGCCGGATCGGCTGATCCCAGTCGGGGCATTTCGCCTTGTGCCGGATCCATTCAAAGAACTGGTCCAGGGCGATGACGAAGAACAGGAAAAAGGCGATGTCCGGCACGCCGCGGACAATGGCGATATAGCCGCGCCCCAGCCAGCTGAGCGGCAGGATGCGCGACCGCGCCGCCGACGCCCCGGCAAAGCCGAAGGCCAGCGCGGCCGGCGCGGTGATCGCCAGCAGCAGCAGGACCGTGCCCACCGACCAGTAGATGGCCATGTGCTTGCCCGTGGTCAGGTAGCAGGCCATCCAGCTCAGGCCGGAGAGCGTATCGGGGTCAGTGCAGAAACCGAACATCGCGGAACCTGACGGGGCGGGAGATTACCCCGCCCCACCTTTTCAGAACGTTGCGCCGAGTTCCCATTTCTCGATCAGCGCATTCAGCGAACCGTCGTCTTTCATCGACTGGATCGCCGCGTCGAACTTCTCGCGCAGTTCGCCATCGCTTTCGCGCAGGCCAAGGCCGATGCCGCCGCCGATCAGGATGTCCTCACCCACAAAGGCAAGGTCCGCGCTTTCCTCGGCGATGGGCGCCAGGTAGGCCTTGTCGGCCAGAACCGCGTCCGCCTCGCCGTTGCGCACGGCGGCGATGGTTTCGTCAGGCGTGGCGAATTCGACCAGCGTTGCGCCCATCTCGGCGATGTACGAGGCCTGGATCGTGCCTGCCTGAGCCGCGAAGATGCCGCCCTCCATGTCGAGGTCCATGCCTTCCATCGCCAGGAAGGCGGACGGGTCGGGCTGGGTGTAGTTCTGGGTGAAGTCGATGACTTCGTCACGCTCGTCGGTGATCGACATGCCGGCGATGATGGCGTCGTAGTTGCCGGAGACCAGGTTGGGGATGATCGAATCCCACTCGTTCGTGACCCATTCGCAGGTCAGTTCCGCGCGCTTGCACAGCTCGTCGCCAAGCTCGCGCTCGAAGCCGGCCACTTCGCCGTCGTCGTCGATGTAGTTGTACGGAGGATAGGCGCCCTCGGTGCCGAGGCGGACCACCGAATGGCTTTCCGCGAAGGCCGCACCGGCGAGCATCGCAAGTGCCGCGGTTCCGATCAGAAGCTTTTTCATGTCGTTACTCCCTGGTAGGTTCTGGCGGCTGTCCCGCCGATTTTAGGATGCTGGCCCTTTTGGCCTAGGCATGAACGGTCGACTTCAGGAACCCCTGCAGCCGTTCCGATTTCGGCGCGCCGAAGAGCGTTTCCGGCGGGCCCTGTTCCTCGATCAGCCCCTGGTGCAGGAACACCACGTGGTCGCTGACATCAGAGGCCATCTTCATGTCATGGGTCACGATCAGCATCGTGCGCCCTTCCTGTGCGAGCGACTTGATCACCCGCACCACTTCCTGCTCCAGTTCCGGATCCAGCGCGCTGGTCGGTTCGTCGAAGAGCAGCGCCTCCGGCTCCATGCAGAGCGCGCGGGCAATGGCGGCGCGCTGTTGCTGGCCACCCGACAGTTGCGCCGGGTAGACGTCGCATTTGTCGCCAATGCCCACCTTGTCCAGGTAGCCGCGCGCGGCCTTTTCCACCTGCGCCCGGTCGCGGCCCAGCACCGTGACCGGCGCCTCCATCACGTTCTGCAGGATGGTCATATGGGCCCACAGGTTGAACTGCTGGAACACCATCGACAGGTTCGTTCGGATACGCAGCACCTGCTTGGCATCCGCCGGGCGGCGGTTGTGGCCCTCGCCTTTCCAGTGGACGGGTTCGCCCTTGAAGAGGATGTCGCCCTGTTGGCTGTCTTCCAGCAGGTTGCAGCAGCGCAGCAGCGTGGACTTGCCCGAACCGGAAGATCCGATCAGCGAGACCACGTCGCCCTTGCGGGCCGTGATGTCGACTCCCTTGAGAACTTCAAGAGAGCCATAGGCCTTGTGAAGGTTGCGGATTTCGATGACGGGCGTGTCGGACAAGCGGAGCCTCGGGCAGATCGCAGGATGCCCGGTATCAACGCGCAAACCTGCGGGCTTGGCAAGGGGGCCAAGGGCAAAAAGTCCTGTTCTGACCTTCGGTCAGGCGGGCATCGGCGCCGCAAGGGGCAGGCTTCGATAGCTCTCGGCCCCGACCTGGGCCAGTCCGACCGGGCCGCCCATGATCCGGCGGTCCTCGACTGTCAGTGCGTCCAGAGCGGCGGCGAAGGCCTCTCGCAAGGGCGCCGGATCCGTCCCGGGTGCCGCAATCAGGGCCAGACCGGGTGTCGGCGCGCTGCGGTCGATGACCTTCAGTGACGCCGCGACATCGGGCGCAACCTGTTCCAGTATACGCCAGCTCACCGCGTCGATATAGGCGACATCGGCCCGGCCTTCGGCCACCGCGGTGGCAGAGGCGCGGTGCGCCCCGGTTTCGAGGTATCCTGCAAAGTTATGGCCGCGGGTGCTGCCCCACCCTGACTGGCTATCAGCGGAATTGTAGGCAAGCCGTAGATCCGCGCGCGCGCGGGCCTCGTCGGGCCGGGTGACGACGACCGAATGATACCAGCCGGGGGGCGTGTCCGGCAGGGCAAAGTCGATCGAGGCGACATAAGTGACCCGTTCGGCGAAGGTGGTCGCAAAAGGCAGGCCGCAGACATGGGACAGGACCAGGTCAGGGGCGCCCCAGTGCGCGTACCAGTCGGCAGGCAGATCCTCGGGTGGGGTGATCGGGGGCAATTGGGGCAGGCGCGCACGCATGTCATCCCAGAATCGCGACCAGGCGGTGGCGTTCTCGGGCCACCAGTACATCGGAAGGCTGGCAATCATTACTTCTTCTCGACCCGTTGCCGTGCCAGGGCGCTGTCACGGTCGTTGATCCCCAGGAGATTGGACACAAGCCTGAGCAGCGCGTCTTCCTCGGCCTCGCGCACGCCATCGGCCAGCACCACCTGCCAGAGCGCCTCGATCACTGCGATACGGTCCTCGTAGGGGACGGCATCCTTGATCGCGCGGGTAAAGCGCACGGTGTCCGGCGCCTCGGATTCCAGTCCCTCGCCCTCGGAGCGCAGACGCGCAGCCTCGAAGGGCGACAGGCCGTAACGGGTGGCGATGATCCGGTCGATACGGTCCCTTTCGCTGTCATCGAAGGTGCCGTCGGACCGGGCGACGCGGACCAGCAGCGCGGTGAGCGCGAGCCGTGCGTCCTCGTCGGGAAGTGGGGCGGGATCGGTCGCCGTCAGGCGCTTGAGGAAATCTGCGAACATGGTCGGGGATATAAGCCCGGTTTCGGGCGGGCACAATTCCTCAGGGGATCACGGCCGCACTGCGCGCCGCCTCGTTGTCATGTGGCGCGACGCCAAGCGCCTCTTCGACCAGGTTCACCAGCGCGGCCTCGCGGGCGTCGGTGATTCCGTCCGCCCAGGCCACCTGCCAAAGCGCCTGCACGGTTTCGACGCGGTGGGCATAGTCCACGTTCTCGCGGATCAGCGCCGTCATCCTCGCGTCGTCCTTGATCTCGCGGGCCAGCCTTTCGCAGGTGGCGCGCATCTTTGCGGCCTCCACCGGGTTCAGTCCGAACGCCGTCGACAGGGTCCGGTCGATCTGGCTGATTTCCTCGAAGAGATAGGTGTCGTCCGCCCGCGCGACGCGCACCAGCAGCGTGCCAAGCGCCAGCTTGGCATCCGGTTCCGGCAGCGGTGCTGGCTGGCGCGGACCGTGGTGGAAAAAGGCTTTCAACCGCTCGAACATGGCCGGCCTCCTGATGGTTCGGCAATGGAGTAGCATGGTGCCAGAGGTCGCGTCACCTGCCCGTTGAGCCGGTCTTGGCGAATTGGGACGAGAGTGGTTTCAGTGCCGCGTCCAGCCCCCACGGCGGGTTCACGACAAAAAGGCCGGAGCCGATCATGCGGTGTCCGTCCCGGGCGGGTGGAAAGCGGACCTCGTGGCGCAGGGCCGCGGGGAACTCGGCCTCGAGCTGGCGCAGCATGGGCACATGTGTCCCGTCCCGCAGCAGCGGATACCAGAGCACCAGGATGCCCACGTTCCATTTCCGCGTGAGGGCCTGCATGGTCCGGGGGACGCTGGCGTAATCGGCTTTCACCTCCCAGCTTGGGTCGATCAGCATCAGACCGCGCCGCGGGGTCGGCGGGCAGAGGCTTTGCGCCATCTCATAGCCATCCTGCCTGTAGACGCGCGTGTTCGGCGCCCGCACAGCACTGGACAGTGCCTCGTGCTCTTGGGGATGCAGTTCGGCCAGGTGCAGCCGATCGTCTTCGCGCAACAGGCTTTGTGCGATCAGCGGAGAGCCGGGATAGGCAGAGGGCCCCCTTTCGTCCCGCACCGTTTTCAGTGCCCGGGCATAGGGATGATCCGCGCCAAACCAGTTTTTGGCGCGGGCGATCCCCTGCGCGGCCTCGCCTGTCTTGACCGCTTCGGCGCCTTCAAGGTCGTAGAGCCCGCGCCCGGCGTGCGTCTCGATGTAGCTCAACGGTTTCGGCTTGCGAGTCAGGTAGTCCAGCATCCACGCCAGCGCCGCGTGCTTGTGCACGTCGGCAAGGTTCCCGGCATGATAGGCATGTTGATAGGACAGCATGCGAGCGGCCTAAGAGTTTGCGGCGGGGCTGGCAAGGGCCATTGGGGCTGGCCGCTTGCGCATCACCCGCAACCCGGTATCACATAGGGGGTGATGACCCCGAGGGTCCTGATGAGGCGGAGTGAATGGCACAGAGCGGCGCGCAGGGTGTGGTCGACCGCGAAGCGCGGGAAAAGGAGCTGCTGGAATACCTGCGCGTCTATGTCATGATCTGGCAAAAGATCGATTTCATCTGGGGCATGTTCCTGACTTCCTACATCCCGATTTTCGGGTTCCTGCATTTCTACCAGGGCGAGATGGGGAGTAGTTTCGCCGGGATGTTCGTGCTGGCCGTCGCCTTTTTCACCTATGTGAACGGGCAGGCTCTGCGGCAGCACTATGACATCGCCATCACCATGAGCCGTGAATTCCGGCGTCTGAACCGGTCTTTTCCGGACATCAACGGGGCGCTGATCCGAACTGCGCAGGACAACCGTCCCCGCCTGGTCTGGGTCACGCATGGGGCGGCCTTTGCCGGGATGCTCTACATGATGGCGGGGCGGATCGGGACGGGGTTCTGCGCTGCGGGCACGGCAGAGAACGGCTGGGACTGTATCCTCACGCTGGTTTTCGGCTGAGGCGACGTTCACCCAGAAACCAGAGTTCCAAGAGCGCGAGGTAGGGCAGGTAGAAGGCCCAGACCATCGCGCGGTCGAAGGGGCCATAAAAGTCATCCACCCCGACGCCGCCCGTCGCGGCGAACCACAGCCCGTAGTGCAGGCGATAGAGGTAGGAGCCCACCGCCAGCACCATCAGCCGCAGCGCCCAGCGGCGGTGTCGGGTCACGTCCTTGTCGATGGCATAATAGACGGTGTTGGCCGCGGCGAGGATCATCAGCACGCCATAAAGCGCGAACCAGCCTGACATCCAGGCGCCGCCGATGGTGCCCTGCAGCGCGATATAGAGCAGGCCTGCGAGGCCGGTGAAAATGGCCGTCGTGGCAAGCGTATAGCCCGAGAGCCGGTGCAGGCGGGGCGCCCGGTGGCGGATCATGGGCAGGATCTGTAGCGGCACGGTGGCGGTGATGATCGCGCCGCTGATCATGTGGGCGTAGATGGCAAGGTTCGAGAGAAGTGCGCCGGGATGAAACAGCCGCCCCAGCGCCTCGGGCACGCCTTGCAGCGCCAGCACCGGCCGGGTGAGTGCGTGCCAGGCAAAGGGCAGCACCATCAAGACCAGGAGCACCAGCAGGGCAGAGGGCAGGGCGCGGCGGAACATGGCGAAAGGGTAGGGGTGAGCGTGCTAGCCTTGCGCGAAGCTCCAAGCGCGGAACAAACCCGCAGGGCGCCGCGCGAGCGTCATGCTGAAAGCATGCCTGTGGCATGACGCACCCGTCGTACCCAAGGTGCGCCGTTGATGATTGGCGCGCCTCCGGCGAGACGGGGGCGCTTTGGTTGGGTTGGATGCTGATCTTTGAGGGGGAGAGGCGTCTTGAAAGGGCGCCAATGTCGCCTTTCAGCCCTGAAAGGGTGGAACCCCAGCCCAAGAATGTATCGCGAAAAGGTGCACCCGGTCAGGTACCGGAGCGCCTTGCCGAGAGTCGGCGCCCGCCGAGCCTGTTTAGGGGGGAGAAAATAGCTGAGTATACAATCGACTAAAACCGCGTGCATTTCCCAACCGTTACAGCGGGCGTATTGTCATTGTTATCCACGCCGTCTGTGTATCCAAATGCGTAATAGTCCGCGAACCTTAGAGTCTCTTTGTTGAAAATGAGCCAGCCAAACTTCTCGCACATCAAAATTCCGCTAGAGGAAAAACCATCCGCGCAATAGCCGGTTGGATATTCTTTCCCGACTTCAAAAACATAATAACTGGCGTATTGTTTGAATGGTTCGCTTGGGGGCGTACTGGTAATTATGAACGGCCCCCCGGGACTAAAGCGTGTCCCGACCCACTTGCGTGGGTTCTCTGCGAAGGATACGCCGCCCGAAGCTTCAGGGCTACATATAAACTGTTCGGCTTGGAGAACGGCGGGAAGCAAGCAAACCAAAATGGTTGCGCCAAAAGTGTCGAAGTTCCTTCGAAACCTTGAAAATCTTCCCCTCGCCATTACTTACACCAGCCTACTAACCTCTTTCGCCGCCCGCACAAAATCCCTGAACAGCGGATGCGGGTCAAAGGGTTTCGACTTCAGCTCGGGGTGGAACTGTACGCCGATGAACCAGGGGTGGTCGGGCCATTCCACGATTTCTGGCAGCTTGCCATCCGGGGACATGCCCGAGAAGCACAGACCGCTGGTTTCCAACTGCTCGCGGTACTTGATGTCGACCTCGTAGCGGTGGCGGTGGCGTTCGTCGATGGCCGTCTTGCCATAGACCTTGGCCACCTTCGAGCCTTCGGTCAGCACGGCGTCATAGGCGCCCAGCCGCATCGTGCCGCCCTTGGCGTCATCCGGGCGGCGGTTGACCTTCTCGTTGCCCTGCACCCATTCCTTGAGGTGATAAACCACGGGTTCGAAACGCTTTTCCCCAGCCTCGTGGTCAAATTCCTCGGAGCCCGCCTTGGCCACCCCGGCGACATTGCGCGCGGCCTCGATCACCGCCATCTGCATTCCAAGGCAGATGCCGAGGTAGGGCACCTTGTGCTCGCGGGCGAATTGCGCCGCCTTGATCTTGCCCTCGGTCCCGCGCTCGCCAAAGCCGCCGGGGACGAGGATGGCATCGAATTTCTCCAGGTGCGGCGCCGGGTCCTCGCGGTCGAATATCTCGGCATCGACCCATTCGACCCGTACCTTGACCCGGTTCGCCATGCCGCCGTGGGTCAGTGCCTCGGCGATGGATTTATAGGCGTCCTCCAGCTGGACGTACTTGCCGACGATGGCGACGTTGACCTCGCCCTCGGGGTTGTGGATCCGGTCGCTGACATCCTCCCATTTCGACAGGTCGGGCTTGGGCGCCGGGCTGATCTGGAAGGCGTCCAGAACCGCCTGGTCCATCCCCTCGCGGTGATAGGCCAACGGCGCGTCGTAGATCGACGGCAGGTCCTGCGCGGCAATCACGCTGTCGGGGCGGACGTTGCAGAACAGCGCCAGCTTCTCGCGCTCTTTCTGCGGGATCGGGCCTTCGGACCGGCAGACCAGGATATCCGGCGCAAGGCCGATCGACCGCAGCTCCTTGACGGAGTGCTGGGTCGGCTTGGTCTTCAATTCGCCGCTGGCCTTGATCCAGGGCAGCAGGGTGAGGTGCATGAAGACACATTGGCCGCGCGGCTTGTCCTGGGAAAACTGGCGGATCGCCTCGAAGAAGGGCAGGCCCTCGATGTCGCCGACGGTGCCGCCGATCTCGCAGAGCATGAAATCGACCTCGTCCTCGCCGATGGAGATGAAGTTCTTGATCTCGTCGGTGACGTGGGGAATGACCTGAATGGTCTTGCCGAGGTAGTCGCCGCGGCGCTCCTTCTCCAGCACATTGGTATAGACGCGGCCCGAAGAGATGGAATCGGTCTTGCGCGCAGGGACACCGGTAAAGCGTTCGTAATGCCCCAGGTCGAGGTCGGTTTCCGCGCCATCGTCGGTGACAAAGACCTCGCCATGTTCAAAGGGCGACATCGTACCGGGATCGACGTTCAGATAGGGGTCCAGCTTGCGCAGGCGGACCGAAAAGCCGCGTGCCTGGAGAAGAGCGCCAAGGGCAGCGGAAGCCAGCCCCTTGCCAAGCGAAGAGACCACACCGCCGGTGATGAAGATGAAGCGCGCCATCTGGGTAACCCCGTGATTTTTGCAGGCAATTGCCTGCGTTCCTGCAAGTTCAGACGCGGCTTGTACCGGATGTGGCACCAGCTGCAACACGGGATTTGACACATAGTGGATTCGCGCGGATTTGTCCAGATGACCGCTAGATGCTGTTGCGCAGCATGGGCAATCTGCAAGGGGTTGTAGGCGGTCTGACGCCGTGTCGCGCTGTTCCCGCCGGTCTGCATTCCCGGGGCGGCAGCGATCTTGCGTTCCGAAATCTGGGCCCTGCGCGGACTGGCAAAGGCCCTTCGGAACAGCGGCAGCCCGACACGCGCGATACAGGACATGGCGTTGGAGATGTCCCATCCGAGACCTTCAATGGCCAAGCCCAGGCTGAACTCGAACGACGGACGGTTGTGACCGTGCGGAACGAAAAAGGCGGCCAAAAAGGCCGCCTTTGCGTCAATACCCTGTGTCGCGTCAGTCCGCGCGCGGAACCAATGGCGCGTCGCCGTCCTGCGCCGAGGGCGGGGGGACAAGCGCGTTCGGGTCGATTCCATCAAGCCCGGGGGCCGGGGCCGGCGCATCAGTG
Source organism: Mameliella sp. MMSF_3455 (assembly GCF_030733205.1). Lineage (GTDB taxonomy): Bacteria > Pseudomonadota > Alphaproteobacteria > Rhodobacterales > Rhodobacteraceae > Antarctobacter. Next base: position 75,981 of record NZ_JASHJL010000023.1, read on the forward strand.
GCCGGCTCCTGCGTTCCGAGACGGTCGAGGATCGAGCTGCCCGAGGCGTTCTGGGCGGCAATGATCGTCAGCGTGATCGAGGTGATGATAAAGCCGACAGCAAGGATCCAGGTCAGCTTGCCAAGCGCGGTCAGCGGCGCACGCTGGCTCATGGCTCCGCCACCACCGCCGATCCCCAGGCCGCCGCCTTCGCTGCGCTGAAGCAGCACGACGCCGATCAGGCCGAGAGCCAGAAGAAGGTGGACGATGAGGATGACGTTTTCCATGGGGCCTGCGCCTGTTGGGTCGGTTTCGGCTCATGTAGGCGAAGCGTTGCGCCGGTGCAAGCAATGAAACCGCAAGCCAGCCGGTGCTGGCCGGTCACTCTGCGGGTTTCGCGGGCGGGACGCCAAGCGACATGCAGGCGGTTGGAGCCTCCGGACTGCCAGCCGTGCAGACCACGCACCAGTCCTGGCCGGGGATGCAGCAGTTCACCACGGTCGGGCGGTTGGTGTGTTTCCACGGTGCGCCGTCCTCGGCTTCGCACTGGGCAATCAGCTCGGCGGCCCGCGCGTCCGTGAGATCGAATGTGACGACGGCTGAGGCCGGTCCGGCGCCAAGTGTCTGGGCAAGCACGAAGGCGGACCCGAGACGGGCTTTGGTCATGAAAAGTGGTTTCCTTGCGATGGGTCAGGACTTTGGTGACCGTCGCACAGCGGACGGTGTCTGTCACGCGCGGCCGCGCCCCTGCGGGATGCTTGCGTGGGCGGGTGCATCAGGGCAAGCTCTGTACATGCCCCACGATCACGCCGACGACGCCCCGCCGCATAGTCTCTTGCCGCCTGACCCAGAGCTGCGTGTGAAGGCGCTGGAAACGCTTTTGACACGCAAGGGGCTGATCGATCCCGCCGCGCTGGACGAGATCATCGAGACCTATGCCCACAAGGTCGGCCCGAGGAACGGCGCAGCAGTGGTCGCCCGGGCATGGATCGATCCGGATTTCCGCAAGCGTTTGCTGAAAGATGCGACGGCGGCGGTGGCCGAGATGGGGTTCACCGGGCGGCAAGGCGAACATGTGGTCGCGGTAGAGAACACGCCGGAACAGCACAACATGGTCGTCTGCACCCTGTGCAGTTGCTACCCTTGGCCGCTGCTTGGGATCCCGCCGGGCTGGTACAAGTCCGATGCCTACCGGGCAAGGGCGGTGCGCGAGCCGCGCAAGGTGCTTGCCGATTTCGGCTTGACCTTGCCCGAGGGGCAACGGGTGCGCGTCTGGGATTCGACCGCCGAGGTTCGTTACCTCGTGCTGCCGATGCGCCCCGTCGGGACGGAGGGACTGGACGAAAGCGCATTGGCGGCGCTGGTCAGCCGGGACGCGATGATCGGCACGGCGCTGGCGGAGGCGCCCACATGAGCCGGGTTCATGACATGGGCGGGCGGTTCGGTGACGGTCCGGTGCGGCCGGAGCCCAAGGACGCACCCGTCTTTGCCAGGGACTGGCATGGGCGCGCGCTGGCGGTGACCCTGGCGGCCGGGGCGTTGGGGCAATGGACGCTCGACAGGTCGCGCTTTGCCCGTGAATGCCTTGCCCCTGCCGATTACCTGGCGTTTTCCTACTATGAGAAATGGCTGGCCGGGCTGGCGGACTTGCTGGTGGCCCAAGGGGTGGTCACGCGAGACGAACTGGCGGGAGCCGATCCGGCGCCGTCGCCCTTGGCTGAGCGCAGGCTGCGGGCCGAGTCGGTGGCCGGCGCGTTGGCGCGCGGAGGGCCGGTCGTGCGCGACGGTCCCGCGTCGCGCTTTGGGCCCGGCGATCGGGTGCGCACGCGTCGCCCGGCGCGCAATCTGGCCGTGACGGGCGGACATACGCGCCTGCCAGGCTATGCCGCCGGGCTGCACGGTGTGGTCGAACGCGTGCATGGCTGCCATGTTTTTCCCGATACAAACGCACATGGATTGGGCGAACGGCCGGAACCGCTTTACACCGTGGTCTTCGACGCGGCCGATGTCTGGGGGAGGGCGGAGGTGCCGGGGGATACGGTCAGTTGCGATCTCTGGGAAAGTTACCTGGAGCCAGAGACATGACCGAGCCGGTCTTTGAGGCGCCCTGGCATGCCCAGGCTTTTGCGCTGGCCGTGTCGCTGGAAGCGGGCGGGGCGTTCACATGGCCGGAATGGACGCAGACCTTTGGCGCGGTGCTGGCGCAGCATGGCCTGTCGAAAGAGCTGGACGGCGGCGATGATTATTTCGTCGCCTGGGTTGCGGCGCTGGAGCGGATCTGTACCGAGAAGGGGATCGCCGGGGCCGAGGACCTGCGCGCGCTGCGGGCCGCCTGGGAGGATGCCTATACAGCAACGCCGCACGGAGAGTCCGTGCGGATCGGTTGAGCCTCAGACCACGCGCCGCCCGGCAACGTAGGTGGCCGCGATGGCGCGGTCGTCGCCCATCATGATCGTTGGAAACAACGCCTCCCATATGTCACCCGCCCGTGCGCTACGCTGGGCAATGGCCGGGGTCGAGGCGAGGTCCAGTGCGATGAAATCGGCCTCGTACCCCGGGGCAAGGCTGCCGATGCGGTTATCGAGTCGGAGCGCACGGGCTGAGCCCGTTGTGGCCAACCAGATCAGTTCCGCCGGGTGCAGGGCGCGCCCGCGCAATTGGGCGATCTCGTAGGCGGCCGCCATGCTGCGCAACATGGAAAAGGACGATCCGCCACCGGTGTCGGTGGCAAGCCCCACGCGCTGGCCCGCGCGCGTCAGCCCGTCCAAGTCAAACAGACCGGAACCGATGAAGGTGTTGGAGGTCGGGCAATGGACCAGTGCGGCACCGACTTCGCGCAGCCGGTCCATTTCGCGCGGCTCCAGGTGGATGGCATGACCATAAAGACCGTTTGCGCCCAGCAGGCCGTGTGCCTCGTAAGTGTCGAGGTAGTCACGCGCCTGCGGAAACAGCAATCGAACCCAGGCAATTTCGTCGGTCTGCTCGCTGAGGTGGGTCTGCATCAGGCAGTCCGGATGTTCAGCCCATAGCGCGCCGAGGGCCGAGAGCTGTTCCGGCGTCGAAGTGGGCGAAAACCGGGGGGTGATGACATAAGAGGCGCGGCCCCGTCCGTGCCAGCGGGCCAGCAGCGTCTTGCTGTCGTCATAGGCGGATTGCGCGGTATCGCGCAGCCCGGCCGGCGCGTTTCGGTCCATGCAGGTCTTGCCACCCAGAACACGCATGCCACGCGCCTCTGCCGCCTCGAAAAAGGCATCCACCGACGCCGGATGGATCGTGCAGTAGCTGCATACCGTGGTTGTGCCCTGCGCCAGCAGAAGATCGAGGTAGCGGCCCGCGATTTCCGAGGCATAGCCCGGGTCGCCAAAGCGCATTTCCTCGGGGAACGTATAGGTGTTCAGCCAGTCGATCAGCCGCTTGCCCCAACTGGCGATGATCGCGGTCTGCGGGTAGTGCGCGTGGGCATCGACGAAGCCGGGCAAGAGCAACGCCTGCCCGTGGTCCGTGATGCTGGCAAAGTCACCTTCACTCAGTGTCCCGACTTCGCCGACCTGGGTGATCACGCCGTCCTCGACCACCAGCGCGCCATGCCTGTGGTGCTGCGCGGCGCCTGGCCCTTCGACAAGAGGATCGGCGGTGAATGTCAGGGTCTGGCCCAGGTGCAGGTGACGTTTGCTCATGCAGAAAATCCTAGGCAGGTCGCGAAGAAAGGTAAATCGCCATAGTCCCCCTGTCGCCCGCCGACAGCTTGTCATAGTGTCGGGCTGAGACAGGTGGAGGGCAGGGCATGGCCGAAGAGCTGGAGGCAGAAACCACCGAGACCGAAGACGCCTATGCGCTGGACCGCAAGGCTGTTGCGGCGATTCTTTATGCGGTGGATGTCGAGGACAGGGAACAGCTGGTCGAGCTGATGGAGCCGCTGCACGCGGCCGACATCGCCGACCTGCTGGAACAGATCAACGCCTATGATCGCGGCAGGCTGATCCGCCTCTACGACAAGGAATTCGACGGTGAAATCCTGTCGGAACTGGACGAGGCGCTGCGCGAAGAGGTCTTTGCCGCGCTGACGCCCTCGGTTCTGGCGGAGGCGGTGCGAGAGCTGGACACCGATGACGTCGTCGACCTGGTCGAGGATCTGGAAAGCGATCAGCAGGACGCGATTCTGGATGCACTGGAGGCCGGCGATGCGGCCGCGGTCCGCCAGTCGCTGAGCTATCCCGAATTCTCCGCCGGGCGCCTGATGCAGCGCGAGGTGGTCATGGCGCCCGAACACTGGAGCGTGGGTGACGCCATCGACTACATGCGCAGCTCCGACCGGCTGCCGGAACAGTTCTATCATGTCGTGCTGGTGGATCCCCGGCTACGGCCCGTAGGCAACGTGACGTTGGGCAAGATCATGTCGTCGCGGCGCGATGTGCTGCTGAAATCCATCGTCGAAGAAACCTTTCACACCATCCCCGTCACGCGGGACGAGGGCGAAGTGGCCTATGCCTTCAACCAGTACCACCTGATCTCGGCGCCGGTGGTCGACGACAATGAGCGGCTGGTCGGCGTCATCACCATCGACGACGCGATGGCGGTTCTGGACGAGGAAAACGAGGAAGACATCCTGCGCCTGGCAGGCGTCGACGGCGAAAGCCGCCTTTCCGACCGGGTGATCGAAACGACAAAACGGCGCTTCCCCTGGCTGGCGGTAAACCTTGTGACGGCGGTATTGGCCTCGCTGGTCATCGCCCAGTTCGAGGCCGCCATCGCCCAGGTGGTGGCACTGGCGGTGCTGATGCCCATCGTGGCCTCGATGGGGGGCAACGCTGGCACCCAGTCGTTGACCGTGGCGGTGCGCGCGCTGGCGACCAAGGACCTGACCGGCGCCAACCTCTGGCGCGTGATCCGGCGTGAGGTCGCGGTGGGCCTGATCAACGGGTTGGCCTTTGCCGTTATCATGGGAATTGTCGGCATCATCTGGTTCGGCTCTTTCCAACTGGGCGGCGTGATCGCGACCGCCATGATCATCAATTTGGTCATTGCGGGGCTGGCGGGGATCGTGATCCCGGTGATCCTTGAAAAGGTTGGCGTCGACCCGGCGCTGGCCTCTGGCGCCTTTGTGACTACGGTGACTGACGTGGTCGGTTTCTTTGCATTTCTCGGGCTGGCAGTGCTGGTGTTGCTATGATGACGTTGGACGATCGCAAGGCGGCGGCGCGCAAGGCGGCCTTTGCCCGCCGGAAAGACGCTTTTGCAGGACAGGCGCCCGGCGCTGCGGGCAAGCTGAGCGAGGTTCTCGCGGGGTATCGCGGCGTGCCACTGTCCGGCTTTCTGCCGATCCGCACGGAAATCGATCCGGTGCCCGCAATGGCCGAGGCCGCGGCGCATGGCCCCGTCGGTGTGCCGGTGACCCAGGCCAAGGGGCAACCGCTGAAATTCGCGCGATGGGAGCCGGATTGCACGCTCGTCGACGGGCCTTTCGGGGCGCAAATCCCGGAGCACCAGGTTTATTTCGAACCGGAGGTGCTGATCGTGCCGCTGGTCGCCTTTTCCCGCGATGGCGGGCGCTTGGGCTATGGCGGCGGGTTCTATGACCGCACGCTGGAGATGCTACGGTCGCGGCGCCCGACCTTGGCGATCGGTTTCGCCTTCGGCGCCCAAGAGGATGCCGATTTGCCGCTGGAGGAAACCGACCAGCCGTTGGACCTGATCGTGACTGAGGCCGAGGTCATCACCCCGGCGCGGTAAACGCTCAGACCGGTGGCGGCGGCGTCTTGGCGCGCAGTTCCAGCCGCCGTTCCCGTTCAAAGACATATAGCCCGGAGGCGACGATCACCGCGATTCCGACCCATGTCAGCGGTGTCGGGAAATCGCCGAATGCAAAATAGCCGATCACCGTGGCTCCGACGATTTCCAGGTACTGCAGTGGCGCGATCGTGCCCGCCGGGGCCAGCCGCAGCGCATAGGTCAGGAACAGGTGAGAGATCGTCGCCACCACGCCGACCCCGACCAGCGTCCAGATCGCTAGACCCTGTGGCCGGACCGGATCGAACAGCGCGTTGCCCGTCCCCTCCATCAGCAGCAGGGGCGGCACGATCAGCGCCGTGGCCGCCAGCGCCGTGTGCCCTTGCAGGACAAGCGGATGCAGGCGCCGCGCCATCGCGCGGGTCATAAGCATGTAGATGGCGAAGAGCGCCGCCGTCACCAGTGGCAAAAAAGCCACCAGTCCCAGGTCGGAAAAGCTGGGTCGGATCACCAGCAGCGCGCCAGCAAAGCCCACGGCGCATGCGCTCAGCCGCCGCCAGCCGACAGGTTCCCCAAGGAAGACGGCGCCCATGAGGATCAGTACGAAAGGCTCGACGAAAAAGATCGAGATCGCGTCGGCGATGGGCATGTAGCGCAGCGCAGTAAAGAAGCAGCCCGTGGCCGCCAGCAGCGCGGCGGCTCGGGCCACGTGACGAGCCAGATCGCCCGGTGTGATCCTGTGGCTGTGACCCAGGGCCGCGGCCAGCGGCATCAGGATCACCACCTGGATAGCAAAGCGAAAGGCCAGGATCTGCGGCACGGGTACCTCTGCCGGGGTCGCCTTGGCCAACGCGTCCATCATCGGCGCAAAGGTGCAGAAGGCCAGCATGAAGAGGATACCGATGGTGGTTCGGTCTGGCGATGTGGTCATCTCGGCCCCTCCGTTGGTCAGCTCGAATCAAGAAACCGCCCGCGAGGAATGTCAAAGCGGTCGGGCCCGTTTTTCCGGGCCGTCAGGGCAGCAGGGTCAGCCAGACCCAGGCCGTCACAACCGACAGCGCCGTGGCGATCAGTACCGAAGAGGCCGCCACGCGGCGCGCGCGTCCGTACATGTTCGCGAAGACGTAGATGTTTACTCCGGGCGCCATGGCAGCCGTCAGAACGGCCGAGCGGAAGGGTTGCGTTTCCAGGCCAGTGATCGATCCCAACACCCAGGTGATCGTTGGATGCAGCAGCAGGGTGATCGCGCAGATAAAGGCGATCACCCGACCGTCGCCTTGCGGCCGATAGCGGAACAGAATGCCGCCGGTGGCAAAAAGCGCGACGGGCAGCGCGGTTTGGATCATCATGTCCAGCGCGTCACTGGCGGGGCTGGGCAGGTCGATGTTGGAAAGATTGGCCGCAAGGCCGAGGGCAATACCGATCACCAGCGGATTGCGGAACATGGCTTTGCCAACCTTGCCGGGCAGTGCCCTGTTCGACAGCCCGGCGGCACGGGCGCGCGCGATTTCCATCGCGGTGATGCCAAGGCCGTAGCAGAACGGAGAATGCAGCGCGATGATGACATAGTTGGGTTGCAGGGCGTCGCTGCCATAGGCGCGTTCGGTCAGTGCCAGGCCGATCATCACCGAGTTGGTGAACAGGCAGCAGAACCCGATGGCGACGGATTCCTCCCAGTCGCGGTCAAAGAGGTGACGCGCGCCCAGCAGGCCGGCGGCAAAGCAGGCCCCCGATCCGGTGTAGAAGCTCACCAGCAGCCAGGGGTCGAAATCATCGCCCAGTTCCAGGGTCCAGATCGCGCGGAACAGCAGGCAGGGAATGGCGAAGGTCTGGGTAAAGTTCATCAGACCATCCACCCCGGAGGCCGAGAACCAGCCGCGCCATGCCACGGCATACCCGGCACCGATGACGAGAAAGACCGGGAGGATGATGTCCAGGAGCGCCTGCATCTCAGCCCGTCTTGTTCCGTCGGGGCTCAGATCGCATGGCGAATGATCATGCCGTCATAGGCCGGCGTGACGTGGTCGGGTGTTTCCGCCTCCACCTCGGCATAATCGAGGTCGATGTGCATGTTGGTCAGCACCGCGCGCCGGGGGGCGGCGCGGGCGATCCATTCCAGCGCCAGATCGAGATGCGCATGTGTCGGATGGGGCGTGCGGCGCAGCGCGTCCAGCACCCAGCAGTCGAGGTTTTCCAGATGCGGCCACGCCGCGTCGGGGATGGTGGCCACGTCCGGCAGGTAGGCCAGGTCGCCGATGCGAAAGCCAAGCGCGTCGATGCTGCCGTGGTTGACCTCGAACGGGGTCAGGGTCACGGGCCCGCCGGCGCCCTCGATCGTGACGGGGCCATCGATCGTGTGCAGGTTCAGGATCGGCGGATAGGGTGAACCCTCGGGCTGGACGAAGGCATAGGCAAAGCGCGACAACAGATCGTCCTGAGTGTCGCCGTCGGCCCAGACGTTCAGCCGCTCTCGCGTGTTGAAGACGATCTGGCGCAGGTCGTCCAGGCCGTGGGTATGATCCGCGTGGGCATGGGTATAGACCACCGCGTCCAGACGCCCGATGCCGGCGTCCAGCAGTTGGTCGCGCATGTCGGGCGTGGTGTCGATCAACACGGAGGTCGTGCCGTCCTGCGTCTCGCGTTCGACCAGCATGGAACAGCGGCGGCGGCGGTTCTTGGGGTTTTGTGGATCGCAGGCACCCCAGTTGCCGCCCAGTCGTGGCACACCGCCGGAAGATCCGCAGCCAAGAATTGTGAAGCGCAATTCACCTGTCATGCAGCGCGCTCCCAACGGGCGGCCTTGGAGAAGAGCGCGTCGAAATTCGCCTCTGTCCGCGCGGCGAATTCCTCGTAGGGCAGGCCAAAGACCTCTGCACCTTTCTGCGCGGTATGGGCGACATAGGCCGGTTCGTTGCGCTTGCCGCGATGCGGCGGGGGCGCAAGATACGGGCTGTCGGTTTCCACCAGGATCCGGTCGAGCGGCGCACTGGCAAAGATGTCGCGCAGGTCCTGCGACTTGGGGAAGGCGGCAATGCCCGACATGGACAGGTAGAACCCAAGGTCCAGCGCGGCCTTGCCGAGCGCGGCACTGGAAGAGAAGCAGTGCATGACACAGGTGTATGGCTGCGCCTTGTATCCTTCCGTCAGGATACGGGCCATGTCGTCATCGGCGTCGCGCGCATGGATGATCAGCGGCAGACCGGTTTCCTGTGCCGCCTCGATGTGGATGCGCAGGCTGGTTTTCTGAACATCGGCGCTTTCGGCAGTATAGTGATAGTCCAGCCCGGTTTCGCCGATGCCGACGAATTTTGGGTGTTTCGCGAGGGCGACAAGCTCATCGACCGTGGCCATGGGTTCTTCGGCGGCGGACATCGGGTGTGTCCCGGCGGCGTAGAAGACCGGCGCATGCGCTTCGGCAATGGCCCGGACCTGGGGTTCGTTCCTGAGGCGGGTGCAGATGGTGACCATGCGATGCACGCCCGCGCGCAGGGCGCGGTCGATCACCTCGGGGCGCTCCTGGTCGAAGTCGGGGAAATCGAGGTGGCAATGGCTGTCTGTAATGGCGGGAACGGTCATGACGGCTCCTTGGTTGGGGGTGGTATCTAGGATGCCGTCGGGAGGGTCAAGGTGGGGCGCCGGTCAGGGGGCGCCCAATCCCAAGGGGCGCGCCACCGGGCGCGGCAGGAAAGGATCGGGCCGGACGAAGGGGCGTGCGATCGGGCGCAGCGCGGTCGCCGGAGCCTGTGCCGTGGGCGGGCCAAGCTCGGGGTCCGCGCGCTGCGGGTCAAGAGCGCCGAGAGGCGGCGCAGGCGTTTCCGGCGCCCGGTCGGGTCGTGGTTCGGGCTGTAGATCAGGTTCGGGTTGAGGGATTGGTTCCGGTTCCGGCGCAGGAGGCGTGGCCGGATCGGGGGGCGGCTCCGGTGCGGGTTGCGCAT
>NZ_JASHJL010000024.1 GCF_030733205.1 Mameliella sp. MMSF_3455
CCGACGACCTTGACGCCCGCAGCCTCGTAATCCGCATCGGAGAACTCTGCCCGCGACCCCGCGCCGGATTCGATCAAACATTCATAACCCAGCTTTTGCAGCTGGCGGGCAGAATCCGGGGTCATCGCAACGCGATTCTCTCCAGATTCAACCTCTCTTGGCGTCCCTATCTTCACGGTATTCCCCTTTGTTCTCAGGTACTCCTACGCCCCTGATGAGGCGTTAATTCGCATTTCAGCGCAATCATGCGGCTCTGCAGCGACAGGCAGCGCGGGTTGTAAAACACACCATGACCAAAAGTTAAAGTCGGACAACTATTATTGCGCCGCGGACCAAAGAATCGAAACATTGTTGCCCACCGCTGCACTCTATATCGGCACCCCGTCGAAATATTCCTCGTGGTTTCGGAAACTTAGCATTTGCATCATGTGCCGGACGCTTGGCCTGGGAACCGCCGTGGTCGGCATGCCGGGGGCAGCATGCGACCACAGGTCACCTCTACCAAAGGATGAGTGCTGAATTCGCAGTCATTCCGCGATCAGATCCACCGCCGCACATCCTTTTCGTACCGGGCAAAGGCCGCGCGGAATTTCCGGCGCAGGTGATTTTCCTCGGGTACGATGAAACGCCGTTCGATCACCCAAACGAAGATTGGCACAAGTGGCAGCGCCAGGACCGCGTCCCAATACAGGATGATCCCCAACAGGATCATTGAGTCGCCAAGGTAGATAGGGTTGCGCGACCGTTTGAAGATCCCGCTCGTCACCAGGCGGTCCGCTTCCCGGTGCGGGATCACGGTGGTCCGGTGGCGCCGCATTTCGTAGAGCGCCAGCGCCATTAGGATCACCCCGCCCCCGACCAGCAGGCCGCCAAGGAGATCGGCGACAACAGGGCCAAAGCCCAAACCATAGCCAAAATGGGTCTTTTGTACCCAGGCCAGGCCCAAGGCCCCCACCAACCAGACCGGCGGCATGTCCATCCATTTCATCAGCAAGCATTCTCCTGCAATTGCTCGTCCGGACCCGCGGATCCTGGTCGGCGTGTCAGGCGCCGTCCGTGATACCCCGACTGCATGACCAGCACGTTTTTCTTTCCATCACGCGGGGATTTCGTCCATCCGGCCCGGCACCTCGCGCGTCATTTGTTCCGGCAGGATGGTCGCTGCGGTTTCGGCGTCAAAGCCCGTGCAGCCGATGATTTCATCTTCCCGCTCTCCCTTGTCATGCCACCACGGGCAGGAGGCGAGCCCGATGATCACCAAGCACCGCGTTCGCCTCCGATACCTGAAACGGGTTATTCCCACTCCATCTCCTCAAAGACCCGGCCCGCATTCTTGGTCGCCAGCTCCTCGAAAGTATCCAGATGCGCCCAGTTGGACTGGTCGATGTAATAGGCATCCGCAAGGTCGCCGCCCTCGTCGATGTGGTCGCCGATCTTGGCCCGCAGGTCCTTGAGATAGTCCGTGGTATAGCGCGTCACCTGGGCCATGTTCGTCGGGTGCCCGTGCCCGGGAATGACATAGGTCGCGCCAAGTTCGGTGAAGGGGCCGTCGAAAGTCTCGATCCAGCAACTGGTGCAGGTATCAGCGAAAATCGGCGGCATGCGCTCGTGAAAGGCGATGTCACCGGCGATCACGATACCCCATTGCGGGATCCAGACCTGCGTATCGCCTGGGCCGTGCGCGGGACCAAGGTGCAGGACGTGGAATTCGACTTCGCCCAGGGCAAAGACGTGTTCATCGTCAAAGGACATGTTCGGCACAACGACCCGGGTGCCCTCGGCCTTGTCCTGGTTGTAACGTTTCATCCCCTGCAGGATGAAATCACCGTTTTCCTCGATCTCTTCGATGGCCTCGGCATGGGCAAGGATGTCGACGCCCTGATCGGCCCAGTAGGAATTGCCGAGCATGGCATGACCCTGCCCGTTCTCGTTAATGACCAGCTTCACCGGCTGATCGGTGACGGCCCTGATCTCATCATGCAGCGCCCTGGCCAGCCGCGCCGAGGCACCGCCGTTGATGACCACCACGCCGTCACCGGTAACAACGAACGACAAGTTGTTGTTATGGCCGGAGTTTTCATAGGTCGGCGGTGCCGTCGCACCGATCGCAGAAAAGACATGCGGGATGACTTCGACCGGCTTGTCGTAGAGTTCGGACTGCGGGTACTTGTCGGCGATGTCCTCGCTGGCCTGCGCGGTGACGGCCGCCAGCACCAGCGCCGTGGTCAGGGCAAAACGTGTGATCATGAGATCCTCCCGAAAATCCCAAACACATTCGCATGCGTGAATAGCATTGCCAAGCAACCTCTCGCGGACCTCTTGTCACAGCGCCGGGGCACGGTAGGGTTTCGGGCAAAGACGGAGGCGGAGATGATCGAAGGCAAACACGCGCTGGTGACCGGCGGGGGCAGCGGCATCGGACTGGCAATTGCACGGGCCCTGGCCGCAGAGGGCGCACAAGTCACAATCACCGGGCGCAACGCCGAGCGGTTGGAGGCGGCGCGGAGCGAGAGGATCTTTCCGATCTCGATGGACGTGATGGATGAAACCTCAATAATTCATGGCGTTAAAGAGGCTGTCTCCGCACGCGGCCCGGTTCAGATCTGCGTGCCCAATGCCGGGATTGCAGAGGGGCGGTCGATCCTCAAGACGGACATGGAGTTCTGGCGGACCATGATGGCCACCAATGTCGATGGCGCCTTTCTGACGATCCGCGAATGCCTGAAAAACATGGTTGAGACCGACTGGGGTCGAGTGATTGCTGTGTCCTCAATCGCGGGGATCAGGGGACTGAAGGGGGCGCCGACCTATACCGCGTCGAAACACGCACTGATGGGGCTGATCCGGGCACTGGCTGCGGATTATGCAAGAAATCCCATTACTTTCAACGCGCTATGCCCCGCCTACGTGGATACGGACATCGTGACCATGAACGTTGACAACATCATGAAGCGCACCGGCTGGTCCGAGGCAGAGGCCCGCGCGGCAATGGTGGACGTGAACCCGCACGGTCGGCTGATCGCGCCCGAGGAAGTGGCGCAGGCGGCGGTCTGGCTGTGTCACGAGGCCTCGGGCAGCGTGAACGGACAGGCGATCCAGATCGCGGGCGGAGAGATCTGACGGCTGTACGTTTTGTACAAAACGTACACCGAAATCAGCATTTTGTACAAAACGCCCCACGGCCCGGAGTCGGTGACAGGATGGCCGTTTCATGCGAACATCCCGCATGGCCATCCCGAACAGGTATTTTGGCAGCCCGGAACAACAGGGTCTTGAACGACGCGCGCATCTCTTGTGGCAGATCCTGCAGGACGATCCTGACTATTGCTTTCACGGGCGCGCGGTCGGGCTGTTGCGAACCGACACGCAGGACACAAGCCTGCAGATCGCGCTGGCCCGGTTGCAGGGGCTGGGACCGGGGACCCGGCTGACACCGGAGGTTGCCAGCTCGCGCCGGGCCGCGATCGAGGACGCCGGGCTTGGGCTGGAAATCCAGCAGCGATGGGGCGCGGATGAATCCGCACTCGCCGGCGCCCGCGGCTTTCTGTGCGACAGCGGCTTGCCCGCGGGACTCGCCACGGTGGAGGTCGGGCCGGATACGTCGGACACGGACTTCGACCGGCTTGACGATCTGACCCGCGCCTGCGGCATCCTCCTGCCCTCTGCCGCCTTTCTGCGCGGCGCCTTTGGCCCGGCGGTCAGCCTTTACGCCAGAACGCGGGCTGGCGAGATCGTCGGCTTCGCGGCGGCCCTTGCCCAGGCGAAATGCGCCCCGTCCCTGCAGGGCGAAGCCTGGTGGGGGTTTCTTTCGACGCGACAGGACTGGCGCGGACACGGAATCGCAAGACGACTCGGGGCAAAGGCGATGCTCACGATGGCGGAACGGCATGGGGTGCGGCGGTTCCAAACCGGCATCCTGACGGGGAACGCCGCCTCGTTGTCCGTGTCGCGCTCTCTGGGGTTTCGGGACACCGGATTGCTGGACCTGTTGGCAATCGACGCAGAGACGCTGCGCAATGGGCGGCTGGCCGGGTAACGCCCCCGACCGCGTCAGCCCGCCGTCAGCCCGCGTCCAAGCACATGTGCCAGTCTATCGCGGGCCGTCTCGAATTGCGCATAGGGCGGGCGTTTTACCCCGTCGAGCGCGCCAAGAAGCAGCGCCGCCACCTCTTCGGGCGACCCATCCAGCCGCACGCGACCGGCCGCCGCCTCGCGCGTCAGCCAGTCGGCAAAGACGGTGGTCAGCCGGGCCGTCCCGGCCTCGACGACCTCGCGCGCGTGGCTGTCCTTGATGTCCAGCAGTTCGGCACCGTGCGGGCTGTCCAGCATGTTGCGGATCATCGGCCCGGTCTTGGCGGCAAAGCCCCGCGCCAGCAGATCCTCGACGCTGCCCTCGCCCGCCAATGCCTCGGACACCGCGCGCGCGGCCGTGTCGAAATAGACCTCGACCATGCGGCGGGCGATGTCCTCCTTGCCCTGGAAATGCTGGTAGAGCGCGGGACGGGACATGCCCGCCGCCTGCGCTATGTCCCCCATCGAGGTACGGCGATAGCCATACTGGCACATCACCGCCAGCGCGGCTGTGAGTATGGCCTCTTGCTTGACCTGATCGGCTGGGACTGCATCCATCATGACATCAGTCCTGACAAAACTGCGCAAAACTGTCAATTGACACTCTGACATATTTCACCCATTTTGTCAGAAATCGACCAGGAGAACGACATGGCCACCACGCTCACCGTCAACGGCACCTCGCATGAGGTGGACCTGCCCGACGAGGTCCCGCTGCTCTGGGCACTGCGCGATGCGCTGAACCTGACCGGCACCAAGTTCGGCTGCGGTGTCGCGGCCTGCGGGGCCTGCACGGTGCATATCGACGGCGAGGCGGTGCGCAGCTGCCAGGTGCCGGTCGGCGACGTCTGGGGAGAGGTCACGACGATCGAGGGGCTGGGCACACCGGATGCGCTGCACCGGCTGCAGCAAGCCTGGGTGGATCACCAGGTGGCGCAATGCGGCTATTGCCAGTCGGGCCAGATCATGCAGGCCGCCGCCCTGCTGGCCGAAACGCCGAACCCCACGGACGATGACATCGACGCGGTCATGAACGGCAACCTCTGCCGCTGCGGCACCTACCCGCGTATCCGGGCCGCCATCAAATCCGCCGCGCAAGGAGCCTGAGCCATGTCCCGGATCGGCAAGATCGCCCGCCGCACATTTCTTTTCGGGGCCGTGGCCGTCGCCGGTGGCGCCGCCTTTGGCGCCTGGTACGTCAGCCGCCCCGCGCCCAATCCGCTGAAGCCCGCGGAAGGAGAGGCCAGCCTGAACGCCTTTGTCCTGATCGACGGCGAAGGCGTGACCCTTGTCGCGCCGCGCGCCGAGATGGGACAGGGCACCATGACCACCTGGGCGGCGCTGATCGCCGAGGAGATGGACCTGGCCTGGGAGGATGTGCGCGTCATCCACGGCCCGCCGGCGCAGGCCTATTACAACAGCGCGCTGATGGGCGAGGGCCAGACCCACAAGGGCTATGACGCCTCGGCCTTTCAGCATTCGCTGGGCGAGATGATGGGCGTCATGGGCAAGGTGTTTTCCATGCAGGTCACGGGCGGGTCCACCGCCATGAAGGACGGCTACGAGCGGATGCGCGCCACCGGCGCCGCCGCGCGCGAGATGCTGAAGACCGCCGCCGCCAAGCGCCTGAATGTCGGCGTAGTCGAATTGCGCACGGAAAACGGCGCGGTGATCGGACCCGATGGCACCGCCATTCCCTATGCAGAGCTGGCCGCCGAGGCGGCGGAGGTCGAACCGCCCCGGATCGAACTGCGCGAGCGCAGCGAATGGCGGCTTCTGGGCACCTCGCTGCCGCGCGTCGACATGCTGGGCAAGTCCACCGGCACCGCGCAGTTCGGCATCGACACGCGCCTGCCCGGGATGCGCTTTGCTGCGGTGCGCCAGTCACCCACGCGCGGCGGCATGAAACGCTATGACGCCTTCGAGGCTGGCCGCATGCCCGGCGTCGAAAAGGTGGTGGACCTCGGCGACGGGTTGGCGGTGATCGCCACCAATACCTGGCTGGCCCAAAGGGCCGTGGACGCCATCGAGGTCGAGTGGGAACCCGCCCCCTACCCCGAGAGCACCGAGGCGATGGTGGCCGCGGTCGAGGCGGCCTTGGACACCGAACCGGATTCCGTGCTGCGCGACGATGGCAACCCGGACCGCCTGCCCGCAGGCGCAACGGCGGTCGAAGCGGAATACCGCGTGCCTTTCCTCGCCCATGCCACGATGGAGCCGATGAACGCCACCGCCTGGTTCGACGGCCAGCACCTGCGGCTGTGGTGCGGCAACCAGGGGCCGACCTTCTTGCGCGATGCCTGTGCCGCCGAGGCCGGGGGCGATCCGGCCGAGGTCGAGGTGAACGTGACGCTGATGGGCGGCGGATTTGGCCGCCGGGGCGAGTTCGACTACGCGGTTGTGGCGACCAAGGTTGCCAAGGCCATGCCCGGCACGCCGGTCAATGTCACCTGGTCGCGCGAAGAGGACATGACCCACGACTATTATCGCCCGCCCGCCATCGCGCGGATCACGGGGGCCGTGGCGGACGGCGCGCCGGTGGCCTTCGACGCCAGGGTCGCCTCGCCCTCGATCGCGGAACAGGCGCTGAAACGCTGGGTCGGCTTTGCCCCCGGCGGGCCGGACAAGGGGATCGTCGACGGCATCTACAACCAGCCCTACGGCATCCCGAACTACCGCGTCGCGGGCCACAAGGCGGACATCGCGCCGCCGCTGGGCTTCTGGCGGTCGGTCGGGGCCAGCTTCAACGGGTTCTTCCATGAGTGTTTCATGGATGAGCTGGCGGTGACTGCCGGGGCCGACCCGCTGGAGATGCGACTGAAACTGACACGCGACGAATGGCTGCCCGCCTTCTACGCGCTGGAGGCGGTGCGCGACATGTCCGGCTGGACCGGCAAGACAGAGGACGGTGTCGGGCGGGGCCTGGCGATGGTCTACAGCTTTGGCACCCCCACGGCGATGGTGATCGAGGTGCGCGACGTGGACGGCGCGGTGCGCCTGACCGACGCCTGGATCGCCGCCGACCCCGGCGTGGCGCTAGACCCGTCGATCATCGAGGCGCAGTTGACCGGCGCGATGGTCTATGGCCTGTCGGCCGCCATCGGAGAAGAGGTGACATTCGCGGGCGGCGTCGCGGAGCAGAAGAACTTTCCCGATTACGAGCCGCTGCGCATGGCGCAGATGCCGCGTACGCAGGTGCAGATCCTTGAAAACCAGGAGCGCCTGAACGGGATCGGCGAGGTTGGCACGCCCCCTGCCGCACCGGCACTGGCCAATGCGCTCTTTGACCTGACGGGCAAACGGGTGCGTGAGCTGCCGCTCAACAAGGCCTTCGACTTTTACGTCTGAGGCCGGATGACTGGACTGATGCCCGGCCCCGTGCCGGGCATCCGCTGCTCCCGTCGAAAGAAGACAAGTCTTCCTAATTGCACGAAAAGATCAGCCGCACAATCTAGGCAAACGAAAAGATATAACTTAAAGTATAGTTCAGTCCCGGTGCGTGTTTTCGGGCCTTGAGTAACGAGTTCCGCCTCTGCCGTTTAGGCAGGGGCTTTTTCGTCATCTGTCACGGGATTGACGGGCCTCACCCTGCGACTCGCAGCCCCTCGGTGCCCTTTTTCGCCCAGTCATGCACGGCGGCGCCGAATGCCTCGAAGAGCGGGCGCGAGACCGGATCGCTGGCCGCGTTCCATTCCGGGTGCCACTGCACCGACAGGGTAAAGCCCGGCGCGTCCTTGACATAGATCGCCTCTGGCGTGCCGTCCGGGGCGAAGCCGTCGATCACGATGCGCGACCCGGCGGCCTTGATACCCTGCCCATGCAGCGTGTTGGTCATCACCTCGGCCGAGCCGAACAACTGGTGGAACGGCCCGCCTTCGGTCAGCGACACCTTGTGGCGCAGGGCGAATTTCTCTTCCAGCGTGCCATCGGGCGGCATCCGGTGATTCATCCGGCCCGGCAGGTCGCGGATCTCCGGGTAGAGCGAGCCGCCCATCGCCACGTTGACCTCCTGAAAGCCACGGCAGATGCCGAGGAAGGGCTGGCCGCGCTGCACGCAGGCCCGCACCAGCGGCAGGGTGATCGCATCGCGGTTGCGGTCGGGCTGGCCGTGCGCCTCTGTCCATTCCTCGCCGTATTCCTCGGGGTGGACGTTGGGCCGCCCGCCGGTCAGCACGAAGCCGTCAAAGGCCTCGAGCAGTTCCTCGACACTGACCAGCCTCGGGTCAGAGGGGATCACCACCGGCAGGCAGTGCGACACTTCGGAGACCGCCTCGGAGTTCATCGTGCCGCCCGCATGGGTCGGGTACTGATCGTTGATCAGGTACTGGTTGCCGATGATGCCGACGAGGGGACGCGCCATGTGTCTGCTCCTTTTGAACAGACCATATGTAGACCACATGCGCCCGCGCGAAAAGTGTCCCCCCGCACAGAGCGGCCTGCGGCCGCACACAGGGCGCGCAATTTGCACGAAGCTTGGGCAGGACCATCACACCGGTGGAACCGGACCGCCACGGCCACAGAAGTTCGGGGCGAGAGCACCCGGCGCGCGCTCGCCCCGGACCGGTTCAGATTTCGGCGATCAGGCCAGCGGCCTCGATCCCGGCCTTGCCGGCCTTGGCATCGTTGTCCGAGGTGTCGCCGGTGACACCGACGGCGCCCAGCGTCCGCCCCTTGGCGTCGCGCACGAGAATGCCGCCCGGAACCGGGACCAGCTGACCACCGAAGGCCGCGTTGGCCGCCGAGATGAAATAGGCCTGCTGTTCGGCCCGCGCCATCTGGGCAGAGCCCGGCATGCCCAGCATCACCGCGCCATAGGCCTTGCCCTGCGCGATCTGAAAGCGACCGGGGCTGGCCCCGTCCTCGCGTTCGAAGGCGATCAGGTTGCCGCCCGCATCCAGCACCGCGACGGACAGCGGCTTCATGCCGTCCTCCTTGCCTGCGTCAAATGTCTTGCGGATGATCGTCCGCGCCCGTCTCAGCGAAATGGCCATGACTGTCTTTCCCTGTTCCGCATGAATTTCATTTGTTCCGGCAAAGGCGCGCCGTGCCCGGGCAAGCCCCCGGCACCACGCGCCCCTTGTCGGCCAGTCAGCCCGCCGCCTTCAGTTCCAGCCGCCGCTTGTGCAACACCGGCTCGGTATAGCCGGAGGGTTGCACCCGGCCCTCGAAGACCAGATCGCATGCCGCCTGGAAGGCGATCCCGTCAAAGCCCGGCGCCATCTTCTGATAGGACGGGTCATCGGCGTTCTGGCCGTCCACGACCTCGGCCATGCGCTTCATGATCTCCATGACCTCGTCACGGCTGACAACGCCGTGGTGCAGCCAGTTGGCGATGTGCTGGGCCGAGATGCGGCAGGTGGCGCGATCTTCCATCAGGCCGACGTCGTTGATGTCGGGCACCTTGGAACAGCCCACCCCGGCGTCGATCCAGCGCACGACGTAGCCCAGGATCCCCTGCGCGTTGTTCTCGACCTCGCGCCGGATCTGTTCGGGACGCCACTTGCGGAAGGTGGCCAGCGGGATCTCCAGCACCGCGTCCACATGGGCGCGGCGGCCACCGGCGCGCAGCGCCTTCTGCACGGCAAAGACATCGACCTTGTGGTAATGCAGCGCGTGCAGCGTGGCGGCGGTGGGCGAAGGCACCCAGGCGCAGTTGGCACCCGCCTTGGGGTGTTCGATCTTGGCCTCCAGCATGGCGGCCATCTTGTCGGGCATGGCCCACATGCCCTTGCCGATCTGGGCCTTGCCGGACAGGCCGCATTCCAGCCCGATATCCACGTTGCGCGCCTCGTAGGCGCCGATCCAGCCCTTGCGCTTGATGAAATCCTTGCGGCTGAAGGGCCCCGCCTCCATCGAGGTGTGGATCTCGTCGCCGGTACGGTCGAGGAATCCGGTGTTGATGAAGGCGACCCGGTGCTTTGCCGCCCGGATGCATTCCTTGAGATTGACCGAGGTGCGGCGCTCCTCGTCCATGATGCCCAGCTTGACAGTATACTGCGGCAGGTTCAGCGCCTTTTCGACAAAGGTGAAGACCTCGTCGGCGAATGCCACTTCTTCCGGCCCGTGCATCTTGGGCTTCACGACATAGACCGACCCGGTGTGCGAATTGCGCAGGCCCCCTTCGGTGCGTTGCAGATCGTGGCGCGCGATCAGCACGGTCACCATCGCGTCCATCAGCCCTTCGAAGATCTCGGACCCGTCGCGCAAGAGGATTGCCGGGTTGGTCATCAGGTGGCCGACGTTGCGCACCAGCATCAGGGCGCGGCCCTTTACGGTGAAGGGGGCGCCGTCCGCACCAAGGAACTCGTGGTCCGGGATCAGCTTGCGGGTGACGGTCTTGCCGCCCTTCTCGAAGGTCTCGGACAGGGTGCCCTGCATCAGGCCCAGCCAGTTGGCATAGGCCAGGGTCTTGTCCTCGCCATCGACGCAGGCAACGGAATCCTCGCAGTCCATGATCGCCGAAACGGCGGACTCCAGACGCACATCCGCCAGCCCCGCCTGGTCGCGGGCGCCGATGAAATGGGTGCGGTCAAAGACCAGTTCGACGTGCAACCCGTTGTTGCACAGCAGGACCGCCTCGGGCGCCTTGGGGTGGCCGCGGTAGCCGCGGAATTTCGACGGGTCGATCAGCGGCTGATCGTCGACCAGCAGCGCGCCGTTCTGGACGTGATAGCGGCGGGCGTCGGCATGGCTGACGCCCTCGATCGGAAAGGCCTCGTCCAGGAAGACGCGGGCGCGGGCGATCACCCGGGCACCACGGCCGTTCTCATACCCGCCCTTCGGCGGCAGCGAGCCCATCGCATCGGTGCCGTAGAGCCCGTCATAAAGGCTGCCCCAGCGGGCATTGGCGGCATTGAGCGCGTAGCGGGCATTGGTGATCGGCACCACCAGCTGCGGGCCGGGCACGGTGGCGATCTCGGGGTCGGTATTTGCGGTCTCGATCTCGAAATCATCACCCTCGGGCAGCAGGTAGCCGATCTCGGTCAGGAAGGCCTTGTAGGCCTCGTGGTCATGCGGCTGGTTGGCGCGCGCCTTGTGCCAGTCGTCGATCTGCTTCTGGATCGCCTCGCGCTTGTCCAGCAGGGCGCGGTTGCGCGGGCCGAAGTCATGCGCCATCTCTGACAGCGCCTGCCAGAACCCCTCGGCCCCGATGCCCGTGCCCGGCAGGGCCTGCTCTTCGATGAAGCTGGCCAGTCGTTCATCGACTTTCAGCCCGGCGCGTTCCACTCGGTCGACCATAGTATACCTCTCTTGGTGTTTGGCGGCGAGCCTAGCATCTTGTTTCCGATAGGCAACAAGCGACGCTATAAGGATTTCTGTCAACGGCCAGAAGCAGTTTCAATTGCCCTTTGAAACCGGCATCGGTTCAGAACGTACCAGAGGGAGTTTCAAAGATGGCCGAACACCCCGTCGACCTCGATACCTGGCCGCGCACGGCGCAATTCAAATGGTTCCGCGGTTTCAAAAAGCCGCATTACGCGGTGACCGTGCGGATGGACGCAACGCATCTGATGAAGCAGCGAAAACCGGCGGGACACTCTCTGTTCCGCGCCAGCCTGCATGCGATCGGCTGCGGCCTGCACGGCGTGCCGGAACTCAACATGCGGTTCCGCGGCGACAGCGTGGTCCGGCACGACAGGGTGATGCTGTCGACCCCGGTGCCGCGCCCGGATGGCGGGTTCAACTTTTCCTATGTGCCCTTCGACCCCGACTTTGCGCGTTTCGACGCGGGCGCCAAGGCGGCCATCGAAGAGGCCCGCAATCGCGCGACGCTGGCCGGCAATGCCGAGGGGATGGACGGCGTGGCCTACATGTCCTGCCTGCCCTGGCTGGATTTCACCGCGCTGGACAATGCCATGCCCCATGCGGACGACTGCATCCCCCGGGTGGCCTGGGGCAAGATCGTGCCCGAGGGCAACGGCTGGCGCATGGCGATGGGCATCCAGGTGCATCACGCGCTGGTCGATGGCGAACACCTGGGCGGGTTCTTTGAAGGCGTGCAAACGGCGCTGGATGCCGGATGAGGCGGCGGAACGGGTGATCCCGGGACGGGACGGCCCGTTGATCAGGCCGCCTCCTCCTCGCTGGCCTGCTGGCGCGCCCAGAGCGCGGCATAGCGCCCGCCCTGCGCCAGAAGCGCGTCATGCGTCCCCTGTTCGACCACCTCGCCCTCTTGCAGGACAACGATCCGGTCGGCATCGGCAATGGTGGACAGGCGGTGCGCAATTGTGATGACCGTGCGCCCCTCGCCCGCGCGGCGCAGGGCATCCTGAATACTGGCTTCGGTTTCCGTGTCCAGCGCGCTGGTCGCCTCGTCCAGCAGCAGGATCGGCGGATCCTTGAGCAGGGTGCGCGCAATGCCCACCCGCTGTTTCTCGCCACCCGAGAGCTTCAGCCCGCGTTCGCCGACCTGGGTGTCATAGCCCTCGGGCAGGCTCTCGATAAAGCTGTGGATCTGCGCGGCTTTCGCGGCCTCCACGATCTCGACGTCGCTGGCGCCGTCACGGCCATAGGCAATGTTGTACCGGATCGTGTCGTTGAACAGCACCGTGTCCTGCGGCACCACGCCGATGGCCGCATGCAGGCTGTCCTGGGTCACGTCGCGCAGATCCTGCCCGTCGATGCACACCGCGCCGCCGTCCACGTCATAGAACCGGAACAAGAGCCGCCCGATCGTCGACTTGCCAGAGCCCGAGGGCCCGACCAGCGCCACATTCTCGCCCGCGCCCACGGCCACGTCGATGCCCTTTAGGATCGGGCGCGTCGGATCATAGCCGAAGCGCACCCCGTCAAATTCCACCACCCCGCCCGAGACCGCAAGTTCCGGCGCGCCGGGCTTGTCGGACACCTCGCGCGGCTGTTCCAGCAGGTCGAACATCTCTCCCATGTCCACCAGCGCCTGTCGGATCTCGCGGTAGACCGTGCCGAGAAAGTTCAGCGGCATGGTGATCTGGATCATGTAGGCATTGACCATGACGAAATCGCCCACGGTCAGCGCACCGTTCTGCACCCCCACGGCGGCCATGACCATCACGGCGACAAGGCCGGAGGTGATGATCAGCGACTGCCCCACGTTCAGCATCGCCAGCGAGGTCGCCGTCTTGATCGCCGCCTGCTCATAGCCCTGCATGGCGCGATCGTAGCGGGCCGCCTCGCGCTCTTCGGCGCCGAAGTACTTGACGGTTTCAAAGTTCAGCAGGCTGTCGATCGCCTTCTGGTTGGCGTCGGTGTCCTGCTTGTTCATCTCGCGCCGCAGCTTCACCCGCCACTCGGTCACCTTGAAGGTGAAGGCGACGTACAGCGCGACGACCCCGACCACGACGGCAAGATACCAGACATCGAACAGGAAAAAGAGCACCCCGGCCACCAGCAGCAGTTCCAGCATCAAGGGCCCGATGGAGAACAGCAGGAAGCGCAGCAGGAACTCCACCCCCTTCACGCCGCGCTCGATGATGCGGCTCAGCCCGCCGGTCTTGCGGGTGATGTGATAACGCATCGAGAGGCGGTGGATATGGGTGAAGGTCTCCAGCGCCAGCCGCCGCAAGGCGCGCTGGCCCACCTTGGCAAAGACCGCGTCTCGCAACTGCTGGAACCCGACGGTCATCAGGCGCGCCATGCCATAGGCCAGCGTCAGGCCGACCGCCCCCAGCATCAGGTCCGAAACCTCGCCCGAGAGGGTGTCGACCGCCTGTTTGTACAGGATGGGGGTGGCCACGGCGATCAGCTTGGCCAGGATCAGGAACCCCAGCGCGATCACCACCCGGCGCTTGGCCCATGTCTGCCCCTCGGGCCAGAGATAGGGGCCGACGCGGCGGATCGTACGCCAGCCGGACCGGCGTTCGTCGCGGGCGATCTGGGCGTCGGTGGAACTGTCGGGGGGCATGAAAGGCTTTCCTGTTTGGCCCTATCACCTAGGCCGCGGCGCCCGGTTCTGCAAGCGGTGCCCACGCTTGCGGTGTCTCGTGCAGCCACCCAGTTCCACCCGCCGAACGGCCCGACCCGGAACAGGATCGCGACTTCCGGCTTCTTCTCTCGGAAAATACTCCGGGGGTGAAGGCCGCAGGCCGAGGGGGCAGCGCCCCCTGCCCGCCCCGTCACGCGCGCGGCGCTGCATTCGCGTCAGTCGGTCACCGTCTGCGGCAGGTCGAAGATCTGGCCGGGATAAATCAGGTCGGGATCGCGGATGCGGTCGCGGTTGGCCTCGTAGATGCGGACGTACTGCATCCCGTCGCCGTAGCGCTGGCGCGAGATGCCCCAGAGCGTGTTGCCCGGCTGGATCGTCACGCTGCGCACCGGCCCGGTCCCCTTCGAAACCACCCCTTCCAGCACCGTGGTGCTTTCGCGCAGGAAGGGGCTTTCGACGCGGGCGATGACCTGGCCTCGCTCGTTGATCTGGTCGACGCGCAGGACGTAGGTGCCCTGGTCGACCTGCGGCAGTTGCACCCGCCAGCGGCCATCCTCGCGGATGCGCGAGGTGGTGACCGGGGTGTTGTCCAGGTAGATCCGCACAAAGGACGCCGTCTTGCCCCGGCCCGAGAGCAAGACGTCGCCCTCGTCGTCATAGCTGATCGAGTCGAGCGCCACGTCGCCCGGTGCGATCGGCGCGGTCGACAGCGCCTCGATCCCGCGCGGCGAGGACAGCAGGACGGCGGGCGGCGGCGCAGTCGGGGGCGCGTCGCCCGCGTCCGGTTCGGCCCGCGCGGTGATCGCCGGGTCGTCCCCGCTACGCGGCACGGCGGTCCCGGCGACGGGCGCCGCGCCTTCGGGGCTGGCCGGGTCGCGCACACGGGCGCTTGGAACGGTCGGGTCCTGGCTGTCCACCGGAGCCTGCGAGCTCGGCAGGCCGCCGGGACGCGGCGGGGCGCCGGCGATGGCAGGCTGCGGGTCGGTCCCAGGCAGAGGGCCGCGCTGGGGGGCGCCGTTCCACTTTGGAGCGCCCAGCGGATCGGGACCGGTGCCAACCTCGGGCTGCGGATCGACACGGGCCAGTTGATCGCCCGGCGCGGGCGGCACGCCCTCCGGATCTACGGAGCCGGCATCGGGGTCTGCGGTGGCCAGCGGCACATCACCCGCCGGTGCGTCCGCATCCGGTTCCCGTTCAAGGATCGGGCCTGTCGCCGCGGGCGTTTTCGGCTGGCGTTCCGGTGTCAGGTCGGCGGCGGCCACCTGGCGCGGCGCGACGATGACCTCGCCCTCGGACAGGACGACGCGCTCCTTGGCGGTCTGGCGCAGTGTGATGACCGCGCCTTCGTCCGGCGGCAGGTTGAGGAAGGTGGTGAATTTGCCGTCGCCGCCGATCTTGAGCTCTTCGACCGGCTCGCCGTTCACGATCACCTCGAGCAGGGCGCCCGGCTCTCCGCCGCCCGCGATCAACGAGAAACCGTCGGTTTCGGCACGCACAACGTCAAAGTTGGGGCGGATCACCGCCTCGTCCCCGTCCAGCAACAGTTCCTGAACCGGGGCCGCGTCGGGATCGAAGAGCGGCAAGAGCGCGCCCGCCACCTCCGGTGCCTCGGGGTCGGGCCCCTCGGCTTCGGGCCTGTCCGGATCGGGAGCCTCTGCCACCGGGGCGGCTGCGGCAATGGTTTCGTCGGGGGGATCGCCCGGGGCCGGGCCGGGCACGGTCTGATCCGGCTCGGGTCCATCGGGGTCGACGGCGGCGATCGAAACACCCGGCGCCGCGGCCTCTGCTCCTTCCGCCGGGGTCGGGGCCGGTGGGTCCGGCGCCTCTGCGGGGGCTGGGGCATCGGCGGTCTCCAGCGGCGGCGTGACAGGATCGGTCGCCTCCGCCGGGTCTGCCGGGTCCGGGCCATCCAAGGTCTCGACCGGACGGGTGGCGGGATCGGGCTTGTCCACCGAGGCCGTGGGCGCGGGCACCGGATCGTCGCTTTTCACCGGATCTGCGGCGGGCCTGGCAACGGTCGAGGCGGCGAGCGGCGTGTCTGGTCCATCGAAATTGGGGACCGGCGGCGCATCCGGCGCGGCGACCACGGGATCGGGCGCCGGCCCATCGGGAATGCCGCCCCAGGGCGGGTCGATCATGCCGGTGGCGACCATGACAGAGATGGCTCCGGCGGTGCCGGCGCTTGCGAGGGCCAAGTAGAATGCGATCTTGCTCATGGCAGCCTTCCGAATGTCAGCGCCTGCGGCCTCGGTCCCTCAGCGGAGCCACAGGACGGTTGAGCGTTTATAAACCACAGGCTACGAAGCGTCAAAAGTCGTTTTTTCTGCAAGCCTTGGAGCCTGAAATGCCCACAATGTCCATCTGCGTCTACTGCGGCTCCCGCAAGGGGGGAAATCCCGACTATGCGGACGAGGCCACCGCATTGGGAGAGGCGCTGGCGCACGAAGGCTGGCGTCTGGTCTACGGCGCGGGCGACGTGGGACTGATGGGGCTGATCGCGCGCGCAACGCAGGCCGCCGGCGGAGAGACCTTCGGCGTGATCCCAACCCACCTGATGCAACTGGAGGTCGGCAAGACCGATCTCACCAGTTTCGTCGTCACCGAGACCATGCACGAGCGCAAGAAGGTCATGCTGATGAACGCCGACGCGGTGGTGGTCATGCCCGGCGGCGCCGGGTCGCTGGACGAGTTCTTCGAGGTGCTGACCTGGCGCCAGCTGGGACTGCATGCGAAGCCCATCATCCTGCTGGACGTGGCCGGCTACTGGGCGCCGCTGAAGGCGTTGATGCAGCATGTCGTTGACACCGGCTTTGCCGATCCCACGCTGCTGGAATTCGTTCAGAGCGGCGGTTCGGCCGAGGAGGTCATGACGCTCTTGCGGCGCGCCCTGTCCTGAACAAAGCCCGAGGCCGAGTAGATCGCCAGAGCGGTCCAGATCAGGCCAAAGGCGACGAGATGGAACGGGGTCAGCGGCTCTTTGAAGATGACCACGGCGCAGAGGAATTGCAGCGTCGGGTTGAGGTATTGCAGCACACCCAGCGTGGTCATGTTGACCCGCTGCGCGGCGGCCGAGAAGAGCACCAGAGGCAGCGCCGTCAACAGGCCGGAAAAGACCAGCAGGCCCGAGGTATACAGGTCATCGCCAAAAATGGCCTTGTCCTGCAATTCCAGCACCGCCAACCAGCCCAGGGCAAAAGGCGCCAGCAGCAGAACCTCGCCGGTGACAGAGACGACGGGACCGGCGGAAAGCCGTTTCTTCACAATGCCGTAGATGCCAAAGGTCGTGGCCAGGATCAGCGCGATCCAGGGCGCGGCGCCCAGTCCCCAGGTCAGCTGCGCCACCGCCAGCGTGGCCAGCCCCACGGCAACCCATTGCAGCGCCGACAGCCTTTCGCGCAGAACGATCACGCCCAGAAGGACGGCGACCAGCGGGAAGGTGTAATAGCCCAGCGAGGTCTCTCGCACCTGCCCGATCTGCACCGAAAAAATGAAGAGGAACCAGTTGGCGGTGATCATCAGCGCCGCGATGGCGGTGATCAGCGCGGCCCTTGGCCGCCCAACCGCCCCGCGCAGCTCACGCAGGCGTCCCTGCACCGCCAGCAGCCCGGCAAAGACCACCAGCGACCAGAAGGTGCGATGCGCCAGGAGTTCCAGCGGCGGGACGTGCAAGAGCAGCTTGTAGTAGATCGGCGAGAGCCCCCAGATCGAACATGCGCCGATCATCAGGAGGATGCCTTGGGTCTGGGGGGGCATGATGGTCTCCGGTCAGTGCCCCTGCCCTACAGAGCCGCGCAGGCCACTGCAAGCCGACGCCCCGGTGACGGCGCGCCCTGCCTTAGCCGCCTGCCCCGCCGCGCAGCCAGCGCCGCACCCGCCAGGCCCCGAAAAGCGCCGGGACCAGGGTGATCAGCCCGATGCAGAGGATCGTCAGCGGCAGCGCCCAGAGGTGTTCGAACACGGTCAGTTTCACATTGCCCTTGGTATCGGGATTGAACAGGATCTGGTGCCGCGATCCGATCTCGAACCCCCAGTTGGCGGAGGATTGTCCCAGGCTGGCCTCGGTCATCTCGCCGTCGCGGAATTCATAGCGGAAGACGGGGCCATAGACCGTTTGGTTGCCCGCCCAGGGGGTCCAGTCCTCCCACTCGTAGACACGCACGACTTCGCCTATCGTGCGGTCCGCGCGCGAGGTGAAGCTGAGGCTGTCGTAGGCCAGCAGTGCCGCCGCCGCCAGGAACAGCACCGGCGTGACAAAGATCAGAACCCAGACCCGCCAGGACACCTGCCGTCGCCCATCCGGATGGGTGCGCCACAGAAATTGCTGGGTCTGGTTCGCCCGAACGATCAGATTGCGCAACATCCTGCGCCCCCTGTCCGACCGGACGATGCCGGATTGCGCTGCGGATGAGCCACGCCAGCCCCGGGTGTACGCATGGTTGGAAAGACCTTTCCGGAATGCGGCTGAGGGCCCGCACACTTCCGCGCGCCCATGACAAAGATACCCGCATCATAGGATCTCGTGACGCGTTTGGGAATCGTGGGAATGCCCCGGCCACCAAACGAAAAACGCCCCCGCAGCAACCTGCGAGGGCGTCTTTTCCAATCGGCGGGACGCGGCGCCCCGCGATCCGGTTCACATGCGCGAGGCCACGTTTTCCCAGTTGACCAAGTTGTCGAGGAAGTTGGTCAGGTAGGCCGGACGCTTGTTGCGGAAGTCGATGTAGTAGGAGTGCTCCCACACGTCGCAGCCCAGCAGCGCGGTCTGGCCAAAGCACAGCGGGTTCACGCCGTTCTCGGTCTTGGTGACCTTCAGGCCGCCGTCGGTGTCCTTGACCAGCCAGCACCAGCCCGAGCCGAACTGGCCCGCACCTGCGGCGGAGAACTGCGACTTGAATTCGTCGACGGTGCCGAAGCTGTCCTTGATCGCGGCTTCAAGCTCGGACGGCATGGCGTTCGGGCCGGGGCCCATCATTTCCCAGAACTGCATGTGGTTCCAGTGCTGCGAGGCATTGTTGAAGATGCCGGACTGTGCCACCGCGCCCGCGTCATAGGTGCCCTTGACGATCTCTTCGAGGCTCTTGCCTTCCCACTCGGTGCCGGCAATCAGCTTGTTGCCGTTGTCGACATAGGCCTTGTGGTGGATGTCGTGGTGGTATTCCAGCGTCTCCTGGCTCATGCCCTGGCTGGCCAGAGCGTCGTGCGCATAGGGAAGATCGGGAAGTTCGAAAGACATGGTTCACCCCTTCGTGATGTGGCGGTTCATTGCCCCAATAGGTGTCCCCCTTCCCGCCGAAGGTCAACCCTGCCTCGTCGCCCAAAGGTGACTTCAAGGCGAAAGTTTTGTCGGCAAGCAATTCCCCGCCCTGTTGAAAAGTCTATCCTTGCCACGGGTTTGCGCCGTCACGTTGACCCTTCCGCTGGCTTTGAGGAAGGTCGCGCGATAATCCAGCAGCACCCGGCGGTTTCCGGAAGAGCGCACCTCCAGCTCCCACGAGACGGTCACCCGTGAGCGGTTGTCCCTGACCAGCCGTCCCTCGACCGGAACGCCGTCGTTGAACACGAGGATCGAGGCGTCAGAGACGACCACCCGGTCGATCGCCCTGTCCAGCGCAATGAAGATCACCGGCTGGATCCACTGGCGTTCGGACGTGCCGTCGATGCGGCAATGATAAGCCGTCTTTTCCGCCGCTGCGCCTCCGGAGAAGGCGGCCAGGACAAGAGCGGACAGGATGAGGCGGCGCATGGCGGCTCCGTTTCGGGGGTGAGCCCTGCCACTATCGGCAGAGCCGTCCGCCAAGGCAACCGCCCTGCCCGGTCACCCGGCGTGAAAGCCTACGAATGCGTCGGGATCGGCGGCGGCGCAGAGCAGTTTGAACATGTAGTCCGCAACCGAGCGAAAGCAGAAGACCTGCGCCGTGGTATCGTCCACCAGCCAGACGCCCGCCGCCACCTGGGCGAACCGGGTGCGGCGCAACTCGCCCGCCGGCATGGCGTCACGGGCAAAGTCCACAGGCGCCAGCTTGGCCAGCACGTCGCGCAGCTGTGTGCCACGCAGCCGGAACATGGCCCGCATGTCAGAGACATTCTCGACCAAGGCATGTTGCCCCTGCAGGGCCTCGGCCAATTGCGCGCGAGCGCGCGGTGCCTGCCGGTATGGCACCAGCACCAGCAGTTCATCCGGCGACATCCAGAGCACCCCGCTTTCGCCCATGACCTGCGCACCGCGCACACCGGGCATGGGCAGCCCGGTCAGTTGTGTCACGGCCTCTTGCAGACGCTCGTCCGCCAGGTCGCCGCGCAGGGCGATCATGCCCTGCGGCCCCGCTTCGCGGACGTCCACCAGCCCCTCATACTGTGCGCCGCCGAGCGGCAGAACCGGGTCAGACATTCTGCTTCTCTCCTTCGGGGTCAAAGAAAACGGGGCTGACGATCTTCGCCTCGACCACGGTTTCGCCATCGTCCCTGACGAAGGGAATGATCTCTCCCATACGGTCGGGGCCATTGTGGACAAGGCCCATCGCGATCCCCTTGCCCAGCGTCGGCGAATGGTAGGTCGAGGTCACCCGGCCCTGCGTGTTGCGCTGGCCGTTGGCGTTCCTGCCCGGTGCCGCGGCATAGGCGCCATCGGGCAGGACAGAGCCGTCGACGGTTTCCAGCCCCACCAGCTTCCAGCGGTTCGGATCGGCCATGTGGCTGCGCTCCTGCGCGCGTTTGCCGAGGTAATCTTCTTTCTTCTTCGAGATCGCCCAATGCAGGCCAAGGTCCTGCGGGATCACCGTGCCGTCGGTCTCATCCCCGATCATGATGAACCCCTTCTCGGCCCGCATGACGTGCAGCGCCTCGGTGCCATAAGGCGTGATGTTCCATTCCTGCCCGGCCTCGACGACACGATCCCAGAAGGCGCGGCCGAGGTTCGCGGGCACGGCGATCTCGTAGCTGAGTTCGCCCGAGAAGGAGATCCGGTAGACACGCACCGGGAACCCCGCCAGCGTGCCATCTGCCCAGGCCATGAAGGGCAGCGTGTCCTTGCTGACATCCATGCCGCCCAGCTTTTCCAGCAGGTTGCGCGCATTTGGGCCGACCACGGCAAGCTGGGCGTATTGCTCGGTCACGTTGGCGGTATAGACCTTCCAGTCCCACCATTCGGTCTGCAGCCATTCCTCCATATGGGCATGGATGCGGTCGGCGCCGCCACTGGTGGTGTGGCAAAGGAAGGTCTCCTCGTCGATCCGCGCCACCACGCCGTCATCGGTCAGGAAACCGTTTTCCGTACACATCAACCCGTAGCGGCAGCGGCCCGGTTTCAGGGTGCTCATCATGTTGGTGTAGAGCATGTCGAGGAAGCGACCGGCATCCGGCCCCTTGACGATGATCTTGCCAAGGGTCGAGGCGTCCAGCAGGCCAAGGCTGTCGCGGGTGGCCAGCACCTCGCGGTGCACCGCCTGGTGCTTGTCCTCACCTTTTTGCGGATAGCAGTAGGGACGGCGCCAGTGTCCGACGGGTTCCCATGCGGCGCCGTGTTTCTCGTGCCAGTCGTGCATCGGCGTCTTGCGGATCGGCTGAAATATCTCGCCGCGCGCCTCACCGGCAATCGCCCCCATGCTGATCGGCGTATAGGGCGGGCGGAAGGTGGTGGTGCCCACCTGCGGGATCTCTTCACCCAGAGATGCAGCAAGGGTCGCCAAACCATTGATGCTACTGAGCTTCCCCTGATCCGTCGCCATGCCCAGGGTGGTATAGCGCTTGGTGTGCTCGACGCTCTCATAGCCCTCGCGGGCGGCCAGTTGCACGTCCGAGACCTTGACGTCGTTCTGGTAGTCCAGCCAGGACTTCATGCGCAAGTCGTCCCATGCGTTTTCCGGCATCAGCCAGACGGGACGCAGCGGCGCCTCCTCTGCGCTCTCGCCCTTGGGCGGGGCAAAGCGGCGGGGTTTTCGGCCGGCGGCCTTGCTGGCATTTTTCCCTGCCTTGTCAGCGCCTTCCAGAACATCCCTGAGGTGCATTTCGCCATTGGCACTGCCCGCCACGGTGACAAAGGGCCGACCGTCATGGCTGGTCGGTGCGCGCTCGGGATCGGGACGGAAAAAGGCGCGTTCCTCGTCCCAGGTCAGCTTGCCCCCACAATGGGACCAGAGGTGCACCACCGGCGACCAGCCGCCGGACATGGCAACGGCATCGCACTTGATTTCCGACAGCATGGCGCCGCCACCCGCCATCGAGCAGACCGCCACGCCGGTGACACGTTTGCCGCCCTTGACCTTGGCGATGGCCCGGCCGGTTTCGACGCGGATGCCCAGGGCCCTGGCCTCTTCCATCAGCACACCGCCCCCCATCTGGCGCGCGTCGATCACCGCCGGCACCTGCACCCCCGCCTGCTTCAGGGCGATGGCGGTGCGATAGGCATCGTCGTTGTTGGTGACGACGACGGTCTTCTTGCCTGCGGCGACGCCGAAATTCACCAGGTAGTCGCGCACCGCCGAGGCCAGCATGACCCCGGGAATGTCGTTGCCCGCAAAGCTGAGGGGCCGCTCGATGGCGCCGGTGGCGGTAATGATCTGTTTCGCGCGGACGCGCCACAGGCGGTGACGCGGGCCTTTCATGAAAGGGGCGTGATCTGTCAGACGCTCGTAGCCCAGCAGGTAACCGTGGTCATAGACGCCCGCCCCCATGCAACGGGTGCGCAGGGTGACATTTTCCATTCCATCAAGGGCTTCGACGGTTTTCTTTATCCAGTCCCCGGGGGTCATGCCGTCGATAGCCCCGCCATCGACCGGCGCACGGCCTCCCCAATGGGCCGTCTGCTCCATGACCAGCACCTTGGCGCCTGTGTCCGCCGCCGCCTTGGCCGCCTGAAGCCCCGCCACGCCGCCGCCGATCACCACCACGTCGACGAAGGCATGGAAGTGTTCGTAGGTGTCGGGGTCGCGGGTTTCCGGATCCGGCGCACGGCCCAACCCTGCCGACTGGCGGATGAAGGGTTCGTACAGATGCTTCCAGAAGGGCCGCGGGTGGATGAACATCTTGTAGTAGAAGCCCGCCGTCAGGAAACGGCCGAACAGCCCGTTCAGCGCGCCGATGTCGTAGTCGAGCGAGGGCCAGTGGTTCTGCGAGGTGGCCTGCAACCCGTTGAACAGTTCCGTCGTGGTGGCGCGCTGGTTGGGTTCGTGCGTGTTGTCCTGCCCGAGGTTCACCAGCGCGTTGGGTTCCTCGGCGCCCGAGGCGACGACACCGCGCGGGCGGTGATACTTAAAGCTGCGGCCCACCAGCACCTGGTCATTGGCCAAGAGCGCGGAGGCCAAGGTATCGCCCTCGTGGCCGCGGAAGGACTTGCCATTGAAGCTGAAACGAATGTCGCTGCTGCGATCGATCAGGCGGCCGCCTGTGGCGAGACGGGTGCTCATGTCTCAGGCCTCCACACTGTATTGGCCGTTGGAAAGCGAGTATTTTCAGAGAGAAGAAACATCAGGACAGTTCTCTCCACGTCCAGCCGGGGCGTTTGGAGGTGATCACGTCGAGGATCCTCTTCGGCGGTTCCGTGGTCTGGGCGGGATAGGCACCGAAGACCTCCAGGGTCATGGTGCAGCGCGCGGCGTGGAACCACTTGCCGCAGCCGTTGACGTGCCGCCAGCGTTCGAAATGCACACCCTTGGGGTTTTGCCGCATGAAGAGGTAGGCCTCGAAGTCCTTGTCCGAGGAACCGGGACCGTGCCGCGTCAGATGCGCCTCGCCGCCCGCGTGCAATTCGGTTTCATCGGCTTGGACGCCGCAATAGGGGCATTGGAAAGTTAGCAATGTCCGGTCTCCTCTTGCAGCATAGAGTCGTTGCGGGATGTGATGCCTGAACAGGCAAAGGGGCCGAAGCGCAGACGCGCCTCGGCCCCCGGAAAAATTAGGGTCCTGATGGACGGATCAGTTGTCGCCGCCCCCTTTCGGGTCGGCCGCGGGCGCTGCGCCATCTTCGCTTTGCACGGTGATGTTGAGATCTGCGCCGTCGTCACCCGAGGCCGTTGGGACACCGCCCGAGAAGACGACATAACCCAGAAGGGCCACGACGACGACAAGGATGCCGACGATGAACGCCAGCGCGCTGTTCCCGCCCCGGTCACGGGTCGTGGTTGTGGTTGTCGTGTTATTATGCGTGGCGTCGGACATGGCGAAGCCTCCTTGATTGTCATCTCGTTTCTACGATCTGACCAAAGAACGACCTGCCCCCCCACGGGGTTCCGCGCGGTTTCAGACATGATCGGTAGCACGCACATCAATGCGCCACCCCTGCCGCCAAGGATTCGTCGATGAATTTCCCCTCGCCGAAACGCCACATGGAGAACTCCTCGCAGAGCGGCGAGTGGCCCCTGGCCATCAGTTCCGCAAAACCCCAGCCCGAGCCGGGGATCGCCTTGAAGCCGCCCGTGCCCCAGCCGGCGTTGATGAAACAGCCCTCCAGCGGGGTCTTCGACAGGATTGGGGACCGGTCACCCGTCACATCCACGATCCCGCCCCATTGCCGCAGCATCTTCAGCCGCGAGACCATAGGGAAGGTTTCGATCAGGGCGCGCACGGTTTCCTCGATGTGGTGAAAGCTGCCACGCTGGGTATAGGCGTTGTACCCGTCGGTGCCCCCGCCGATCACCATCTCTCCCTTGTCGGATTGGCTCATGTAGCCGTGCACGGTATTGGCCATGACGACGCAATCCATGATCGGCTTGATCGGCTCTGACACCAGCGCCTGCAGCGGCACCGATTCCAGCGGCAGCCGGAACCCCGCCATGGCGGCAAGATCCCCGGAATGCCCGGCCACGACGATGCCCAGTTTCTCACACGCGATGTCGCCCTTTGTGGTCTGCACGCCGGTCACGCGCCCGCCCTCCTGGCGCACGCCGATGACCTCGCATTTCTGGATGATGTCCATGCCCATCGCGGAACAGGCACGGGCATAGCCCCAGGCCACGGCGTCATGCCGCGCGGTTCCCGCCCGCTCCTGCCAGAGCGCGCCCAGCACGGGGTAGCGCGGTCCGTCGAGGTTGATGATCGGCACGATCTCCTTGACCTCGCGGGGCGTGATGAACCGCGTTTCGACACCCTGCAGCGCATTGGCATGAGCGGTGCGCTGGTAGCCGCGCACCTCGTGCTCGGTCTGGGCCAGCATCATGACGCCGCGGGGGCTGAACATGACGTTGTAGTTCAGGTCCTGGCTGAGCGTCTCATAGAGCGCGCGCGCCTTTTCGTAGATCGCGGCAGAGGGATCCTGAAGGTAGTTCGATCGGATGATCGTGGTGTTGCGCCCGGTGTTGCCGCCGCCCAGCCAGCCCTTCTCGATCACCGCGACATTGGTGATGCCAAAGTTCTTGCCAAGGTAGTAGGCCGTTGCCAGACCGTGCCCGCCGGCGCCGACGATGACCACGTCGTAGCGGCGCTTGGGCTGGGCGTTGCGCCAGGCGCGTTCCCAGTTCTTGTGGCCGGAAAGGGCTTCTCTGGCAATGGCAAAGGCAGAATAACGTTTCATGGGCTCGAATCCGGCAAGTCCGTTCAGCAGCATTTTACCGGAACGACATGGATTCAACGGATGTAACCGTCGCAATAGCATCCGATTGCGACATGGCGCACCATCACGGGCTTTTGCCCTTTTTTCCGGCCCCGCAGCGTCTTAAGTGGGACAGTAGAAAGGGAGGCCGATGACCGTATTCTGGATTGTGACCGCCGCCTTGGCCCTGCTTTGCGCCGGCGCCCTGAATCTGGCCCTCTTGCGCGGCCGGCGCGCCACGGGCCCGGCAGAGGCCTACGACCTCGAGGTCTACCGCGACCAGCTGAAAGAGATCGAGGCGGACGCGGCCCGCGGCAAGATCCCCGCCGAAGAAGCAGAACGCCTGCGGGTCGAGATCTCGCGCCGGCTCCTGGCAGCGGACGCCAAGATGCAGGCGCGCGGCGACCGGGCCGAGCAACCCCGAGCGCTGGGATTTGTCTTGGCGGCGGTCATCGCGCTGGTCGTTGTGGGCGGGGCCTTCGGTCTCTACGCCCAGATCGGCGCGGCGGGATATGGCGACGTGCCGCTCAAGGCGCGGCTGGCCCGGGCCGAGGAGGCGCTGAAAAGCCGCCCCTCGCAGGCCACGATGGAGGCGCGCATTCCCCCCCAGGCCGCGCCCGACGCCACACCGCAATACCTGGCGCTGGTCGAACGGCTGCGCCAGGCGGTAGAGGCGCGCCCGGACGACATCCAGGGCCATGTGCTGCTGACCCGCTCCGAAGCGGCGCTGGGGAATTTCTCGGCCGCCTACAAGGCGCAGAGCCAGATCATCCGGCTCAAGGGCGACGCGGTCACCGCCAAGGACTTTACCGATCTCGCGGACATGATGATCCTGGCCGCCGGCGGTTACGTCTCGCCCGAGGCGCAAGCCGTGCTGGAACAGGCCCTCTCGCGCGATCCCGACAATGGTGTGGCGCGCTATTACGGCGGGTTGATGATGGCCCAGGTGGGGCGCCCCGACGTCGGCTTCCGCATGTGGAACAAGCTGCTGCGCGAAAGCAGCGCGCAGGACCCCTGGGTGCAGCCGATCAGTGACCAGATCGAGGACCTCGCCTTCATGGCCGGCGTCCAGAACTTCCAGATGCCGCAGCTCGCCGCCGCCACGCCGCGCGGGCCCAGCGCCGCCGACATCGACGCCGCCCGGGACATGACACCGGAGGAACGCCAGCAGATGATCCGCGGCATGGTGAGCCAGCTCTCCAGCCGCCTCGCCGAAGAGGGCGGCCCGGTCGAGGATTGGGCACGGTTGATCTCTTCGCTGGGTGTCATTGGGGAAACCGACCGCGCCGGGGCAATCTACACGGAGGCACAGACCGTCTTTGCCCAAAGCCCCGAAGCTCTCGAACTGTTGAAAAGAGCCGCAGAACGCGCCGGGGTCGCCGATTGACCTCCCTATCTGCTCCCTGCGCGCCCCGGCCTTCTTTGGGCCTGAAGATACCTCCGGGGGAGTCGCGCCGCGCGCGACGGGGGCAGCGCCCCCTGCCCCGAACCGGAGGCCAGAGGCCGCAGGCGAGACAACCTGCGCGCCGCAAGGCGCTCAACCGGGTTGCCGTCATCCACGGAGTGCCGCACCGATGATCCACGACACCATCGACACATTCACCGCCGACCTGCCGCCAATGGTGGCCCTGGCCGGGCTGGACCTGGGGACACGGACCATCGGGGTCGCGGTCAGCGACAGTTTCCGCTCGGTCGCGACCCCTCTGGAAACCATCAAGCGCAAGAAATTCGGCGTCGACGCGGCGGCACTGGTCAAGATCCTGCGGGCGCGCAACATCGGCGGCGTAGTGCTGGGCCTGCCGCGCAACATGGATGGCAGCGAGGGACCGCGTTGCCAATCGACCCGCGCCTTCGCCCGCAACTTCGCCGGCCTCTGGAAAGGTCCGATCACCTTCTGGGACGAACGCCTGTCGACCGTGGCGGCGGAAAAGGCCCTGCTGGAGGCGGATACGACACGAAAACGTCGCTCCGAGGTCATCGACCACGTCGCCGCCGCCTATATCCTGCAAGGAGCACTGGACCGGATGCGGTACCTGAACCCACAGCCGGGTGCGGCGGACGCACCCGACGACTAGGCCGGAGCACGTGGGCATGAAAGACGATATCTGGTCCCGCAACGAGGTCCAAAGCCCCTGCATCAAGGTCTGCGTGATCCATCCGCAGGAAAGGCTTTGCACCGGCTGCCTGCGCACCACACGCGAAATCTCGATGTGGTCCAGCATGAGCCAGGACGAGCGCCGCGAGGTTCTCGAGGACCTTCCCGATCGCGCCGGACGCCTCCGCAAGCGGCGCGGCGGGCGTGCGGCGCGGATCAAATCCCGGGACTGAGCGCCAGCGCAATTGGGCAGCCGCTTCGTCGGCGGCCAGTTTCGGGCATGGGAGGGGGCGCTGCCCCCATCTCCCTTCGGTCGATCCCCCCGGAGTATTTTTGCAGAGAAGAAGCCCGGGGGCCTGGCGTGGAACTCACCTGGAGAGCCAGGCCTCCGCACCGCCCATGATCCGGGGGCGGAAATAGGCCACCATGCGGCCTTCCGGTGGCGCCTGGGCACCCTCGGCCCAGGGGGCAATTCCGTGCAGGGTCAGCCGATGCAGCAGGAGCGCCTCGCCCGGCGCGGCGGGCAGTTCGACCCGGCGGCAGGTTTCGAAACAGCGGCGCCGCGCGGCCTGGTAGGCATCGGTCACATCCACCTCGCCCCAGGTCTCGGGCGGGTGGCCCGCCAGGGCGCCGCGCAGGGCGTCCCGCATGACCAGGTGGCTGCCCTCCCAGGCGACCAGAGGGCTGGCGCCGGCATCCGCCTCGGTCAGCGGCAGGCCCAGAATCCAGGCGTGGGGTTCGCGGATACGGCGGCGGCGCGCCGCGCCTTCGGCCAGTACCCCGTCCACATGGGCCGCGTCGCGTTTCAGACGATACCGAAACCCGGCCTCGCTTTCCCCCGCGCGGGGGCGCGGGTAGCCCGGAAAAGTGATCGAGAGCTGTGCCGGGTGCAAGTCGGGCAGCGGTGCCAGAGCCTCGGGCGCGGCCCCGGCCAGGGGAACACCTCCGATACTGCCATCCGGCGCCGTCGGCAGGGCATCGACGCCCACGAACCAGGTGCCCTCGCATTGCAGCCAGGTCGCGCGCTGTGCCGGGTCGGCCAGCACGGCGCGGCCCGCCTCATGCGCCGCTGCCGCCCAGGCCCGCGTCGCGGGGTCGGCGGCGAAACGGGTCCAGCCGCGCGTTTCGAGCACGCTCAGCCCCACAGCGCCTCGCGCATCATGTTGGCCGCGACGATCAGGATGAAGACCGCGAAGATCCGCCGGAGCACCATCGCGTCCAGCGCATGGGCCAGCTTTGCCCCCAGCGGGGCCGTCAGGACTGTCATGCAGATGGTGATCAGGAAAGCCGGCCCGTTGACCGCGCCCAGCGTCCAGGGCGGCGCGCCGTCGACCTGCACGAGGAGGAAACCCAGCACCGAGGGCACCGCGATCAGCAGGCCAAAGCCCGCCGCCGTTGCCACCGCACGGTGCATCGGCACGCTGTAGAGCGTCATCAGCGGCACGCCGAAACTGCCCCCGCCAATCCCCATCAGCACCGACAGGAAGCCCAGCACCGGCGACAGGATGGCCCGTGTCACCGTCCCCGGCATCTGTGGCGCGATGCGCCAGTCCTTGCGCCCGAAGGCCAGGTAGATGCCCACGATCGTCGCCAGCACCGCAAAGATCACCGCCAGCGCATCCGACCGCAACCCGGCGGCGATCAAGACCCCCAGCACCGCACCCAAAGCGATCCCCGGTGCCCAAGTCCTCAGGATCTCCCAGTCTACCGCGCCGCGCTTGTTATGCGCCATGACCGAACGGGTCGAGGTCACGATGATCGAGGCCAGCGAGGTCGCCAGACAGATCTGCATCAACTGCGGCCCGTCGAACCCCGTTGCCGAGAAGACGTAGAAATAGGCGGGGACCAGGATGATCCCGCCGCCCACGCCGAAAAGCCCCGCAAGGATACCGGCAAAGCCCGCCGCCACCACGAGAATACCCACGAGGGGCAGAAGTACCGAAAGATCCATCTTGTTCAGGCCGCCTTTGCTGGTCCGATATGTGTAAGCGCCTCTTCGACAAGCTCCGGTCCCGCGCCCTCGCGCGTCGCCCCGGTCGAGAGAACTTGCCGCCAGCGCCGCGCGCCCGGACGGCCCGAAAAGAGGCCCAGCATGTGCCGCGTGACCTGGTGCAGCTTGCCGCCCGCCGCCAGGTGCGCCTCGATGTAGGGCAGCATGGCGCGGGCCACGTCCTCGGCGCTCTGGTCGTCCCCCCGCCCCCAGATCCGCGCGTCCGCCGTGCCCAGGATGTCCCAGGGCTGGTGATAGGCGGCGCGGCCCACCATGACCCCATCGAGCCCCTGATCAAGGAAGGCCGCGGCCTGGTCGAGATCGGTGATGCCGCCGTTGACCGAAAGGTGCAGGTGCGGGAACAGGCCCCGCATCCGCTGCACCAGATCGTAGTCCAGCGGGGGAATGTCGCGGTTCTCCTTGGGGCTGAGCCCCTGCAGCCAGGCCTTGCGCGCGTGGATGATGATGCGCGAACAGCCCGCGGCGCCCAGCCGGGCCAGGAATTCGGGCAGCACCTCTTCGGGATCCTGGTCGTCCACGCCGATGCGGCATTTCACCGTCACCTCGACACCCACCGCATCCTGCATGGCGCTGACACAGTCGACCACCGTCTGCGGATGTTTCATAAGCACAGCGCCGAAAGTGCCCGATTGCACCCTGTCGGAGGGGCAACCGCAATTCAGATTGATCTCGTCATAGCCTGCCGCCTGGCCCAGTTTCGCCGCCTGCGCCAGTTCCTGCGGGTCCGAGCCGCCAAGCTGCAGCGCCACGGGATGTTCCGCGGCATCGAAGTCCAGCAGGTGCAGCGCCCCGCCGCGCACCAGCGCGGGCGCAGTCACCATCTCCGTATACAACAGCGCGCGGCCGGAGATCAGCCGGTGAAAATAGCGGCAATGCCTGTCGGTCCAGTCCATCATGGGAGCCACGCTTAGCCGCGCGGCCCTGTGGACGTCCGAAACCCCTTGTCTATCTGGCTCTGCACTCATGGTCACCTGACCCGTCGTCTTGGATTTGTGGGCCTTTTGGCCCCGTTTGCGGGGGTGGTGCAACAAATGTTGCACCGACACCCGAATTGTTACACCGCTCTCCGCCGGGAGCGCCGGCGAGGTATCGCCCCCCTGGACAAAGGTCCACCCGCCGCGCGCCTCCCGGTTCGATCTGCCGACCATCGGCAAAGATGTCCCGAAAGAAGACCCGGATGGGTACCATCATGGCGCGCCAGAAGAAAGACGGCGCAAAGAGCTTCACTGCGGTGATCCCCAAGAAATAGCGCGGCAAGATCATCCTCACCCTCGGCGACACGTTCCCGAGCCGCCAGGCGGCAGAACATTGGATGAAAATGACCGAGCGCAATCTGAAGGGCAAAGGCGCTCTCGACCGGGCGGTCGCGGACTCCGTTTCTCGTCGGAGATCGGCAGACCGCAAATCATAGCTGCATCAGTGTCCGAATTCCGGGGCGAAGTTCAGATTGCGCCCTTTCGACGGGCCGACACGGCCGCCTTTTTTTGAGAGCAAACCGCTGCGCCGCCCGTTCGAATCGACCGTGGCGCGATGCATCGAAGGAGGTCCTGCCAGCGGTCAGCGCGATGGCCCCCAACAGCATGAACGCATCAAGATCCGTCTGCCGGCAATCCTGCTACATCCTTTCGCGACGCAGCGTGATCTCGTAAGAGTAGCGATCCGCGGGCAAGATGCTGACCGTGGCGATCTGGTTCTCCGCCCCGCCGTCGAGATACTGACGCCGCAGTTCCAGGGCATGGCTGCCCGGCGCCACCTGCAGGAGGTCGGCCAAGGACTCGGGCACCGGCCGTGCCTTGATCGACTGGCGGATCTCCCGGATGATCACCCCGTGCCGTTCCTCGAGCAGCGTGTAGACAAGGCCGGAATAGTCCTGCACCTCTTCCGCGATATCCGCGTAGGTCTCGTTCAGAAAGACATCCGTGCAGCCCACCGGAGCCTCCAGCCCGTCGACATGCCGGGTCTGGCGGATGAGGCACCAGCGCCGTCCGGGCCGGTCCCCCAGTCTCTGCGCCAAAGCATCGTCCGCGACGACCCGGCTCACGCTCAGCACCTCACGCCTCGAGGCGCCCGCGAATTGCAGCAGATCCCCGGTGGCGGTCATGGAGTGCACGTAGGTCGGCGGCGGCTCGCTGCTGATGACCCGCGTCGCCGCGCCCTGCTTGCGGTCGATCATGCCCAGCCGCGCCAACTCGGTCAGCGCGCTGCGAATGGTGGACCGGCTGGCACCGAAGCGCGTGCACAAGGCGGCCTCGCTCGGCAGGGCCTCACCGACGCGGAAGGCGCCCGCTCGCAGGTCTGCCATCAGTCTCGCCGCCACTTCAGGGTAACGCTTTTTCATTTTTACATTTCCTTTCAACAGGTTGCGCAACCATTGAAATTAGGCGCTTGACACGTCTCGCGACTCTACCCAACCTATCCGAACATGTCAACTTGTCCGAACAAGTTGGTAAGGGAGGAAAATACCATGACCGATGACCACGCGGTTCCGTCGAGCCAACCAACCGCAGCAGAAGAGCTCGATGCCGAGGGACTGGACCGGCAACTGCCGCGCAGGATCGCCTTGCTGCTGACCGCGGTATCGGCTCTTTACGCGCTGTTCCACCTGGCGGTTCTGAACTTCTGGTCCATCGACGAATGGGTCTATCGCGTGCTGCACGTCAACCTCGGCGCGGTGATCGCCTTTGTCGGGTTGAAGGCCTGGCGCCGTGAACGCGGCCGCTTGGTCGCGGTGCCCGACGGGATCCTGATCGCGGCCGCGCTGGGATGCTCGGCCTATATTGCTATCAATGTCGACCAGCTGATCATGCGCACCGGGGTCATCACCACCACCGCCGACATGCTGTGCGGCATCGCAGGGACCATCGTGGTGCTGGAGTTCGCCCGCCGCGTGGCGGGGCTGGTCCTGCCGGTGATCGCTCTGATCTTCGTGGCCTATGTCTTCGTCGGCCCCTGGATGCCGGGCATCCTGCGGCACTCGGGCTTTCAGACCGACAACTTCTTTTCCTTCGTCTACAGCCAGGATGCGGTCTTTGGCATGACGGTGGCGGCCTCATCGCGCTACATCATCCTCTTCGTGTCCTTTGCCGTCTTTCTGCAGGCCTCTGGCGCGGGTGACTATTTCATGCGGCTTGCCATGACGCTGTTCGGTGCAACCCGCGGCGGTCCCGGCAAGGTGTCCGTCTTTTCGGGCCTGCTGTTCGGGACGGTGTCCGGCTCTGCGGTGGCCAATGTCGTGGCATCCGGCACTTTCACGATTCCGATGATGCGCCGCGTCGGCTACCCGCGCGAAAGCGCTGGCGGGATCGAGGCGGCCTCCTCCTCGGGCGGCCAGCTTGCGCCACCGGTCATGGGGGCCGGGGCCTTCATCATGGCCGAGATCACCGGCATCCCCTATTCCGAGATCGTCACCGCCGCCATCCTGCCCTGCCTGCTGTTCTACATCGCAATCTACATGACGGTCGACCTGCAGGCGGTGCGTCTGGGCCTGAACGGGTTGCCGCGCAGGGAACTGCCGAAGCCGCGTGACCTGGTGGCAGATGTGTTCTTCCTGCTTCCGCTGGTCGTGCTGCTCTACCTGCTGCTGTCCGGCTATTCGATCATCGCGGCGGGCACATGGGGGCTGGCCTCGACCCTGCTGGTGCTGATGTGCCGCGAGATCGGCTTCCAGTCCCGTGTGCTGGCCCTGCCGCTGGTGCTCTTCGTGGCGTTGCCGATGAGCGGTTTGCAGGTGAACTACGCCGGGGCCATCGCCTTCGTGACCAGCGCCGTGATGATGCTGGGGCTGGCCGTCTTGCGCGGACAGGCCCCCGCCCTGCCCCGCGTTCTGCGCACGCTCGGCACCACCACCTACGAG
Source organism: Mameliella sp. MMSF_3455 (assembly GCF_030733205.1). Classification (GTDB taxonomy): domain Bacteria; phylum Pseudomonadota; class Alphaproteobacteria; order Rhodobacterales; family Rhodobacteraceae; genus Antarctobacter. Next base: position 33,456 of record NZ_JASHJL010000024.1, read on the forward strand.
GGGCTTTCTGACAGCGCGCGCAAGTCGTTGCAGCTGATCAGCGTGATGGCCTGCGCGGGCATCGTTGTCGGGGTGTTGGGGCTGACCGGGCTCGGGGGGCGCTTTTCCTCGGTACTGCTGGCGGCAGCGGGCGAAAGTCAGGCCCTGGCATTCGTGCTGGCGATGATGATCTCGATCATCCTCGGCATGGGTATGCCGACCACCGCCGCCTATGCCATTGCCGCGGCCGTCGTGGCCCCTGCCCTGCAGCAAATGGGGATTTCGGCGCTGGCCGCGCATCTGTTCGTGTTCTACTGCGCTGTCATCTCGGCGATCACACCGCCGGTCGCGATTGCAGCCTTTGCCGGTGCGGCAATCGCCGGGGGCAAGCCGTGGCCAACCTCGATCCGGGCCATGCGCTTCGGCATCGCGGCCTTTGTCCTGCCCTTCATGTTCTACACCAGCCCCGAGATCCTGATGCTGGGCAGCTGGATCGAGACGGCCCATGTCTTTGCCACGGCGCTGGTGGCGATCTGGCTGATCGCCGTCGCCGGCGAAGGTCAGCTGTTCGGTCCCCTGGGGCCGCCGATGCGTGTAATAGCCGGGATCGCGGCGCTGCTGCTGCTTTGGTCCAGTCTGCCGACAGACATTGCGGGCCTCGGCATCACGGTGGGCCTGTTGCTCTGGGCACGACGCTCGCACCGCAAATCCCATCAAACCGCCTGACCCCTTCACTTCACCGAGTTTGCAAGAGGAGAAAACTCATGACCATCGCAACCAGACTGATCGCCAGCGCGGCATTCTTCGCCGCCGGGGTATTGCCGGCTTCCGCACAGGACGCCCCGGCTTCCATGACAATCTCGACCGCGTCCCCGGGTGGCGTCTACGCCGTCTATGGAGAAGGCGTGGCCCAGATCCTTAGCGACGTGGTCGGCATCCCGACCTCGACCCGCCAGACCCAGGGCCCTGCGCAGAACCTCGTTCTCCTGCAGGCCGGACAGACCGAACTGGCGATGACCACCTCGGGCCCGGCCTTCGAGGCCATGAACGGTGCGCTGGAACTGGCACCGGGTCAGGACTACGACGGGTTGCGCGCGCTGTTCGCCATGTATCCGACGCCCTTTCAGATGATTGCCCTGGCCGATAGTGGCATCGACTCGATCGATGACCTGGCGGACAAGCGGGTCGGCGCCGGTCCCCGCGCCGGCACCGGCGGCACATATTGGACCCGTTGGCTGGACAACATGGATCTGGACGTGTCGTTGCAATACGGCGGCATTGGGGATCAGGCGAGCCAGCTTGCAGATGGCCGTCTCGACGCGATCGTGACTGCTGGCGGGATCCCGCATCCGGCGCTCTCCGAACTCGAAAACACGCAGGACGTGATGATCTTCGGCATGTCCGCGGCCACACAGGCGCGTCTGTTGGATGAGAATCCCTACGCGGTCAGCTTCAGCATCCCGGAGGGTACATACAAGACACCAGCAAGCGACCTGCAAACTGTCGCCATGTGGAATTTCGTCGTCGCAGATGCCTCGATGTCCGACGACATTGCCTATCAGATCACCCGCGCAGTGCTGGAGAACAACGCCCGGATGATTTCGACCCACGCGGCGGCCAAGCAGACGCTGGCTGAGAACATCCTGAAAAACACCTTCATCCCGCTGCATCCGGGCGCCGCGCGCTACTACACGGAAATCGGCGTCGAGATCCCGGACGCGATCGCACCGGGCGCCGAGGGCTGACGACAATGACGCTTGCATCGACCGATCCGGGTCTTCTTTGTGGCAGCGAAGGTTACCAGCGCTGCGCCAAGATCTTTGGCGAGGCCGGGACGGTCGATGCCTACCTGCAGTTCGAGGCGGCCCTCGCAGAGGTCCAGGGCCGCCTCGGTGTCATCCCCGGCCAGGCGGTCGCCCCGATCCGGGCGGCCTGCGATCAGGGCAAGCTTGACCTTGCCAAGCTCCGGACCGGATCGCTGGCGGTGGGGTACCCGATCGCGCCGCTGGTCGCGATGATTGCCGATGCGGCAGGGCCCCACGGTCAATGGGTTCATTACGGGGCCACCACGCAGGACGTGATGGACACGGGCATGGTGCTTCAGCTGCGTCAGGCGCTGTCGGGTATCTTGAATGATCTGGATCGGACCGCGCACCTGCTGGCCGATCTCTGCGCTGCGCATCGCCGCACGCCCATCGCGGGACGCTCCAAGCTGCAGCATGGGGTCCCGGTGTCCTTCGGCTACAAGGTTGCCGTATGGCTTGACCAGATCCTGCGCGCCCGCGACGGCCTGTCCGAGGCTCTGTCCCGCGCCGAGGTGCTGCAATTCGGCGGCGCTGTCGGCAGCCTTGCCGCATTGCAGGGGCACGGGATGGCCGTGCGCCGGGATCTGGCCGCCGCGCTGTCCCTACGGGAGCCGGACATTTCATGGCACGTCAGCCGCGACCGCATGGTTGCCCTTGCCTCGGCTGTCGCGGCGCTGGTTGCGGCGCTGGCAAAGATGGCCAGTGACATAGCGCACCTGATGTCGACCGAGGTCGGCGAGCTGCTGGAACCTGCCGCCGAGGGCCGCGGCAGTTCCTCGACCATGCCGCAAAAGCGCAACCCGGTGATCTGCGAGGCGATCCTCGAAGCCGCGCGGGACACGCGCCATGTTCCGACCGTCGTGCTCGAGGGAATGCTGCAAGAGCATGAGCGCGGCATCGGCCACGGCTACCGCGAACGCACGGCCCTCTGCCGGGCGGTGCAACAGCTGGCGGGCGCCGTGACACTGACGAACGAGCTGGTGTCCGGGTTGGAGGTCAATGCCCCACGCATGGCGAGAAACCTCGACATGACCCAGGGCCTCATTCATGCCGAAGCCGTGATGATGCAGTTGTCCGAGCGTCTCGGTCGCCTGAAGGCCCATGACATTCTGCACCGGGTATCGCACCGTGTGGCCTCTACGGGCACCCGCTTCGAGGAGGCGCTGACCGCCGAAGCCAGGGCCTGCCTGCCCGGCCAGGCGGACATTCTTGCTCAACAGATCGAATACGCTCAGGAAATGATCGATCTGGTTCTAGCACGCATTGACACACCTGAAAGCAGGCCTGAAAGAGCGCGTGTCGCCGTGGACTGAGCGGCATGGACGGGTATTTCCGGGCCCTTTGGGCCAATGCGCTCTAGTGTCCCGCGCATAGGGGCGCAGATGGTCTGACCGGTTGCGGTCAGTGCGCGGTCTTGGCGCCGAACCCGCGTGATGCGCCGTTGACCGGGGCGATTTCGGGCATGAGCGCCTCTTTCACACCATGCCACCATTGGCACGCAGGGTCTGGCCGTTGATCCAGCCTCCATCAGGACCGGCGAGGAAGGACACGGTATTCGCGATGTCCGCCGGCTGGCCCAGACGCTGCAGTGGGTTGGCCTTGGACAGCGCTTCGATCTGCGCATCGGTCTTGCCATCAAGAAAGAGAGCGGTCGCCGTCGGTCCGGGAGCAACGGAATTGACGGTGATGTTCCGCCCGCGCAGTTCCTTCGACAGGATGTCGCCCATCACTTCCACCGCGGCTTTGGTGGCGGCATAGACACCATAGGATGGCAGCTTCGCGCCGACGACAGAGCTCGACAGGGTCATGATCCGTCCGCCATCCTGCATCCGCCGGGCCGCCTCGCGCAGAGTGTTGAACGTGCCCTTGAGGTTGGTGTCGATGGTGCGGTCAAAGAGATCATCCGAACTCTCTGCAAGCGAAGCCAGTTGCATGATCCCGGCCGAGGCAACCAGCACGTCCGGGACGCCAAAAGGCCGCCTCGGCACGGTCGAAGAGTTGCGCCACCTGCGTGGGATCGGCCACGTCGGCCCGGGCGGCAACGGCCCGCCCGCCCTTGGCTTCGATCCGCGCCACCACGTCGGACGCGGCCTCTTCGTTTCCGGCGTAGTTCACCACCACGGCAAAGCCATCTGCGGCGAGGCGTTCGGCGATGGCGGCACCGATTCCGCGCGAGGCGCCGGTGACAAGGGCTGTCTTTGGAGAGTGATCGGTCATGTCGCATTCCCTGTTCGCAAGTCCGTGAGACACAGATGGGGTGTTGTCAGATCTGGATAATTACCCCTTTATCGACATCAGAATTCGTGAGTGGCGAACAATGGACAAATTCGACGAGATGCGCGTCTTCATCCGCGTCGCCGAGACCCGCAGTTTCCGCCGCACCGCCGAAAGCCTCGGCCTGCCGCGCTCCACGGTCTCGGAGGTGATCAAGCGCATGGAGGCCCGCCTTGGCGTACGCCTCCTCGACCGGACGACGCGAACGGTGGCCCCGACGCTGGACGGCGCGGCCTGGCATCAACGGTGCCTGAAGATCGTTGCAGAGGTGGAAGACGCCGAGGCCGCCTTTGCCGGCGGCGCGGCACAGGGCCGCTTGCGGGTCGACGTCCACGGCACCCTGGCGCGACACTTCCTGCTGCCGGAACTGCCCGCGTTTCTCGCCGCCTATCCGGCCCTCGATTTGGTGATGTCCGAGGGGGACCGTCTGGTCGACTTGATCCGGGAAGGGGTCGATTGCGTGGTCCGGGTGGGCCAACCGGCACAGAGCGATCTGATCATGCGTCGCCTCGGAGACCTGCCCGAAGCCGTGGCCGCCGCGCCGGGCTACCTCGAGAGGCACGGCATACCGCGGACGCCTGACGATCTGGAGGGCCACCGGGTGGTGGCCTTCCTGTCGTCCAAGACCGGCGCGCCCTTGGATCTCAGCTTCATCCAGGATGGCCGCGAGGTCACCCGGCCATTGCCAGCCGCGCTCACGACCACGGGGGCAGAGACCATGGTGGAAGTTGCCCGGCGCGGTCTCGGGTTGATCCAGGTGCCGCGCTATCACCTGGCTGCCGATATAGCGGCGGGCCGGTTGGTCGAGGTGCTCGCGGATTACGCACCCGCGCCCTCGCCGGTCGTCGCGCTTTACCCCCGGGATCGCCAGCTGTCCCCGAGGCTGCGAGTGTTCCTTGATTGGTTGGCCATGCGATCCTTCGCGTCGTAGGGGCATTGCGACACCTGAGCATCACAACGACCTCAGGTCGGACATTGGACGGACCAGCCGGACCGCCAAATCACCCGCTTGCCGAAACTCAATGACATCACGACATTGGATGTCCGCACGTGCTGCCGCCTGCGCTGCTATGCCCGTGCGCTGAACAGGGGTGCATGACGCCGGACCCGAGGATTGACGCAGGCGCAATGCGCCCGCTGCTTGATCGGCTTCACGCGCATCTCTGCCTCCCTGGTCCTGCGCGTTCGACAGGTCTCAGGCGGCTGGGATGAGGCCCAAGGTAAGGCCCCTATCGCGGTGCGGCGTTTTCGTCCTGGCGGTTTGGTTTTCCCGGGACTTCCCCGGGTTTACCCAGGGTTACGATTCTGGATTGCTGCCGGCTGGCACTTCCTCTCGAACAGGACACCACCGCTCCCCAAAGGCATCTGAACAAGGCTCAACCCAATCCCTGTTTGCAGGACAGGCACATCCGGCATGAAGATTGCCTTGGATCGCTGCCCCACCCTGGGTCGATTCCGAACCGCAGATCCGCACCGGGGGCTGGTCAACCACGGTTTCAGGTCCTAACCCGGGGCAAGTGTCGCGGCAGCAAGGCAGAGCCCACATGACTGACTGGACGGAATACGCGCTGGCACTGGTCCTGTTCATCGGCAGCCACCTGCTGCCGCGCACCGGCGGCTTGCGGGAACGGCTGGCGCACGTGATCGGACGCAGGGCTTATCTCGCCGGGTACGGGCTCCTGTCGCTTGTCCTGCTGGCCTGGGTGATCTCGGCGGCGATCCGGGCGCCCCATGTCGAACTCTGGCCGCAAGCGCCTTGGACACGCTGGGCGCCGAACCTGGCCCTGCCGCTGGCGTTTGTCCTGGCAACCTGCGGCGCAGGACTGCGCCAACCCTATACCCTTGGCGGAAAACGCGGCGCCGGTTTCGATCCCCGGACCCCCGGGTTTGCCGCGGTGTCGCGTCACCCGCTGTTCCTCGCGCTGGCGCTCTGGTCCGGGGCGCACCTTCTGCCCAATGGCGACCTCGCGCAGGTGATCCTGTTCGGCGCCTTCCTGGTCATGGCCCTGGCCGCGATCCCGGCTTTCGATGCCCGGGCACGAAGCGGCCTCGGCCCCGAGGCCCGGGCCTTTTTCGAGGCCACCGCCATACTCTCGCCCGCGCCGCTGCTCCGCCCGGACTGGATGCGCGCCAATGGCCGGCGAATGGGTCTGCGCGCACTGGTCGGGCTGGCGCTCTGGCAAGGCAGCCTGCACCTGCATGGCCTCTTGATCGGCGCCTCTCCCTTTCCTGCCTGAACCTTGATCTCGCGCAAGGTGCGCGCGCCGCAAAAGGCGCATGGGGAAGGCATGAAACAGATCGACCGCCTCAGATCCCTCGGCCTCTTCGACGCCCGGGTGCCCCGCTACACGTCCTATCCCACCGCCCCGGTCTTTGCCCCGCAGGTGGGCGCCCCCGAACAGGCACGGGCGCTGGCCGCGCTGGACCCTGCCGAGCCCGTCTCGGTCTACATCCACATCCCCTTTTGCGAGCGGCTGTGCTGGTTCTGCGCCTGCCGCACCCAGGGCACCCAGACGCTGGCCCCGGTCGAAAGCTACATCGGCACGTTGGAACAGGAACTGGCCCTGCTGAAGGACATCCTGCCCAAGGGGCTGCACATGGGCCGGATGCACTGGGGCGGCGGCACGCCGACGATCCTGCCGCCCGCGCTGATCCACCGGCTGGCGCAGGCGGTCAAGGCGGTGATCCCGCCCACGCCGGACTGCGAGTTCTCGGTCGAGATCGACCCGACGATGGTGGACCGCGACAAGATCGCCGCGCTGGCCGCCGAGGGCATGAACCGCGCCAGCATCGGCATCCAGGATTTCGACCCGGTCGTGCAAGAGGCCATCGGGCGGCTGCAACCCTTCGACGTGACCCGTGCCTGTGTCGAGGATCTGCGCGCGGCGGGCATCCGCTCGCTCAACGCCGACCTGGTCTATGGCCTGCCCCACCAGGACGCGGCGCGGCTGAACGACACCGTGGCCAAGGTTCTGGAACTGGCACCGGATCGCATCGCGCTTTTCGGCTATGCCCATGTCCCCTGGATGTCCAAGCGGCAGAAACTGATCGACGAGGCCGTGCTGCCGCATGAGGTGGAACGCTTTCAGTTGGCGGAACTGGCGGCGCGCCGCTTTGCCGAGGCGGGGTTCGACAGCATCGGCATCGACCATTTCGCGCGTCCCGACGACGGGCTGGCCCTGGCCGCGCGCACCGGGCACCTGCGCCGCAACTTCCAGGGCTATGTCGATGACCGCTGCGCCACGCTGATCGGCCTTGGCGCCTCGTCGATCTCGCGCCTGCCCACGGGCTATGTCCAGAACGCCCCGGCGACGCCCGCCTATGTCCAGCGGATCGATGCCGGTGACCTGGCGGGCACGCGCGGCCATGTCATGACCGGCGACGACCTGCTGCGCGCCCGCGCGATCGAGATGATCATGTGCGATTTCCGGCTGGACCTGGACGCGCTGCGGGCAGAGTTCGGCCCCGATGTCGACAACCTGCGGGAGGACATGACCCTGGCCGCCGAACGCTTCGGCGACCTCGTCACGCTTGGAAACGACACCCTGGCCATGCCCCCCGAGGGCCGCGCCCTGACGCGGATGGTGGCGCGGCTGTTCGACGGCTACACGCCCGACGGCGCGCGCTACAGCCAGGCCTCCTGACAGCAGCACCCGGCGGTCCGCAGCGGCCGCCGGGGGCCGGCAATTCTTTCGACCTCAGCCTTGAACGCCACGGCGGGCGGGCCCATCTGGACGGCAGAGGACGACCTCCAGCACTGGAACACTCCCGGGACGGCCCGGCCGTTTCCCGGAGGTTGCCATGCGCCCCCCGCTTGATCGCCTGCGCCACGCGCTGTGCTTTGAACTGCTTGCTCTTGGCCTGATCGTCCCCCTTGGCACGATTGCCTTCCACATGCCGGCCCATGACATCGGCACCGTTGGCCTTGTCGGGTCCGCGGTCGCGACGCTGTGGAACATGCTCTACAACGCCGGCTTCGACCGGATCCTGCACCACCGGCGCGGCACCACGGCAAAGACGCTGCGCCTGCGCCTTCTGAACGCGCTGCTGTTCGAGACCGGGCTGCTGGCGCTGCTCTTGCCCTTCATGGCCTGGTACATTGGCATATCGCTCTGGCAGGCGCTGGTGATGGACCTGGCCTTTGCCGGGTTCTACCTGGCCTACGCCTTCGCCTTCAACTGGGCCTACGACCGGGTCTGTCCCCCGCCAGACAGGCATGGGACGCACCGCGCAGGCTGACAGGTCAGGCCTTGCGCCGCCTCAGCCGCGCGGGCCGATCGCGAACTCGACCCGGCCCAGCCCCTCGATCTCGATCTCGCAGGTATCCCCCGGCACCAGCGCGCCCACGCCCGCAGGCGTGCCCGTCATGATCAGGTCGCCGGGTTCCAGTTTCATCGACTGCGACAGGATCGAGATCACCTCGGGCACGGTCCAGATCATCTCGGCCAGGTCGCCGTCCTGGCGCGTCTCGCCATTGACCATCAGCCGGATGAATCCCTTGTCCGGATGGCCGACAGAGGCCACCGGATGCACCGGGCCGACGACGGCGGAGGCATCGAAATCCTTGGCCCAGTCCCAGGGCCGCCCCTGTTTCTTGGCCACCGCCTGAAGGTCGCGCCGGGTCAGGTCATTGCCCACGGCATAGCCCCAGACATGGGACAGCGCGTCCGCCTCGGCGATGTCGCGCCCGCCGGTTCCGATGGCCACCACCAGTTCCGCCTCGTGGTGCAGGTCCTCTGTCTCGGGCGGATAGGGCACGGTGGCGCCGTGTTCGACCAAAGCGCCCGCGTGCTTGGTGAAAAAGAACGGCGGATCGCGGTCCGGGTCCTTGCCCATCTCGCGCACATGGGCGGCATAGTTGCGTCCGACGCAAAAGATGCGACGCACCGGAAAGCGCGCCGCGCTGCCCTCGACGGCGGCACTGGCCTGCGGTGCGGGCGGAAAAACATAGTCCATTTCAACTGTCCTTGTGTTTGGGAATGCCGGGTCAGCCATAGGATTCCGGGCCGACCCACTGCTCTGGCGAATAACGCGAGCCATGCGCCCAGCCCAGCGGCAGGCAGCGCTCGATCTCGGCCTTGAGGTCATCGCCCAGCATCATCGAGGCCCCGCGCACCAGTTCGTGCAGGTGCCCCGGGCTGCGGGTGCCGGGGATCGCATGCACGGTCCGGCCCTGCGACAGGACCCAGGCGATCGCCAGCGTGGCCGTGGCATAGCCCGCCTCGGCGGCAAGATCGCGCAGGGGCTGGCTGGCGGCGATGTTGCGTTCAAGGTTGCCACCGGTGAAACGTGGATTGACCTTGAGAAACCCCGCCGCCGCCACCCGTTCCGGCGTCGGCGGCGTATCCGAAAGCAGCCCCCGCCCCACCGGAGAAAAGGCGACCAGCGCGGTGCCCAGTTCCTCGCAGGCCTGCAACAGGCCCATCTCCGGCAGGCGCGTCTGCAACGAATACTCCGATTGCACGGCGGCCACCGGATGCACGGCGGCGGCACGGCGCAGGCTGGTGGGGGCGATCTCGGAAAAGCCGAACGAGGCGATCTTGCCCTTGCGGATCAGCCCGGCCAGCGTCGCCGTGACCTCCTCGATCTCGATCCGGGGATCGCGGCGATGGACATAGAACAGATCGACCTGCTCCAGCCCCAGCCGCGCGAGGCTCTTGTCCAGTTCCGCCTCAAGGTGGGCGGCGGAATTGTCGAAACAGCGCACGCCCGTCTCCGGGTCGCGGGTGATCCCGGCCTTGGTCGCGATGCGGAAGGGGCTGCCACCCTTGCCCGCATAGCGTTTCAGGAATCGCCCGATGATCTCTTCGGACGTGCCCATGCCGTAGACGTTCGAGGTGTCGATGTGATCGACACCGGCGTCCAGCGCCGCGTCCAGGACCGCGTGGCTCTCTTCCTCGCTCACCGCGCCGTAAAAGCCCGCAAAGGACATCGCCCCGATGCCCAGCGCCGAGACCTCCGGCCGACCCTGTCCAAGTGTACGTCTCAGCATGTCCTGCCCTCATCCGCTGTCAGGCGGACAGTGGCGCCCGCATCCCGGCTTGGCAAGTCCCGGCCTCAGGCCTCCAGCCAGGCCTTGTAGTCGCTGACCAGCAGGTGCAGCGGCGCTTCGTCCTCCTCGATGTCGGAAAACCGCCCGATCGGCTCGCGAAAGATGTTGTCGGTCTCGTCGTCGTTCACGGTGCTGACCTCGCCGATCAGAACATCGCCGCCCTCGCCCCAGAAGGCGTGCCAGTCGCCCGGCCGCAGGGTCACGCTTTCGCCCGGCGCCAGTTGCAGCTTTTCGCCCGGGGTATAGTCATGCACGATCCCGTCGCACATCACGGTGCCGCCGCGATCCTCGGCGAAATTGCCCTTGTCGTCAGACCCGTACAATTCCACCACCAGCGTCGCGCCGCCGCGGTTGATGATGTCCTCTGCCTTGATGACATGGGTGTGCATCGGCGACAGCTGATCCTGTTTCGAGATCAGCAGCTTTTCCGCGTAGCACATCCCCCGCCCCGAGGTCAGGTCCGACAGCAGCCCGTTGCGCAGGGTGAACAGGAACAGCCCCATCTCGTCATAACGCCCGGCGCCATAGTCGGTGATGTCCCAGCCGCAGCGTGCGTCGATGACATGCCGCGCCGCGCCCGCCTGCGCGACAAAGGCCTCTGGCGACCATTGCGCAAAGGGTGGCAGGGTGAACCCGTGGCGACGGATCATCTCGTCCGCCTCCGTCATGATGGCGTTGATGCGCGAGCGTTTCATGCCTTGCCCTCCGTTAGCGATAGCGGTCGTCCACAGCTATCCGCCGCCCGCCGCGCCCCGTCAACCGTCAAACCGAAAGAGGCCCCCGGCCCGTCACTTTGACCATTGCCCCGCATTGGCGAACCTGTCACACACGGTGACGTGACCGGTCCCGGAAAGGCGACTTTCCGGGGGAAAGAGGGAATGCCGTGCGGCGCATCCGCGCCAATCCGGCAACTGCCCCCGCAACTGTAAGCGGAGAGCCGGGCCAAGACGCCACTGGAGCAATCCGGGAAGGCAGGCCCAGGCACCGACCCGCGAGTCAGGAGACCTGCCGGACACCCGTGGCCCGCATGGCCACGGTTCCACCGGACGTCGGGGTGAGCGTCTGGCCTGTGTCCTGTCCGGACTCCGGCCGCCTTGTCCCACGTTTGCACACCGCATTGCGCCGGGGATGGCGCAGACTGGACAAGGACGATGACAGTGCCCTTTTTTACCCATGGCAAACAGGCCCTTATCGCGGCCATGATGGCGCTGCCCACCGCGGCGCCCGCGCATTTCCTGCTGGAATATACCACCGACGCCCTGATCGACCGCCCCGGCGACGTGCCGGTCAAGCTGGTGTTCTGGCACCCCTTCGAAAACGGTCATGTCATGGACCTCGATCGCCCGCAGGAGTTCTATGTCATCCATCGCGGCGAAAAGACCGACCTGATGGACACGCTCCAGCCGATCACCTTTACCGGCGCCAGCAATTCCGCCGCCGCCTTCCTGGGCTCGGTTCCGGTGAAACGCTCGGGCGACTATGTGCTGGTGACGGTGCCCCAGCCCTATTTCGAGGAATCCGAGGACACCTACATCCAGCAGTTCACCAAGTCCGTGCTGAACCGCAACACGCTGCCGACCGACTGGATGGAACCGGTGGGCCTGCCGACAGAGATCCTGCCGCTGATCAAGCCCTACAACGTGATCGCCGGGTCCACTTTCACCGGGCAGGTGCTGGCCGATGGCGAACCCGTCGCCGGCGCGGAAATCGAGATCGAGTACATGGCCGCCGAACCGGACATGGACGGATCCGCCGCCACCGCCCCCGTGGCCAGCCCGCCGCCCGGCGGGGCCGTCGTGGCGATCTCGGATGCCAACGGCTATTTCACCTTCGGCATCCCCAAGGCAGGCTACTGGGGCTTTGCCGCCCTCGGGACCGGTCCGGTGACCGAACATGAAGGCAAGGAACTGAGCCAGGACGCGGTCCTGTGGATTCGCGCCTGGGAACTGGAGTAACCCCATGCACATCGTCGACGGAGCCCTCTCGAACCCGGTCGTCATCGGCGGCGCCGTTGCGGCGGCGGGGGGCATCGCCCTGGGCCTGCGCGCCCTGCCGCTGGACCGTATCCCGGCGGCTGGCGTGCTCTCGGCCAGTTTCTTCGTGACCTCGCTGATCCATGTGCCCGTAGGTCCGTCGTCGGTGCATCTCATCCTCAACGGTCTGGCCGGGTTGATCCTCGGCTGGGCCGCCTTCCCCGCCCTTTTCGTCGGCCTCCTGCTGCAGGCGGTGTTTTTCGGCTTTGGCGGGCTGACCGTCCTGGGCGTGAACACCGTCAACATCGCGCTTGCGGCGGTGATCGTCGGCCTGCTCTTCCGCCCGCTGATCCTGCGCGGCGGTCCAGTCGGGGCAGCGATCTGGGGCGGCATCGGCGGCGCCTGCGCCACCGCCCTGACGACGCTCTTCGTCGCCCTGTCGCTGATGTTCTCGGGCGACGAATTCCTTGCCGTGGCGCATCTGGTCTTTGTCGCCCACCTGCCGATCATGGTCATCGAGGGCCTCCTGACCGGCTTTGCCGTCCTCCTGGCGCGCAAGGTCAAACCCGATCTCTTCCTGTCGATGAAGGACGTCCAGGCATGATCCGGCTGGCCTTTCTCCTGACCCTGTTGGCCCTGCCCGCCCCTGCGCTGGCGCACAAGGTCATCGCCGCCGTCTTTCCCTCGGGCAGCGCCATCGAGGGCGAGATCGGGTTTTCCAACGGCGACATGGCCACCGATCAGCCGGTCGAGGTCTACGGTCCCGACGGCGCGCTGCTGGGCGAGACCGTGACCGACGCCAACGGCTTCTTCATCTTCGAGCCGACAGAGCCGGTCGCCCACACCTTCCGCGCCGATCTCGGCGCCGGGCACCTGGCCAAAGTCACCATGCCCGCCGAAGAGGTCGCCCGCATCCTCGGCGTCGCCGCGCCCGAACCCGCGGCGCCCGCCGCCGCCACCGCCCCGGCCGCGCCCGGCGTCGCGCTGTCGGATGCCGACCGGGCCGAGATCGCCCGCATCGTCCGCGACGAGATGCGCCCCCTGCGCCGCGAGATCGCCGCCTACCGCGAAAAGAACGACCTGCAGACCATCCTCGGCGGCATGGGCTATATCCTCGGGCTGTTCGGGCTGGGCTTCTACATCGCCGCCCGCCGCCAGCTGAAAACCAAGGCCGGGGCGTGACGCATATCCTGTCGAACACCAGCGCCGCCCTGCCCGGCGACGGCCCCCGGCGCGGCCCCGGCCCGATCGCGGCGCTCGACCCGCGGGTGCGCATCCTCTCCGCCGTCGCCTACGGCGTATTCGTGGTCGCCCTCGACAGCCTGATCGCGCTTTCCGCCGCGCTGGCGCTGTCCCTGACCCTGCTGGCCCTCTCACGCCTGCCGCCCGGCAAGACGCTGAAACGTGTCGCGATGGTCGACGGCTTCATCCTCTTCATGCTGGCGCTCCTGCCCTTCACCGTGCCCGGCGACCCGATCTTTACCCTCTGGGGCTATCCCGCCTCCTGGCAGGGCCTCGCCCGCGCAATCCAGATCGGCCTGACCGCCAACGCCGTGGTGCTTGCCCTCATCACCCTTGTCGGCACGATGGAGCCGGTGACGCTGGGCCACGCGCTCTATCGCCTGAAGGCCCCGGAAACCCTGGTGCACCTGCTGATGTTCACCATCCGCTACGTCGAGGTGCTGCGCCAGGAATACCTGCGCCTGCGCGCCGCGATGAAGGTGCGCGGCTTTCGCCCCGGCACCAACTGGCACAGCTACCGCAGCTTCGGCTATCTCGTCGGCATGATGATGGTGCGCGCCATCGAACGTTCCGAACGCCTGCTGGGCGCGATGAAATGCCGTGGATTCTCGGGCCGGATCGTGCTTTTGCAAGAGTTCCGCTGTACCCGGGCCGATGCGCTCTTTGCGCTGGTTCTGGCCGGCGCCCTTGCCCTGCTGCTGACACTGGAACTGACGCTGCGATGATCGAACTGGACGATCTGCACTTTGCCTATCCCGGCCAGCCCCCGGTGCTGGCGGGCGCCTCGATGCGCCTTGGCCCCGGCGAACGGCTGTCGCTGACCGGCCCCAACGGCGCGGGCAAGTCGACACTTCTGCGGATGATCCTCGGCCTGCAACGGCCCAGCTCGGGCACCGTGACCATCTTTGACCGGGCCCGCAGCCGCGAAAGGGATTTCCACGAGGTCCGCCGCCGCATCGGCCTTGTCTTCCAGGACCCCGACGACCAGCTGTTCTGCCCGACCGTGGCCGAGGACGTGGCCTTTGGCCCCCTGAACCTGGGCAAGACCCGCGACGAGGCGCTGGCCGTGGTCGAACAGACCCTCATGGTGCTCGACCTTCTGCACCTGCGCGACCGCGTCACGCACAAGCTGTCGGGCGGCGAGAAACGCCTCGTCACCCTCGCCACGGTCCTCGCCATGTCGCCCGAGGTTCTGCTGCTGGACGAGCCCACCAACGCGCTCGACCCGGAAAACCAGGCCCGCCTGACCGAGATCATCGACGCCCTGCCCCTGCCGATCCTGCTGGTGTCACACGACCCGGCCTTCCGGGAAAGAATCGCGCCCTGCGCGCTGGAACTGACCGACGGCAAGCTGGTGCCGGTCTAGTCGCAGGCTATCGCGCCACGTCAGTTCTTGCGCGCCGTGACCCTGCAGCCGTTCGATACGCTCATGGTCAGGGCCCGGCCATCCTTGGACAGGGTGCCGTTGGCGCTACTGGTGACCCAGCCAAAGGTCTCCGTGGCCGAATATCTGCGCCCGTTCAGTGCACCCCGCGTGGTTCCGGTGCCCGATGTACCGCTGATCGTACCGGTAAAGGCAGTGCCCCCCGCCGACCGGTAAACGGTGCGGCCCGTGGCCGTACCAAGCGGGCATGTCGCGGACCAGCTCCAGGTTCCGACCATCGAATAGACCGGCGCGGGCGGCGTGGCCTGGGCCGGTTCCCTCGGTGCGCCGGCCCCCGGTTCCGGGACCGCTGCGGCCACCTGCCTGCAGATTCTGCCCGACCGCGCCTTGATGGCCTCCAGCGCCTGCGGCGTTCCAAGATCACCGACCTCAAGCGCCGCATCCGTCGCCGCCAGAAAACGGCGGAATGCCTCGCGCGTGCGCGGCCCCATGATCCCGTCCGGCGTACCCGCATCACACCCCAGCGTGTTCAGGTGCAGTTGCGACTGGCGCAGGATCTCGCGCCTGTCCTCCGGTTCCGGAACCGGATCGGCGGCCTCGACGGGTTTGGCCTGCACGGCCACGTCTTGTTCCGCCTTTTCCGCGCGCAACTTCTCCAGTTCCGCGAGTGCTGCCGCCAGCGCGCGTTCCGCGTCCCTGTCGGCGCCATCCTTGGCTTCCGGCACCTCCGGCGCCTTGGCTACCGCCTTCAACACCTCCGACTGCGCCAGGATATCGGCCATCGGTACGGCGAAATTCACATCCCCCGCCCGGCTCCCGGCGTGATGCAGCCCGATCACCTTCTGCGACCCTGCGTCGATCACCGGAGAACCGGAATTCCCCGGCAGCGTATCGCAGGTATGGCGCAGCCTGTTCCCCGCAACCGCCGGGCTGTCCGCCTGGCATTTCTCGCGGCTGATCCGCTGCGCCTCGCCCATCGGGTGGCCGATCACCCAGAAGGGATCGCGGTCATTGGGCACCGCCGCCGAGAGGTCCAGCGCGCCGAACTCGGCATTGGCATCGCCCAGCACCTGCAGCACCGTGTAGTCCAGCGCCTCGCTGGTCTCCAGCGGCACCGGGTTGACGTGAAAGCTCTTGACCCCGTCCTCGATCCCGTCACGCAGAAAGCCCGCGTGGAACTGCACCGCCGCGATACTGGTCGCGCCCTTCTCGACCATCCTGGGATGTTTCAGGATACCCGGCACGCAATGGTGGTTGGTCACCAGCTTGTTGCCCTCGACAAGGAAGGCGGTGCAGGGCGCGTGACCGACATTGGTCAGGATCTGCAACATTCCCACGGCGCGGCCCGTTCGGACAAAGATCGAGCTGTCGCCATAGCTGGACACGAACTCGTTGTTGTAGGCCCCCACCTGCGCCTCAAGCTGTGCGTCCAGCAAGGTTTCCTTTCGTGGCGCGACCACCTGCCCAAAGGTCTCGGGCGGGAACAGCATCAAGTCCTGCGCCTGAACGGCACTGCCGAGGGCAAGGATCGAGGCGGCGGCAATCAGGCGGGCAATGGACATCGAAAAATACACTCCGGGCGCGGGATTCGCCCTGCAGTCTAGCAAGAGTTTCCCGGCCACCCAGTCCGGATTTCCCCGCCCGCACAGCACGCCCCGGCGACAAGAGTTAACGAGTGCTTGCCGCTTTGTACAAAATGCTGATTTCGATGTACGTTTTGTACAAAACGTACAAGGCCCGGCGCCTCAGGTCCGCCCCTCGCGCCGCATCAGGTAGGTGTCCATGATCCAGCCGTGCCGCGCCCGCGCTTCGGCCCGTGTCTCCACGATCCTAGGGCCGGTGTCCGCCAGCGGCCCGGCCTCCAGCACCTGTTCCTCCATCCCCAGGAACCCGCCCCACCAGATCGAAATGCCTTGCGGATCAAGGGATTGGAACGAACACTCGCCGTCCAGCATGACGATCACCGTTTCGGCGCCCTCTGGCCATCCGTGATCCCGCAAACGCCGCCCGGTGGTCACGACCACGGCGCCATTCACCGTGTTGAACGGGATCGCATGTGCCGCCGTCAGCGCCTGAAGCGCCGTAACCCCCGGAAATACCTTGACTTTCACATCATCGCCCAGCCGTTCGGCAATGCGCAGCGTGCTGTCGTATAGCCCCGGATCACCCCAGACCAGCAGCGCCACGGGCCCCTCCGGCGCCCCCTCCAGCGCCGCGATCCAGCGGTCGGCGATGGCGTCATGCCAGCGTGCCACCCGCTCCTGGTAAGGCAGGCGCTCATCCCGGACCGGCATATCGAATGGCGCAACTTGCGCCTTGGCACCCGCACACCGCAAGATCTCGTGGCGAACCTCGGCGAGGTCCTCCTTGGCCGCCCCCTTTCTCGGGATCAGAACGGTCGCGGCCTCACGCAATGCGCGCTGGCCCTGCAAGGTCAGATGGTCGGGGTTGCCTGTCCCGATCCCGACCAGCCAGAGTTCAGTCAAACCCCACCCCCAGTTCGGCCATCGGCCCGTAAAGGATCAGCGCCGGCTTGGTCCCGACCTCTCCCGCCAGTCGCGCCGACAGGCCCGCCATCGTGTCCCGGTACAGGCTCTGTTCGGAGGTACAGACCGCCTCGGCCAGAATCGCCGGGGTCGTCTCTGGCAAGCCATTGGAAATCAAGGCTTCTGCCAGTTTCGGAAAGGTCCGCTTGCCCATGAAGACCACCGTCATGGCACCGGGATCGGCCAGCGCCCTGAGGTCCAGGTCCGGGGGCAATGCGCCGCTGGCATCGTGGCCTGTCACGAATTGAACCCGGCGCGCGGTCAACCGCCGGGTCAGAGGGATGCCACAGGCCGCCGCCGCCGCCACGGCAGAGGGAATGCCCGGTATGATCTCATAGTCGATCCCCGCCGCGCGCAGCGCAACCTGCTCTTCCTCAAGCCGCCCGAACAGCCCGGAATCCCCTGATTTCAAACGGACAATCCGTCCGCCCTCCTGCGCATACTCCACCAGCAACTGGCTGACATGGTTCTGCTTGGGCGAGGGCCGCCCGGCCCGCTTGCCAACGCCGATCAGGTCAGCACCGGGGCGCACATGGCTCAGGATCGGCCCCGAGGACAGGTCATCGAAAAGCACCGCATCGGCGCGTTTGAGCCGGTCCACGGCCTTGAGCGTCAGAAGCTCGGGATCGCCCGGACCGCTGCCCACGAAACTGACGAAACCGCTCATGCCGGGACCTCCGCCGTGATCAGGTGAAAGAAGGTGCCGGTGACATGTCCCTTTCGAGAGCCGGTCTCTGGCACCGGGTTGCCATCGGCATCCGCCACCGCCGCCAAGGGGGCGTCGGGTTGCTCGAGGATGGTGGAATAATGGAACTCATGCCCGCGCAGGGCGGTCCCCGGTGCAAAGCCCGTCATCTCCCCCTCCAGCACCGCGCGGCGATATCCCAAGTGGAACTTGCGCTTCTCGTAAGAGGTCACCAGTCCCAAAAGGCCCGCCATCTGATGCGAAACGCCCTCCTTGTCCACCAATGCCGCGCCAAGCGCCATGTACCCGCCGCATTCGCCATGCACGGGCCGCGTCTCGGCGAAGGCCCGCAATCCCGCCCGAAACCGCTCTGCCGCGGCCAGCCGCTCGGCGTGCAACTCTGGGTAGCCGCCCGGCAACCAGACCAAGTCGGCGCTTTCGTCCGGGACCTCGTCGGCGAGGGGCGAAAACGGCAGGATCTCGGCCCCCGCAGTCCGCCACCCTTCCAGCAAATGCGGATAGGTAAAGGAAAAAGCCGCATCGCGGGCCAGCGCGATGCGCTGCCCTGGTGGGCGGGCCAAATCGGATGTGGCTGGCGGGCGGGCCGCTGCCGGGCGCAGCCCGGCGGCCGGGGCGTCCGACTGCCCATCCGCCACCGCACGGATCGCCGCAAGATCGACATGTTCGCGCAGGAAATCGGCATAACCCGCGATCGCCGCCTCTAGGTCAGGGTGTTCGACCGCCTGGATCAGGCCAAGGTGCCGTTCCGGCAAGGTCAGATCGCCGCGCCGGGGCAACACGCCCAGCACCGTGATCCCGGTCTTTTCCATGCCCAGGCGCGTCAGCCGCTCATGCCGCGGAGAGGCGCAGCGGTTCAGGATCACCCCGGCAAAGGGCAGATCGGGCATGTAGTCCCGGAACCCCATTGCTGTGGCCGCCGCCGATTGCGCCTGTCCGCCGACGTCGACCACCAGCACCACGGGCCAGCCCATGCGCCGGGCGGTCTCTGCCGAGGACCCGAACCCGCTCTGCCCGCGCGTCGCCACCCCGTCGTAGAGCCCCATCGACCCCTCGCCGATGCAGATATCCGCGCCATCCGCCTGCGTCGCGACCGCATCCAGCAGACCGCAATCCATCGCCCAGGTATCCAGGTTGAAAGACGCCCGCCCGCTGGCCGCAAGGTGAAAGGCCGGGTCGATATAGTCGGGGCCGGACTTGAAGGGCTGCACCGCAAGCCCCTCGTCGCGCAAGGCACGCAGCAGCCCCAGCATGACGGTCGTCTTGCCGGTGCCCGACGCAGGGGCCGAGATCATCAGGCCGGGGGGAAGATCAGTCATCGCCATGTTGCCACTCCGCCCAGGGACTTTCGGCGCTCTGCGGTCTGTAGCGCCTGTCATAATCCGCCGCATAAAGCCGGCTTTCCGCCCGCGGTCCCTCGCCCAGGGCCGCGCCGACGAGGATCAGCGCAGTGCGCGAAATCCCCTCATCCACAGCCTCTGTTAGGGTGCCCAGCGTACAACGGATCACCCGTTGGTCGGGCCAGCTGGCACGATAGACGACGGCCACGGGACACTCCGCGCCATAGCCCGGCAGCAACTCTGCCTGGACCTTTTCCAGTTGCCCCACCGACAGATGCAGCGCCAGTGTCGCCCCCGTGCGGGCGAAATTCGCAAGGCTCTCCCCCTCGGGCATGGGCGAGGCGCGGCCCTGCGTGCGCGTCAGCACCAGCGATTGCGCCAGTTCCGGCACCGTCAGCTCCACCGCCAACGCCGCCGCCGCCGCCGAAAAGGAGGGCACGCCCGGCGTCACGTCATAGGGAATCTCCAAGGCATCCAGCCGCCGCAATTGCTCGCCCATTGCCGACCAGACCGAGAGGTCGCCGGAATGCAGCCGCGCCACGTCTTTGCCCTCGGCATGGGCCGCAGCGATTTCCGCAACGATGGCATCAAGGTCCATCGGCGCCGTGTTCACGATCCTCGCGCCCGGCGGACAATGCGCCAGAACCGCCTCGGGCACCAGTGACCCGGCATAGAGACAGACCGGGCAGGCCGCGATCAGGCCGCGCCCGCGCAGGGTCAGCAGGTCGGCCGCACCCGGCCCTGCCCCGATGAAATGTACTGTCATGCGCCCTCTCCTTCTGCCAGCGCACAGGTGGCCATGCGGTCGGTCGAGACCACCCGGCGCCCGATCAGCCGCGCCCCCGGCCCGGCCGCGGCCAGCGCCGCCGCCTCGGCCAGGCTACCTGTGCCGCGCGCCGCCGTGCTGGCCTCCGATTGCGTCTGCACCTCCTGCGCTGAGAGCGTGGCGGCGTCAATCCCGATCACCGGCAACCCAACTTGCCGCGCAAAGGCCGCGAATGCCGGCGATGTCGCCTTGTCCGCTGCCGTGGCCAGCGCCGAGACCGTCTGCCCGGACCCCGCCAGGGACAACGCCTCGGCGAGCGCCTGTACCGAGACCGCGCTGCGGAAACCGAACCCCGCGACGATCACAGTGTCACACTCCACTGCACAACCGGGTAGGCCGCTTTCCAGCCCCGGCGCGGCCCCAGAGCTGCCGCCTGTGCCAATTCGATCCGCAAAAGGTCCCCTCCTCGTTCCGCATGGGCCGCGATCAGCTGCGCCTCGCTTTCCAGTGTCACCGCGTTGGCCACCAACCGCGTTCCCCCGGGCAGATGAGTGAACAACCAGTCCAGCAGCGCCGCGCTCAGTCCGCCGCCGACAAAGACCACGTCCGGCGCATCCAGTCCTGCCAGAGCTTGCGGCGCATGGCCCGCGACCACCTGCAACCGGTCCACGCCCAGAGCCGCCGCATTGGCAGTGATCAGCGCAATCCGATCCGCGCGCGGCTCGATCGCGACGGCTTGGGTCGACGGATGGCTCAGCAACCACTCGATCCCGATGCTGCCGGACCCACCGCCGATGTCCCAAAGCCGTTCCCCGGGTTTCGGCGCCAGGGCCGACAGCGTCAATGCCCGCACAGGGCGCTTGGTCATCACGCCATCGCTGTCGAAAAACGTATCATCGATACCCGAGGCACGGGACAGTGCCGCCCCTTCTCCGGCGACCTCGACAGCCACCACCACCGGGTGTGAGAATTCCCCGGACACAGCCTCGGCCCGCACCTTGGTCACACGTTCCCGCGGACCGCCCAAGGCCTCCATCACCCAAATATGCGAGGTACCGAAACCTACCCCGGCCAGGTATCTGCCCAGATCCGCCGCAGCCTCGCCATCACGCAGGGTGAGGATCATCCGGACACCCGGGGCCAGATAGGGGCGCAGCCGTGTCAACGGCGCCGCGTGATGCCCAAGACACAGCGTCCTGTCCAATGCCCAGCCCAGCCGCGCCGCGGCCAGCGCAAAACAGGATACCCCCGGAAGCGCCCGCCATTCACCCGGCCCAAACCGTCTCGCAATCACGCTGCCCGCACCGAACCAGAACGGATCGCCCGAGGCCAGCACCGCCACCCGTCGCCCGCGAAACCCCTCCAGCAGGTCCAGACCGTCAGAAAACGGCACCGGCCATTCCACGCGCTCTGCTCCAAGGTCCGGCAACAAGGACAGGTGCCGCGGCGGTCCCATGACGATTTCCGCCCGTTCCAGCGCGGCGCGGCTTGCAGGCGACAGCCCCTCCGGTCCATCTTCACCCAGACCGATGATCACCAGCCAGGGAGCACCCTCAGACATGACGCCGAACCTCCTGGTCCTGGCCGGCACGACAGAGGCCACGGCGCTGGCCAACCTGATGGCGGAACGCGGGGTCAAGGGCACCGTCAGCTTTGCCGGCAGGGTCGAACGTCCGCGCCGCCAGCCCCTGCCACAGCGCGTCGGAGGCTTTGGCGGTATCGAAGGGCTGGCGCGCTACATCCGCGACACTGGCATCACGCACCTGGTGGACGCCACCCATCCCTTTGCCGCGCAGATGAGCACCAACGCCGTGCACGCGGCCCGACAGGCGGGGATCCCCATGCTGGCCCTGACGCGGCCCGCCTGGCAGGCGCAGGCCGGGGATCGCTGGCGCCATGTACCGGACATTGCCGGTGCGGTCGCCACTCTGGACACCACGCCCCGCCGGGTCATGCTGGCCGTTGGCCGGATGCACCTGGAAGAGTTTGCGCCCAACCCGCAGCATTACTACCTGCTGCGGCTGGTCGATCCCCCGAAGTCCCCGCCGCCCTTCGCCGAATACCACGTCATCTTGGATCGCGGGCCTTTCACCGCCGAAGGCGACCGAGCGCTGATGCAGGACCACGCCATCGACCTGGTGGTGTCGAAGAACGCGGGCGGCAGCGGCGCCTCGGCCAAACTGGACGCCGCGCGGGCGCTGAACATCCCGGTCGTGATGATCGACCGCCCCGCCCTGCCCGAGCGCCACGAGGTCGCCACCCCGCAGGAGGTGCTGGACTGGCTGGCTCATTCCGGGACGGACCTTGGGGTATAGACCCAAGGCGCACCCTCCCGCTCGATCACCCGCGTCAGCGAGGAGCCGACAAGGACGACGGTGCGCATGTCCGCCATCTCGGGCGTGGCGTCACACAGGCGGACCACCCGCAGCTCTTCCTCGGGCGTCGAGACGGCGCGGGCAAAGATCATCACCCGCTCCGGTTCGCAGGCTTCGCGCAGCACGTCCAAGGCACGGCCAAAGCCCTCGGGACGGGACTTGGACCGCGGATTGTAGAACCCCATGGCAAAATCCGCCTCTGCCGCCAGACGCAGGCGTTTCTCGATCAGCGCCCAGGGCTTGAGGTTGTCGCTGAGGTTGATGGCGCAGAAATCATGTCCCAGTGGCGCACCCGCCTTGGCCGCCGCCGCCAGCATCGCGGTGATGCCGGGCAATACCCGGATCTCAAGCGCGCGCCATTCCGCCGGGCCGGCCTCGACCGCTTCAAAGACCGCCGAGGCCATTGCAAAGACACCCGGATCGCCCGACGAGACCACGACCACCCGCCGCCCCTCTGCCGCCATATCCAGCGCGTGGCGGGAACGGTCCAGTTCCACGCGATTGTCGCTTTCGTGCAGGCGCAGCCCTTCTCGCGGCGGGATGCGCCGGACGTAGGGAATATAGCCGACAATATCGGTCGCTTCCTGCAGGGCCGCCGTCACCTCGGGGGTGACCAGCGCCTCGTCTCCCGGACCCAGGCCCGCGATCACGACCCAGCCGCTCATGGCCTGCGCCCCTGTCCGTGCACGATGACGATCGAGAAATAGGGCGACACGCGGTCATCCGCCTCGGCCAGGGGCATGACGGTCTGCCCGTCCATGCTGGCGTATTCCACCAGCCAGGCGCGGTCCATCTTGCCCGCCGCCTGCAACGCCTCGCGGATCTTGGGCAGGTTCCGACCGATTTTCATGACCACCAGCGCATCCGCATCCAACGCCCCGCGCGTCAATTCCGCCAGGGGCAACGTGCCCATCAGCACCGACAGGATGTCATCGCCCCAGGTCACCGGCGCACCGGTCGCCGTCCAGGCCGCGGACATGCCGGTGATCGCGGGCACCACATGCACCGGCACGTCGTCCTTGAGCCGGGTATAAAGATGCATGAAGGAGCCATAGAAGAACGGGTCGCCCTCGCAGAGCACGACCACGTCCTCGCCCGCCGCCACCAACGCTTTCAGATGCGCGACACAATCGGAATAGAATGCCGATAGGATCTGGTTGTAACGCGGGTCCGACAGCGGAATCTCGGTCGTGACCGGATATTCCATCGCGAATTCAACCGCATTCTCGCGCAGCATTCCGTCGACGATCCCGCGCGCGCGGCCGGACCGCCCCGCCTTGCGGAAAAAGGCCACATGCCGTGCATTGCGCACCAGCCGGTCGGCGCGCACGCTCATCAATTCGGGGTCGCCGGGGCCAAGCCCGACGCCGAAGACCGTCCCGCCCCTCATTCCGCGCGGCTCGCGATGGCGTTGATGGCGGCGACGGTGATGGCACTGCCGCCCAGCCGCCCTTCGACGATCAGCGAGGGCACCGGCTGTGCCTCCCACAGGGCGTCCTTGCTTTCTCGCGCGCCCACAAATCCCACCGGGCAGCCGATGATCGCCGCCGGGCGCGGGCACTCCGGATCCTCGAGCATCTCCAGAAGGTGGAACAGCGCCGTGGGCGCGTTGCCGATGGCCACCAGGGCGCCCGCCAGCCGGGGCCGCCACAGTTCCAGCGCCGCCGCAGAGCGCGTGGTGCCGAGCTGCGTGGCCAGGTCCGGAACCTCGGGCTCGCGCAGGGTGCAGATCACGTCATTGCCGGCCGGCAGGCGTTTGCGTGTCACCCCCTCGGAAACCATGAAGGCATCGCAAAAGATCGGCGCGCCCGCCTCCAGCGCCGCGCGTGCGGCTGCAACCATGCCGGGCGACACTTTCACATCGCGCTCCAGCCCCACGAGGCCGGCGGCATGGATCATGCGCACCACCACCTGTTCCTCGTCTCGGGCAAAGCGGTCCAGCTCTGCCTCGGCGCGGATGGTGGCAAAGCTCTCCTTGTAGATGGCCGCGCCGTCTTTTTCGTATGTATAGGGCATTGATTTCAGGGCCTGATAAGTTCGTTGATGTCCAAAGGGGTCAGCCCGCGGCGGAGCGGCTCATCCCACGGCGCCCCCGGCGTGACAAGATCGAATGCGCCGCCATTCCCCACCAAGGTACGATCGGCAGCGCGCGGAAAGGCACAGCCCTTGGCACAGCCCGAGACGTGCCAACGCCGGCCCTCGGGCACATGCGCGGCAAGGCTGCGGGCGAGATCGCGGGTGGCGACACTGGCCTGCGGGCAACCCGGCGCACCGGTACACGCCTCGATCCGGCGGATCGGGTCGCGCGGGTCGGTGACGAGGTCGTCGTGCGGGGTCAGACGGGTGACAGCGGGCAAGTAGAGCATCCTGAACGGGGTCACGCGCAGTTCGGAGCCGGTTCCAGCCAGGTGTCGCAGCGCCTGCGCCGTGAACAGGCCAAAGGGCGCAGCCACGCAGATCCCGGCAGAACGAGGTCCCGGCTCTGGGGCCGGAACGGGTTCATTCGGGACGGCCGTGCCGCGCAAACACGCGGGCAGTTCGGCGCCCGACGCGATGTGCCGCGCCATGCGTCCGCGCCCGTCTGATCCGACACCGCCGCTGTCGAGGAACCAGGCCGCCAGATCCAACGCCAAGCGCACTGCCTCTTCCTCGACCACCGTGCGCCCGGTGGCGCAGCCATCGGCGCGGACTATAAGCCCATCGCCGGCCGCTTCGATCCGGATATCGCCGCTGACCTCGTCCAGTTGTCGTTGCGGGCCGGGATCGATCACGAACCCGAATTTCTCCGGCAGTCCCGCAAAGCGCGCCGCCTCGAGTCCCTGATACAGGGCCTCGGCAAGGGGGTCAGCCGTGCCATCGTCAAACGGCGCGAGGATCACGTTGCGCCGCGCCTCACGCTCGGCAGCGCCGGGCAACAGGCCCAGCGAATCCAGCCGCTCGATCACCTGCGGGAACCCGTCATCCGTGACACCGCGCAGTTGCAGATTGGCCCGCGCCGTCACCTCGACGATCCCACTGCCAAGGCTCTCGGCGATCTCCGCCAGCCCCTGCGCTTGATCGACGTCGATCCGCCCAAGATGCGGACGTACCCGCACCACCAACCCGTCGCCCGAGCGCATCGGACGATATGCGCCCGGACACCACCCCTTGATCTCGGGCACGCTCATTCCGCCGCCTCCAGCGCGGCAAGGATCGAGTTCCGGCGGGTCTGCCAGAGCCCCGCCGCATGCAGTGCCGCGAACCGTGCCCGCATGGCCTCAAATGCCTCGGGGTTGGCCTCTTGCAGGAACTCCGTCACCGCTTCATCGCCCAGCGTCGCATCGTAGTAGAGATCAAAAAGATGCCCCGGCACCACGTCTGCCAGTTGCGCGAAGGCGGCCATGTTCTCCAGCGTTGCGGCAATTTCCGCCGCCCCCCGGAACCCGTGCCGTTGCATCCCGGCCAACCATACCGGATTGGCCGCCCGCGCCTGGACCACGCGGGCGATCTCTTCGGTCAATCCCCGCGCGCGGGGGCGCGACGGATCCGTGTTGTCCATGTGGTAGAGCGCGGCCTTGCCCCCGGTCACGCTCTGGGCTGCGGCAAAGCCCGCCTCGTGACTGGCGTAATCCTCGGCCAACAGAAGGTCGGTTTCCGGCAGATCCTGAAGGTGCACGAAGGCCTCTGCCGCACGCACCCTTTCCCGCAAGCCCGCGGCGTCGCGTTCGCCCTCCCCCCGGTCATAGGCCCAGGCCGAGGCCGCTAGCCAGGCCTCACCCGCCGCCTGTCGCGATCCCTCGGAATAGTCGCCGATCTGCGCCCCGATCCCAAGGCCAAAGGACCCCGGCGCCGGGCCGAAGACCCGCGCGCCCGCCTGCCCGACAAAGGGGTTCCAGTCACGCGCCTCGTCGCGTTCGGAGAGCGCCTTGACCGCCTGACCGAAAAGCGTGGACAGCGTCGGAAAAACATCGCGGAACAGGCCAGACACACGCAGCGTGACGTCGATCCGGGGCCGCTCCAGCTCGGCAATGGGGATGACCTCGATCCCGCTGACGCGCTCGCTGCCCTGGTCCCAGACGGGGCGCACCCCCAAGAGATGCAGCGCCATGGCAAACTCCTCGCCAGCCGTGCGCATTGTGGCCGAGCCCCAGAGATCCACGATCAGCCCGCGCGGCCAGTCGCCCTCGTCCTGCAGGTGTCGCCGCACCAGTTCCTCGCCCAGCTTGACGCCCTGAGCATAGGCGCTGCGCGTCGGAACCGAGCGTGGGTCGGTCGTAAACAGGTTGCGCCCCGTCGGCAGGACATCGCTGCGCCCCCGGTACGGCGAGCCTGACGGTCCGGCCGCGATCCGCTTGCCATCCAGCGCGTCGATCAGCGCACGACGTTCCGCCGCGACGGACTCCGCCGCATCGATCCCGCCACCCGTCACGGGCGCCCGCCCCCAGACGTGCAGCCCATCGCCGAACTGGCTTTCCTTGATGTCACAGACAAAGCGGTCGATCCGGGTGATCGCCTCGGCGGTGCTGGCGCTGGTCTCGAGGCCGAGATCCCCTTCGACCCCAACCGCTTGCGCTTCGGCCCGAATGTCCTGCATCAGCCGATCGCGTCGTCTTGGATCCAGCCCGTCGGCATTGGAAAACTCGTCCAGAAGCGCCTCGAGCCGGGCCAGCCGTTCCGGAACGGCGGCCTCGCGCAAGGGCGGTGGTACATGGCCCAGCGTCACCGCGCCGATGCGGCGTTTCGCCTGCGCTGCCTCACCGGGATCGTTGACGATGAAAGGATAGATTACCGGCATCCCACCTGTCAGCGCCTCGGGCCAACAGGCATTGGACAGCGCGACCGATTTG
This sequence comes from Mameliella sp. MMSF_3455, assembly GCF_030733205.1. Taxonomy (GTDB): domain Bacteria; phylum Pseudomonadota; class Alphaproteobacteria; order Rhodobacterales; family Rhodobacteraceae; genus Antarctobacter. The sequence continues at coordinate 60,721 of NZ_JASHJL010000024.1, forward strand.
CCGGGCAGCCACTCCAGCGTGCCATGCGCGCCGATATGGATCAGCGCATCCACTCTCTGCTGCAGCCACAGGTAGAAGGCGACATAGGCATGGCGCGGCACGCGGGACAGGTCGTGGTAGTCGTCGTCTCGCTGCTCCGGCGTGCCGCGTTCCGGCTGCAGCGCCACCAGCGCCTTGCCCCGCTTCAGCACGCGGAAGGAAAATTCGCCATCGACAACATCCGCATCCGCCTCGGGCACACCCCAGGCGGCCTCGAGATCGTCACGCAAGGCCTCGGGCAGGCGCGCCAGTGCGGCCCTGTATTCTCCCAGGGGCCAGTTCAGATGCGCCGCGCGCAGCGCCTCCGCCGACACTTCCGAACCGACGTCGTGACCGGTCTCTGCGAGATCGGCAAGGATCGCCTCTGCCGAGGCAAGCGCGTCCAGCCCGACCGCATGGGCCAGGTTCCAGTCGCGCCCCGGATAGGTTGAAAGCACCAGCGCCAGCCGCCGGTCGGCTTCGGGCGTGGCCGCCAGCCTGGTCCAACGCGCAACACGATCGGCTGCGGCCATCACCTGCACCGCATCCGCCGCATGGGCGACGCGGGCAAATTGCAGATCCGGATCGCGCGCCTGCGGTTCCTTGAAGGACACGGCGCCCGTGAACAGCCGCCCGTCAACTTCCGGCAATACCACGTGCATGGCCAGGTCGGCGGGGGACAGGCCCCGCTCCGCCTCGGCCCAGGCCGCGCGCGAAGAAGTCGCCAGGGCCACCTGGAAGACAGGCACCTCTCCCGCATCCAGCGGCGAATCCCCCTCGGCCCCGCGCCCGGAAAAGGCGGTTGCATTGACGATGGCGACGGGCGCCAGGTGCGCCACCTGCCGCGCCAGCCATCCCGAGGCGCCCGGCGCCTTCAGCGAAGGCGCGAACAACCCCAAAACGTCAAAGCCGCGCGCCCGCAATTCGGCGCATAGCGCCTCCATGGGCGCCATGTCCGCCGATACGAGGTAAGAGCGGTAGAAAACCAGGCAGACCAGCGGGCGCGGTTTCTTCTCTCCCGAAATCCTCTCGGGGGGGCTTGCCTCCGGCAAGCGGGGGGCAGACAGCCCCCCTCCGCCCTCGCCATCCCGCAACGCCGCCAGAACCGGGCAGCAGACCCCGTGCTCCGGCAGCCAGCCGCCGACCTGCGGCAACCCCTTGGCGCCGCGCACCGGCCCGGCATAGAGCCCCGCCGCCAACGCCATCTGTGCCAGCGCGGCCTGGGCCGCCACCGCGCCGCCCGCGTCGCAAAGATGTGCCAACCGCCGCAGGGTGGAGACCGGCAGGGTCGAGACCTCGTCCAGCCGCGTATCGACCCGCCCATCCCCCGGCAGCACCGCCAGGGCGATCCCCTTCGCCTGTGCCAAGGCGGCGATCTGCTGGATGCCATAGGCCCAATAGGGCACGCCACCGATCAGCCGGACCAGGATGCCCTTGGCCCCCTCCAGAGTCTGTTCAACATAGGTGTCCACAGAGAGCGGATGTTTCAGCGCCGCGATATTGGCCAGCCGCAACGAGGGCATTCGCCCCGCGCGCCCGCCGCCCCGCTCCCAGCCGGCGGCAAAGGCGCCGAGGTCGGAATCCGAGAAGGACAGCACCACAAGGTCCGCCGGGCTTTGCGCCAGATCGGTCGGGGTCTCGCTCTCTTCGAGTCCGTGGCTTTCGCGAAAGATGACGTGCATGACACCGCTCCGGCGCGGCGGGTAAGGCCCGCCTTACTCCGCCGCCTCCGTGGCCACGCCCAGCACGGCCCGGATGGCATCAGGGCGGATATCGTCATGTTCGGCGATCACGACAAGCCTGCCTTGACGGGGCTCGTCCGCTTTCCACGGACGGTCGTACTGATGCCGGACCCTTGCGCCAACTGCCTGCACCAGCAGGCGCATCGGCTTGCCCGCGACACTGGCATAGCCCTTGACCCGCAGGATGTTCTGGCTTTTTGCCAGTTCCTCGATCCGCGCCACCAGATCGGCGGGGGCGGACACCTCGGGAATGTCGACGACGATCGACTCGAAATCGTCGTGTTCATGGTCGTCATGGTCGTCGTGATGGCTGGGACGCGCATCCATGTCGTCCTCTGCCGCCGCCTCCAGCCCCAGGATCACCCGCGGATCGACGGCCCCCTCGGCCACCTCGATCACCGGCAGCGGTCGCGGCGCCTCGGCGGCAATGATCTCCTTGGCCTTTGCCACGCCCTCGGGGCCCGCAAGATCCGGCTTGGTCAGCAGGATGATGTCGGCGCAGGAAATCTGGTCCTCGAAGACCTCCGACAGCGGCGTTTCGTGATCCAGCGAGTCATCCGCCAGCCGCTGTGCATCCACCTTGGCCACGTCGGGCGCGAAACGCCCCGAGGCCACCGCCTCTGCATCGGCCAGCGCAATCACGCCATCCACGGTGATTTTGGACCGGATATCCGGCCAGTCAAAGGCTTTCAGCAGCGGTTTCGGCAGAGCGAGACCCGAGGTCTCGATCAGGATATGTTCCGGGCGCGGGTCCAGCGCCATCAGCGCCTCGATCGTCGGAATGAAATCATCGGCCACGGTGCAGCAGATGCAGCCGTTGGCCAGCTCCATGATGTTTTCCGCCGGGCAATCGGGGATGGCACAGCCCTTGAGGATTTCGCCATCGACGCCCACGTCGCCGAACTCGTTGACAACAACGGCCAGCCGCTTGCCACCGGGGTTCTGCATCAGGTGGGTGATCAGCGTCGTCTTGCCCGAGCCCAGAAAGCCGGTGATGACGGTGACGGGAAGCTTGGCGAGATCGGTCATGTCTGTTCCTTTTCCGGCGTTCCGGTCTGTTCGGGCGGGATGCGCGCGATGCAATTGCGTTTGAAATGTTCCGGCCGCGCGCGCCAGGGGATCACCCCGTCACGGGCCGCATGATACAGCGCGACACCTTCGGCCAGCAGGTCCGGATGCGACGCTTCGTGAAGGTTTCCGTAGACGTAAGTCCAGCGTTCCGGCCCCCCGCGCATGGCAACGGAACAGCCATAGTCGCAGTTCTGCAGGCATTCCACCGGCGTCAACGTGACGCCCTCGGGCATCTCGCGCTCGGCAAGCGCATCGTGCAGGCGCTGGCCCGGGCGCACACCGCCCTCCGGCACGTCTTCGCCGCGCCGACACTTGACGCAAACCAGCAGTTCGACCGGCGCCTGGCCCGCGTCCTGCTGCGTATCGTGATCCATTTCCGACCTCCTCCGGGGCACCCCGCCCGGGACTAAAGTTGCACCTGGGATGGCAGGTCTCCTGGCTCGCGGGTCGCGGCACCCCCGCGCCTTCCCGGCCGGTCCGGCCAGTGGCACGTTGCGAGGGCGCTCACCGCTTACAGTTGCGGGGGCAGCCGCGGGGTTTCACCGCGTTCCCTGTTGTCCTCCCCGGGTGCTCCGGGGAACCATCGTGAGGGGGGTGGTGCGACAGACGGGCGGACATGTCAATCGCGAAGCACGTTGACGGGGCGCGACACGGATGCAATTCCTGCCTGAACCGATCAACGGAGCGCGCAATGGACGAGATCACCACCCGCCACAACGAAAAGATGCGCCGCATCAAGGCCGCCCGCGACGAGATGATGAAGACCAAGACCGAGGAAAAGGGTCTGATCATGGTCCACACCGGCAAGGGCAAGGGCAAGAGCTCGGCCGGGTTCGGTATGATCATGCGCTGCATCGCGCATGGCATGCCCTGCGCGGTGGTGCAATTCATCAAGGGCAACTGGGACACGGGCGAAAAGACCTTTCTGCGCGACCGCTTTGCCGAGGAATGCCGGTTCTTCGTGTCCGGTGAGGGCTTTACCTGGGAAACCCAGGACCGCGAGCGTGACATTGCCGCCGCCCAGAACGGCTGGAAGATCGCGCAGGAACAGATCCTCGATCCCGAAATCCAGTTCGTCCTGCTGGACGAGATCAACATCGCCCTGCGCTATGACTACATCGACATCGACGAGGTGGTGGACTTCCTGCTGCACCAGAAACCGGTCATGACCCATGTCTGCCTGACGGGCCGCAACGCCAAGCCGGAACTGATCGAGGCCGCCGACCTGGTGACCGAGATGGACCTGATCAAACACCCCTTCCGCGACGGCGTGAAGGCACAGAAAGGCGTGGAGTTCTAGGCCCATGAGCCGCATGACCCGCCTGCCCCCGGCCAGCCCCTGCGTGGCGCGATGCGTGATCGACGAGGCATCGCAACTGTGCACGGGATGCGCCCGCAGCCTGGACGAGATCGCTTGCTGGGGCAGTGCCTCGGACGATTTCCGCGCCGGCGTCTGGGCCGCCTTGCCCGCCCGCGCCACGAACATGGGGCTGAAGACGCGCCGCCTGTCCTGGCAGGGTGACACGCTCTTGACCGAAACCGCGCGCCGCATCGCGGAAGACGGTGCGCGGCTGGTAGCGGGCATATGGGGGGCCTCGGGAGAGCTGTCGCGCTTGCCGGGGATAGAATGCGCGGCACAGATCGGTGATGGCGTGCTGACCCTGCAACTGGACAATGCCGCGCTGCGGCTGGAGGCCGCGCGCTACCTCACCGCCTTCGAGATAGACCGCCCGGAGGCGCCGACACTGATCGCGCTCGCCGTTCCGATCGGTCGCGCCCTGCGCGATCCTGCCCGATCCCTGACCGCGCTTGGCCCGGACGAAGACGCGCTTTTGCCGCGCGATGCCGGTGGCACGCGGTTCGACCTGGGGCTGGGCAGCCGCGCCGCCCGATTCACCGTCCGTTGCAACAAGGCGCTTGCTGCAAGGCTGGCCCGCTGCCAGGGCACCGCGTGGCCGGATCACCTGTCTCGCAGCGGCCTGGCCCTGCGGGACGCCGCACCGGTACGCGTGATCGAGACACCCTGTCTGCGGCTTGAGATCGACGCCGAGATTCCCCCGCCGGACGGCGCCTCTCCAGAAGGGCCGCACACGCACCTCTTGCCGGACCACGTGGCGCAGCGGCTGGAAACGCCCCCGACTGTGCCCTTGCCCGCAGGCTATGTCGCAACTGCCCTGATCTACCCTAAATGACCGCCGAACTTGTCGTCTGGGACTTCGACGGCGTTTTGAACGCCGAACCGCCGGGCGAACCTTTCGGATGGGTCGCGGACCTTGACCGGACGCTGGGTCTGTCGCCGCGCGCCTTTCGCGCCTTCCTGAACCGGCCGGGACAGGCCGCACGCGTGTTGCGCGGCGCGCTGCCACTGGAACAGGCGCTGGCCGACTGGCTGGCCACGCAGCACACGGATGTCAGCGCCGCGGTCTTGCTGGACCATTGGTTGCAGGCCGAGGACCGGCCCGACAAACAGGTGATCGACTGGCTGGCACGCAGTCCCGCGCGCGCCGTGATCGGCACCAACAATCCCGCACCGAGGGCAGATTACATCATGGATGTCATGGGGTTGTCAGAACATGTCGAGACGATCTTTGCCTCTGGCCCGATGGGTGTGGCCAAGCCCGATCCGGGTTTTTTCGGCCAGATCGAACGCTGGTCGGGGATGATGCCGCAGAACCTGCTCCTGATCGACGACAACCGCGAGAACCTGGCCTCGGCAGCCCGACGCGGCTGGCAGACCTTTCACTTTGACGCGCGCACCCGCCTTGATCTGCCCGTCCGACTGGGGATCGCGTCATGAGCCGCGCGGTGATGATCCAGGGCACCGGGTCCAATGTCGGCAAGTCCATGCTGGTGGCGGGTCTCTGCCGAGCGGCGCTGCGGCGTGGCTACTCGGTGGCCCCGTTCAAGCCGCAGAACATGTCGAACAATGCCGCCGTGACCTCTGACGGAGGTGAGATCGGGCGGGCGCAGGCGCTTCAGGCGCTGGCCTGCGGCTTACCGCTCCATACCGACATGAACCCGGTCCTGTTGAAACCGGAAACGGATGTGGGCGCACAGGTGGTCGTTCAGGGCAAGAGAGTGACCACCGCCAAGGCCCGGGACTACGCGAAGTTGAAGCCGCAACTTCTTGGTTCCGTTATTGAAAGCTTCAATCGACTCAAGGCGGTGCATGACCTGGTGATCGTCGAGGGGGCCGGCAGTCCGGCAGAGGTGAACCTGCGCAATGGCGACATCGCCAACATGGGCTTTGCCGAGGCCGCAGGCGTGCCGGTAATCCTTGCCGGAGACATCGACCGGGGCGGCGTGATCGCCCAGATCGTCGGCACCCAGGCAATTCTGCCGACCGACGACGTCAACTGGATTTCCGGGTTTCTTGTCAACAAGTTCCGCGGCGATCCTCGTCTTTTCGACGAGGGTTACAAGCTGATCGAAGAGCGCACCGGCTGGCGCGGCTATGGTGTCGCCCCCTGGTTCCCCGAGGCCTGGCGCCTGCCTGCAGAGGATGCGCTGGACATCCGCACGCAAACCCGTCGCGACGGGTTGCACGTGGTTTGCCTCTGCCTTTCGCGCATGGCGAATTTCGACGATCTCGACCCGCTGGCGCAGGAACCGGGCGTGCGCCTGACCATGCTCCGGCGCGGCGAGGCGATCCCCGGCAACGCCGACCTCGTGATCCTGCCCGGCAGCAAGTCCACCCGCGGCGACCTTGCCTTCCTGCGCGAACAAGGCTGGGACGTGGACCTGATGGCGCATCACCGCCGTGGCGGTCGGGTGCTGGGGATTTGTGGCGGCTACCAGATGCTTGGCCGCGTGGTTGATGACCCGCAGGGCATCGAGGGGCCGGCGGGCCGCGATCCCGGCCTTGGCCTGCTGGAGATCGACACCGTCATGACCGCAGACAAGTCCCTGACAGAGGTCAATGCCCGCCATGCGGCCACCGGCACCCCGTTCCACGGCTACGAAATCCATATCGGCCGCAGCGACGGCCCGGACCGCGTCCGCCCCTTCGCCTTTGTCGGGGACAATCCCGAAGGGGCGATCAGCGCCGATGGCCGGGTGATGGGCAGCTACCTGCATGGCATGTTCCGCGACGACCGCTTTCGCGCCGCATGGCTGAATGGTTTCGGGGTCGAAGCCAGCGCCTCGTATGATGCGACGGTCGAAGCGACGCTGGAAGCCCTTGCCGATCACCTTGAGGCACATCTGGACGTCGAAGGTCTTCTCGCTGCCGCCCGCTGAGCGCCGTCAGCCCTTTAGCGCCGCCTCCAGCCGCGCCCAATCGGGTTCGCACCCCGGCAGGCCCAGCCGCAGCCAGCCTGCCGAATAGGGGAAGGCGCGGCTCCAGATCCGCGCCTCTGCCAGACGCTCCTGCGCGGCCAATGCGTCGCCCGTCTCATAGGTCCGGAACAAGACCGTGCCCCCCACCAGGGACCAGCCCGCCGCCTCGGCCAGCGCATCCATGCGCACCGCGTCGCGGGACAGCCGCGCGATCGTCTTCGTCTGCCAATCCGCATCCGCCAACGCTGTGCACCCTATGGTGATTGCCGGCCCGTTGGCCGCCCAGGGTCCTGCCAGCCGCCGCATTTCTTCCACCAATGCTGACGGGCCAAGCGCAAATCCCAATCGCAATCCCGCCAGTCCGTAGAACTTGCCGAAGGAGCGCAGGACGAGGATCAGGATCCCTTCCGGCACACTGTCGAGAAAGGGGATGACAGAATACTCCGGTGCGGGGTCGGCAAAGCTTTCGTCCACCACCAGAAGGCCCACGTCCTGCGCCAGGTCGATCAGTTCCTCCGGCGTCCAGAACCGACCATCCGGGTTGTTCGGGTTGACCACGACCCCAAGCCGCGCGCCCTTCAATCCATCCGCATCCTCGACTTGCGTCACGGTCCAGCCCTGCGCCGCCAACGCGCCCGCGTGTTCATTGTAGGTGGGGCCGACAACGCGAGCCTCACCCGGTCCGCCAAGCCGCGGAACCAGCTGGATAGCCGCCTGTGCACCGGCAAGGGCGATGCAGTCGGTTTCGGCCCCGGCCCGGTAGGCTGTCCGCGCCGCAGCCTCCAAGGCTGCGGTTTCGGCCCGCGTGGGCAAGGCCGCCCACGCCCGAGGCGGCAGTTCTGGCAGCGGATAGGGCACGGCATTGATCCCGGTCGACAAGTCCAGCCAGTCGCCATCGCCAAAGCGGGCCTTGGCCCGGTCCAGATCGCCGCCGTGGTCGCGCATCTTGTCCCCTAGAGTATTGCCAGCCCGATCAGGGCCGCGCCGCAGAGAAACATCGCACGCACATAAAGCGCAAGGCCCCGCGAGATGTCGCGCGCCCCGGGATCGGGTGCGCCTTCATTGACCCAAGGCTCCTGAGCGACACGGTCGCCGTAAATGCGTGGCCCAGACAGGCGCACGCCCAACCCGCCCGCCAAGGCAGCCTCGGGCCAGCCCGCATTGGGCGAGCGGTGGCGTGATGCGTCTTGAGAAACGACTTGCAAAGAGCGCCGCAACATACCGGAAGCCAATGCAAAAACCAGTGAGGTCAGCCGTGCCGGGACAAGATTGACCAGGTCGTCCAGCCGGGCGGCGGCCTTGCCGAAATGCTCGTATCGTTCATTGCGATGGCCAATCATGGAATCCATCGTGTTGATCGCCTTGTAGCCCACGATCCCGGGAAGCCCAGCCACCACGCCCCAGAACAGCGGCGCGACGATGCCGTCCGAGGTATTTTCGGCCAGGCTTTCCAGGGTCGCTCGGCTGATCCCCGCGCCGTCCAGCGCACTGGGGTCACGTCCCACGATCATCGACAGGGCGTGGCGGGCGGCGGGCAGATCTCCGGCCAAGAGCGGATCGCGTACGGCAGTCACATGATCGTACATCGAGCGCACCGCGATCAGCGGCCAGGCCAACACGCCCAGCACCAGCACCGCCGCCCACCCCTTGCCCAACACCACCGTCACCAGAGCAGCAGGAAGGACGGACGCCAGCAGGACCAGCAGCACTGTCAGCGCGCCCGTGGCAAAGCGCCGACGTGCGGTCCCGTCATTGAACCGCGCCTCAAGCGCCGTGATCAAGGCGCCGATCCAGACCACCGGATGCGATAGTCGCCGGAAAAGCGCCGAAGGCCAGCCCAGTGCCACGTCCAGCAGCAGGCCGATCAGCATGACCTGCGCAAAGATCAATCCGGCTCTCCGGTCATGAACCGGAACACCCCGGTATACCCCGCCTCCTGCATATGCGCCTCGGCCCCGTCAGGCATGGTCCCGGGGGCAAAGATCAAGGCGCGCGCGGGGCCTGTATGGGCGCGGGCATGGCCCAACGCGCCGAGATCCTCTCCCAACGCCTCGGTCGGGTCGTCGGTGGGGCCGCGCAGCGCCGAGCAGCGGCGGGCGGATTCGCTGGCAATCGCCGCCTTGCCCGCCAAGCCGGCCCTCGGCCAGTCGGCGACCAGGTCGGCCACATCGGGAAACCGCGTATCGATAGGGTCGGTCCGCTCCGGGGCGCCATGGAAGCCGCCAAGGATCTCGCATTGTGGCACCGGGCCGACCGTGCCCAGCACCTCTGCCCGTCGCGATGCCCAGAGCAGGCGGTCAGCCTCCGGCCACATCACGGGATCGCTTGCGCCTTCGACCTGCAAGCAGGCCCGCGCCACCGCGACCCCCTCGATCCCGGCAAGACGGGCCAGCGCCACAAGCGCGGCGGTCGACATGCCCGCGCCTCCGCCGGGCGGGAAATCGGGCTCAATCCTGACCTCTCCCTCTAGCGTCACGCCCAGGTCACTCAGAAAACGCTGCACCAGTGCCGGCGCCAGCACCTCGGGTGTGCCAGAAACCTGCAACGGCCCCTCGCCCTGTCGTGTCACCGTGACCCCCCGGTCCGGGCAGGCAAGCGTCACCAGGGCAACCGGCCCGTCAGGCCCCAGCCGCCCCTGCAGCCATTCCCCGAAATGCCCCGCGACAAAGACCATGCAGCTAGATCGGGCGCCAGTTGGTGGAGATCACCGACAGACCGCCGGGATAGGCGCGCAGGCGGGTCACCGACCAGGGCGCGACCTCGAACCCCAGCGCAGGCGGCACCGCGCCCAGGGCCAGCGCCAGCCCGGCACGCACCGTACCGGCATGGGCCACGACGGCGACCGGCCCGGCCTGCCGCGCCTTCTCTGCCAATTCCTCCAGAGCCGGCCACACCCTAGCCACCATGTCGGCAAAGCTTTCGCCCCCTGGCGGACGGTGTTCAGCCAACTCTTCTGACGACAGCGCGCCGATGTCGGGGATCTCGTCGAACCGCAGCCCGTCATGTGCGCCGAAGTCCTGTTCCCAGAGCCGCGCGTCCTGTTCCGGCGTGGCCGCGGGCCAAAGCGCATGGGCCGTCTGACGACAGCGCAGCGCCGGGCTGACCACGCGATGATCGATCTCCGACACAAGGGCCTGCAGAGGTTCCCACACCGCTGCCTCACCCAAGTCTGCGGGCACGTCCATACGTCCGCACAAACGCCCGTCATGCAGGGCGGGCGCATGTCGAATCAACAGCAGTTCAGAGGCGTCGGGCAGCGTCATTTCGGGGCTTTTCAACCAGATCGGAACATGCTTTGTCACGACCGCATGGGAAAGTCGATCCTCATCACGGGTGGCGCACGCTCTGGCAAGAGCAGCCTTGCCGAGCGCATGACGCTCGAACTCGGGCGGCCCGCGATCTACATCGCCACCGCCCAGGCCCATGATGGCGAAATGGCAGACCGCATCGCCCTGCACCAGGCCCGCCGCGATGCGGATTGGCGGACCGTCGAGGCCCCGCGCGATCTGCTGGGCGCCCTGCTGGACACCGATGGCACGACGCCCCGGCTGGTCGATTGCCTGACGCTCTGGCTGACCAACCTGATGCTGGCCGAAGAGGACTGGCGTGCAGCCGTAGACGCCCTGACCGAGGCCCTGCCCGCGCAGTCTGCGCCGGTGATCTTCGTCACAAACGAGGTCGGTGCCGGGATCGTGCCGGAAAACGCCCTGGCGCGCGCCTTTCGCGATGCGGCGGGGCTGGTCAATCAACATATCGCCACAGCCTGCGACGAACTCTGGTTCTGCGTCGCGGGCCATCCACTGAAAGTCAAACCCGCATGAGCACCCTGCCCCTTGCGTCGCTGGACGCGGTGACCTCTCTCGATCTTCCCGGTTTCGACATGGCCGCGGCCGAGGCCGCAACGGCGCGCCAGATGCAGTTGACGAAACCGCCCGGCTCGCTGGGGCGGCTGGAGGATCTGGCCGCGTTCATGGCGGGCTGGCGCGGTACCGACCGGCCAGCGATCGAGCGGGCGCAGGCGCTGGTCTTTGCCGGCAACCACGGGGTCTGCGCGCAGGGGGTGAACCCCTTTCCGCAAGAGGTGACGGCGCAGATGGTGGCCAACTTTGCCGCCGGGGGCGCGGCGATCAACCAGCTGTGCCGGACCACGGGCGCAGACCTGGACGTGATCGCGCTGGACCTCGACAGGCCGACGCGGGATTTCACCGATCAACCGGCGATGAGCGAAGGGGAATGCCTGGACGCGCTGCAACGGGGCGCGGCGGCTGTGGACACCCGCGCCGACATCCTGCTGCTGGGGGAAATGGGCATCGGCAATTCGACGGTGGCGGCGGCGCTGGCCCTTGCCGCCTTCGGCGGCAGCGCACCGGACTGGGTCGGCCCGGGCACGGGATCGGACGCCGACGGCATGAGCCTCAAGGCACGCGTCGTGACGACGGCGGTCGAGAAACACGGCGCGCTGGCGCCCATGATGCGCCTTGCCGCCCTAGGCGGGCGTGAGCAGGCGGCCCTTTGCGGGGCGGTACTGGCGGCGCGCATGGCCCGCATCCCCGTGCTGCTGGACGGGTTCATCTGCACCGCTGCCGTGACGCCGCTGTATTCTGCCGCGCCCGACCTACTGGCGCATTGCCAAATCGCCCACATGAGCCGCGAGCCCGGCCATCGTCGCCTGGCCGACGCGATGGAGAAACCGCCCCTGCTGGATCTCGGCATGGCGCTCGGCGAAGGCTCTGGCGCGGCTCTGGCCCTCGGGATCGTGAAGGGCGCTCTTGCCTGCCACAACGGCATGGCGACCTTTGCCGAAGCGGGTGTCTCGGACGCATGAGACTGCGCCGCCGCATCGACGAGTTGCGGTTGGGGATGATGATGCTCACCCGTCTGCCGATGGGCCGGCTGGATGATCCGGCGCCGACGCTGGCCCAGGCCCGGTGGAGCTTTCCGCTGGTGGGCCTGCCGCTGGGCCTCTTGGCTTGGGCGGTGCTGGCAAGCGCGCAAGCGGTAAACCTGCCGCCGCTGGCCGCCGGTTTTGCCGTGCTGGCAGTTCTGGCCGGACTGACCGGGGGGCTTCACCATGACGGGTTCGCCGATTTCGCGGACGGGATGGGCGGGCATGACCGGGAGCACCGGCTGGAGATCATGCGCGACAGCCGTGTCGGCAGCTACGGCGTGATCGCGCTGATCCTGGTCACCGGACTGGGAGCCTCTGCGTTGAGTGCCCTGCCCATCAGCGCATGGGCAGGTTTGCTTCTGGTCAGCCTGACCAGCCGTCTGGCGATGCTGGTCCTGCTGGACCTCATGCCACCGGCCCGGCATGACGGGCTCGGCCAGATGGCCGCCACCGAGCGGGACGCGCTGCCCTGGCGGGTCTGGCTGCCGGGCGGACTGCTGACGCTGTGCGCCGCGTTGGTCGTTGGAACGGCGTCCTTGCCCGTCCTTGCCGCGATGGTACTGGCCGCGGCCTGGGTTGCCTGGCGGGCTCGCAAGCTGCTGGGAGGACAGACCGGCGACGTGCTGGGGGCGGCACAGCTGTCCAGCGAAACAGCCGGCTGGCTGGCCCTGGCCGCCGTGCTCTAGCCGCGGGGAAATGCGCGAAAATCGGGCATGTCCGCCTGACCTGAGAACCGGACCGGCGCCCTCATTGCACCTGCAACGAGGACAGGGCTACACTGCGCTCAGACTGATACGGGATCCCGCGATGACCAGACCCTTGCCAGACTTCGACCTTTCGGGCTTTACCCCATACCGCCTGGCGGTTGCAGCCGAAAAGACGTCAGAGGCGCTGGCCCGCCAGTACCGTGAACGCTTTGGCATCTCGATCCCCGAGTGGCGGGTTCTGGTCCACCTGGCGCAGCCGCTGGACGGGCGGGGCACCGTGTCTGTCCGCGATATCGAGGCCCGCGTCGCGATGGAGAAAAGCAAGGTCAGCCGCGCGGCCAGCCGGCTGGAAACCGCGGGCTATATCGAAAAGGCCGCCGATGCAGGCGACCGGCGGTTGGTCCGCCTTGCCTTGACCGACAAGGGCCAGGCCCTGATGGCAGAGCTGCTGCCGCTCGCCCGAGCCTACCAGGAGGAACTGGAACGCCGCCTGGGCGACACATTGGCCGATTTCGAGGCCGGGCTGGATCGACTTCTGGACACACTGCCCCACGATCCGTGAGTCCCGCCGGCCCGGGGCCGGTCTTTGCGACGCTCAGGGGTGAACAGTCAGACTGCGCGGCCATGAACCTGAGACACGGGCTCATGGATTAATTGGATGACTTCCCTGGCCAAAGTTGTTTTACGCGTTTCGGCTTTGCAGGCTGGCCCGGAACATGGTCCGCGCCCCGGCGTTAACGTCTGATCGGGCGGCTGCCGGTCTGCATTGCCTCTGCCGTCCCCGGACGCAGCCTGCCGAACCGCGATCTCCACATCTTGGGGGACATCCCGAAAGCCCCTGCGACCACGCGCACGGTGGCCGGTTCGACAACCACGACGCAACCTTGCCCTTGGACGGGAGTGGCAGGCTCGATCGAGCCTCCCCCAGCCCGGGCGCCAACATCACCAACCATCACTCGGCGCGCAGACGCGCCGCCCCCAGCGCGCTGAGCGCCACCATGACGGCCGCCGTCGCGAGGCACAGGGGCAAGCCACCGACCTGGTAGCTGAGCCCCGACAAGAGCGTGCCCAGCAGGCGCCCTGTCGCATTGGCCATGTAGTAGAAACCAACATCCATCGTCACCCGCTCACCCTTGGAAAAGGCCAGGATCAGGTAGGAGTGCAGCGAACTGTTGACGGCAAAAAGTGCGCCGAAGACCAGCAGGCCGGCAATTATCGTCGCCGTCAACCAGGGCGCCGGATCGCCCGCCGCCAGCACCAAGAGCGCCAGCACCGCGGGTACCACCGTCAGCGACAACGCCCAGCCGCGCGCAGCGCCCACGATCTCTGCCGCGGGGCGCGTTGCGGCGCGCAGAGCCCTTGGCGCATAGGCCTGAACCGCGCCGTACAGGATCGTCCAGACCGCCATGAAGCTGCCGATGGTGAAAAAGGCGATGCGATTGCCCTCTTCACTGCCGTCCGACAGCACCGCGTAGAAATAGACCGGGATGCCGACGACGAACCAGACATCGCGCGCACCGAACAGGAAGACGCGGGCGGCGGACAGCCAGTTCACGTTGCGGTCCTTGGAAAACACCTCCTTGAACTTTGCGCCCTTCTTGCCCGTGGGCAGGCCCGTTGGCATCCGCAATGCCACTGCCAGCAGCACCGCGCCCAGCACCGCCGCCATGCCCAGAATCGCCGGGACAAAGCCGAACAGAGCCAGCAGCGCCGCGCCGGTCAGAAAGCCCAGCCCCTTGATCGCGTTCTTGGATCCGGTCAGCACCGCGACCCAGCGGAACAGCCCGCCCTGCCCGCTTGGCGCCAAGAGTTTGACCGCCGATTTCGCGGACATCTTGGACAGGTCCTTGGCGACGCCGGACACACCCTGCACCGCCATGACGAAGATCACCGAGGCGGTCAGGCTCCACGCCGGGTCCAGCTGGGCCAACGCCAGCAGCGCGACGACCTGCAGCGACAGGCCCGCGTAGAGCGTCGAGGTCAGGCCAAAGCGCGCCGCGATCCAGCCCGCCGACAGGTTGGTGACAATGCCCGCGACCTCGTAAAGCAGGAACAGATAGGCCAATTGCACCGGCGAAAAGCCCAGCGTGTGGAAATGCAGCAGCACCAGCATCCTGAGCGCGCCGTCGGTGAGCATGAAGGCCCAGTAGGCGGCGGTGACGGCGATATAGGCGGCCAGACCCTCGGGTCGGTGGGAGGTGGTGTCGGTCATGTCCGGACTCCGGTCAGGCGGATCGGGTGGAGGGGCGTTGCCCCTCTTGGCCTGTGGCCATGTCACCCCGGGTTGTTTTCAGACAGCAGAAGCGCCGAAGGCTCATTCGAAGGTCACAGGCTGTTACCGACCTTATGCGCAACGTCCACCAGACGATGCGCATAGCCCCATTCATTATCATACCAGGCATAAATCTTTACCTGTGTGCCGTTGACCACCATGGTGGAGGGCGCATCGACGATCGAACTGCGTGGGTCGTTGGTGTAGTCGGTCGAAACCAGCGGCCGCTCCTCGTAGCCAAGAATGTCCTTCAACTCACCTTCGGACGCGGCCTTGAACAATGCGTTGACCTCTTCCGCGGTCGTTTCGCGATCTACCTCGAACACGCAATCTGTCAGCGAAGCGTTCAGCAGCGGTACGCGCACGGCATGACCGTTCAGCCGCCCCTTGAGCTCGGGATAGATGAGCGTGATCGCCGTGGCGCTGCCGGTTGTCGTGGGGATCAGCGAATTCAGCGCGGACCGCGCGCGGCGCAGGTCCTTGGCGGGCCGGTCCACGATGGTCTGGGTATTGGTCACGTCGTGGATCGTGGTGATCGAGCCGTGCTTGATGCCAAGGTTCTCGTGGATGACCTTGACTACCGGCGCGAGGCAGTTGGTGGTGCAGGAGGCCGCGGTGACGATCCTGTGCTCGTCCGGTTTGTAGATGTCGTCGTTCACGCCATAGACGATGTTCACGGCACCGCCGTCCTTGAC
The DNA here is from genome assembly GCF_030733205.1 of Mameliella sp. MMSF_3455. GTDB lineage: Bacteria > Pseudomonadota > Alphaproteobacteria > Rhodobacterales > Rhodobacteraceae > Antarctobacter. Next base: position 76,392 of record NZ_JASHJL010000024.1, read on the forward strand.
CGGGGCCGAGACGACGACCTTTTTCACACCGCGTTCGAAATAGGGCGCGATACGCTCGGCGGTCTTGAAATAACCCGTGCAGTCGATGACCACATCGACGCCCTCCAGCGGCAGGTCCGCCAGGTGGCCGGTGCCGTAGACCGGGATGCGCGTGCCGTCGATGGTGATGCCGTCGGCGTCCGCGCTGAACGAGGCGTCCCAGCGGCCATGCACCGTGTCGAATTCCAACAGATGTGCATGCATGGCCGGGTCACCCACCGCGTCATTGAGAAAGGCGATCTTGTCCCCCGCCTCCAGCATGGGTTTCACGATCAGCTTGCCGATGCGGCCAAGCCCGTTGATGGCGTAGGTGGTCATGCGTAGTCTTCCGTTCTTGCGATATCGTCAATGCGGGCCTGCAGGCTCTCGCGGTCGAGCGTGCCGATGGGCAGCGCCGTGAAGGATTGGATGCGGTTTTTCAACGCGCCGTAGACCTGTTGAAAGGCCAACTGCCTTTCTGCTTCGGTGCCGGTTGCATTGACCGGGTCAGGCTGGCCCCAATGGCCGGTCATCGGCTGGCCCGGCCAGGGCGGGCATTCCTCGTTCGCCGCCCTGTCACAGACGGTAAAGACGAAATCCAGTTGCGGCGCCTCGGCCCCCTGGAACTCTGAGACATTCTTGGCCCGCAAGTCGGACACCTCATGCCCCTTGTCGCGCAAAACCTGCAGTGCCTGCGGGTTCAGCTCGCTATAGGGGTTGGTCCCGGCCGAGAAGGCCCGGAATCGGTCCCCCGCCAGGTCGCGCAGCAGGGTTTCGGCAAAGATGGACCGGGCAGAGTTGCCGGTGCAGATGAACAGGACGTTGTAGGTGCGATCAGCCATTTCGCGCTCCGTCAGGGATGTTGGCAGGCAAAGATCCGGGCGGCCACGGCAGCAATCCGCCCAGAGATAGGTCAAGAGCCGCCCCGCACCGTCGGTATCGGCGGTGTAAAGCAGCGAGGTCCCGTGCCGGGACTGTGTTACAAGCCCCGCGCTACGCAATTGTGACAGCGCCGCCGAAAGTGTCGACGGAGCAAGCGCCAGCGCCTGTGCGATCTCACCAGCGGGTACAGCATCCGGAAAACGCCGCATTAGCAGGCGAAAGACATCCAGCCGGCGACCATGGGCAAGCGCGGAAAGGGCGTTGAGCGATTCATTTTTCATATTTCCAGAAATACGGAAATACCTGGCGCTCGACAAGCCTTATTTCCGATTTTCCGGAAATACAGGGATACCCCATCTCGACAGACGGTTGGCGCCGGTTAACCAAAGCATGTTAGGGGAACCGCGTAATCGCCTCTTGTCTGACCGGAGAAAGCCCATGCCCGGACGTGCCCCCCTTGCCCGTTGGCTGAACGATACCAACGACGTGACCCAGACCTTTCTGGCCGCCGGACAGATTCCAGACTTGGTCAACCTGGCAGGCGGCCTGCCCGATCCATCGACCTGGCCGGTTGCGGAGCTGTCGGATTTCGCGGGCCGGGTCGTGACCGAACACACCGCCGAGGTCCTGGGCTATTCACCCATCGACGGGCTACCTGACCTGCGCGACCGTATCGCGGCAGAGTTCAGCCACGGCGCGCTCAGGCTGACCCGGGAAAACGTCCTGATCACCACCGGCGGCATGCAGGGGCTGGACCTGCTGGGCAAGGTCTTGATCGACCCCGGTCAGACCATCGCGGCACAGTCGCCGGCCTACCTGGGCGCCATCGACGCCTGGAAACCGCGCGCACCGCAGTACCGCCCGATGGTGATGGAGGCCAATGAGTTTGACGCAGAGGCCGCCATGGCCGGCGCGCAGTTCGCCTATACCGTCCCCAATTTCTCGAACCCTTCCGGGCGGCTGGTGCCAGAGGATCAGCGCCGCGCGCTGGTGGCGGCGGCAGAGGCGACGGGCTGTTGGCTGGTCGAGGACGATCCCTACGGCCACCTCTACTACGACGGCGCCCCCCTGCCCCGGATGCTGGAGCTTTCGGCCAACGGGGCCGAGGTCTACGACGGGCCGGTGATCTACCTCGGCACATTCTCGAAACAACTGGCCCCGGGCCTGCGCGTCGGGTGGGTCATCGCCGCGCCAGAGATCATCGAGGCCATGACCACGGCCAAGCAGGGCTCGGACATGTTCACCAGCGGTCTGTGCCAGCGCGTCGCGCTGGAGGCGATGGAACGTGGCCTTCCGGAGCAGTTGCTCCCCGGTATCCTGGATCTCTACCGCACCCGGCGCGATGCGCTGTGCGCGGCCATGCAGGCAGACCTGTCGGAGCTTTTCACCTGGGAGGTCCCCGAGGGCGGCATGTTCGTCTGGGCGGTGGCACGCGATCCGGCGCTGGACACCGACCGTCTGATGAAAACCGGGCTGGATCATGGCGTCTGCATCTCGCCCTCTAGCGTCTTTGACCCGATGGGTCAGGACCGTCGCGCCATCCGGTTGAACTTTACGCTGAATCCGCCCGAGGTCCTGGCCGAGGGTATTCGCCGCCTGGCAAAGGCGACACGGACGGAGCTGGCGCAGGCCGCCTGACGGCCCCACTGCGCTGAAACCGCTCTTGTGCCCGCCGCCCGGAGGCGGCGGGATGTTGCTCATGTCAACATCATCTTATCACATTCCACCTATATAATATATTTAAGTTGGAATACCAAAGGCGCGCGAACACCCAAACCTGCATGAGAAGGAGCAGTGACTTGACGAACAAAACCATGCTTGCCGCGGCCATTGGATTTGCCTTGATTTCGGCATCGGTTCAGGCCGATCACGCCAACACTTGGGCAGGCGAGGATGACACGGTGTTGTCCAAGAACCACGACGCCAACCAGGCCCGCAGCATCGGCACTCCGGGTGAGAACGAAATGCGCGGAGTGATGAACCGCCGGGCGCACGGCAAGCTGGCCGACCCGCGGGGCTTCGGTGGCGCCTCAGCTCGGACGGGTGGAGACAACGTAGGCGGAAACGGCAAAACCCGCCGTTGACGCGTCGGCAAAGGAAAGGACCCGCGCCGTCGGGCGCGGGTCCTGCATGCATGCCCCGGTCACGCCAGAGAGGGGAGCCAGAGCACGATCCCCGGAAAGGCCACCAAGAGCGCGATAGTCACAGCGTCTGCCACGAAGAACGGCGTCACGCCACGAAACACGTCCTGCACAGACAGCTCTGGCCGCACACCCGCCACAACGAAACAGTTGAGCCCGATGGGCGGCGTGATCAGGCAGAACTCTGCCATCTTGACCACGAGAATGCCGAACCAGACCGCGCACATCGGCCCGGACATGCCGAATGTCGCCTCTTCCGCGCTCACAAACGGCCCGCCGTTCAGCGCCATGATCGCCGGATAGACAACCGGCAACGTCAACAGCAACATTCCGATGGCGTCCATGAACATCCCTAGCACAGCGTAGGCCAGCAGGATGCAGACCAGGATCAGCATCGGCGGATAGGGCAAGGCGGTCAGCCAGTCGCTGAAGGCGGTCGGCAGGTCGGCAAACCCGAGGAAGCGGACATAGATCAGCACGCCCCAGATGATCGTGAAGATCATGATCGACAGCTTCGCCGTCTCGACCAGCGCGTCTTTCAGTTCGGCCAGCCGCATGCCGCGCCAAAGCGCCATCAGGAAGACGATGAAAGCGCCGATCGCGCCTCCTTCGGTCGGTGTCCCCCAGCTGTCACCGCCAAACGGGTTGTAGACAAAGAAGATGATGATCACGACCACGGCCACGATGGGAAGCGCCGGCGGCAGGCTGACCAGACGTTCGCGCCAGGTAAAGCCGCCCACCGGTGGGCCGAAGCCCTTGATGGTCAACGCCAGCCCGACGATCAGCAGGGCATAGACCAGTGCCGAAAACATGCCGGGGATGAACCCCGCCAGCAGCAGACGCCCGACGTCCTGCTCCACGATGATCGCATAGATCACAAGGATCGCCGAGGGCGGGATCAGCGAGGCCAGCGTACCCCCAGCCGCCACGACGCCCGCCGCAAAGCGCTTGTCGTAGCCCACCTTCAGCATCTCGGGGATGGCGATGCGGGCAAAGACCGCCGCCGTCGCGACGCTGGCGCCCGACACCGCGGCAAACCCGGCGGTGGCAAAGACGGTCGAGACCGCCAACCCGCCCGGCACCCAGGCGATCCAGCGTTTCGCTGCCTCGAACAGGGCCCGCGTCAGCCCCGCGTAATAGGCCAGGTAACCGATCAGGATGAAGGTCGGGATCAGGCTCAGCGCCTGGCTCGCAACCTTGCCATGCGGCACCTGCCCGGCGGTCTTGACCGCCACGGTCAGCGCCCAGCCGAACTCCTCGGCGTCGTAGCCCTTTTTCGACCAGAAGATCCAGATCAGCCCGGCCAGCCCGGCAAAAGCGGCGGCAAAGGCCACGCGCATCCCCAGGACCACCATGACCAGCAAGCCACCGGTCACCCAGAGGCCAATTTCTATCGATGTCATTTGTCATGCCCCTGTACCTGGTCAGCCTCGGCCGCCGCCTGTTCCGCCGCGGACATCACCAGCGGCACCGCCACGGGTTCGCTCTGCCCCAGGATGATGGCCCGCCCATAGGCCACGAGCTGCAGAACCAACCGCAGCGAGATCACCGCGAAGGCCACGGGCACCACCAGTTTCGCGGGCCAGATGGGCAACCCGATGTCGATCGAGCTGTCACGGCTCCAGTTCGGGGCGCCGAAATCGAAACTGCGGTCGAAATGCGCCCAGGTTCCCCAGACCAGCAGCACCATCAGCACGAGGATCAAGAACGTCGTGACGAACTCTGCGATCCAGAGCGCCCGGCCCCTGAGGACACCGATGACAATATCCATGCGGATATGCCCGCCAACGCGTTGAACGTAGGAAATGCCGAAGATGGCGATGAAGGGCATCGCCGCCTCGATCCAATCCACATAGCCCCGAAGCGGCTCGTTGAAGAAATTGCGGCCAGAGACGGAAATCACCGCCAGGCACATCAGCGCAAAGGCCCCGACGCCGGAGACAAGCGCCATGCCCCATTCCACCCGTGCCAGCGCACGGTCCAGCCGCGACAGCAGGCTGTCGTCTTCGAGGACGGAGGCATGTCCCGCCATCGCTCACCTCTCATGTCCGGAGAAACGCAGGCCCCGACCCTGCGTCGGGGCCAGGCACCGAATCTTGCGGATCCGGTGCGAGGCCCCGGCGCAAGGCCGGGGCGCGAAAGAGCCACCTCAGTTTGAGGCGCGCGTCTCTTCAAGGGTCGAGAACACCAGGTCATAGAGTTCCTGCGCCGGAAGTCCCTGCGCGCTCATGTCCTTGATCCAGGCGTCGTGGATCGGCTGGCCCGCGACCTCCTTGAACTTGGCCAGTTCGGCGTCCGAGATCATGACCTTTTCAACGCCTTTTTCGGCCAGCACCTCGTCCCAGCGCTGCAACAGCTTGCCGTAGTTCTCGAGGTAGTAGGCGATCGCCTCGTCGACGGATTCGTCCAAGGCCTGGCGCTGGTCGTCAGGCAGCGATTCATAGGCGTCGATGTTGACGACGATGGGGCAGTTGACGGTGCCCGGGTTCAGGTTGGCCGTCCACCAGTCCGCCTGGTTGATGGTGCCAAAGGACAGATGCGCGTGCTGGGCAAAGGCCACCGTGTCCACGACGCCCGAGTCCATCGCCTGGTAGGCCTCGGACGAGGTCACGCTGGTCGGCACGCCGCCCACGGCAGAGAACGCCTTGCCCAGGCCTCCGGTGGCGCGCACCCGCATACCGTCGAACTCGGACAACTCGTCGCGCGGCTCGCCGGTGCCGACGAGGTTGTATTGCGGCATGGGCGAGGTCATCAGCATCTTGGCGTTCCACTGCGCCATTTCCTCGGCCACGGCCGGATGGTTGTAGATCGCATGGCTGACGGCCACTTCCTCCTCCAGCGTCGAAACGCCGAGGAAGGGCAGCTCCAGAACGGTGATGGCGCGGTTCTTGTCCGGATGGTAGCCGGCGCAGAACTGCGCCATCTCGAAGGCGCCGATCGAAATCCCGTCCAGGTTTTCACGGTTCTTCGACAGGCCGCCGTAAGAGATGTTCATGGTGAATTCGCCGCCGGTCTTTTCCGAAACCAGTTCGGCGATCTTGTGCAGGTGCTCTGTAAAGGCGCGGCGCGAGCCCCAGGTCGAGACGTTCCATTCCGTCGCGGCGGCCTCGGTGGCCAGGGTCGCGGCAATGGTCGTCGCCAGCAGTTTTGCAGTGATGTTGGACATATCATCCTCCCCTATGTCTCCAGCGGTATCCTCCGCCTCGCGGGGAGGTTAGACGAATGCCCCCACGGTTCAAGGGCCTTGGGCCGAAAGGGATTCGCACCAGGGAGCGCTAACATTCGGTATACAACCGCATACCGCATCCTTTTGTCACACCTGCCGCTCCAGGCCCGACAACCACAAGATGCACAAATTCCCCGCAAGCGCCCCTACGGAGTGCTGCGTGAGGCGCCATTAAAACAAGGGGGTTAGCTGTCCACGGGCAAATTTGTTTACGATTTTCAAGCCATTTCTGAAAATTATTTACAGCTAAATCATTCATAACGCTAACATTATTTATTTCTTTTCCAGTTCGCGTATTGTCCGAGGTGAACGCGGTGACGCTAGGGAATGGCGGGCCGCCGGATCGAAACGGAGAGGGAGCTCCTTCATGACCGAACAGACCACACCCGAGACAGCCACCCCCGTCTATCCGCCCTCCGCCGACCTGGCGGCCAAGGCCCACGTTGACGCGTCGCGGTATGACGAGATGTACGCGCGGTCGGTGTCCGACCCCGAGGGGTTCTGGGCGGAGCA
>NZ_JASHJL010000025.1 GCF_030733205.1 Mameliella sp. MMSF_3455
GGGCCAGCCCCCGCACCCCCGGAGTACTTTTGCAGAGAAGAAAGCCGCCAGCGCCCCTGTCTTCTTCTCTGCAAAAATACTCAAAATACACCGAGCCTCAAGCCGAAGGCGGCGGGCGAGAGGCAAAGCGCCGCCGCAGGCGGCCCAATCGGATCACGGTTCGCGGAAGGCCTCGCGCGATTTGTAGAGCGGTTTCAGCAGATACTGGAGGACGGTTTTCTGGCCCGTGTGCAATTCGGCCTGTGCCTGCATGCCGGGGCGGATTTCCATCGCCACCTGACGGTCGGCCAGCCCCGACATGTCGACACGCACCGTGACCTTGTAATGAGGTTCCGACTCGGGCCGGCGCTCATCCTTGACGGTATCGGCAGAGATCACCGAGACGCGGCCCTTCAGTGTGCCGTAGATCGTGTAGTCGTAGGCGGTTAGCTTGATGGTTGCCTCCTGCCCCGGCCGAATGCCCGCGATGTCCTGTGGGCGCACCTTGGCCTCGACGAATAGCTCTTCGTCCAGGGGAATGATCTGCATGATTTCCTCGCCCGGGCGCACGACACCGCCGATGGTCGTGACCGACAGCTTGTTCACGACACCATGCATGGGCGAGGTCAGCACCGTGCGGTTCAGCTGGTCCTGCGAGGCCTTGAGGTTCTGCTGCAGAGTCGCCAGTTCCTTGAGCGTTTCCGAGTATTCCTCGGCCCGGACCAGTTCGGTTTGGGTGACGATCTCGTCAAAGGCCTTTTGTGCATCAGCGTGCGCCTTGCGGGCGCGCGTCACCTCGATCAGGGCGACGACCTTCTTGTCCAGAAGGTCCTCCATCAGCTTCAGCTCCGAGGTCGCCTGTGCCAGCACCCTGTCCGCACCTTGCCGGCGCTTGAAATAGTCCGATTGCCGCGCCGCCAGCAGCGCCTGTTCCGAGGCCACCATCTGTGGCGACCGTTGCGCCAGGTCACGCGGCACCTCGACCACCGAGGCGCCCTGCAGTTCCGCTTCCAGCCGCAACCGGCGGATTTCCAGCGCGGTGATCTGCTCCTGCAGGTCATCGACCGAGGACCGGAACTGCGTCCCGTGCAACCGCGCCAGCACGTCGCCTCGCAACACCTCGTCGCCTTCCTTGACCATCAGTTCGGACAAAATGCCGCCTTCGAGGTTCTGGATGATCTGCGGGCGCGAGGACGAGATGATCTCGCCATCGCCGCGGACGATTTCGTCCAGCCAGGCAAAACTGGCCCAGAGGATAAAGGCCCAGACCGACCCGGCGCAGAGCCAGATGGTCAGGGACGGCCCCTTGAGGTCTTTCGACAGCTGCGCGGAAAGACGGGTTGCCGTGGTTGCCATTTACGCGTTCCCCGTCTGGGCGGTGCGCAGGTGATCCAGCACCTGGTCGCGCGGCCCGTCGATCGCCATGCGGCCGTTGGCCAGGATCAGCGTGCGCGAGGCAAGGCTGAGGATCGGCACGCGGTGTGTCGCGATCACCGCCGTGCGTCCCTCCAGCCAGCTTTCCAGCCGAGAGATCAGCGTCTTTTCCAGTGTCTGGTCCAGTGCGGCGGTGGGTTCGTCCAACAGGCAGACATCCGGATCCTGCAGCCAAAGCCGCGCCCAGCCAATGGATTGGCGCTGCCCCACCGACAGGCCCTCGCCGCCGTCACGAATGTCGAGGTCCAGCCCCTTGGGGTGCGATTTCACGAACTGCCCCAGCCCGGCAAAATCCAGCGCCTCGAGCAGGCGGTCGTCGTCGCGTTCCAGCATGCTGAGATTGAGGTTGTCGCGCAGCGTGCCGTGGAACAGCCGCACCTCCTGGCCGAGGTATCCAATGGCGCGGCGCAGGTCGCGCGGCTCGATCTGGGCCATTTCCGCGCCGTCGATCAGGATCTTGCCGCTGGCGGGCGCGTAAAGGCCGGACAACATCTTGAGCAGTGTCGATTTGCCGGACCCGTTGGCGCCCAGTACCGCGATGGTCTGACCCGGCTGGATCGTCAGCTTGTCCAGGTCCAGTACCGCAGCGCCTTCGGGATCGTAGCGATAACTGGCCTCACGCAGTTCGTACTGACCTTGCAGGCGTTCGCGGCGCAGGTAATGGCGCACCTCGGCGCGGTCCTGGGTCACATTGGCGATCCCGTCCAGCCCGTCAAGCGCCGACTTGACGTTGCCCCAGCGTGCCAGGATGCCCGCAAGCTGCGTCAGGGGCGCCAGCGTCCGCGACGACAGGATGCCCACCGCGATGATCGAGCCAACGGTGAATTCTCCGGCAAAGACCAGGTAGGTGCCAGTGATGACCGCTCCGACATAGGTGGCCTGTTGCACCCCCTGGCTCCAGAAGGTCAGCCTGGCGGCCAGACGGCGCTGATCCGAGGATTTCAGCGCCTGCACGGCGGTCAACTCTTGCCAGACGCGGGCAAAGCGATCCTCGGCGAGCTGGGTCTTGATCGTGTCCAGTTCGACAACCGCCTCTTGCAACAGACGCGATTGGCGGGCGCTGGCACCCTGCATTTCCTGCGTCAGGCGGATCATGCGTTTCTGGAGGAAGAACCCCGGGATGACCATCAACAGGCCGCCCGCAATCAGGACCCAGACGACACCGCCCGCGATCGACCAGACCAGCAACAGAAAGACGAAGATGAAGGGGATGTCCGCCAGCGCCCCCACGGTCGAAGCGGTAAAGAATTCGCGCACGGAACCGAATTCGCGCACGGCGGCAAAAAGCTGCGAAGGCGAGCGCCCCGGCAGGTCCGACCGCATCCCCAGCAGGCGGTTCATCAGCAGACCCTGAACGCCCATCTCGATCTGTCGCCCCGCGCTGTCGAGGAGTTGCGAGCGCGACACCTTGAGCAAGGCCTCCAGCAGAAGTGCGATCACCGCACCGGCGGCCAGCACCCAGAGCGTCGCCTCGGACTGGTGCGGGATCACCCGGTCATAGACCTGCAAAGAGAACAGCGCGACCGACACGGCCAGGATATTCGCCACGAAGGACCCCAGCGCGACCTCGGCGAAATGCCTGCGAAAGCGCGAGAACTGGCCCCAGAACCAATGCACCTGCCGGTCCGTTGCGGCGTGGGCCTCTGACAGGGTCTGCACCGGCGCCTCGGCCTGCAGAATCTGCCCGGCAAAGACCGAGTCGAATTCGCCCAGCGGAACCTCCGAGCGGCACGATGCGGCGGTTTCATCGTAGATGGTCAGGCTGTGCCCCTCTTGCGAGAGGACCAGCACCGCCTGGCCATTCGTCATCAGCGCCAGCGCGGGCCACAGCCCCGGAACAAGGCTGTCCGGCGCTTCTGCATGGGTGATCAACCCGGCGGCCTGCAGGCCCGCCAGCAGCGCCCCGGCATCATAGCTGTCGTCAGACCCGGCGCGCGGTGACAGGGCCTCGAGAATGTCCGAAAGCTTGGCCTCGACCCCCAGCCGCCCGGCCAGAACGCGGATCAGCGTGGCCCGGGCGCGGGCACGGTCGGTATGGCGTGGGGCACGGCGGGCGGCATTGGCGGCGGCCCCGGCGGGCACGGCGCACAACATGGCCTGACCAGCCTTTCCCGCCATCTCGAACATGCCCTTGCTCACATCTGCGCCCCTTCGGCCAGGGCGCCGCGCAGGCGGGCCAGTTCAAGTTCGGCGCGCGCGGCCTTGTATTTCAGTTGAATGGCCGTCTCCAGCGCGGCGGCATAGGTTTCATAGACTCCGACCACGTCCATGACCTGCCTCTGACCGCCGTCGTACTGGCTCTGGAACAGGTCGAGGTTCTGCTTGGCCTGCCGGGTCAGCAACTCGGCCTCCTTGGCCTGGCGGGTGTAGGCCGCCAATTGGCTGGACTGGCTGCGAATGGCACGGTCCGCGGTTTCACGGGCCTCGCCGATCCGTCGCTCGGCAGCCTCCTTGCTGGCCTCGATGGCCCGCAGGTCAGAGACCGTGCCCAGCGAAAACAGCGAATCCGACCCGATGTCGAGACTGCCCAGCCGTCCGCTATCGCCGACCGAGCCGCCGGCAACGAGGCTCGGCAGGTGGCTGGCGCGGGCGATCTTTGCCTCGGCCAAAGCGATATCACGTTCGACCTGCGCCCTGAGCACGCCCAGCGCGGCCCCGCCCGAGGCATCGCCAAGCCCCCCAAGACCCCGCACCTCTGTCAGGGGGCGGCCCGCCATCGCGTCGAGTTCTTCCAGCGCGGTGCGCGCGGTTTCCAGCGCCTCGCTCCGACGGGCGCGGATGCTGGCCAGTTTCTGTCGCAGGACATTGAGGTCGGAGATGTCCGAGACACCACCCCGCACCCTTTCGTTCATGATCCACTCGAAATGGGTCATGTCCCTGAACGCCAATTCCAGATGCGTGGCCAGTTCGCGGTTTTCCTCGGCCCGGATGTAGAGTTTGAGCGCATCGTTCACGCGGTCGTTGCCATCCTCGACCAGCTTGACGGCGACCAGTTCGACATGCGCCTTGGCAAGTTCGCGCTCGGCCTTCTTGCGGCCATTGTCAAAAAGTACCTGATTGATGACCAGGTCGGCCACAAAATCGCCCAGAGAGTTCAACGAGATGCGCGGCCCAATGGCGGGCAGCCAGTTGTATTTTGCCGCCTCGGCCCGCAGCTGCGCCACATGCAGTTCGGCAGCCGCCACCCGGTTGTCCGAGGCGAGGACCGCATTTGCAACGGTGGCATAGGGCGTGCCCGGTTCGACCACGGTGTCACGCAGCGAAAGGGCATGAATGACAGGGGCAGTTTGGGCAGGATCAGGGCGCCGCGCGGCGGCCGCACGCACAAGGGTTGTATCTGTATCCGCTGACGGCTTGGATCCACCAGCGAAACGGGACACCACCCCCATGTCCGTCGTGCAGCCCGAGAGCGCGAACGCCAGCACGATCAGGCCCAGGCCGTGCCTGCCTATCCTCATATGTGTCCCCGTCTAGGCGCGAGTATGGTTGTCAAGCGGGCTCCGCGGCCCGGTTCTGTGCCGGGCTGCGGATGGATTTGATCGGGTCACGTGACGCCGTGGATCTGGGTGATGTCGTCCTCGATCAGCAGGGTCGCGTCGCCAAGGCTGAAGACGTTGAACCCATTGCCGTCGTTGCCCTCGGCGGTGGCGCCGGTGATCGTCACGCTGTCGTCCGACCCGCCACGGATGGTAACCGTGTCGCTGTTTTCCGACAGCGCCTTGATCTGTGCCTCTGTGATGGTGAGGTTGCTGTCCTCGGCGAAGTGCAGGTCGATGGTGTCGATCTGGAAGTCGGACAAGGCCTCTGCGATATCGTCGGACATCAGCACCGTGTTGGTCAGCGGGTCATCGGTGACGAGGTAGGACCCGGAGGTATTGCTCGCCGCATCGGTCGAGGCCAGCACCAGGTGCGTGCCGTCCGCCACCGAGCCGTCGAGGTCGATGTAGGTCTGGCCGATCGCCTCGACATCGGTGCTGGTGTCGATGGAAACGGCGGTCACATCTGGCGTTCCCGACGGATCGCTCAACTGGCCGAGGAAGACATCGTCTTCGGTGATCTCGGTCCGGATCAGGTCCACGCCGGATCCGTCACGGCCGTAGCCGATCCAGTTCAGCGTGTCGGGTGCATCGGTGTCCACGCTCAGCGTTTCGGTGATGGCGCGCGTGTTGCCCGCCGCATCCACGGCCTCGACCAGGACCGAGGCCGAAAGCGTGCCGGTGGGAATGGCCGAGGACGGAATGTCCACCGACCAGTTGCCCGAGGCGTCGACCGTGGCCACGTGAGCCATGCCGCCCACGGTGACCGTGACGCTCGATCCCTGCTCGACGACACCGGTGAGGGTCACACCCTGCCGCGCCTCTGCCGCGTTGATGACGCCGTCAGGCGTGACCGGGTCCGAGGACATGGCCAGCAGGTTGACCTCTGTATCGATGTCGAAGTTCACAGAGGTCGTGGCGGTGTTGCCCGCAGCATCCATGGTATCGATCACCGCAGAAGTGGCCTTTTCCCCGGCGGGGATGTCCCCGGCCTGGAATCCGACGCTCCAGTTGCCGGAGGCGTCTACCGTGGCAACGCGGGCTACCCCCTCGAAGGTGACGGAGACCGTGCTGCCCGGTTCGGTTGTGCCTGTCAGGACAAATCCATCGCTGGCCTCGTCGGCGTTGATGACATTGTCACCCTCGACCGGCGTACCGGAGGCGGCAAAATTCAGCACCTCGGTGTCCACCAGCACGCTGTCGGTACGGGTCAGGGTGTTGCCTGCGCTGTCGGTGATGGTGGCGGAAACATCGGCGGTATAGGTGCCCGGTGCGATCTCTCCGGGCGCGAAGTCCAGCGACCAGTTGCCCGAGGGATCGGTCAGAACCGCGTGTGTCACGCCGTTCAACGTCACGTTCACCACTTGTCCCGGGTCCGAGGTGCCCTTGATCGTCACCCCGTCCGAAGCTTCGACCAGATTGATCACATCGTCCCCCTCGACCGGGTCGGAGCTGATGGTCAGCATGCCTGCATCGGTGTCGATGATGACGGGCCGCGTGATGGTCTCTGTATTGCCAGCCGGGTCGATCGAAACCGCGGTCAGCGTGACTGTCTGTTCGCCGCTGGGCAGCTGCGCGGGGTCAAAGCTGGCGGTCCAGTTGCCGCCCGCGTCCACGGTGGCCTGAACGGTGTGGCCGTTCAGCGTGATGTGCACGCTGCCGCCCGGTTCCGTCGTGCCCGTCAGGACAAGACCCTGCGCCGCCTCGTCGGCATTGATGACCGCATCCGGCCCGCCCGGGGTGGAGGTGATGGCAAAGTTGCGCACCAATGTGTCGACGTCGATGCTGCCGTTCGCGGTGGCGGTATTGCCCGCCGGATCGGTCGATGTCGCAGTGACGTCCAACGTGCGCTCGCCCGCCGGGATCTCGGCCGCGGCGAAATCGGCGGTCCAGCTGCCATCGGCGTTGACCGTGGCCTGATGTGTCACCGTGCCCAGCGTCACCATGACGGTACTGCCCGGTTCGGCCGTGCCGGTCAGGGTCACGCCATCGCTGCGCTCGGCGGCGTTCACCACGCCTTCGCCCTCGACGGAGGCCGTGTAGACCTGAACGTGGTTGGTCACGTCGATCTCGAACCCGCCAGAGGCAAAGGCCATGTTGCCGGCCGGATCGGTCAGGGTGACGGTCGCGACGACCGCGATACTGCCGGCCTGGCCCACATTCGTCGGCAGGACACTGGCCAGGAAAGGCATAGACCAGGATCCATCGGCGCCGACGACAGCCGAGGCGGTTTCGCCGTACAGTTCCAGCGTGACCGTCGCGCCCGGCTCACCCGTGCCGGTAAAAGCGATCATGCCCGCGTGTTCGGTGCTGTTCACGATGCCGTCCACCGCGATGGTCGAGGTGTTCACCGTTACGGCGGTCTCGGTGTCCACGTCGAAATCATGGCTCGTCGTAGCGATGTTGCCCGCCGGATCGGTCGAGACGATCTGCGCCGTGGCGGCATAGGTGCCCGTGGCCAGGTCACCCTCGGCGAATGTCACGTTCCAGACGCCATCTGCATCGGCGGTTGCGCTGTGGGTCACGCCGTCGACGGTCACGGTGACGGTCGAGCCCGCGTCGGTCATGCCGGTAAAGGTCACGCCTGCGGCGGCCTCTCCTCCGGAAATCACGTTGTCGCCGGTCAGCGGCAGGTTGGTCAGTCTGATGGTTTTCTCCGTGTCCACCTGCACCACGTCGTAGACCGTCGTGCTGTTGCCGAAGTCATCGGTGGCGACAAGGGTGATGTCCTTGCCGTAGGTGCCCGGCGGGAAGACCGCAGAGGAGAAATCGAAGAACCAGTTGCCGTTCTCGTCGACAACCGTGGTCTGCGTGGTGCCGTCCACGGTGATGGTGATGGTCGCGCCCGGCTCGCCCTCACCCGCCACGGTGACACCGTCCTGATGGTCATCGTCGTTGACAAGATCGCCGGTAGAGACGGTGCCGTCGGCCACGTCGACCGGCGGCGGCGTGGTGTCGATCACGAAGGAAGGACCGTCGAGAAGTGTCACGGTCCCGTCGGGATCAGTCACCTTGACCGGGATGTCCGCATAGCTGCCGTCGGGCGGGAAGTTTTCGCCATCGAAGACGATCTTCCAGATACCGTTGTCATCCGCCTCGCCGGAGACGGTGATGCCGCCGATGGTGATCTCGATGATCGACCCGGGATTGGCGGTACCCGTGATCGTGAGGCTCGGCGTGTCACCGCCGTCGATGGCATAATTCGCGTCAGGGTCATCCACGGTTGGAGCGGTCCAAACGAGACCGCCACCGCCGCCTCCTCCGCTGCCGCTGTCTCCGCCGCCCAGCAGCGCGGCACCGCCCAGCGCGGCCGCGCCCAGGCCCGCAGCACCCAGCCCACCCATGCCGATCAGGCCCGCAGCCAGCATGCTGACTTCGTTTCCCTCGTTCACGGGAACGGGTGCCTCTGCGACTACGGTCGGCTCGTCGATGAAGATGAGCGCGTCTGTGGGGCTCCACTTGCCCCATTCCTCGGTCGGGCCGTACTGGGCGAACAGCGCCCCGCCCTCGGCCTCGACAAAGGTAACCTCGTTCAACGTCCCGTAGGCACTGAGATACAGCTTGCCAGCCGCGTCGCCGCCGTCAAAGTAATTTTCGAGCACGACCACACGGCCATCGGCCAAGGTTATCAGCAGGTCATTCGCGGCCCGGTCGTAGCCTCGCACGTCGGATTGGCTGATGTTCAGGGAAACTTCCTGGCCGTCAGATGCGTCGATCAGGAAACCCTTGTCGTCGCCATTGACTTCGCCACGTTCCAGAATGCCCGCACGGGTACGGGTCACGAATTTAATCGCGTTCATGATCACACTGCTCTACCTCAGTGTTCGCCTGTTTTTTTCGTGTGGCGAACTTGTTATTTCTCTTTGTGAAATAACCTAACCTTATTGCCTTCGCTACAGAGAATTTCCCGATTTACGCGACATGAGGGGGAAATTGCGGCGCCATGCGCCATATCTGGCATGAGTTGTGACAAAAATGCGGCGGTCACCAACCCGGCGCGTTCGCTTCTGTCCTCCCCACTTTCCTGAGCGGAAACGTGTGGACCGTGCGGCGCGCATCTAGGAAGGTGCCCCCGGCCAGCAAGGAAAGGATGCCCGGCCCTCCGCCTCGACCCATGCGGACCCGGATGCGATACGAGCCTGATGACGCAAGACTTCGACCCGGCAGAGAATGATGGCCGCGCCTTCCGCGAAGCCCTGGGCCGTTTCGGCACCGGGGTGACGGTGATCACCTGCGCCACGACAACCGGACCTCTTGGCATCACCGCCAACAGCTTTTCCTCGGTCTCCCTCGATCCGCCACTGGTGCTCTGGGCGCCGGCGAAATCCTCGTCGCGCTACCCGTTCTTCATGGCCGCGGATCGGTTCGCGATACACGTCATGGGCGCGGACCAGTTTGAACTCTGCCGCGCCTTCGCCCGGGACGGCGATGCCTTTGACGCCTTCGACTGGCGCCTGAGCGCATCGGGTGTCCCCCTGATCGAGGGCTGCCTTGCACGTTTCGAATGCCGCCAGGCGGCGGCGCACGACGGCGGCGACCACTCTATCCTGCTGGGCCATGTAGAGCGTGTCAGTTCCCGCGAGGGCCCACCGCTGTTGTTCCAGGGCGGACGCTACGGCAGCTTTACCACCGACTGATCCCAAAATTCGCCGTCAGAAACGCACTGGCAGGCAGATCTGGACCAGCATCCCGGATCGGGAGCGATTTCCGCAACGGAAACCCCTTGTTTCAAAAAGCGAAAACGCGCTCTGAAAATTCCAGTCTTTCCCAAAGCTTGCCAAGCGTATGCCGATTGATCACAGTTTTGTTATCCGCAAAGCACACGGCATTTCAAAAAGACAGGTTCGTCATGATCCTCAGATTTCCTTACCCATTTCCGCGCCTTTTGGCCCCTGCCCTGCTGATTTCCCTGACAGCCTTGGTGCCCACGCATACGCGCGCTGATGCGATCCTGGCGCAGGACTTCCTCGATTTTGACACCCAAGAGGCCCAGCTTGGCCGCCTGCTGTTCTATGACAAGATCCTGTCAGGCAATCAGAACATCAGCTGCGCGACCTGCCACCACCACAGCCTGCACGGTGCCGACGGCGTCAGCCTGGGCATCGGAGAAGGCGGGTCCGGTCTGGGCCCCGACCGGACCCCGGGCGAGGGCGCCCACCGGATCGCGGAACGGGTGCCCCGCAACGCGCCCGCGCTTTGGAATCTCGGACACCGCGACGTGCGCGAGATGTTCCATGACGGCCGGGTCGAACGGATCGGCGCTGGCTATGTCGCCTTCAAGACACCCGCCAAGGAATACACGCCCGCCGGGCTGAACTCGCTGCTGGCGGCGCAGGCGCTTTTCCCGGTCAGTTCCGTGACCGAAATGGCTGGGCACCCGGACGAGAACCCGGTCAGTGCCGCCTTTGCAGAGCGCATCGACCTGGGCTGGGCGATGCTGGCCGACCGTGTGCGCGAAGTGCCGGAATACCAGCGCCTTTTCGAGGCAACATATCCCGATGTGCACGATCCCGACGACATCACCATCGTCGAGATCGTGAATGCCATCGCCGCCTTCATCGGCACCGAATGGCAAAGCTATGACAGCCCCTACGACAAGTGGCTGACCGAGGGCACGCCACTTTCGCCCGAGGCGGAGCGCGGCAGGCAACTCTTTTTCGGCGACGCGGGCTGCTCCGGCTGCCATAACGGGCCGCGCTTTACCGATCAGAACTTCTACGCCGTGGGCGTTCCCCAGTTCGGCCCGGGCCGGCCCTTTGGCGAGGATACCATTCCGCACGATCTGGGACGGATGGAGACCACCCGCAATCCGGAGGACGCCTACAAGTTCCGCACGCCTTCGCTGCGTAACGTGGCGCTGACCGCGCCCTATGGGCACAACGGCGCCTATCCCACCCTGCGCGCCATGATCCGCCACATGTGCGACCCGCTGACCGCCCGCAGCGAATGGACCCCGGGCATGGCTCGCCTGCCGGACGTTGCCTGGTTGAACGATCATGACTTCCCCCTTGTCGGCGACGCGCTGGAGACGGCACAACAGGTCGCCTACCTGGATCTTTCGCCGGTCGAGATGGTCGAGGCGGATATCGATGCGCTGGAGGCATTCCTGAACGCACTGACCGGCGAAACCGCAGAAAAACGCCCGATGGGTCGGCCAGACACGGTGCCCAGCGGCCTGCCGGTGGACTGACGCCGCCTTGCCCGGGCGGAATGCGAACCGCCGCGTTCCGCCCGCCTTACTCAATCCATGCGGTCGATCAGCTTGCGGATGGACGGCTCCTTGTGCGGTTTCTTCTGAAGTCGCAGCAACAATTCGGCCAGTTCCGCTTCGTCGACGCGTTGAGCCGCTGCCTTGGGAGTGAACCACTTGCGCTTGCGTTCCTTGCGCTCTTTCCAGTCACGCAGCAGCTTTTCCACGAACATCGGGTAGACTTCGACCGTGCAGGGCACGACACTGCCATCGTCCATGACCTTGCCATAGCTGTAGGTGCCGATCATCTCGGTCCCGATATGGCCCTTGGCGCCCGCCTCTTCCAGCGCCTCTATCTCTGCGGCTCGCCAGGGTTTCTTGCCATCCATCTGCCAGCCCTTGGGCATGACCCAGCGCCCGGTATCGCGCGATGTCACCATCAGGACCTTGACCTGGTCCTTGGCGTCCCTACGCATTGGCAGGGCAGCTATCTGCTCGCCTTGTGCCGACACTTGGGCCTCCTCCTGAAAAATCGGGCGGGCCGGCGTCTCCTCTCGCCGCCCCCCGTCTGAATAGTCCTTCACCCGCAGGCATCGCATCTCGGCGCGCCCGGAACCACCCCTAAAGCAGGGTGAAGATATCCTCGGTCAGGTTGTTGCCGTTCATCTCTTCGAACGGGCCCGGCACAATCCATCCGATCAGGTGCAAGTCTGCGGAAAGGGACCTGAACTGGTCGGGAAAGAAGGTGAAGGGATAGACCTGTGCGCCGCCGCCCTCTCCTTCGACGGCGACATAACCGTCCCCCGGGACAAGATTGGGCAAGGATTGTGCGGCGGAATGCATGCTGGCCCTGCCAGTCTTTACCTGCGACGAGGTCAGAAAGGTGTTAACCATCAGACGTCTACCAAAACGACGCGAAACCGCGGACTCGCCAGTTCAAACGCGTATTCCGGACAACGGCGAAGCTGACGCCAAAGTGCGACAGCACTGTGTACCCTAAACAGGGTGAAGTCAGATATGGCTTGGAATGGGAAAGCGGCGGACCGCGAAACCGCCAGACCTTGCAGTTGGCCAGTTGACCGGATCAAATTCGTTTCAGAACCCCCAAAGCCCTTTGCTCTGATGTGGATGATACTCCCCAGGCCACCGGCGAGTTTAACGTGGCATACAGTCAAAAGAGACGATGGCGGCCGGCGATCAGGGTCCTTGGATTTCGGCGCCAATGCCGGGGCTTGCATCCTTGAGGCCGACTCCGGTCTGCCCCGTCGCCTGCGCCATTTCGATGAGCCAGGCAAGACGTGCGGCGGCCTCCTGCGCGCTCAGACCGCCCTTGTCGTGGATGTTCGAGACGCAGTTGCGTGCGCTGTCCCGGATACCCGGTCTGGGAGCATAGGTCAGGTAGGCCCCCATGCTGTTGGATACGGTCAAACCGGGGCGCTCTCCGATCAGGATCAATACCATCTTGGCATGCGCCGCATGGCCCACTGCATCGCCCAGCGCGACGCGCGCCTCAGAGGCCGCAAAGACAGGCGCTTGGCGCGCTTCTGGACAGCTGTTGCGCAGGGCGCGCACCAGATCCGGGGCCTGCAAGGCCAGGGCCGGCGGCGACAACCCATCCGCAAGCACAATGGCCAGATCGGGCGCCGACGGTGCAATCGTGACCTCGGGATGCAACTTTCGTCCAAGGTCCGGTCGCCGAAGATATTCCTGACGATTGCGCGCCTGGGAACGTATGTGATGCAGAGGGCCGACCGCCGTTTCGATCCCGGCCCAATCCAACGGCTCGAAGATCGCGTCCCGCGCGCTGGCATGGTCCTCTTGAAAGGCAAGCAGACGCGACAGGGGAAGTGGGGTCCCGGCGGCGTCCAGCCGCACACGCGCCGGCGTCAGCCCCATCAAACCTGCGGGCGAGACGATCATGCCACCAACCCGATGTCTTCGAGAACCGCTGACTGTCCCGCCAGCAACCCGCCGCCGCGGCGCATAGCTTCCAGCCACGTTTCGAATTCCGGCGCGGCGCGCAGTCCCGTCGTCTCTCGCAGATAGGCCAGGTCTTCAAATCCGAGACTCTGGTATCCAAGCATCGGATCATCGGCGCCGGGCACGGTGATCAGGAAGTTCACGCCCGCGCTGGTCAGCAAAGTGGCGAGTACGTCCATGTCGTCCTGATCGGCCTGAACGTGGTTGGTGTAGCAGACATCGACCCCCATCGGCAGGCCCAGCAGCTTGCCGCAGAAATGGTCCTCCAATCCGGCGCGGATGATCTGGCGGCCATCATACAGGTACTCGGGACCGATGAACCCGACCACGGTGTTGACCAACAAGGGGTCATAGGCGCGGGCAACCGCATAGGCGCGGGCCTCCAAGGTTTGTTGATCCACACCATGATGGGCATCAGCGGACAAGGCCGCGCCCTGCCCCGTCTCGAAATACATCACGTTTTGACCGACCGTACCACGGCCCGCGGACAGCCCTGCCTCCCATGCTTCTTGAAGAATTTCCAGAGAGACGCCGAACCCGTCGTTCGCATCCTGCGTTCCCGCAATCGACTGAAATATAAGGTCTATAGGGGCATTGCGCTCCAGCAGGGCCAGCGCGTTGGTGACATGGGTCAGGACGCAGGTCTGCGTCGGAATGCCCAAGGAGCCACGGATGTCGTCAAGAACGCACATAAGGCTGTAACCGTTTTCAAGATTGTCCGTGGCGGGATTGATGCCGATCACCGCGTCGCCGGCACCAAAGAGCAGCCCGTCAAGGATCGCCACCGCGATACCACGCGGATCATCCGCCGGGTGATTTGGCTGCAGCCGAGTCGACAACTGCCCCTTTCGGCCCAATGAGTTCCGAAACGCTGTCTCGACCTCGCATTTGCGGGCAACACGGATCAGATCCTGGTTGCGCATCAGCTTGCTGACGGCGGCGACCATCTCGGACGTCAGGCCCGGTGCTGCCGCGCGCAGGCTGGCGGTGTTCGCCTGCTCGCCCAGCAACCAGTCACGCAGATCGCCGACACACATCGCCGCGAAGGGGGCAAAGGCCCGTTCGTCATGCGTGTCGATGATCAGCCGCGTGACGTCGTCGCTCTCGTAGGGAACGACCGCTTCTTGCAGGAAGGTGCGCAGTGGCAGATCCGCCAAGGCTCGCCGCGCCGCAACGCGCTCCCTTGCCGAGGAGGCCGCAATCCCGGCAAGCTGGTCCCCGGACTTTTCCGGTGTCGCGACTGCAAGCAGACGCGCGAGGCCATCAAAAGTGAAACGCTCACCTTGAACGATGCCGGAGTAGGTGCCCATCAGAGCCTCGCCAGATGCAGCGCCCAATCCGGGTCTTCCATGATCGACCGGGCACGCATCTTCTTCCACATGCCGTATTTGTGGAAATCGAATTCCAGTCGAGAGATCTTGAGCTGCACCATGGACCACAGGGCCCATTTCACATCGGCAAGCGCCTTGTGAACGGTGATCCGGGACACGATTTCGGGGCGGACTTCGCCAAAGTATTCCTCGATCAGTTCCAATTCGCGGTCCGGGGTAAAGAACATCTCGCCGAACCAGATGCCCAGATCGTAGCAACGGTCGTTCATCGAGCAGTATTCGTAGTCGATCAACATGATCGACCCGTCCTCGGCGATCATGAAATTGCCCGGCATCGGGTCGTTGAAGGATGGCACCATATCATAACCCGAGGCCTCGATAGCCTCTTTGGCCAGCTGCGTGTTGAGCATCAGCCAGCTGTCTTCGCGGTACTTCCGGCCACCCAACGTCGCGATCTGCCCGGCATGTTCGTCGATCATGTCGAAGATCGTCTTGGTCAGTCCCAACTCGGGCAGTCCGTGCATGGTTCGATAGGCGCCGATGGCCGCGCGACAATTGCCAAGATCGAGAAAGTCAGAGTTCGTCGAGGCGCGACGGTCTGGCAGGAAGTCGTTGATCTCGACCCCGCGGTGGGCCAGGTCGTCATGCACGCGCGGTCCGAGGCCCGCCGCTGCGGCCTTGCGCGATGCATCCATTGCCGCCTCGCGGTCGATGAACATCTCGGTGCCGTTTCCGGGAACCTTGACGAACCAATCGCCACCGTCCTCGCTTTGCACGCGCCAGTTCTCGTTGGAGATACCGCCCGACACGGGCCCGTAGGTGATGCCTTTGCCGCCACCGAACAACGGGGCATCGCGAATGATCCGCTCGATGGTCTCTTCCATCTCGTGCACGGCAGAGCCAAGGGGTTTCATCATCATGCGGCCACCTCCGTGATGCGCAGTTTCTCCTCGAATGCAGGATGGCGCAGCATCACGCGCAGGCGTAGCAGGCGCCATTCCCCGTATTTCAGCCATTCCACCGAGCTGCGTTCCGACGTGTGCGCCATCAACCGCGCCCAGAGCGCGTGCAACAGGTCGTCCACATGCGACCACAGCCGCGCGCGGGCAAAAAGCATCGGATCAAAGCTCCCGTGATAGGCGGTGAAGGCTGCAACCATGTCGGATTCAAGATCCGTCACTTCGGCCATCAGCGCCCCCAGGTCGTATAGAGGATCATTCATGCCGGCCCGGTCGAAATCGACCAGCAGCACCTCGTTGCCGGGGCCGAGCAGGATATTCGATGCGCTGCCATCGTTGCGGCAGGGCGCAAGGGGCGCGCTTTCGGCCAGGGCTTCGGCCTGCGCTATCAGGCGGCGCAGGTAGAGGATGTCGTCCGGCAAGGGAATGCCATTCGCGCCATGCGCTTCGATCACCCGGTCGATCTGGGCGAAGGGATCGAAACGCCCGGGCAGAGCCGGCCCTTCATGTTGCGCCTTGAGCGCGTGCATCACGGCGCTCAGGGTCTCGGCATCTTGCAGATGATGCTGGCGGGCCGTGAAAAAACCGGAGGGCGCCGCGTCCATGGCAAGGGCGCAGGTCGCGGGATCGGACCACAGTACGCTGGGCCCCGCCACCGAAAGCTTGGCTCCGGCGATGGCTGTTTCGGGATCGAAGAATGGCATCACTTCCGGATGCATCCGTTTGACGAATGTCCCGCCGACGATGGCAGAGCGACTTTCCAGCGCCTGGTAGCTGGGCGAGGCCAGGGCGGCGGGGCCGGCCTGCGCCGCCTCCGGGTCCAGCCCGGCGGCCAGAAGCGTGTCGGCCATCATGGCGTCAGTGACGGTTCCTGTGCTGGGCGCAGTCATGCGGCACCTCCTGTCTGGTCCAGATTCCCGCCAGCCGCGTCGATCCGGCGAAGCATTTCCAAAAGCACGTCGCCCCCTGCAGCGAGATCTTCGGGGGTCGTGTATTCGTCGTTGCGGTGAATGACGCCGCCGACGGACGGCACGGCGAACACCAGCGACGGCAGGATCGCGTTCAGGGCCACCGCGTCATGGCCCGCCGTGGTATCCAGTTGCATCAAAGGCAGGTCAAAGTCCCGCGCCGCGGCTTCGCATAGCAAAACGAGGCGCTCATCGAATTTCCCGGCGGGGCGTCGGTCGACCGCCACGATGCGCGCCTCGACCGAGGCACTGGACGCCAGCCCCGGCAAGGAATCGCGCAACTCGGCCTCGGCCCATTCCAGAACCTCTGCCTCTGGCGCACGCAATTCACAGAAGAGAACGGCCTTGCCAGGAACGATGTTCGGCGAATTCGGAGAGACATCCAATCGTCCGACCGAGGTATAGAGCGTGTCCTGCGCGTCTTCGCTCAGCGCGCGTACCTTGGTGATGATATGTGCCGCGCCCAGCAGTGCATCGCGGCGGTCCTCCATCGGGGTTGGGCCAGTGTGGTTCTGCTCTCCGGTCACTTCGATGCGGACCTTGAGCGCCCCCCAATGCCGGACAAAGGGGGCGATGCGCGCGCCCGAGGTCTCCATCTTGTCGTCGCCCTCGATATGGATTTCGAGGTAAATGTCGGGCTGCGGGGACCGGCTGTCGCCCATGAATCCGGTACGGATCAGCTCTTGTTCGACCGACTTGCCATCGCGATCGACGCGCGACAGAGCAAAATCGCGGGTCACGCTGCCGGCAAAGACCGAAGACCCCAGCAGAGACGGCTGAAAGCGGGCGCCTTCCTCGTTCATCCAGTCCGCGACCACGTAATTGCAGCGGGGCGCCTCGCCCCGCTCGGCCATGTCGGCTCGCAGGGTTTCGATGGCGGCAAGGGCCGCGACCACCCCATAGGCACCGTCGAAACGGCCACCCTTGGGTTGGCTGTCAAGGTGCGACCCCACCATGACAAGGGGCGCATCCGGCCCGGCAAGGTCGATCCGACCGAACAGGTTGCCTATGTTGTCGACAAGAACAGTGTACCCCCGCGCCTCCAGTTCCGACCGAAACCAGTTCCGGGCATCGCGGTGAGCGTCGGTCAGCACCGGGCGGTCGACGCCGCCGTCACCGGTATCGCCAAAGGTGGAAACCTGCGCCATCAAGGCGTGCAGAAGATCCGCGTCGATGTGGCAAAGGTCGATGGTGTCCGGCATCAGGACTCTCCTGGGTCGTTGAGGTGGCAGGCTGCCAGCGCCTGCCCGCCGCGGCTTCTCAGGCGCGGGTTTTCGGTCAGGCAGCGGTCGAAGGCCTGGGGACAGCGCCCTGCAAAGGCACATCCCGGCGGCAGGTCGATAGGCGATGGTGGCTCGCCCTCCATAAGGCAGTCCTCCGGGCGGTAACGCCGCTCTTCCAGCGTCGGTGCGGCAGACAAGAGCGCGCGGCTATAGGGATGGCCCGGATCGAAGAACAGGCGCTCGTTCGGGGCAACCTCGACGGTTTCACCCAGGTACATGACGGCAATGCGCGAACAGACCTGCCGCACCATCGTCAGGTCATGGCTGATGAAGATGTAGGTGAATCCGTGCTGTGCCTGCAGCCGTTCGAACAGGTTCAGCAATTTGCCCTGTTCGGTCTGATCCAGCGCGGACAGCGTCTCGTCCATGATCAGCAGCCGCGGCTCGAGGACCATGGCACGCGCGACGTTGAGACGCTGACGCTGACCCGCCGATAAACCCGTGGGCAGGCTGTCATAGAGATCCGTGGGCAGACCGACCTCGGACATGGCCGCGCGGGCGCGATCACGGCGTTCGGCGCGATTGCCGATGGCGTGGATCTTCAGCGGCTCTTCGAGGATCGCACCGATGGCGCTTTGCGGAGGCAACGAGCCGTAGGGGTCCTGCAAGACCAGCTGAAACTTGCGCCGCAGCGCACGCAAACGTTTGGGGCTTGCCTCTCCGACGTTCTCGTCCTCGAAAAAGATCGACCCGGCGTCCGGCCGCTCCAATCCGGTCAAAAGCCGCATCAACGAGGATTTCCCGCAGCCTGATTCCCCAACGATGCCAAAGTTGTCACCGGGGAAGACATCGAATTCCACGTTGCGGACGGCCTGGACCAGGGCCTTGCCCGAAGCGCTGCGCGTTTCGTAGTGCTTGGCAACGCCGCGCACGGACATGATGGCGCGCCGGTCGCGATCCTGCGGTTGGGCCTGATCGCGTCCCTCGGCCCAGAGGGTCGGCAATTCCTCGATCAGCTTGTGGGTGTAGCCGTGCTGAGGCGTGTCGATCAGCGCATCTGGCGCCTGGCGCTCCACGACGCGACCGTCATGCAGGACCATCACCTCGTCCGCTGCATCGCAGGCCACCGGCAACGAAGAACAGATGAACAGCACTGCGGTCGAGAAATCCTCGTTGAGTTCGCGCATCAGTTTGAGGATCTGGGCCGCCACCGTAACATCAAGCGGTTGGGTGATGTTGTCTGCAATCAGAAGCGCGGGATCGGACATCAGCGCATCGACGATCATGGCGCGTTGCATCATGCCGCCGGAATACTGGAAGGGATATTCGTGAAACCGGCGTTCCGCGGCGGGGATCTTGACCGCCTCCAGCAAGCGAATGGCTTTTTCCCGGGCGTCGGCGGCACTGATCTCCGGGCGGACGGCGCGCAGTTTCTCGACCAGTTGCGCGCCAACGGTCATCGTCGGGTCAAGCGCACCGGCCGGGTTGCCACCTACATATGCGATCTCGCGACCGGCCAGGGTGCGCGCATAGGCCGGATCCTTCAGCAGATCACGCCCCTCGATCAGGATCTCGCCGCCAGTGACCGCCAAAGGTTCTGACAGCCAGCTGGCCAGGGCGCGCGCCAGCACCGTCTTGCCTGAACCGCTTTCGCCGATGACCGACAGGATCTGCCGTGGCGCAAGGTCGAAAGAGACATCCTTCAGGACGTCACGGCCTTCGCCGGTGAGGGTGACGGTGAGATTGCGGACCGACAGCAACGTCTTGGTCTGTACCATATCAAGCGACATGTCAGGCTCCTGCGTAGATCTTGTTGCGGGCGCGTTCGAGGGCCGCCCCCATCAGGTTGACCGAGGTCAGCGTGAGGACCAGAAAGACACCCGGCATCGTGGCAATCCACCACGCGTTCATCAGGTATTTGCGCCCATCTGCGATGATGTTGCCGAAGGTGGGTGTCGGCGGCTGCACCCCGAGCCCCAGAAACCCCAGCACGGATTCGAAAATCATCATGCGTGCGATGTCGAGAACGGCGACGAAGACCAGCGGGGGCAGCACCAGCGGCAAAAGCAGGGTAAACATGATCCGCCAGTCCGTTGCGCCCAGAACCATGGCACCGCGGACGAATTCCTTTTTGCGCTCGGCCATGACGGTCGACCGCATGACCCGCGCATAGACCGGCCAGCCCGCAAGTCCCAGGACGAGGATAATGGAGGGGATCGTCGGTCGGGATACACCAAGGATCGTGATGGCGAGAATGATCATCGGGATCGAAAGCTGTGCATCCGTGAGGCGCATCAAGACCGTATCGACGCGCCCGCCGAAATATCCGGCGAACAGGCCGATCATCGCGCCAACCGCCACCATCAAGATCGTGGTCGAGATCCCGATCAGCAGCGAGTAGCGCAGGCCGACGAGCGTCCTGGCCAGCATGTCCCGCCCCAGCTGGTCGGTACCCAACGGATGAGACCAACTCCAGCCCTCGCCCATCAGAATGGGCGGGGACAGTTTTGCACGGATGTTCATCTTTGTCGGATCGACGTCAGACAGCCAAGGATAGAGAGAAGCGGCCGCGACCAGCAAGGTGAACACGATCAGGCCGATGCGGAACTCGGTAGAAGCAAATGCCTCGGACCAGATGCGCGCAGAGATCGTCTTGGCACGGGCCTTGGACGGCAGGTCGGGAGAGATGTCTATGGCACTCATCAGTATTCCAGCCTCGGGTCGATGGTCGTCGCGGCAAGATCGACGATGATGTTGATAAGGACGAAGGCAGCGGCGGTGACGATGGCGATGCCCTGGATCAGGGGAAAGTCGCGCTGCATCACGGCGTTGATGGTCAACAGGCCGAGTCCGGGATAATCGAAGATGAATTCGATAACGAGAACGCCGCCCAGCAACATGGAAAACTGCACGCCAAGCAGGTTCAGGAGCGGCACCGATGAATTCTTCAGCGCGTGTCGAAAAATGATCTGGTTGCGCGTCAAGCCGCGCACCGCCGCAATGTCGATGAAGCTCTGGCTCATGACGCCGGCGACGGAGACGGTCAGGGTGCGGATGATGAATGGCGCGATTTCGATCGCCAGCACGAAGGCGGGCAGGATCGTATAGGCGAACCCTTCATAACCGATGGCCGGCACCAGTTTCAGCTTCACCGACAGCAGCAGCGCCAGCACGATACCTAGCCAGAAATTCGGGAGGCTGACGAAGACCGACGATATGTACAGGGCAAAGCGATCCGGCCATCCTCCGGGTCTGAGACCGCCCCAAATTCCAATGGGCAAGGCGATCAACAGGGCGAAAGCCATCGCCAGTACCGCCAGTTGCAGCGTCATCGGTGCCGTTTCGGCGATCAGGGTCCAGACCTCGGCCCTTTCGCTACGCGTACTGTCGTCGAAGCTGGCACCGCCCACCGCCGCACCATTGGCGGGACGCACGAAGCTTTGCCCAAGATCGCCCTGCAGAATACCGCCGATGTAGCGACCGAATTGTATGTAGATCGGATCACGCAGCCCCATGTCAGAGGCGATTTCCTCGATCAGCGCCTCGGGCGCCATACCACCGGCCATCAACCGGACGGGGTCGCCGGGCACGACCCTGAGCAAGGTGAAGATCAGGGCCGATACCAGGAAGACGATCAGCGCCCCCTGGGCGAGTCGCCTTGCGAGAAATCGAGCTAGGAACATGGGCTTCTCCAGAGGGCAGGAGTGGAAGGTCGAGGGGGCCAAGAGGCCCCCTCTTCAGGGTCAGCTCAGCGTGGTTTTCGACGCGTCGGCCGTACCGTCGGGATAGATGAACAAGTCCTGCACGTCGGCCCGCACGCCGTGCATCAGGACGGAGGTGAACAGGCTGTAGGCCGGAACCTTGTCCGCCAGCATGGGCATCAGGTTGGTCTGCAAGCTCTCACGGCGGGCTTCGAGGCTCGGAGCGTCACGTTCCGCATCCAGCGCCGCGTCGATCTCTGGATCCTCGATGCCGCAGATCCGCTTGGACGTGGAGTGGAAGTGGGTCCGCAGGACAAGGTCGGGCTCGGGCGATGCAGACGTCCAGCCGCAGTCGATCATGTGGCCGGGGCCACCGCCCGGACGGTCGTACAGCCGCTCGTTCCACGCCGCCGTTTCCATCACGTTCAGCTTGACCGGGAACCCCTGCTCCTGAAGCAGCACGGTGATCAGTTCACCGTATTCCTTGGTCTTGGGGTAGAAGCCGGTCGAGGTGATGTATTCAAGCTCTGGCAGACCTTCGCCGCCCGGAAAACCCGCCTCTGCCAGCAGGCGCTGACACTCTTCGGGATCATATTCGGGATAGTTCTCAAGATCGGTGTAACCGAACTTGATCGGCGAAACGAAGTTCGAAGACGGCTCACCCGCGGTGCCCATGACCTCGAGGATCAGAGAGCGGTCGATGGCATGGGCCGCAGCCTTGCGCACCAGTGGGTTGTCGAACGGCGGCTTGGAGCAGCGGAACCAGAGATACTTGTTCTCGACCGACACCGCCCGGTTCAAAACGATGCCTTCCTCCTTGGCCAGCGTTTCCACCTGTTCGGGTTCAAGGCGTTCGATCACGTCGGCCTGTCCGTTCATCAGGGACAACATCCGTGTCGTTGCATCCCCGACATAAGAGAAAGTCACGCCCGGGATCTGAGGCGCACCGCGGAAGTAATCCGGGAAAGCCTCCATGACGGTGTCATTGCCACGTTGCTCGACGAACTTGAACGGCCCGGTGCCGTTCAGGCGCTGGTTCAGAACACCATTCGGGCCCTGTGCGATGTCCTTTGCGGACATGATCGGCAAATAGGACGCGAGGAAGATGAACATCGCCGCGCCGTAACCGCCCTTGGTGGTGTCGACGATCACTGTGTAGTCGTCTGGCGTGGTCACTTCGAAAGTGTCGGCGAATCCCGGGTAAACTTGGCGCGCGCGCGCCGGCTGGGCCCCGTATTCGAAGGTGGCCTTGACGTCCTTGGCACTGAACGGCTCTCCGTCGTGGAAGGTCACGCCCTCGCGCAGCTTGATTTCCAGGTGGGTCGCGTCCAGCAGGTTCAGTTCGGTCGCGAGTTCATAGACCACCTCGTCGGGGTTGTCCGGCATCATCGGCGCGCGGGTCAGAAAACCCATCACGAAGCCTTCGATATTGAACTGGGACAACGTTGTATGCGCCATCGGGTCCCAGTTGCCGGTGATGTTCTCGGCCGAAAGGAACACCAACGGCCGGCTCGCCTGCGCCATCGCGGGGCTGACAAGAAGATTGGTGTTTAGCTGCACCGCGCCGGCCCCCAGGCCTGCCGCAGCTGTCCGCATGAAGGTTCTTCTGTCCATTTTTTCTCTCCTGTTGGGTCTTGCGTTATGAATTTTCAAAGTCCCCCAATGAGCGGGGGTCAGGCTGGCTCTGCCAGGCGGAGGCGGGCCAATTCTGCGAGGATCTGCGCGTGAAGTTCGGGCGTGGCAGAGGCCACGACATCGCCGGTCGATCCGGCATGCAGGGCTTGCCCCTGCCAATCGGTGATGCATCCGCCCGCCCCCTGCACGATCTGAACGACCGGCAAGTAGTCGTAGGGTTCCAACCCGCATTCCAGGACGAGGTCGCAATAGCCCGAGGCCAAGAGTGCGTAGTTGTAGCAATCTCCGCCGAACCGCAGCAGGCGCACGCGATCCCGGAGCATGGAGAAGATCGGCGCCCGAGGCCCGGCAAACAGCATGGGATCGGTGGTATAGGCATAGGCGCGCGCGAGGTCGGTGCAACCACTGGTGCGGATGGCCACGCCGTTCAGGGTGCTGTCGTACCCGTCGATACCACACCAGCGCTCACCGGTTGCCGGCATGTCGATCTGGCCCAGGCGCGGCTTTCCCTCGTCCAACAGGGCAATCAGACCACCGAACAGCGGATGCCCCGTGACAAAGCTCTTGGTGCCATCGATGGGATCAACGACCCAGACAAAGCGGCGGTCGAGACCTTCGGTCCCGTGCTCTTCACCGTAGATGCCGTGATCGGGAAAGCGTTCCGTAATGCGCTCACGCAGGTAGGTCTCGATCATCCGGTCCGCGATGGTGACCGGGCTGTCGTCAGCCTTGTGTTCGACGCTAAGCTCGTTGCGGAAGTGACTGAGGGCCAGCTTGCCCGCGGCGTCTGCGGTCGTCTGAGCGAATGAAAGTGCGTCGGCTAGGTCGAGCATAAGCCCCTCTTCATGGTTCCTGAGCGACCCGTCACGACGGATCCCCTTCACAATGCAACCATTGGAACCAAAAAATCCACACATTTCCTCACAAACACATGCAAAACCACTAAATGCGCTATTTTTTGGCATTTAGGCGACGTATGAGCGCGATATCGATGCTAACCACACACAAAACCACAACACACATCCACAACGCATGCGGTTTTCCGTGGACTTTTGGCGGAAGAATGGCCGATACACTGACCAAATACAGGCGGGCAAAGGGAACGCCGGACATGATTTCCAAGCAAACACACACATCCATGTGGTCGCATGAGCGACAATCTGCGATTCTTTCGGACCTGCTGCGGGACGGAAAGGTTCAGACCAACGCATTGGCCGATCGCTTCAACGTTTCCCGCGAAACGATACGGCGCGACCTTCTGGACCTTGAAAAGAGGGGGAGCCTTCGCCGCGTGCATGGCGGCGCAGTGCCCGTGGCCCAGGACGCACGCCCCGAGGCCGCCTTTCGCGACCGCCTGGTAGAAAGACCGGAAGTGAAACAGGCCATAGGGCGCCGGGCTGCAGAGCTGATTCCGGCAGGCGCATCACTCTTCGTCGACGCGGGCACGACAACCCGCGCATTTGCCCTTGCGTTGACTCAGCGCTCTGACCTGCGCGTCATAACCAACTGCATCGAAATCGCCCAGATCCTGGCCCCCGTCGGAGGCATCGACACTTTGCTCTTGGGTGGCAGCCCGCATGGCGAAGTCCCGGCGACATTCGGGGAACTGACCCTGTCGGAAATCGATCGCTTCCTGACCGACTATTCGGTTGTCGGGCCCGTTGGGCTGAGCATCGAGCGCGGCGCGACCGATTACGAACTGCATGAAGCCGAAGTTGCGCGAAAGATGATAGACCGCTCCAACACCTGCATCATGCTGTGTGACGCCCGCAAGATCGGAGCGGAAAGCCGGGTATCGATCTGCGACATCGACCGCATCGCGCATGTCGTCACGGATGTGCAAACAGAAAGCAATTTCGCCCCTGCCGGCATCGAGGTCCACCGAGCCTCGGTTTAGGCCGTATCGACAAAAAGGACTTCACCGTCGTGTCAGGCGCGTTTCAGCCCGATTTCCGCGATGGGGATCAGCTTGGTACGAGACCTGATGTCGGGCGGAACGAAAGCGTTCATCGAGCGATTCGCCTTGGCAGCCCACGCACCAGCCACCGCAGCCGGGCTGGACATCGAAGCACCTTGGCATTGACCTCGTCACGATTGGTAACACGCCCAATCCGGGTTTTAAGTGGCTGGCAAAGGCTATGATGCCGACAGCATTCGAAAATCGACGGGCAAACGTGACGGCCTGACGGTCATTCCGATGCGAACACCACGCAAGATGCGCCTGAGACTGCGCTCATTTCGAGAGCATATAGATTTGAGGACAACGTGACGGGCAGTTCTGCCCTCCGCCACTTTCCCTGTGCTTTCAGGGAGAAGTGGCGGACCGAGGAGGATTCGAACCCCCGACCCCTTGATTCGTAGTCAAGTACTCTATCCAGCTGAGCTATCGGTCCGTGAGGGCTGCGTTTACCGCCCACCCTTGCACGATGCAAGGGGCAATCCGCGGATTTTTTCGATCAGGCCAAAGAAATTCCACAAACCCCGCCGGACACCGCGACCAGTGGTCGTCAGCCCACATCTCCCATCGGCAGACGGATCTCGAAGCAGGTGCCGGTTTCGTCCGTGCGCGCCAGCCTCAGGTTGCCGCCATGCCCACGGACCAGTTCGGCCACGATTGCCAGGCCCAGCCCCGAGCCGCCCTTGCGCACACCGCCCTGGAACGGCTGGAACAGGTGATCGCGTGCCTTGGGCGGCAGGCCGGGACCGGTGTCGGTCACAGTGATGACCCAATCCGCATCCTCGATCCGCGCGGCAATGTTGATCTCTCCCGACTGCGAGGTCGCCACGATGGCCTGCCGCGCATTGCGGACCATGTTCGACAGGGCCCGGTAGATCTGTTCCGGATCGCCGCGCACCATCAATCCGGCCGGGATATCCTCGCTCAGCGAGACGTCGGCCTCGCCGATGGCCAGCCTCTCGGCCTCGAGCACCTCGTTGGTCAACTCCGCCAGGTTGAACAGGGTCATCACCGGCGCTGGCTCCTCGGCACGGCCAAAGGCCAGCGTGCTCTCGCAAAGCGAAACTGCACGGGTGATCGAATTGACCAGCTTGGGCGCCATGCGCTTGACCGCCGGATCCTCGGACATTTCGATCCGGTCGGTGAACAGCTGCGCGCTGGTCAGGATGTTGCGCAGGTCATGGCTGACCCGGGCCACCGCACCGCCCAGTTGCGCCAGCCGATCCTTCTGACGCAGGGCCTGGGTCAGCTGCGTCTGAAGGGATTGCAGCGACTCCTCTGCCTCGCGCAGCTCTCGCACCGTGGCGGAGGGCGTGATGATCCGCCGCGCGTCCTCGGGCGCCTCGGCATAGGCACCGATATGACCGACCACGCCCTTGATCGGCTTGACCAGCAAGGATCGCACCGCCAGGAACAGCAGCCCGGCGGTGATGATCGAGATCGCCGCCGAGAGCAGCAGGATGCGCAGGCCGTAGTCGATCATCGCGGATCGCAGGGGGGCGCTGTCCATCGTGACCTCGATCAGCTCTCCTCCATCGCGCAGCGGATCACCGATCACCCGGATCACCTGCATTTCGGGGTCGACCAGACAAAGGATGGCATCGCGCATCAGCACCCATGCCGTCGCATCGCGCAGGTCGAAGGTCTGGGTCACCTCGCCCGGTATCGGAGAGGACAGCATCAACTGACGGATCTCGTCTCGCCGCAGCACCACGTTGAAGACGCCCGCGTTGTCCAGCAGTTCCTTCTCCAGCTCCGGCTCGATCATTTCGTCGGCCAACAAGGCCAACGAGGCGATCTGTGCCCGTTCCAGCCGAGCCAGCAGGTAGTCCTCGCGGAAGCGCGCCACCGACGGGACAAAGATCAACACCTCGGCCACCATCACGAAGATGATGGTGAGGATCAGGAAACGTCCGGAAAGCGAGTTGACCATGTCCTACCGTGTTCAGGGCAGCCAGCGCTGGACCAGCCGCACCACCTTCTTGACCGTCTCGTTTTCGAACAGCCTGGGAGAGAAATAGGCCCCCGCGGCGCGTTTGTTAATCTCCCCGATGGTCGGATAGGGCGAAACCATGTTCGAGACCGCGCTCATCTTGAGCCCGTTGGCGATCACCAGAGACCAAAGATTGATCAGTTCCCCGGCCTGGTGCCCCACGATCGACACGCCCACGGGCCGGCCTCTGACCACCATGACCTTGATGACACCGCGCGTTCTGCGTTCGGCAATGGCCCGGTCGTTATGATGGTAGTCGAACCGCGCCACTTCCATCCGGTCGCCATATGCCCTACGCGCCGCCTCCTCTGTCAGGCCCACCTGCGCCAGCTCGGGCTGGGTGTAGGTGGCCCAAGGAATGTGATCCGTCTTTGCCTTTGCCGGCAGCCCAAAAAGGGCAGAACGGATGACGATCCCGGCGTGATAGCCGGCCACATGGGTGAATTGCATTCCACCGGCCACGTCACCGATGGCATAAACCCGGGAATTGGTCGTCTTCAGGCTGGCGTCCACCTTGATGCCCGTCTTGGTGGTTTCGATTCCCGCGGCCTCCAGGCCCAGACTGTCGATATTCGGTTTTCGCCCCACAGCCACCAGCAGGTGAGAGCCGCGGAAGACGCGCCCGTCCTTGACCTCCACCTCGATGGCACCCGCCGTGCCGCGCACCTCTTGCGCCAAGGCCTCTTCGGCGATCTCGACGCCTTCGGCCCGCAGGGTCTGCAGAACGATCCCGGCAAGTTCCGGGTCATCCTTGCCAAGCGCCTTGGCGCCTTCGATCACCGTCACGGAACTGCCCAGCCGCCGATGCGCCTGCGCCATCTCCATCCCGATGGGACCACCGCCGATGATCAACAGATGTTCCGGACGCTCGCGCAGCTCCCACAGCGTTTCATTGGTCAGGTAGGGCACGCCATCCAGCCCCGGGATCGGCGGCACAAGCGGAGAGGACCCGGTGGCAACCACGATTCGCCTCGCGGTAATACGATAGTCGCCCGCCTCGACCTCACGGTCAGACACGAAACGCCCGAATTCGCGGATCACGCGCACGCCAAAACCCTCGAACCGTTCCTGGCTGTCCACGGGTTCGATCTGGGAAATCACGTCGGCGACGTGTTCCTTGGCAGCGGCATAATCGACCTGCGGCACGGCATCAGCGACGCCGTAGACAGCGGCATGTTCCATCCCGTGCGCCACCTTGGCGCTGGCGATCAGCGCCTTCGACGGCACGCAACCGTAATTCAGGCAATCCCCGCCCATCTTGTGACCTTCAAGCAGGAGCACATCGGCACCCATCTGGCTGGCCCCCGCAGCCACCGACAGGCCACCGGAACCGGCGCCGAGGATCAGCAGATCACACTTCAGCTTTTCCATGATCACAGCCCCTTCTTGCCGCGCACGGCCTTCAGCACGATCGGCAGCGCCGACAGCACGGCCAACCCAAGGATCGGCCCGATCACATGCGGCGCAAAGATGATGCCCAGATCCGGCGTCTCACCACGTTCGAACACCTCACCGAGGCCCGCGCCGACAGAGGTATAGACCACCGCGCCCGGAATGATGCCCAGGAAGGTCGAGATGACATAGCGGTGCACCGGGACCTCGAGAAAGGCGGGAACGAGGTTCGCGACGAAGAAAGGCACCGCCGGGACCAGCCGGATCAGGAACAGCATCGACCACTGGTTCTCGTCGATGCCCTCCTTGATCTTTTTCACCATGCCCTGCGAATGTTCCAGCCTGTCTCCCAGGCGCGCGCCCACTCCCCAGCGGGCGGCGAGGAAAATCCCCGTGGCGCCCAGCGTGGCGGCGGTCACGTTGTAAAGCGCCCCGGGAAAGGTCGCAAAGAGGAACCCGCCGGTGAGCGTGGCAATGGTGGCCCCCGGCAGCGAAAACCCGACGATGACGACGTAGACCGCCATGAACACGCCCAGCGTCAGCAGGTAATTCGCGTCGCGGAATGCCAGCAGTGCCTCGCGATTGTCCGCCAGCGTCTGGAAACTCAGCAGGTCGCCCAGCGTGAAATATCCGATGACTGCCACGATTAGGATGGCCAGCAGGGGCAGGTGGCGTCGGAGGCCGGGTTGGGGCGTATCGGTCATGTCACTCATCGTCTGGAGCCTTTGGGTTGCGTCAGGGGCACCGCATAGATGCCCCCGGAGCCTCCGGCAAAACAGCCGTCTCACGCCCGCTTGATCCGGCTTGTGCCCCAGCGTGAGAAATTCACGCCTGAAAGGCCAGAGTGAAACATTTCGCGGGCCTTGCCACATGCAAGTGTTGCAGTCGAAACAGGAAGGACGCAAAATTGCGGGGCACCGATGGCCGTCCCCTCGCTGCCTTTGCGGCTGGCCGAACGCCCCGCTGCCCATATGGCAGGCGCCCGCGCCGGGGCAAAAAAACCATGACACCCATTTGACAGGGGCCGCCCGCCCCCCTATAGGCAGGGCTTCGAATTTCCTGCACCCGACTCGACTCGGGGGCATTGAACCGGAGTAGCCGCGATGAAACGCACCTTCCAGCCGTCGAACCTCGTCCGCAAGCGTCGCCACGGGTTCCGCGCCCGCATGGCCACCAAGGCCGGCCGCAAGATCCTGAACGCGCGCCGCGCCCGCGGCCGCAAGAGCCTGAGCGCCTGATCCCCACGCCGCCCACAGCGGAGCGGGAGATGAACGCCGACAAAAAAAAAACCGCCACGGATCGATCCGAGGCGGCCTTTTTGCCGTTGACGGTTCTGGCCCGGCGCGCCGATTTTTTGCGCGCGGCCCGTGCCCGGCGCGCCCCGACAGAGGGCTTCCTGCTGCAAGCCCGCCAACGTCCGAAGGGTGAGGCAGAGGGTATCCGCGTCGGCTTCACCTGCTCCAAGAAGGTGGGCAACGCCGTTGCCCGCAACCGGGCCAAGCGTCGGCTTCGCGAAATCGCGCGCCTGATCCTGCCCGAGCACGGCCGCGACGGCTGGGACTATGTCTTGATCGGCCGCGCGGAAAAGACCGCCTGGCGTGACTTTGCCGCCCTGCAGGCAGACTTGCGCCATGCCCTGCGCAAGGTGCACGGTGGCAGCAGATGAGCCCCCTCGCCCATATCGTCGCCCTGCCCGTGCGCGCCTATCGCCTCGTGCTCAGCCCCTGGGTCGGCCACGGGTGCCGCTTTCATCCCACCTGCTCCGTCTATGCTCTGGAAGCGCTGGAAAGGCACGGCGCTTTCAAGGGCAGCTGGCTTGCCGCGCGACGCATTGCCCGCTGTCATCCCTGGGGCGGCTCCGGCATCGACAACGTGCCCGATTGACCACAGCCACGGGCACTATTGCCCGAGGCGCCCGCACTTTCCGATAAACATGTATCCTTTTCGACCGGGTTCGGCTAACGACCCCGCAGAGACCACGCATCAACACCGGGAGGTCCGACATGAACGATCAGACTTTCTCGCGCCGCGCGGCCTCGCTTGAAGCGACCTGGGGCAACGGCTTTCGCCGATCCCTCAAGGGCTAAGACCGCTTCACTTCCGGCCCCGCCTGACACGGGCCGTATTCCAACCAACCATCGCTGACTCTCACGCCCGGGCTCCCCCGTGCGTCGTCAGTCCATTTCAAACCAGACCAGGAGTCCGGCCGTTTTCGCGCCGGGAATCACTTATGATCAATCCAACAGTCGCTCCACATCCGAGCACCGACATTGCCTCCACCATCGCGCAACACGGCGCGGTCAAGGTACTTGCCGCCGCCCTGGCCGCGCTGTTCCGCCCCCCGAGAATGCGGCCTCCGCCACAGTTTGCAGAAGATCTGACCGATCATCTCAGGCGGGACGTCGGCCTGCCGCCAAAGTCTTGGGCGGACAGACGCCGGACGGCGCCCCTCTTCATTCCGATGACGGTTCCCAGCCCGCGATAACGCTTGCCCAAGTCGCGGCGGGGACGTATCCCCGCCGCATGCTGGATGATGCCGACGACATTCACCCCCTGTTCCACGGGGCGCCCAAGACCACCGAGTTCAAGAAGCTCCGCAAGCGGATCGTGCAGAACGTGCGCGGGGCCGTAGAGCAATACGGCATGATCGAGGAAGGGGCCAAATGGCTTGTCTGCCTGTCCGGCGGCAAGGACAGCTACACGCTGCTTGCGGTCCTGCACGAGCTGAAGTGGCGCGGGCTGCTGCCGGTCGAAATCCTGGCGTGCAACCTCGACCAGGGCCAGCCGGGCTTTCCGGCAACCGTCCTTCCGGAATTCCTGGAAAAAATGCAGGTGCCCCACCGGATCGAGTACCAGGACACCTATTCCATCGTGGTCGACAAAGTGCCCCAGGGCCGGACCTACTGCGCGCTCTGTTCGCGCCTGCGGCGGGGCAATCTATACCGGATCGCGCGCGAAGAGGGCTGTTCGGCCGTGGTCCTGGGCCATCACCGGGATGACATCCTGGAAACCTTCTTCATGAACCTGTTCCACGGCGGGCGCTTGGCGACCATGCCGCCGAAACTTGTCAACGAAGAGCGCGACCTGTTCGTTTACCGTCCGTTGGCACATGTGGCAGAGGCGGACTGCGACCGATTCGCGCGGGCGATGAACTATCCGATCATTCCCTGCGACCTCTGTGGCAGCCAGGACGGCCTGCAGCGCCAGCAGGTCAAGCAAATCCTTGATGCATGGGAGAAAAACGCCCCCGGAAGGCGTCAGGTCATGTTCCGGGCGCTGATGAACGTGCGCCCCTCGCACATGCTGGACCCGACGCTTTTCGACTTTGCCGGCCTCATGCGAGACATGGAATCGCCCAATTCGTTGAAAAACCCGGAGCCGCGTTAAGAACCGAGTTACCAGCGTCGCCTAGTCTCGCCTCATGAGGTACAAGGACACGGGCATGTTGGCGTCATTTCGCGCGCTTCCGGCAACCCTGCGCACGGGTATGCGGCGGGGTCTGCAGGGACCACAGGCATTGGCTTTCCTGCCGGCGGCGGCACTTGCCGCATTCTGGTTGGGCGGTGAGGCGCTCTTGCTGGCGGTTGCCCTGGGCACTCCGGCCATTTTTCTGCTGATCGGCGTGCCCGCGGGCCGGGGCGATGACCGGGCGGGGACCGATCGGACCGACATCGTCGACAGCATCGCGGCCACGCAACTGGCGCAACAGGCGCTGGATGACGCGCGCGCGGGCAATCTGGCCACGGCCTGCCTGCTGATCGAGGTCGATGGCCTCACCGAGGTTGCACAGCAAGCGGATGAGGAAACGGTCGATGCCTTGCGCGAACTGACCCTGGGCCGCCTGCGCAAGACCCTGCGCCGCGACGACGAGGCCGTGCGCCTTGGCGAAACCCGCTTCGTGATCTTCCTCGGCCCGTCGCTGCGGCTGGATCTCGAGGCGCTGCTGCAACTGGCGGGACGGTTGCAGAACGCGGTCGAGGAACCGGCATCTGTCGGCGATGCCATGCGGTATCTCTCGGGGTCCGTCGGGTTCTGCGGCAGCCTGCGGCTGAGCAACGACGCGACCGGCAAGCAACTGCTGGAAGCAGCGCAGGTCGCGCTGGAAGAGGCGAGAGCCAATGGCCCTTCGGCAATCCGCGCCTGGTCTGAGAACATGCGCCGGGCCCACATGGAGCAGCGCTCGCTGCGAAACGAGGTGGACCGCGCCCTGTCGAACGGCCAGATCCAGCCCTGGTTCCAACCGCAGATCTGCACCTCGACCGGGGCGATCAGCGGGGTCGAGGCGCTGGCACGCTGGATCCACCCCGAACGCGGCATCGTCCCCCCCGCGCAATTCTTGCGCGTGCTGGAAGACGCCGGACGCATGGAACACCTGTCAGAGGTCATCCTGCAGCACTCGCTGACCGCCCTGCGCAGCTGGGATCAGGCCGGCCTCGACATTCCGCGCGTCAGCGTGAACTTTTCCGACCCGGAACTGCGCGACCCCCGCCTTGTCGACCGCATCCAGTGGGAGTTGGACCGCTTCGGGCTGACCGCCGAACGGCTGGGAATCGAGGTATTGGAAACCGTGATCGCCGGCGCGCCGGAGGGGATAGTGGCCCGCAACATCGTCGAACTGGGCAAGATCGGCTGCCATATCGACCTTGACGATTTCGGCACAGGCCATGCGTCGATCACCTCGCTGCGCCGGTTTCGCGTGCACCGGCTCAAGATCGACCGCAGCTTTGTCACCCGCGTCGACCGGGACGAGGACCAGCACCGGATGCTGGCCGCGGTCCTGGGCATGGCAGACAGACTGGGCCTGGAAACCCTCGCAGAAGGCGTCGAAAGCGTGGGCGAACACGCGCTGCTGGCCCAGTTGGGCTGCGATCACGTCCAGGGCTTCGGCATCGCGCGCCCGATGCCCGTCGACAAGCTGATCGACTGGGCACAGGAACACGACGCCCGGATCGCCGACGCCAGGAAACTGGGCGGCAGCACCGGCTGACCCGCAAAGCCCGTTCCAAATCACGCGCCACCCCCTTGCCCGGTCTCGGCACCCATGTGCCACACCGCCCCGTCCGGCTGGATTCCGCTTGACCTTTGCACTGCGGGACGTTTGAACCCAGCGATGACTTTCAACGGATAGGTGGCCGGCCTCATGGACGATCAGAACAAGAACCTGCTTCTCGCGACTGCGCTCAGCATGGTCGTGATCCTTGTATGGTTCCTGCTGTTTCCCCCTCCGGAGGCGACTGAGGATCCGAATGCCCCGGTAGCCACAGAGACCGACGCCCCCGCGCCCGACGGTGTGGCAACCGCGCCGCGCGCCGCGGACCCTCTTGGCGGTGGCACCCCGGCAGAGGCGCCCGCGGCGAATGCCGACACGACGGAGGCGCCGCGCCTGCCACTGGACAGCGCCCGCCTGGAAGGGTCGATCTCTCTGACCGGCGGTCGCATCGACGACCTGCGGCTCAAGGACTATCACGTCGACCTGTCGGAGGAATCTCCCATCGTGCAGCTGCTTGACCCGGTCGGCAGCGGCAATCCCTACTACGCGCTGTACGGCTGGGCGCCGGGCAACGGCCTGGCGCTGTCGGATGTCCCCGGGGCCAATACCGCGTGGACGATCGAAAGCGGCGAGACCCTCACCCCGGACAGCCCGGTCACCCTGCGCTGGGAAAGCCCTTCCGGGCTGATTTTCCGCCGGACCATCTCTGTCGACGAGGATTTCATGTTCTCGGTCACGCAGGCGGTCGAAAACACCGGCGACCAGACCGTGTCCCTGGCCCCCTACGGCGTGCTGGCGCGCCACGGCGAACCGGACGACCTCAAGAATTTCTTCGTGCTGTTCGAAGGCGCGCTGCAGATGTCTGACGGCATCCTCGAGCAGACCAAGTACAAGAACATACCCGACCTTGACGTCGTCCCGGCCGAGGGCACGCAGGCCACGGTCGAGCGCGTGCAGGAAACCGGCTGGGTCGGGTTCACCGATCACTACTGGATGGCGACGTTGATCCCCGAAGCGGGCACGCCGTTCAAATCGGTGGTGAAATACGACGCGCGCCGCGACATCTACCAGACAGAGGCGGTGCTCCCGACCATCGAACTTGCCCCCGGCGCCAACCAGGAGGTCAGCAGCAAGCTGTTCGCCGGTGCCAAGGAATGGGAAACCATCCGCGAATACCAGAAGGCCGGCATCGACCGTTTCCTCGACTCGATCGACTGGGGCTGGTTCTTCTTCCTGACCAAGCCGATGTTTGCCGTCCTGCACTGGCTGAACCTGCATATCGGCAACATGGGCCTGGCGATCATCGGCCTGACGATCCTGCTCAAGGCCGTGCTTTTCCCGCTGGCGTACAAGTCCTACGCCTCGATGGCGAAGATGAAGGAACTCCAGCCGGAGATGGAAAAGCTCAAGGAGCGCGCGGGCGACGACCGCGAGAAGCTCCAGAAAGAGATGATGGCGCTCTATAAGAAGGAAAAGGTCAACCCGGCCGCCGGCTGCCTGCCGATCCTTCTGCAGATCCCGATCTTCTTCTCGCTCTACAAGGTGATCTTCGTCACGCTCGAGCTGCGGCATGCCAACTTCTTTGGCCCGTTCAACGACCTCTCGGCACCGGACCCGACCTCGATCTACAACCTCTTCGGCCTGCTGCCCTGGGGCGCGCCCGATCCGCAGTCGATCCTGGCACTGGTCTTCATCGGCATCCTGCCGCTGCTGTTGGGCATCTCGATGTGGCTGCAGCAAAAACTGAACCCGGCGCCCGCCGATCCCACGCAGCAGATGATCTTTGCCTGGATGCCTTGGGTCTTCATGTTCATGCTGGGCGGCTTCGCCAGCGGCCTGGTTGTCTACTGGATCACCAACAACGTGATCACCTTCATGCAGCAGTACATGATCATGCGCAGCCACGGGTATACCCCCGACATCCTGGGCAACATCAAGTCCAGCGTGAAGAAGAAGGACAAGGAGCAGGACAGCAAATGACCCGTTCCCTGACCGCGATCTGGCGCTTTCCGATCAAGAGCCACGGCCGGGAAGAGTTGGACGCGGTCACGCTGAGCGTCGGGCAGACGCTTCCCTGGGATCGCCATTGGGCGGTCGCGCACGACCAGTCCGGCGCCGACGGATCGGAATGGGTGTCCTGCCGAAACTTTTCTATCGGCAGCAAGGCCCCCGCCCTGGGGGCCATCTCTGCCCGGCTGGACGAGGCCACGGCCACGGTCACGCTTTCACACCCGGATCGGGACGACCTGACCCTGCGGCCCGACGACGAAGGCGGCAAGCTGATCGACTGGGCCGGCGGTTTCATTCCGGAGAACCGCGCCCAATCCGCCCGGGTGGTGCATGGCAGGGCGCGCGGGTTCACCGACAGCGATTTCCCTTCGATCACGCTGTGCAACCTGTCCTCGCACCGGGCCGTGGAACAGCGGCTGGGCCATGCCCTGTCGATCCACCGCTGGCGTGGCAATCTGTGGTTCGATGGCGGCGCCCCCTGGGAAGAGTTCGACTGGATCGACCGCGAGGTGCAGATCGGCGAAGCGGTGCTGGTTCCGCGCGAACGCACCGACCGCTGCCTTGCCACCCACAACAATCCCGACACCGGAAGGCGTGATCATGACGTGCTGGGCACGCTGGATCACTGGGATCACCGCGATTTCTCGGTCCGGGCCGAGGTCGTGCGCAGCGGACGGATCGCGCTTGGCGACCGCGTGGAGGTTCTGTAATGCAACTTGCCTTTCCCGTCGCCGAGGAACCGGACGACGCCGCGCGCGAGGCCGCGCGCAAGCTTTTCGTAGGCCACGAAGTGGATTTCCTGAAGGGCGTCGTCGGCATGGACGGCCTGCCGCCCGACGACCGGGCCGAGGTCTGCTTTGCCGGCCGGTCCAACGTGGGCAAATCCAGCCTGATCAATGCGCTGACCGGGCGCAAGGGACTGGCACGCGCCTCGAACACGCCGGGCCGCACGCAGGAAATCAACTATTTCACGCTGGGTGCCGATCACTACCTCGTCGACCTGCCCGGCTACGGGTTTGCCAATGCCCCGGTGGACGTGGTCGCGCGCTGGCAGGCCCTGCTGAAATCCTATCTTTCGGGCCGGGTCAGCCTGCGCCGCGCGTTCGTGCTGATCGATTTCCGCCACGGGATCAAACCCGTCGACGACGAGATCATGACCCTGCTTGACCGCTCCGCCGTGACTTTCCAGGCGGTGCTGACCAAGGCCGACAAGGTCAAAGACAAGGAAAAGGACCGGATCCTGGCCCAGGTGCGCGAACGCCTGTCCAAACATCCGGCGGCCTACCCCGAGATCGTCCTGACCAGCAGCGAAAAGGGCGAAGGCATCGCCACGCTGCGCGCGATCATCGCTGGCCTCAGCTGACCTTCGCCCTCGCCTGTGCTCTGGAAATCCCGTCCCGCGCGGGGCATTCTGCGCACAGCGCCCGCCTGGAAGACCCGAGATGAGACGACAGAACATGAACAGAGACTGGATCGCCACCGCCCGGACCCTCTCCGAGGCCCTGCCCTACATGCAGCGCTACACCGGCGCCGTCGTCGTGGTGAAATTCGGCGGCAACGCGATGGGCGACGACGCTGAAATGGCCGCCTTCGCCCGTGACATCGTGCTGATGCGGCAGGTGGGCGTGAACCCTGTTGTCGTTCACGGCGGCGGCCCGATGATCAACGA
Organism: Mameliella sp. MMSF_3455; assembly: GCF_030733205.1. Lineage (GTDB taxonomy): Bacteria > Pseudomonadota > Alphaproteobacteria > Rhodobacterales > Rhodobacteraceae > Antarctobacter. The sequence continues at coordinate 36,948 of NZ_JASHJL010000025.1, forward strand.
CATGCTGAAACGGCTGAACATCGAAAGCAAGTTCGTCCGCGGCAAGCGCGTCACCGACCAGACCACCGTCGAAGTGGTCGAAATGGTGCTGACCGGCCTCGTGAACAAGCGCATCGTCCAGGCGATCATGGACGAGGGAGGCCGCGCGGTCGGCCTCTCGGGGAAGGACGACGACCTGATGGTCTGCGAACCCGACGATCCCGAACTGGGCTTTGTCGGTCGTCCGATCGAGATGAACGTCCAGGTCCTGCGCGACCTCTTTGCCGCCGGGATCATCCCGGTCGTGGCCCCGGTCGCCACCGGCACCGAGGTGACAGAGACATACAACGTCAACGGCGATACCGCCGCCGGCGCAATCGCCGGCGCGCTCAAGGCGGACCGCCTGCTGCTGCTGACCGATGTGCAGGGCGTCAAGGGACCGGATGGCGAGGTCGTGACCGAACTGTCGCCGGACGACGTGCGCAAAATGACCTCCGAGGGCGTGATCGCGGGCGGCATGATCCCCAAGACGGAAACCGCGCTCAAGGCCATCGAAGAAGGCGTGCGCGCCGTGGTCATCATCGACGGGCGCGTGGCCAATGCCTGCCTGCTCGAACTGTTCACCGAACATGGTTCCGGGTCGATGATCCGCTCTGACAATCGGCCGCCCTTGCCAAAATGACCCCGAGGGACCTGCAGGACGCCGACCTTGCCGCTGCCCGTGCCGGGCTGCGCCTGCGCGGTGCCCTGCACCCCGATACGGACGATGGCGCCCCAGAGGGCACCGCCACCCTGCTGCTGCTCGGCCCGGACGAGCCGCATTTCTGGCCGCTTTTCACCGCTGCCCCCGAATACCTCGACGGCGCGCCCGACCCGCTCGACCGCTGGTCGAAACGGGTGCTGTCCGCGCTGGCCGAGGACTGGGGCGGAACGGCCATCTTTCCATCGGACGGACCACCCTATGCGCCGTTCCTGGCCTGGGCGTTGGGAACGGGCCGCGCCTGGACCTCTCCGGTCGGAATGCTGGTACACGATGCTGCCGGGCTCTTCATCAGCTACCGCGGCGCCATTGCCCTCCCCGTGCGGCTGCCGCTGACCCAAACCGGCACGCAGCCCTGCGACCACTGTCCGCGTCCTTGCGAAACCGCCTGCCCCGTGGGTGCACTCGGGCCCGGTCAGCCCTATGACGTGGCGCGCTGCAAGGCCCACATGCTGACACCCGAAGGCACCACCTGCCGAACCGAGGGGTGCCTCGTCCGCCGCGCCTGCCCGGTCTCTGACGGCTTCTCGCGCAGGACGGCCCAATCCGCCTTTCACATGCGGGCTTTCCTGGGGGCAGACGCGCCATGAAACACCTTATCCTGATCCGCCATGCCAAGTCCGACTGGAGCCACGGCCTGCCCGATCACGATCGCCCCCTGAACAAGCGGGGCCGCCGTGCCGCGCCTGCCATCGGCGGCTGGTTGCGGGAAAAGGGATATCTTCCGGATGACATCCTGTGCTCGACGGCGACGCGCACGCGCGAAACGCTGGCGCTGCTGGAGATCAACGCGCCTGTCCGCTTCGAACCGGCGCTGTATCACGCCGCCCCGGAAACCATGCTTGAGACCTTGCGATCCGCGCAGGGCGACAGCGTGATGATGCTGGGTCACAATCCGGGCATCGCCGAATTTGCCGAGCGTCTGCTACACGAGGCGCCCATGCACCCGCGCTTTGCCGCCTATCCGACCTGCGCCACGCTGGTGGCCCGCTTCGACATCGATGACTGGCGCAGCCTGCATCCGGGCACAGGAAAGGCAACCGCCTTCGTCGTCCCGCGCGACCTCACCGACTGAGGCGCGTGCCCTGGTTTCTTCTTTGCAGAAATCCGAACTCTTGCGAATTCAGCGGAACGGCGGGCTGTAAAGCAATCCACCATCGGTCCATTGCAGGTTCAAACCGCGTGACAGGCCGATTGGCGTCGTCTCACCGATGTTGCGGGCAAAGATCTCGCCATAGTTGCCGCCAGCCTTGATCGCCCGCACGGCCCAATCCGCATCCAGGCCCAGCATCTCGCCCATCAGCCCGTTGGTGCCCAGCAGGCGCGCGATTTCCGGGTTGTCCGTGCTCTCTCGCATCTCGTCGATATTGACCGAGGTCACGCCCAGTTCCTCTGCCGAAATCAGCGCATTCAGCACCCAGCGCACAACGTCCGCCCATTCGTCATCCCCGTGGCGCACCACCGGCCCCAGCGGTTCCTTGGAAATCACGTCGTCCAGCAGCAGGTGATCGCCGGGCGCCTTGAACGTGGCGCGGATCGCCGCCAGTTCCGAGGCGTCGCCGGTAAAGACCTCGCATTCGCCTTCCAGGTAGAAGGTCTGCGCCTGCGCTGTGCTTTCGACCGCGACCGGCTCATAGGTGATGTTGTTGCGGGCGAAATACTCGTCCAGGTTCATCGCCGTCTTGGTGTCGGGCTGCACGCAGACGCGCTTGCCGTTCAATTCCGTCGGAGAGGAGACGCCCAGCGTCTTGGGCACCATGAAGCGCTGCCCGTCGTAATAGTTGATCCCTGCAAAATCCACCTTCACGCCGACATCGGTCGCAAAGCTCCAGGTCGTATTGCGCGCCAAAACGTCTAGGTCCCCGGCCAGCAGCAGGGTAAAGCGCGTGCGGTTGGTCGTTTCCACGAATTCCACCGCCGAAGGATCGCCCAGCACCGCAGCCGCGATGGCGCGGCACAGGTCCACGTCGAAACCGGCCCATTCGTCACGCGAATCCCGCGAGGCAAAGCCGATCAGGCCGGAATTTACACCGCAGTTCAGGACTTCCCTGTCCTTGACGTCCTCCAGCGTGCCGGCCGAGGCGCCGCCGACGGCACAGGCCAGAAAGGCCGTCGCGCATAGAAGTAACCTCAGCATGCCGTTCTCTAACCCCGGATCTCGCTTGTCACAGTCCGGCCCGCGCCGGACAAAAAAACGGAGGGATCCTTGATCCGACCCCCCTCGACGCTGCGCCAATTTGGGCGGATTCCCGCCCAAAGGTCAAGCAAGGATGCCAGCCGGAAAGGCAAGGTTTCTCCCGTTTCGCCCTTATCTAACCATCTGCGAGCGAATGGAAAACACTCGCATGCATGAACTCGCCGCGTTTTCTTTGGGCAATTTCGGCGGCTTCTTCATCGACGCCCCATTGCTCCTCCTGCCAGGTCTCGTCGATCCGCGACAGGGCCCAGGCCTCTTCCGGGGCGCATGCGCCGCGGACCACCGCCAGGGCCAGCACCAGCGAGCCGGACATCGACACGAGGTCATGAAAAGCGGCCAGATGAAAGGGCGATTGCCCGTGCACCTCTGCGCTCAACCTTGCCAGCGCCTGCGGGTCCTGCGGTTGATGCATGACCCCGGCGACAGGAACCAGCCTTGCGCCATAGGTCGCCTCGACCCAGTCAAGCAAGGGGTCCCACCCCTGCCGCTGACGCTCTGCCAGACCCTCCGGATCATCGGCGCGATAGCACAACAGGTCGCTGTCGCCATAGGCGGCCAGCATGTCGGCCACGGCCGCATGCTGCGGCGTTACCTTGTCCAGCGCCGAATTGGCCATGCGCGTAAAAGGCATGGAGGTCGGATCGACCTTGTCCTCTTGCGCGGCCCATTCTCCGGCAATCTCGCGCGCCAGGGCCTCTGTCGGAACGACCAGCGCCGACTTGGCGGGGGTCTTGACGCCGCGCCCGTCCAGCATGACGGCAAAGCCGCCCTCGGCCGGTGCCACCTCGGCGTTCTGCCAGAAACGTTTGAGCGCCCATTCGCTCATGTCATGCCCTCCAGGACGGTGTCTATGGCGCGGGTCAGCCCAGCGGCGTCCTCCACGACGTGCTCTGCCCCGGCCAGCGCCTCGGGCGGGTGATACCCCCATGTCACGCCGATGCGCGGAATGCCTGCGGCCTGCGCCATTTCCATGTCATAGCTCGTGTCGCCGATCATCATTGCCCGCTCGGCATCTACGCCCGCCTCGTCCATGGCGTTGAACAGCATCGCGGGATGCGGCTTTGACGGATTGTCGTCGGCGCATTGCCGGGTGACGAAGCGATGCGTCAGCCCGTGGCTTTCCAGCAGCGCGGTCAGCCCGCGCCGCGACTTGCCCGTGGCAATGCCCAACAGCACATCGTCACGCGCCGACAGCCGATCCAGCAGCGCGGGAATGCCGGGATAGAGCGGCGAGGCCTCTGGCCCGCCCTTCATCCGCAACTCGGCATAAGCGTCCTTGTAGGCCTCCACCAGCCGCGTGCGCTGAACCGGGCCCAGGTCCGGCGCCAGGTGCGAAAAAGCCTGTGGCAGAGAGAGGCCGACAATCGCAAGGATCGCCTCGCGCGTGGGGCGTTCGATGCCCTCGCTGGCAAAGGCGATGCTCATGGCGCCCAGAATATCGCCCTGGCTGTCGACCAGCGTTCCGTCGACGTCGAAAATCACGAGGCTCAGGCTCATTGCAGTTCCTCGAAGGGATCGTCGGCGGCGATGTCCTCGGTCCAGCCAAGCGTGTCCCAGCTTTGCGCCATGTGGTCTGGCAAGGGGGCGGTCAGGCTCAGCGGCTTGCCCGTGAAGGGATGTTCGAACCGCATGGAACGTGCGTGCAGATGCAGTTTGCGCGAGATCACCCCGCCCAGTTGCGCGCCCCAGCCGTCGCCCAGGTTTTCCTGACCCGAGCCGCCGTATTTGCCATCGCCGATGATCGGATGCCCGATCTCGGCCATATGCGCCCGAAGCTGATGGGTGCGGCCGGTGATCGGTTCCAGCGCAACCCAGGAGGCGCGTCCCGCCACCCGGTAAAGCGTTGCATACAATGTGTGTGCACGTTTTGCACCCTCTGTATGCGCCATGTCGCGCGGGTGGACGCACAGCATCTTTTCCCCCTCGCCGTGATGCCCGTGCCCCGGTGCCTTGACCAGGCCATACCGTATCTCGCCCAGGTAGGGCGTCGGAACGCCTGCCACCAGCGCCCAGTAGATCTTGCGCGTCAGCTTGTGCCGGATGGCGGCGGTCAACGCCTTGGCCGCCTCGCGCGTGCGAGCAAGCACAAGAACGCCCGAGGTGTCCTTGTCCAACCGGTGCACCAGCCGGGATTTCTCATCGTAGCCAAAGGTCAGCGCCTCGGCCAGCCCATCGACGTGGCGGGTCTGCTTGCTGCCGCCCTGCGTGGCCAGCCCGGGCGGCTTGTTGATCGCGATCAGGTGGTCGTCCTTGTAGATCACGCAATCGCGGATCATTTGCGCATCCTGGTCCGAAACCGCGGGTTTCGGCGCGCTTTCCACCTGCCCGGGTTCGGGCAAGGGCGGAATCCGGACCTGCTGGCCAACCTCCAGCCGGGTCGAGGCCTTGACCCGCCCGCCATCGACGCGCAGTTCGCCCTTGCGGCACATCTTTTCGATGCGGCCCTGCGCCAGTTGCGGAAAATGCCGCTTGAGCCAGCGGTCAAGCCGCTGGTCGCCATCGCCCGGCCCCACGGTCACGGTTTGAACTCGGCTCATGTAACAGCACTCCGTGCAAGGGTGAGACCGGCAAGGAGCGCCGCCAGCGACAGGATCACGGACCCCGCGACATAGACCGCCGCCAATGCGCCCTGCCCCCGTTCATAAAGTGTAATCGCATCCAGCGAAAACGCCGAGAAGGTGGTAAATCCGCCCAGCACGCCGGTCATCAGCAAGGGCGCATAGCGGTTCGCGCTGAGGTGCAGAAGGGCCACCACCAGCACGCCCATCAGGAAGGACCCGACGATGTTCACGGTCAGCGTACCCCAGGGGAATCCCTTGCCCAGCAGGCGCGCCGTGGCGATGCCTGTCATGTATCGGGCCGAGGCGCCAAGGGCGCCGCCCAGCGCAACTTGCAGAAGGGGCGTCATGCGCGCGGACATGGCCGCGAGGGGCGCGGATGTCAAGCGCGGCCGGGCCGGCTGGCCCGCCGCCGCCAACGGCGCAGCGGCTTCAACACGCGCAGGTCCAGCAAGACCGCCCCGGTCGCGGCCAGCACAGCCAGGCACAGCGCCCATTTCGTCACCGGTTCCATCGCGCCCTGGATCTGAACCGCGTGAATCACCGTCGAAACGGCGATCACCAGCGCCAGCACCGCGTGCAACTGCTGCCAGAGGCGGGGCCCAAGCCCGATCCGCCGCCGCAGCCCGGCCAGCAACGCGGTCAGAAACACGACCCACATGGCCGTTACGCCGTAGACGGAAAACGGCGTCGGAGAAACGAGCAAGAGCGCATCCATCGTGTCGGGCGGACTGGTCACATAGAGCCCGGCCACATGCAGCACAACGCCGGCGGTCAACGCCGCCCCCAGCCATCGGTGCCATCGCCGCCCGCGCGGGCCACCAGCCCCGGGCAAGTACCCCGCCGCCAGCAGCGGCTGCAAGACCATCAACGAAAGGCAGATGATGCCCGCAAAGCCGCCGACAATATAGGCCGCCCCGCGATAGGACAGCAGGGGGCTTGTGGCGGCCAGTGCCACCGGCACCGCCATCAGCGCCAGCACAGCCCCCCAGATCAGCAGCGCGCGCATGGGTTCATCCCTGCCCGACATGCCTCAGGCGGGCTGCAGGACGAAATCCGCCGTGACCGAGGTGTCCTTGGCGCTTGGCATCACAGGGCGCAGGAAGACGGTCTTGAAGCGGCCATCGTCATAGGCGAGGTGCGCGTGTGGTTGGCCGAAATTGGGCACGATCTGCTCCATCTCCAGCTCGAAAGAGCCATCCGCACGGGTCAGCACGCTGCCATGATTGCGCGGCTCGCGCTCTCCGCCCAGAACGGTGGCGGCCCAGATCTGGATTCGCAAGTTTTCCAGCGGCGCACCATCGCCCGCGCGCAGCACCTTGCCCCGGACAAAGAACCCGCGACCCAGGTTTTCGACCAAGGGCGCCCCGGGCCGATAGTTGTTGCTGCCGCCCCGCATCGACCGGGTCGGCGCCAGTCCGGCGGCCAGCACCTGCCCGGGCGACTGGGCCAGCGCGGCCCCGGCCAGCCCTGCGGATACCAGAAAGGCGCGGCGATTGTAGAAAGGTGCGGTCATGGCGGCGTCTCCTCCTTGGCCGTCGGCACGGCGGTTCGGGAAAGTCGTGAGGGGGATCCTAGGCCGTTCGGTCGCGTGTTTCACCCGTCCACCCACCACAATGCCGTGAACGCCGCCCTAGTCGCCCTTTCGCTGCGCCCTTAGACGCGCGAAATAATCCACCCGCTTGCGCAGGTCGCGTTCGAACCCCCGCTCCACCGGCTCGTAAAAGCTGGCGCGCTCCATCTTGTCGGGGAAATAATCCTGCCCGGAAAACCCGTCCTCGGCATCGTGGTCATAGGCATACCCCGCGCCATAGCCCTGATCCTTCATCAACCCGGTGGGTGCGTTCAGGATATGCTTGGGCGGCATCAGGCTGCCGGTCTTCTTGGCCGATGCCCGCGCCGCCTTGTAGGCGACATAGGCCGCGTTCGATTTCGGCGCCAGCGCGAGGTAGACCAGCGCCTGCGCGATCGCGAGTTCCCCCTCGGGGCTGCCGAGTCGTTCGTAGGTTTCCCAGCTTTGCAGGCAGACCGCCTGCGCCTGCGGGTCGGCCAGGCCGATGTCCTCGACCGCCATGCGGGTGATGCGGCGGGCCAGGTAGCGCGGGTCCTCGCCCGCCTCCAGCATGCGCGCATACCAGTAGAGCGCGGCGTCGGGATCGGATCCACGCACCGACTTGTGCAGGGCGGAGATCAGGTTGTAGTGGCCATCCCCGGACTTGTCGTAGACGGCGGCGCGTTTCATCAGCCGGGTCTTCAGCCCGTCCGTGTCCAGCGGTTTTGCCAGCCGCCACGACGTAACCTGTTCGACCAGGTTCAACAGCGCACGGCCGTCGCCATCGGCCATGTCCAGCAGCGCGGCGCGGGCGGATGCGTCAAGCGGCAGGTCTCGGCCCAGTTCGCCCTCTGCCCGTTTTACGAGGGCCTCCAGGTCCTCGTCCCCCAATCGCTCCAGGACCAGCACCTGCGCCCGGCTGAGCAAAGCGGCGTTCAGTTCGAACGAGGGGTTTTCCGTGGTCGCCCCCACCAGCAGGATGGTCCCGTCCTCCATGTGGGGCAGGAAACTGTCCTGCTGCGCCTTGTTGAAACGGTGGATCTCGTCGACGAAAAGCAGCGTGCCCTGCCCGGTGCGGCGGCGCTGTTTCGCCGCCTCGAACACCTTGCGCAGCTCCGGCACGCCGGAAAAGATCGCGCTGATCTGGACGAAATGCAGGTCGGTGGCGTCCGCCAGCAGCCGCGCGATGGTGGTCTTGCCCACCCCCGGCGGCCCCCAGAAAACAATGGACCCCAGAGTGCCGGCCTCCAGCATCACGCCCAGGGGCGCGTCCGGGCCCAGCACCTGGCGCTGGCCGATCACCTCGTCCAGGCGCCGGGGCCGCAGCCGGTCGGCCAGGGGACGCGGCGCACTGTCGGCCAACGCGGACTCTGCCGCACCGGTATCAAAGAGATCGGCCATGCTTTCAGGCCCGGAAGCGCAGGAGGAGACGGCGGTTTCCGCGCAACACCTCGATCTGGACCAGCGGGCCGGGACGGCGCAGCAGGCGGTCCACGTCGCGCGGCGCCTCGATCCGGCGGCCATTCACACCCAGCATCCGGTCCCCGGTCTGCAGGCCGACCTGGGCGCCAAACGGTCCCGGATCCAGCACCACGATGCCCTCGGAGTCCACCGGCAGCCCCAGTTCCGCGACCACCGCCGGGTTGACCCGCGCAACCTGCAGCCCCGGCAGGGCCGTGCGCTCGCCCAGGTCCACGGTCTCGCGCGGTGGACTGTCGGGCGGGGCGATCATCGGCACGGTGGCAATCTTTTCCTCGCCGCGACGCACATAGATCACCTCGGCCGACCGGCCGATCCCGCGCATCGACATGCGGAACAGCATCTCGGCGGGCGTGTTCACCGGCGCGCGGTCGACCTCGGACACAACGTCGCCCACCTGCAGCCCAGCGGCGGCAAAGGGGCTGTCCTCGTGCATTTCGGCAATGACCACGCCCCCGGGCAGGTCGAGGCCAAGGCTGTCGGACAGTTCCGCCGTCACCGGCTGGCCGACCATCCCCGCCCAGGGCCGCTGGAACCGGCGATGGCCTTCCTGTGCCTGTTTCACGAATTGCGCCACCAGCCCCGAGGGGATGGCAAAGCCGATGCCGTTCGACCCGCCCGAACGCGTCAGGATCGAGGTGTTCACGCCGATCAGTTCGCCCCGCACGTCGATCAGCGCCCCGCCGGAATTGCCCGGGTTGATCGGCGCATCGGTCTGGATGAAATAGCCGCGCGCATTGCCCGTCGCCGTGCCCGACCGCGCCAGCCCCGACACGATGCCCGAGGACACCGTCTGCCCGATACCGAAGGGGTTGCCAATGGCCAGCACCAATTCGCCCACCTCGACCGTGTCGCTGTCACGCAGATCCAGGTGCGGCATGTCCTCGGCCCCGGCCAGCCGCATGATGGCCAGGTCGGATTCCTCGTCCGCCAAAAGGATCTCGGCGTCAAATTCGCGGCGGTCGTTCAGGACAACGCGAATGTCCGTCGCCTGGCCCACGACATGGTAATTGGTCACCGCGATGCCATCGGCGGAGAGGATCACGCCCGAGCCCAACGAGTTCTGCACCCGGGGACGTTGTTCGAACTGGCGAAAGAAGTCGCCAAAGACGGGATCGCCGGCAAAGGGGCTGCGCTGTTCGACGACGCGGCGGGCATAGATGTTGACCACCGCCGGGGCTGCCTCTTTCACGAGGGGCGCGAAACTGAGGCTTATCTCACCCGGGCTCTGCGGCACGCGCACGTCCTGCGCCGCTGCCGGGACCGCCAGCATAATAAGGCAAACAAAAGCTCTGAGCATGAAATCCTCCGGCTGTCTCGGATCTCTAGCATATGTCCCCCGCCCCGGCATGATGCAAGCGGCGCCCGCGCCCGGCATCGGCGCCTGGACAATTGCAACCCGGGCGCATTTGCTCCATGACGGTTTCATGACGTCACGATTGAAACCCGAGACCAGTGCGCTCTGCGTTCACCTTCTGACCGCCACCGGGGCGGTCTTTGCCATGCTGGCGATGCTGGCAGCCGTACAGGAAAACTGGTCGCTCATGTTCCTCTGGCTGGTGGTGGCCTTTGCCGTCGATGGCGTGGACGGACCTCTGGCACGGAAATACGACGTCAAGACCTTTGCCCCCCGGTTCGACGGCGTGCTGCTGGACCTGATCATCGACTACCTGACCTATGTCTTCATCCCTGCTTTCGCGCTGTTCCAGTCCGGGCTGCTGCCGGGGTGGACGGGCTGGGTGGCGATCATCCTGATAACCTTTTCCAGCGCCATGTATTTCGCCGACAACCGGATGAAGACAGAAGATAATTCCTTTCAGGGCTTTCCCGGCTGCTGGAACATGCTGGTGCTGGTCCTCTTTGCCATCAAGCCGGATTTCTGGGTGATCCTGGCGCTTGTCGCTGCGCTGGCCCTGGCCATGTTCCTGCCGTTGAAATTCATCCACCCGGTGCGCACCGCGCGCTGGCGGATGCTCTCGCTGCCCATCGCGCTGGCCTGGACGATCTTTGCCGGCTGGGCCGCCTGGGTCGATTTCGACCCGCAAAGCTGGGCCCATTGGGGGCTGGTCGTGACCTCTGTCTACCTGCTGTTCGCTGGCATCGCACAACAGGTGATCCCGGTGCGCAGGCCAGCCTGACCACCAGCGCCGCGTATCCCGACGTATTAATGTTCAATTGAACCACATCTATGTATTATTGAACCCGATCTCCGGCACCCAGGGCATGATTACACCCGAAACCAGATCGCCGGGAGAGTTGGTAACGAGGGACATATGGCCATTATCATTTCCGAAGTCGCAATCACCTCCGCAGGCGAAATTGCGATCGAATTGCACAACAACGGGGCCACTGCGGTCGATCTCACCGGCTGGTCACTCAACCTGATCACCGGCACAAGTACCACTGCTCCTGGGCTTGGCACAGCAACAATACCGGCGGGCGGCTTCTACACCGTCGGGCACAGCGCCATTTCTGGTCTCGATCTGTCCCCGAGCGACGCTTTTTTCGGTGCGGCTTCGGTCTTTTTGATTGGTCTCATCGATCCCACAGTGCACTGGGTCGACAAAATTGGCAAGGTGAACGGCCCCGTCTTTGGCACCGACATCAGCTATCAATCGCTTCTCGATCGCACGCCAGAACCCAGCTTTCTAGTTGATAACTCAGGGGATTTTTCTGTGACATCCCCCTTCAGCACCAACACCCTCGGCGCCGCCTGTTTCCTGGCCGGAACGCAGATCGCCACGCCGCAAGGTCCCCGCCCGGTCGAAAGCCTTGCTCCCGGCGACCACCTGCTGACCGCCGACGGGCGCAGCGTGCCGCTGCTCTGGCTGGGCCAGCAGTCCCTGCGCCCGCGCATCGGCGCCCTGCCCGAGGGGCTGGAACCGGTGCGCATCGTCGCCGGTGCCCTTGGTGCGGCCCTGCCCGAGACCGACCTGATGGTGACCGCCGATCATGCACTTGTGCTGGACGGGATGCTGGTGAATGCCGGTGCGCTGGTGGGGCAACCGGGGATCGCCCATATCCCGCTTTCCGACTTGCCCTCTCCCTTTACCGTCTACCATGTCGAAACCGAGGCCCATGAAGTGCTGCTCGCCAATGGTGCCCCGACCGAAAGCTTTATCGACTATGCGTCACGGCACGGATTCGACAATTACGCCGACTACCTGACGCGGTTCGGCGCGGACCGGCTGATCCCGGAAATGAACCTGCCGCGCATCTCGTCGCGTCGTATGCTGACGGCAGCCCTCCGGGCCGAGGCAAATCCGCCAGCGCGCCGCGCGGCAGCCTGAGGCACCGGAAGTGTCGGTTTTTTCGGCACAGCCCGCTTTTTCAGCATCCCGGCAAGACGCTATGACTATCGTCCGGTGGCCATTGATGCTTGGGTAGGGGGCACTGGCGGGGCGCCAAGTGCCCGGGCCGCAACCGGACGAGGGACCATGCGTATCAACTTGGGGTGCCGGATTTCCGTCGAACTGGCCGCGCCCACGCCGATGATCTGCCTGCTGAACGTCCATTATTCCCGTGCGAGCGATCTTGAACGGCCCGACCTGCTGCTGACCGATCCCGGCGTCCCGGTCGAGGCCTACCGAGACGGGTTCGGCAACTGGTGCAACCGGCTGGTGGCACCCGAGGGCCGGATGACCGTCACAACGGACGGCACGTTGTTCGATGCCGGTTTCTCCGATCCCGTGGGGCATGACGCGCAGCAACACGCCGTGGAACATCTGCCGGTCGAGGCGCTGGGGTTCCTGCTGCCCAGCCGGTATTGCGAAAGCGACGTGCTGTCGGATTTCGCATGGGCTCAGTTCGGCGAGACGCCCCTTGGCTGGCCACGGGTGCAAGCGGTCTGCGACTTCGTGCACAATCACATCCGCTTCGGCTATGAACACTCGCGCCCGACACGCACCGCCGCCGAGGCCCTGAACGAGGGCGTCGGCGTCTGCCGCGATTTCACCCATCTGGCTGTGGCGCTGTGCCGGGCGCTGAACATCCCCACGCGCTATTGCACCGGCTATGTCAGCGACATCGGCCAGTCCGCGCCGATCCGCCCGATGGATTTTGCCGCCTGGATGGAGGTCTACCTTGGCGGGCAATGGTGGGTGTTCGATCCGCGCAACAACGACACCCGCTTTGGCCGTGTGCTTATCGCGCGCGGACGCGACGCGGCGGACGTGCCACTGATCCACAGTTTCGGCCGCCACGACCTGACCGGGTTCGAGGTCTGGATCCACCAGGTGGACGAGGCCGGCGGGCCGGCCTGAGCGGCTTCCCCCTCCAACGCCCGGCACGGGATCGAGGCCAGATCGCTGGTCCTATGCGGCCCCTCCTGCCGGATGGTGTCACAGCCCGACGACAAATCCCGTGCCTATGTCAGCCCCTTCACGGCCGGATAGATCTCGCGCCAGGCGGCATAGGCATCGCGGTAGGCGCCCGTCAGCGCCGCATTGGGCGCTACGGTCTCGCGCACCGGCGGCGGGGCCATGATGTCCTCCACCGTACCGGCACCGGCCCCCACCATCGCCAGTCGCGCCGCGCCCAGTGCCGCGCCGAAATCGCCCTTGTCGGGCAAGGCCAGCGGCACATCGAGAACCGTCGCGATCAGTTCGACCCAATAGCGAGACTGCGCCCCGCCGCCGATCGCCAGCAGGCTGTCCAGCCGCGCTCCCGAGGCCTTGAGCGCCTCGGCGCAATCACACAGGGCAAAGGCAACCCCCTCCATCACGGCGCGCGTCATGTCGCGACGGCTGGTGCCCACGTCGATGTTCAGGAACCCGGCCCGGATGCGGCTGTCATTGTGCGGAGTCCTTTCGCCGGACAGGTAAGGCATGAAGCGCAGCGCCCCTGGCCCGTCGAGCGTATCGCCCAGCTCCGCCGACAGGTCCGCAGGAGAGGCCCCAGTGATCCGCGACAGCCAGTTCAGGCTGTCCGTCGCCGCCAGGATCACCCCCATCTGGTACCATTGCCCCGGCACCGCGTGGCAGAAGGTGTGGACCGCGCTTTCCGGCAAGGGCGCATAGCCGTCGCGCCCGGTCAGCACCACGCCCGACGTGCCCAGCGAAACGAACCCTGTTCCCTCGCGCATCGCGCCGACGCCACAGGCCGAGGCCGCATTGTCGCCCGCGCCGCCGACCACGATCACGTCCGCAGACATGCCCCAGCGATCCGCCAGGTCGGGGCGCAGGGTGCCCCCTGCTGCGCAGCCCTCGACAAGGCGCGGCATCTGGTCGGGGCGCATCCCCGATACCTCCAGCAGGCGCGCCGACCAGTCGCGCGCGCCCACGTCCAGCCAGGCCGTCCCCGCGCTGTCGGACATGTCGGCAAAACGCTCGCCAGTCAGGTGAAAGTTCATGTAGGCGGCGGGCAGCAGCACCGCGGCGGTGCGGGCAAAGACATCCGGTTCATTGCGCGCCACCCAAAGCAGTTTCGGCGCGGTGAACCCCGGAAAGACGATATTGCCGGAAAGGTCGCGCACGGCCTCGGCCGCGTCCATCTCCGCCGCCTCGGCGGCGCTGCGGGTGTCGTTCCACAGGATACAGGGGCGCAGCACCCTGCCGCCGTCATCCAGCAGCGTGGCGCCATGCATGTGGCCCGACACGCCCATGCCTCGAACATCAGACATGGCTTGCGGATGTGCGGCGCTCAGTTCGCCCAGAGCGCCATCCACCGCCGCCACCCAGTCCGCCGGATCCTGCTCGGACCAGCCGGGATGGGGATGTTTCGGCTCATAGGCCCGCACGGCGCTGCCCACCGGTGCGCCGTTGCCATCGACCAGCAGGGCCCGCAGCCCCGAGGTTCCCATATCCAGTCCCAGATACATGTCCCGCCTCCTCACGTTTGCGCGAACGAAAGCCAAGGAGGGGCGGACTGTCAAACCCCCGGGATCAGAAACCGCACAAGCTTGCAGGAATGAGAGTCTTGCGCCGGGCCAGCCCGGAATTGAGAGGTTTCATCTCAATTCCGCGCAATCCGGCCCGATGCGTGTGGGCCTCAGCCCTTTTCCAGCGCCTCGATACGCGCCTTCAGTGCCTCGTTTTCCTCGCGCGCTTTCTGCGCCATGGCGCGGACCGCGTCGAATTCCTCGCGGGTGACGAAATCGCGATCCGCCAGCCAGCGGTCGATCATCGACTTCATGGCGGTTTCCGCCTCTTCCCGCGCCCCCTGGGCCACGCCCATGGCGTTGGTCATCAGCTGGCTGATATCCTCGAAAACCTTGTTTCGCGTCTGCATGGGTCACTCCGGCGTTGCATTCCGTTCCTATATGGTCCCACAAGGCGGGACCCTCAAGGTTGACTTCGCCGCGCGACAAGAGGCAACAGGACGCATGCAGGCCGCCATTCCCTTTCCCGACCTCTCGTCAGAGGTCTTTTCCATCGCGCTATTCGGGTTCGAATTTGCCCTGCGCTGGTACGCGCTCGCCTATATCGCGGGCATCCTGATCGGCTGGCGGCTGGCCGTCTGGGCGGTCAGGCGCGCGCACCTGTGGGCCAATGACACGCCGCCCATGACCCCGCGCCAGATCGAGGACCTGCTGACCTGGGTGATCCTCGGCATCATCCTGGGTGGGCGGCTGGGATTCGTCCTGTTCTACATGCCGGGTTATTACCTGACGCATCCGGCGGAAATCCTGATGATCTGGCAGGGCGGCATGGCCTTTCACGGCGGGCTGATCGGCGTGGTGCTGGCGGTCTGGATCTTCTGCGCGCGCAACAAGGTTCCGCTGGCCTCGGCCTCTGACCTGCTGGCGCTGGCGACCCCGCCGGGGCTGCTGTTGGGCCGGTTGGCGAACTTCATCAACGCCGAACTCTGGGGCCGTCCCTCGGACGCGCCCTGGGCGGTGATCTTTCCCGGCCAGCTGGCACAGGACTGCGGTCAGCCATTGGGGGAACTCTGCGCGCGCCACCCCTCGCAGTTGTACGAGGCGACGCTCGAGGGACTGGTGCTCTTGCTCGTCCTGATCTGGATGGTCTCGCGCGGCTGGCTGAAACGGCCCGGCGCGGTCGCGGGCACCTTCTTCATGGGCTATGGCATCGGGCGGTTCATCGTCGAGTTCTTTCGCCAGCCCGACGCGCAGTTCCAGTCCGAAGGCAATCCGCTGGGCCTTGCCCTGCAGGTGGACGGCTACGGCCTGACCATGGGGCAGCTGCTGACCCTGCCGATGATCCTGGGCGGCGCCTTGACGATCTGGTTCGCCCTGCATCGTGGGCGCCGGGCAAGGGCTGACGCGGCCTCTTGACTGCTCTGCGCGATATCCTTGTCCGGCAGGTCATGGCCAATGGGCCGATGACCTTGGCCGATTACATGGCCGCCTGCCTGATGCATCCGCAGCACGGCTATTACAGCACGCGCGATCCGCTTGGCGCCGCGGGCGATTTCACCACCGCGCCGGAAATCAGCCAGATGTTCGGCGAACTGGTCGGCCTGTGCCTTGCGCAAAGCTGGATGGACCAGGGGGCGCCGGCGACCTTTGTCCTGGCAGAGCTTGGCCCCGGACGCGGCACCCTGATGGCCGACATCCTGCGCGCCACAGCCCGCGTGCCCGGCTTTCACGACGCGGCCCGCCTGCATCTCGTGGAAACCTCGCCCAAGTTGCGCGCCGAACAGGCCAGCCGACTGCCGCAGGCAAGCTGGCATGACAGCGTCGACGCGCTGCCCGAAGGGCCGATCTTCCTGGTCGCCAACGAGTTTTTCGACGCGCTGCCGGTGCGCCAGTTCCAGCGTGCGGGCGACGCTTGGCAGGAACGTGTGGTGGGTCTGGACGATGACGGCGCACTTGCGCTTGGCCTTGCCGCGCCATCCCCGCAGCCCGGCCTAGCCCATCGGATCGAGGACACGCGCGACGGCGATATCGTCGAGACATGCGCCCCTGCGCAGGCCATCGCCGCCGCCCTAGGCGCCCGAATCGCCCGGCACGGTGGCATGGCGCTGATCGTCGATTATGGCGACTGGCGGTCGCTCGGCGACACCCTGCAGGCCCTGAAGGGGCACCAGGCCGTCTCGCCGCTGGCGACCCCCGGCGAGGCGGATCTGACCACCCATGTCGATTTCGAGGCGCTGGCCTCCGCTGCCGCCCCCGCGACCCATACATTGTTGACCCCGCAGGGCGTTTTTCTGGAACGCCTCGGGATCACCGCGCGGGCCCAGGCGCTGGCGCAGCGACTCAGCGGGGAGGCGCTGGACAGCCATGTTGCCGCACATCGCCGGTTGACGCATCCGGCGGAAATGGGATCACTGTTCAAGACCATCGCCCTGCTGCCACAGGGTTCCCCGCCCCCGCCCGGACTGGAGCTGCGCGCCACGCCATGACGCTCGAGATCATCACTTCGCTCAGCCTCTCCCCGCTGCGCCACGGCTTTTTCACGCGCCGGGGCGGTGCCTCCTCGGGAATCTTCTCGGGGCTGAACTGCGGGTCCGGGTCCTCCGACCAGGCGGAAATCGTTGCCATCAACCGGTCTCGGGTGGCCAGCGCGATGGAAACCGCGCCCGACCGCCTGCTGACCGTGCACCAGGTGCACTCGGCGGATGTCGTCACCGTCACCGATCCGCAGGACGCCTCCGGCCAGAAGGCCGACGCGCTGGTCACCGCGACGCCCGGCGTTGCGCTGGGGGTGCTGACGGCCGATTGCCAGCCCGTGCTGTTCGCCGACCACAGCGCAGGGGTGATCGGCGCGGCCCATGCGGGCTGGCGCGGCGCACGCGACGGAGTTTTGGAATCCACCGTCGAGGCGATGCTGGCCCTCGGCGCTGCGCGCGAGGGGATCCGCGCCGTGATCGGCCCGTCGATCAGCCAGCGCGCCTACGAGGTCGGGCCGGAGTTCTTCGAGGATTTCATCATCGAAGACGGGCGCAACAGCCGGTTCTTTGCCGGTGGCGCGGGAGACCGCATGATGTTCGACCTGCCCGCCTACGGGATGCACCGCCTGCGCGAGGCCGGTGTCGAGGCGGAATGGACCCGTCACTGCACCTATTCCGACCCCGAGCGGTTCTACTCCTACCGCCGTGCCACCCACGCCGGCGAGGCGGACTATGGCCGCCTGATCTCTGCCATCCGCCTCTAGCGACGGTCCCCGGCGCCAGCCGGAAACAATCCGCCAATTGGCCCGCCATTGTCCCAATGATGCCGCAATTCGCTGCAAATTCTAGCGACAGGCACGACCAGAGGCAGAGCAGAGGAGCCGTCATGAAACCGCAGCGCCGCTTTATCGCATCGATCACGGAAACCGCCCGCAAGGGCGCACCACGCCTGCCGTTCGAACGCGGCGCCCCGCGTGCGGCCATGACCGCCCGCCGTGAGCAGGCACAGGCCCCGCGCCAGCCCAGCGCCAAGAGCGCCTGAACCGCGCATCCCGGCAGCGGCCTCCCCGGGTCGAAAACATCGGCTTTTACGGCAATCGCCTGACGGGTCCGTTCCCGGCGATTTCGCACCCGGCGCCAGGTGCCCGCAGCGGCGCCTTCCCCACAAATCCGACCTGCTGCGATTCGCCTCGCGGCAGGTGGAATGTGGCGCCAATGTCCCCGACACTCTGACAATTTCACCGCCGACATCGCATTGTCGCGCGCCACCCGCCCATGAACGCGCCAATTTTGACAGACCGGCGACATTGCGGCCTTATCGTCATCAGTCAGTTCCGTACGATTAAGTTCCGTCTGTCGTTGTTGGTGGGGGCCAACACGGATGTGACCAACCGAAAAGGGTGTTCACATGACCCGCCTCCATCGCGGCCTTTCGGGCGTTGCCCCGGCAGCCGACCCGGCTCACTCGATTCCGGTGTCCCCGGAACGGGAGTTCTCTCCGGACGGGCGACCTCGCCGCGCAGCCTCTCTCATGCGCAAATACGAGGTCGCCGCCCTGCTTCCCGACCTTACCGTTTCCTTCACGCAGCATGTCGCCCCCGCCTCCCCGCTTTTCGAGGAATGCGCATCCGCCTTTGCGCGCGGCACCCTGATCGAGACGGTGCGCGGCCCGGTCGCCATCGAGGACCTCGTGCCCGGCGACTACATCATGACTGCCAGCGGATCCGAACCTGTTACCTGGATCGGATCCACGACCTATGTCCCCGGCCACGAGGACGAGGCGACCACGCTGACACACATGACGCGGATCACCACCGACGCCTTCGGCATGGGGCATCCGCCGATGGACCTGCTGCTGGGCCCCGCCGCGCGCATGGTGATACGCCACCCCCGGCTGGAGGATCTGCTGGGCCAGAACAGCGTGCTTGCACCGGTCAAGGACTACGCGGATGGCGACCGTTTCCTCGAGGTGACGCCGATGGGTACGGTGCAGTTGTTCCACCTGATGGTGCAGCGCCACACGACCATCCGCATCGGCGGCGTCGAACTGGAAACCTATCACCCCGGAAATACGGCGGGCCAGTCACTGGGACAGAACATGCGGGCCCTTTACATGACCATGTTTCCCAACATCGCGGCGCTGGACGATTTCGGGCAGGTCAGCATGACGCGCACGACGCGCGACGTGGTCGAGAATCTCGTCGGTGTCTGACCGGGAGGCGGCACAACCGCCTGACCTCTCGGAAAAGGGGCCGCATCCGCTCAGGCGGTGCGGCTCAACCGTTCTTCCAGAACCTCGAAGGGCACGCCGGGATCGTCCTTGGCGTTGCGGATCACCAGCGATGTCTTGACGCTGGCGACGTTCGGCGCGGTCAAAAGGTCGCCTGTCAGAAAGCTCTGGAAGGTCGACAGGTCGGGCGCGACGCATTTCAGGATGAAATCCACCTCGCCGTTCAGCATGTGACACTCGCGCACCAAGGGCCAGGCGCGGCAGCGTTCCTCGAAGGCGCTGAGATCGACCTCGGCCTGGCTTTGCAGGCCGACCATGACAAAGACCTGCACCTCGAAGCCCAGCGCACGGCTGTCGACCTCGGCGTGGTAGCCGCGGATATAGCCCTGTTCTTCCAGAACCCGCACACGTCTCAGGCAGGGCGGCGCCGAAATACCGACCCTGCGGGCCAGCTCGACGTTCGTCATTCGGCCATCCGCTTGCAGTTCTGCCAGAATCTTGCGATCAATCGGATCAAGCCGGTGACCTGCCATAGTCTCCCCCGTGTAATTCGCGATTGTTATAGCAGCCAGCCCGCCCCGCGCAATAATATTTCAACAAAGCGCAAGATTCTTTTCCGACATGGCACAATCGCGCGGCACCCTGTCCCCCCTCTTTTTTCACCCCGACCTTGTCGCTATATGACCCCGCACGCGCCGCTAAGGAGAACACCCATGTCCGAGACACGCCACACCAAGGTCCTCATCATCGGCTCCGGCCCCGCAGGCTATACGGCGGGCGTCTATGCCAGCCGGGCAATGCTGGAGCCGATCCTGGTGCAGGGGCTGGAACCCGGCGGCCAGCTGACCACCACCACCGAGGTCGAGAACTGGCCCGGCGACACCGAGGTACAGGGTCCCGACCTGATGGTCCGGATGGAGGCCCACGCCCGCGCGATGGGCACCGAGATCATCGGCGACATCATCAGCTCGCTCGAGCTCGACAAGCGGCCCTTCGTTGCGCATGGCGACAGCGGCACCACCTACACCGCCGACGCGGTCATCCTCGCCACCGGCGCGCGGGCGAAATGGTTGGGGCTACCGTCAGAAGAAGCCTTCAAGGGCTTCGGCGTCTCGGCCTGCGCCACCTGTGACGGGTTCTTTTATCGCGGCAAGGAGATCGTGGTGATCGGCGGCGGCAACACCGCCGTGGAAGAGGCGCTGTTCCTGACCAATTTCGCCTCGAAGGTGACGCTGATCCACCGTCGCGACGAGCTGCGCGCCGAAAAGATCCTGCAGGATCGGCTGATGAAGAACCCCAAGATCGAACCGCTCTGGTTCCACCAGCTTGAGGAAGTCGTGGGCGACGACATGCCCAAGGGCGTGACAGGCGTGAAGGTCAAGCACGTCAAGACCGGCGAGGTCACCGAGATCCCCTGCGCCGGCGTCTTTGTCGCCATCGGCCACGCACCCGCAAACGAACTGGTCAAGGACACGCTGGAAACCCACATGGGCGGCTATGTCGTGACCAAGCCCGACAGCACCGCCACCTCGATTCCCGGCGTCTTTGCCGCCGGCGACCTGACCGACCACAAGTACCGCCAGGCCGTGACAAGCGCCGGCATGGGCTGCATGGCCGCGCTCGAGGCCGAGCGCTGGCTGGCCGAACAGGACGCAGCGGGCGAGCCGGCACCGGAGGCCGCCAACGAACCCGAAAGCGCCTGAGGCGACACCCTAGGACACGCCAAACGGCCCCGGCAACGCGCCGGGGCCGAATTGTTTCCAGGGTCCGGGTTGCACTTTGTCCGAATCGGGGGTCTGCTCTCGGCATTGCCGTTTTCAAACCAGTGCCCCGTTTCGTTATGCCAGATCCTTTTGCACCCAGTCCCGATACCTCCGTCGCCCTGCTGGTGGATGGCGACAACATCAGTGCCGCACATGCCGGGCAGTTGATCCACATCGCCTCTCGCAAGGGCCGTGTCACGGTCGCGCGCGTCTACGGCAACCTGACGGTGGCGACCGGCTGGCAAACGGCGCAAGGGTATCGCCAATGCCACGCCGGTGTCGGCAAGAACGGCGCGGATCTCCTGCTGTGCATGGACGCGATGGAACTGGCTTTGGACGAGTGCAACCGCACCTTTTTCCTTGCCTCCTCGGACGGGGATTTCACGCACCTGGCGTTGCGCCTGCGTGAATTGGGGCACCACGTCGAAGGCATCGGAGAGGCCAAGGCGCCCGCCACCTTTCGGGCGGCCTGCCTTGGGTTCACCCAGTTGCAGGTCACCGCCCCTGCACAAGAAGTCTCGACCTTCGATCAGCAGATCCGCAGCATGATCGCCGCACACAGCCAGCATGGCCGCGGCATGCGGATCGCGGATCTTGGTGCAAAAATGCGGGTACGGCATGGCGCACAGATCAGCGCGCACCCCGACCGTACCTGGCGTGGTTACCTGGCCAAGCGCCCGCATCTCTTCCAGCTTGCCCCCAAGGGACCAGAGGCAATGGTCCGCTTCCTGCCCGAAGGCTTTAGCAGCCCGTCCTGACCGGCAACATCCCTGCGTTGCGGATGAGTCACGCTGGCGGAAATCCCCCATGTTCGCGAATTTTGGCTTTTCTGCGGGTGCAAACTGTGGGATGCGTTCATCGATGAACACACTTTGAGTCGCCCGCCATGCCCGCCTCCAAGGCACAGCTCATATCGGATGAAGAAGGCCTGCTCTTCCGCCTCCTGCGCCAGCTTGACGTGGCGCCGGACGTGTCGTCGCAGCGTGCCATCGCCTCCGCGCTGGGTGTCTCTCTCGGACGGTTGAACGCGCTTCTGCGGTCGGCGGCCGAGGCCGGGTTCATCAAGATCAGCGAACGCGAGGGGCCGGACCGGCGCCAGAGGTTCGCCTACGCGCTGACCTCTCGCGGG
This sequence comes from Mameliella sp. MMSF_3455, assembly GCF_030733205.1. Taxonomy (GTDB): domain Bacteria; phylum Pseudomonadota; class Alphaproteobacteria; order Rhodobacterales; family Rhodobacteraceae; genus Antarctobacter. The sequence continues at coordinate 58,887 of NZ_JASHJL010000025.1, forward strand.
GCCGCCGAGAAGAACCGGCTCACGGACCGGTTTCTTGCCCGGAAACTCGCGGAATACGACGCACTCCACGCCGAACTGACAGGCACCTCCAGCAACCTGGTTCCCATTAAGCACAGGACCGAATTGATGCAGAACAACCTTGCCCCCATCCCCGAGCTGTACGTTTCCTACGACAGCGCGCAGAAACTGAAGGTCGAAGCGGCCGACCTGGTCAGCCATGACCTGAGCCCGCGCCAGATCTGCGACCTGGAACTGCTGATGAACGGCGGCTTCAACCCGCTCAAAGGCTTCCTGGGCGAGGAAGACTACAACGGCGTCGTGGAGAACATGCGTCTCGCCGACGGCACCCTGTGGCCGATGCCGATCACGCTGGACGTCAAGAAGGACTTTGCCGACAGCATCGAAATCGGTCAGGACATTGCCCTGCGCGACCAGGAAGGCGTGATCCTGGGCACCATGACCGTCACCGACAAATGGGTGCCGAACAAGTCGAACGAGGCCGAAAAGGTCTTTGGCGCCGACGATCTGGCGCATCCGGCCGTCAACTACCTGCACAACACCGCGGGCGAGGTCTATCTGGGCGGTCCGGTGACCGGCATCCAGCAGCCCGTGCATTATGACTTCCGCGCCCGCCGCGACACCCCGAACGAGCTGCGTGCCTATTTCCGCAAGCTGGGCTGGCGCCGCGTCGTGGCCTTCCAGACCCGCAACCCGCTGCACCGTGCACACCAGGAACTGACCTTCCGCGCCGCCAAGGACGCGCAGGCCAACCTGCTGATCCACCCCGTCGTCGGCATGACCAAACCAGGCGACGTCGATCACTTCACCCGCGTGCGCTGCTACGAGGCAGTCCTGGACAAGTACCCGGCATCGACCACCACCATGTCGCTGCTGCCGCTGGCGATGCGCATGGGCGGCCCGCGCGAGGCGGTCTGGCACGGCCTGATCCGCAAGAACTTCGGCTGCACCCACATCATCGTCGGCCGCGACCACGCCGGCCCCGGCAAGAACTCTGCCGGCGAGGACTTCTATGGCCCCTACGACGCGCAGGACCTCTTCCGTGAGCACATGGAAGAAATGGGCATCGAGATGGTCGACTTCAAACACATGGTCTATGTGCAGGAACGCGCCCAGTACGAACCCGCCGACGAGATCGAGGACAAGGACAACGTCACCATCCTGAACATCTCGGGCACCGAACTGCGCCGCCGCCTGGCCGAGGGCCTGGAAATCCCGGAATGGTTCTCCTTCCCCGAGGTGGTGAAGGAACTGCGCCGCACCAAGCCGCCGCGCTCGCAGCAGGGCTTTACCGTCTTCTTCACCGGCCTGTCCGGCTCGGGCAAGTCGACGATCGCCAACGCGCTGATGGTCAAGCTGATGGAAATGGGCGGCCGCCCGGTGACGCTGCTGGACGGCGACGTGGTGCGCAAACACCTGTCGTCGGAACTGGGCTTCTCGAAAGAGCACCGCGACCTGAACATCAAGCGCATCGGCTATGTCGCGTCCGAAATCACCAAGAACGGCGGCATCGCGATCTGCGCGCCCATCGCGCCCTATACCGCGACCCGCCGCGCCGTGCGCGAGATGATCGAACAGTACGGCGCCTTTACCGAGGTCCATGTCGCCACCTCTCTGGAGGAATGCGAACGCCGTGACCGCAAGGGCCTGTACAAGCTTGCCCGTGAAGGCAAGATCAAGGAATTCACCGGGATCTCCGACCCCTATGAAGTCCCCGAGAACGCCGAGCTGGTGGTCGAGACCGAAAACGTCGACGTCGACAACTGCGCCCACCAGGTGATCCTCAAGCTGGAAAGCATGGGCCTGATCGCCGCGCAGTAAGACGCGCGCGCCCCGAAAGACGACAAAGCCCGGCGCCATCGCGCCGGGCTTTTTCATTGGCGGCAGAGCGCGCTGCGTTGCCCGGAACCTCAACCCCGAACGCTGCCCCGTCCTGCGTGCCCCGGCCGGCCGGCCCCCTTGATCGGACCGAACCTCATGTCCAACCCGTAGGGCTCCTGACCCCGGGCGAATTTCAAAAGCTTGCCCTGGTCGTGACGCAACTCTTCGAAGAGCCCCTCGAAATCGGTCATCTTCATGTCATAGACCGTCTCGAAGGCGGGTTCCCAGTCGTCCATCTCTCCGGCCACGCGCCAGAATTCCACCATCCGGTCCTCGCCATAGCGCAGGGCCAGCACGGCCACCGCCAGGTTCGAGGCGGCATATTCGCCGTCCGAACGGACCGACTGCTTCTTGCGGATGTAGTCCAGCGGCACGGCCTCTTCCTCGTCCCGGGCCCGCAGCGCGGCCAGCATGGGCACGGACACCTCGCGGGTGGGGCCGCCGCGCGACTTGATCTGCGCCAGATAGGCGCTGCCTTCGACCATCCAGAGCGGCCCCATGCGGCGGCGCCCGGTCTCATCATAGGCCACCTTGTCATACAGCATCTCGCGCTGAACATGGTGCATGTATTCGTGCAGCATCACGTACTGGTAGCGCCCGCGCCAGATATCGTAACTGGTCACGCTGTCCAGGTGCTCGGGCGGCATGCACAGGGCGATCCGGTTGCGATAGGCGCTGCCCATCACCCGCTCGACCCCGATACAGAGATCGTCGGCGGTGTCCCGTGCCGCGCTGACGGACAGATCCGGAATGCCGGCGACCGGCTCCAGCAACAGCTTTTCCAGGTCGTCGCGCCCAAAGGCCACGATCAGCACCGGCTTGGACGCGGTCGTGATGCCATATTCCTGCGCGAACATTTCGCGCGCGTCATCGTAGGACCGCTGGATATAGCCGCGAACTTCATCCGGGATATTCGGCGCAGTCAGGATCAGGGGCGGTTCCGACGAGGGCATCAGCGCCGCCGCCTGCGGGGCGTACCCGCCGATCTCTCGGCACCACCCCACCGCCGCCCGTTCCGAGAAATCCGGCAAGCCGGCAAAGATCGCCTGCACGTCCTCGCCCACCAGCCCGCGCATGAATTCCGCCAGCGCCTGCCGCGTCCCCGCGCCGCTGGTGCCATCGTTCTCGCCCGGGTCGATCCCCAGCGTCGCCAGCTGCCTTTGCACGCAGCTCACATGCCGGTCCGACGCCTCTGCCGCGCCGATACTGGCGGCAAGGCAAAACGTGAGTGAACACATCAGTTTCTTGATCATCATGATGCCGGTCCCTGGATGCTGTCTGGCACCAACTTAGGGAATTCCGTGTCCGGTCAACAAGTCAGGGGATTCCTACCTCCCACCCCCGCCCGGGATGACAGGCATCACCGCCCCGGCTCTGCCTCTGTCAGCGGGCGGTGCGCCAGGATATGATCGCCGTTCATGTCCCGGTCGGCGAGGAACTCGCGCTGTGCCATCTCGTCGTCACGCAGCGTCGGATAAAGCGTCTCAAAGCTCTCGACCGTCATGCCGTAGACCTGCTCGAAGGCGGTGTACCAGTTGTCGGTCTCGCCGACCGCGCGCCAGAAACGGAACAGGGTTTCCTCGCCAAACCGCTCGACCAGCATGGCCACGGCATAGGCCGAAACGTCATAGGCCTCGACCGTGCGGACCTGCCGCGCCAGCCGGATCTGGCGCGGGGTCAGCTCCGACCCGGCGGCCTGCGCGCGCATCTGGTGCAGGGCAGGCGCGACGCGACCGAACTTTTCCTCCATGAAGACCAGCTCGATCACTTGCGCGGTGCCTTCGACCATCCAGGCCGGCCCCATGCGCGGGCGCACCGCGTCCGGGTTGCGCACCCAGCGGGCCACCTTGTCATAGCTGAACTCGCGCTGTGCGTGGTGAACCACCTCATGTGCCATCGTCACCGACAGGACCATGCGGTACAGCTCTGCCAGCCCCGGCTCCTTCAGGGCCAGCGTGGTGCCGCAAAAGGACAGGCCGTCGCGTGAGGCGCTGGCGCCCAGTCCGAACTCGGTGTTGCAGTCCCGCTTGCCGCGCGCCCGGATCGCCGCCCAGCTCTGCAGCTTCATCGTCCCGGCCTCGTCGATCAAGCGATGCCAGGCTTCGACCTCGGTCGCCACGATTATGCTGACCTGGCTTGCCAGTTTCACGCCATACCGCCGCTCCAGGAACTCCTCGGCCTCCTGGTAGGCCGTCAGGACATGGTCGGCGATCTCAGGGTGCACCTCGGGACCGATCAGGATCTTGGGCGGATTGACCGAGGGCATGAGGTTCGCCGCCACGGGGTCGGCCAGCCCGATCTCGCGGCACCAGCCCACGGAGGAACGGTTGTCAAAAGGCGGCAGGGTCTCAAAGACAGCACGCGCCCCGGCCTCGCGCGTATCCAGCCAGGCACGCAGGGCGCCGCGCGTGCGTGGGCCGCTTTGGCCGTCGATCGGTCCGGGATCGAACCCCAGCGCCTTCAACTGTCCCTGCACGCAGGTCACATGCGCATCGCCCGCCGCCTCTGCGCGCAACCCGGGCAAGGTCAGGCCCAGCGCCACAAGCGCTGCGAACCTCCATCTGGTCCCCGATCCGGGCATGGGCGACTCCGATCATCGTGACTGACGTTCGATCAGTGACGCCCGGCGACGGGCAAGCTGTCAAGACCGAGCCCCCCGCCCCCGCCGGTCCTGCCGGGGCAAGCGCCTGTTGCTGCGGAATTTCTGGCAGGTGACAAAAACTTGGGCCCCTGCGGCGCCAGCCGGTCAACGGCTGAAGCGCCCGGGCTTCCGTGATAAACTGTCAAGCATTGAACGTGCTACAGTGATGCCATGATTCCCTTGCGCCTCATTCCACTGGCCGCGCTCCTGATCGGATCCGGTCCCGCCCTGGCTGCTGCGCCGGACTGCGCGACGGTTCAGGGCGTTGTGCATACCGCCCCGGCCCATGTCGCCGTGAACCTGCAACAGGGCCAGTCGCTGACCATCTCGACACCCGACGCCGGCACCCTGGCCGTTTCGATCGAATTCGGCGGACAGGGCGGCACGGATGACGGCATCTGCAACCCGGCCTTCAACAGCACCTCCTGCGACGGGTTCAGCCACACCGCTGCCCGGACGGGCGACTACGGGGTCGAGGCTTTTGCGCAGCCCGGCGATACCTTCACCCTGTCCTGTGGCGGTGGCGGCGGTGGCGCAGCGGGCCAGGGGCGCAAAGCCGCGCAGGGCACGGGCGCCTTCGCCTCGGCCAGCACGTCGGTGGGCTTTGTCGGCAGCGCGATCAACAGCACCCTCTCGGGCGGCGGCCCGGCCTCTGTCACGCGCAACGGGCTGTTCCTGTCCACCTACGGCGACCAAGCGGGCATGACCGGCTGGGCGGCGCTGCAAGGGCGCGTCTTTGACGGCGACATCGACGGCAGCGCGCGTGAACTGACATTTGGCTTCGACTACGAGGTCGGCGGTGCGACGCGCCTCGGCTTCTTCCTGTCGGCGGGCCGGTCCGACCTCGACATCTCCGGCGTTCCGGTCGACAGCGACGCGCTCAGCATCGGCCCCTATTTCAAGTCCCGCATCGGCGAGCGCTACAACGTCACCGGCTACGCGCTGTTCGCGCGGCCCGATTACGACGTCGGGGGCATCACCTACCAAGCCGAACGCCGCGCCGCGGGGTTGACCGCCAATGCGGATTACACCTGGGGCAGCGCCGACATCCGGTCCTTCATCGGGGTGTCCGGCTTTGCCGAGGATCACCCCGCCGCCGGCGGGCTGACCGCCCGGACCGTGACCGGGCTGACCGGTTCGCTGGGCACGCGCGCCAGTTTCGACATCGGCACGGCGCTGACGCCCTATGTCAGCCTTGAGGCGGAATTCAATCGGTTCGACGACGGGTTGGGCAGCGAAACCAGCCATACCGGCCCCCGTGTCGGCACGGGGTTTGCCTATGATGCGGGCAAAGGACGGCTGACGCTCGACCTTGATGGCGGTCGCATCCTGGATGACACCCGCGACATGAAACTGCGGATGAACTACAATCTCAATTTCTGACCCCAGCCGCACGACCATCACCCTCACCTCGATCCCGCCGCGCTTTGCCGCCCTGGCCGAGGTGCTGGACAGCCTCCTGGCACAGGGCGCCGCGCGGGTCGTGCTGTGCCTGCCGCGCCGATACCACCGCTTTCCCGGCCCGGTCACCCCGCCCCCCTTGCCCAGGGGCGTCACCCTGCTCTGGTCCGACACGGACCATGGCCCGGCGACCAAGCTGCTGCCCGCGCTGCGCGCCTTTCCGCAGGACGCACTGGCCTATTGCGATGACGATTGCCACTATCAACCCGGCTGGCTCGCGGCACTCTGCGCCACCGCCGGAAAAGGTGAGGCGGTGGCCGCATCGGGCTGGTCCGTCGACAGGTTGAAACGCCAGGGCGCCGCCCCGCCGCACAGCGATATCGCACAGGGGTTTTCCGGCGTGCTGATCCGGCCCGGCATGATCGACCCGCGCGCCCATGATATCCCGGCAGAGGCCCGCCCGGTCGACGACATCTGGCTGTCGGGCATGCGCGCGCTGACCGGCACGCCCTTGCGCCTTGCGCCACGGGCCCGCGCCCGCGTCACGCCCCTCGACCGACCGGCCTCGTTACAGGACAGCACGGATCGCGCAAGGGCCAATGCCGCAGCCGCGCAATGGCTTTGGGAGAGGTACGGCCTCTGGCCCCCGCGCCGCTGATCCCGCCCAGACGACTGCCCAGCCGACCGCCCGGAAACGAAAAACCCGGCGAAATCCGCCGGGCTTTGCGATACGTGTCAGGGGCAAGTCGCCCCCGCCCGATAACGGATCAGTGCACCGTCACCGGCGCAAGGTCGTTCTGCCGCGCCAGCACGAAGGCCAGCGAACGGTCCTTGACCAGCGCCAGGCGTTCTCCATCGGCGCGGTGCACGGCATAAAGCGTGTCACGGCCAGCCGCCTGCTTGCGCACGTCATCGGGCAGGTCCGCGGTCTTCACCGGGCGCACATAGACCGTCCGCCCTTCGACCAGTTTGTCAAAATCGTACTTGGCATGCATGGTACTTACCCCTTCCTGATCTTGATCGTCTGCACGACGGTCTCTGGCCGGCTCATCGTCAGATCGACGTGCAACAGCCCGTTCTCGATCACAGCCTCACCCACCTCGACACCATCCGCCAACACAAATGTGCGTTGGAACTGCCGCGCGGCAATGCCGCGATGAAGGAATATGCGATCCGACCCATCGTCACGCTGCCGACCCCGGATGACCAACTGGCGGTCCTCGACGGTGATCGACAAGTCATCCTCGCGGAACCCGGCCACGGCCAGGGTGATGCGATAGGAATGATCCGAAGTCTGCTCGATGTTGAAGGGCGGATAGCCCTCGGATGTCTTGGCGGTGCGCTCCAGCAGGCGCTCCAGTTGCTCGAACCCGAGCATATGGGGATAAGATCCCAAGGTCAGTTTGGTCATCGACACGTCCTTTGCACAAGCGACCGTCACGCCGCGGCCCCCGAAGGCGACCGCCGCACCGGAAATATGGGCACAGGGGACAATCCGCGCAAGGGGCTATGCGCAATGCCATAGAATCGCTATGTTTGTGGTCCGGGTATCACTCAAGGGATTAGGCTCATGAACGCGCCCACGGATATCGCCATGAAGAGCGAGGACGTTCTGCGTGTGGAGTTGGAAGTGTTCCGCCGCGAACACCGCGACCTCGACGAGGCAATTCATGCGCTGCAGGAGACCGGCACCGCCGATCGCCTCACGCTGCAGCGCCTGAAAAAGAAGAAACTGCTGCTCAAGGACAAGATCGCCCTGATCGAGGACAGGCTCCTGCCCGACATCATCGCCTGAGCGCCGCCCCATTGCGCCCCTGTCCCCATCGCCTATAACAACACCCGCATAACGCGGAGGCAGGCATGGACAGTCCCAGGGTCGGCATCATCATGGGCAGCCAGTCGGACTGGCCCACAATGGTCGAGGCGGCGGATATTCTCGACGAGCTCGGGGTAGAATACGAGACGCGCATCGTCTCGGCCCACCGCACGCCGGACCGGCTGTGGGACTACGGCAAGACGGCCGTCAGCCGTGGCCTGCAGGTCATCATCGCGGGCGCCGGCGGGGCCGCCCACCTGCCCGGCATGATGGCCTCGAAGACCCGCGTGCCGGTGATCGGCGTGCCGGTCCAGACCCGCGCGCTCAACGGGGTCGACAGCCTCTATTCCATCCTGCAGATGCCGCGCGGTTTCCCGGTGGCCACGATGGCCATCGGCGCCGCCGGCGCGAAAAACGCGGGGCTCATGGCCGCCGGGATTCTCGCGCTGCAGGATGCCGATCTCGCCGCCCGGCTGGACCAGTGGCGGGCCGATCTCTCCGCCTCCATCGCCGACGAACCGGTGCGCGACTGACTTTGTACAAAACGTCGGAAACGCCGTACAAAACGTACAAAACGTACAAACTGCAGGTACCCACATGACCGCCCCACTCCCCACCGGCAGCACCATCGGAATCCTTGGCGGAGGCCAGCTGGGCCGGATGCTCTCGGTCGCGGCCAGCCGCCTCGGCTTCAAGACCGCGATTTTCGAACCGGGCGGCGATTGCCCCGCCTCGCATGTCGCCAACTTCCACCTGCAGGCCGGCTACGACGACATCAAGGCACTGGAAAACTTCGGAAATTCCGTCGACGTTCTGACCTACGAGTTCGAGAACATCCCGACCGAGGCGCTTGACGCGCTGGACCAGATCCGCCCGATCCGCCCGGGACGCGAGGCCCTGCGGATCAGCCAGGACCGCCTGACCGAAAAGACCTTCCTGCGTGACCTCGGGTTGCAGACCGCCCCTTTCGCAACGGTGGACGACGCGGAATCCCTGGCCCAGGCCATTGAAACCATTGGGACTCCGTCGATCCTGAAGACCCGCCGCTTCGGCTATGACGGCAAGGGTCAGGCCCGACTGACCAGACCCGAAGACGCCGAACAGGCGCTGGCCGCACTGCACGGCGCCCCCGCCGTGCTCGAAGGGTTCGTCGATTTCACCTGCGAAATCTCGGTCATCGCCGCGCGCGGCACCGACGGCCGCGTCGCCGCCTTCGACCCCGGCCAGAACGTCCACGAAGGCGGTATCCTGCGCACCACCACCGTGCCCGCCAACCTGCCCAACCGCATCCTGACCGACGCCGTTCTGACAGCGGGCAAGATATTGAACGCGCTCGATTATATCGGCGTACTGGGGGTCGAGTTCTTCGTCACACCGGGCGGACTCATCGTGAATGAGATCGCCCCGCGCGTGCACAATTCCGGTCACTGGACCCAGAACGGCTGCATGACCGACCAGTTCGAACAGCACATCCGGGCCGTCGCGGGCTGGCCCTTGGGTGACGGCAGCCGCCACAGCGACATCCGCATGGAAAACCTTATCGGCGATGACATGGACCGCGTCCCCACGCTCGCCGCCGACCCGGCCTGCGCCCTGCATCTCTACGGCAAGGCCGAAACCAAGCCGGGCCGCAAGATGGGTCATGCGAACTTCCTTGCCTCCAAGGACTGACCGGCTGCTTCTTTGGGCCTAAAATACCTCCGGGAGGAGTTTGAGGAGGGCAGCGCCCTCCTCAAGGCCTGCGTGGCCTGAACGCAAATCCCCCTGTGCGCGCCAGCGCTCCGCTAACTCATAAAGCGCGCCGCCACCGGCCCGCTCATCCAGGCAAGATTGCCGCCGGCAAAGACCGCCACGATCCGCCGCGTCTCGCGTTCCATCACCACCAGATCGGCGCGCAGACCGGTGTCCAGCCGCCCACGATCCGCCAGGCCCAGCACCCGCGCCGGCCCCTCTGAAACCAGCGCCCAGGCCGGGGCCTCGTCCAACAGACCCAGTTCCACACAGCGCCAGGCGGCCCGCGCGGGTGCAGGGTAGTGGTAGTCCGAGGCCAGTGCATCGCAAAGCCCCGCCCCGATCAGCTCCAGCGCCGAGACATTGCCCGCATGGCTCGCCCCACGCACCACGTTCGGCGCCCCAAGGACCACCGGCTCGCCCGCGTCCCGCGCCGCCTGGGCCGCCTCCAGCGTCTCGGGGAATTCGGACACCGTGACGCCCCGCGCGCGCCACGCGGCCCGGCCCGCCGCCGTCCGGTCGTCATGGCTGCCCATCCGCACGCCCTGTGCGGCAAGCCGCGCGCAGAGCGTGTCCAGAATCCCCGGAACCTCGGCCCCGGTTTGGTGCAGGCGCGTCATCAATGCCAGGTGCGCCTCGGGGTTGCGGCCCGATTTCAGCGCCTGCCCGGTCAGGCGCGGCGGGCGCCGCCCCTCGGACAGCCGCGCGTGCGGCAGGTGATCATTGAAGACGACATAGCCGATCCCCCAGCGCGCCAGCGCGGCCTCGGCCGCCTCGAAGCTCTCGGTGAAATGCGTCTCCAGACGCATCTGCAGCCGCAGGTCCACCGGGACGGTCGGCGCCACCGCACTTACGGCGGCAAAGACCTCTTCGGCGAACTCCGGCCCGCGCATCCCGCCTTCCCATGACCAGAATTGCGCGAGCACGGCGGTGGTGATCCCGCAGGCGCCCAACTCGGCGGCGCAGGCCACCATGCCCGCGTCGCGTTCCCGCAGCGCGCCTCGACGCGGTGCCATGTGCCGCTCGAACCCGTCGCCGTGCACATCGACGATTCCAGGCAGCAGGTCATAGCCGGACAGGTCCACGCTGCGCCCAACCGGCCCGTCGACGATCACCCCATCCGCAATCGACACCGGTCCGTGATCCCAGCCACCGGGCCGCAACACTCGCGCGCCCTGAAGGTCCAGCTCAATCGGCATCGCACTCTCCCAACAGACAGTCCAGGTCCGCCTCGTCCAGCAGCAGGCGCCAGTCCGCGCCGGGCTGAAAATGCCCCTCTTCCAGGAACCGCACCACCTGCACCATGACCTCGGGGGCCTGCATCATGAAGGTATGGGTGACCGGCAGAACGATGTGATCGGTCATGCCGGCGACCCGGGTCGACGCGATCGAAACCTTGCCATCGTCCGCACCGGGGATCACCGAACTGGTCAGCGCGTTCAGCGTGTTCGACCCGGCAATCACTCCCAGCGGGAAATCCACCGGCGGCAAGCGCGCGGGCAGGTCCTGCGGCCCGGTGCCCAACTGCTGGCCCGCCGGTCCGTTCATCCACTCGAAGACCTCCCAGCTGCCGGCAATGTCCACGATCTCGCTGCCGCCGTTGGGAGGCCCCATCATCACGACCCGGCCCAGCCGCGGCGGACGATGATCCCGCAGCCAGTGCCTGAGCAGGATGCCCCCCATCGAATGCGTGACGAAATGAACCGTTTGCGATCCGCAGCGCGCCACGGCCTCCGGCAGGGTCCGTTCGGCCAGATGCTCGACCCGGTAGCGGGTCGAATCGTATCCGGGAATGATGACCCGGTGCCCGCGCGATTCCAGAACCGCGCCCAATAGCACCATCGAATACTCGGTCCGCGCCAGCCCGTGCAGCAGGATAACGCAATCCCCGGCCCGCGCAGGCAGAGGGGCAAGCAGGACGAGACACAGGAGAACCCATTTCATGCAGCTGGCATAGCGCCCCGCCACCGCATAGAAAAGCCATGAAAGGAGTGCACGAATGCCCGCCCCTCGCATCGCCTGCCGCGCCGTGATCCTGCAGGACAACCGCCTGCTGCTGGTCAACGCCTGGCCCGGCAACACGTCGGACCTGTGGTGCGCCCCCGGCGGCGGGGTCGAGCCGCACTCCAGCCTGCCGGACAACCTTGCCCGCGAGGTGCTGGAAGAGACCGGCCTGCGCGTAGATGTCGGTGCTCCCTGCCTCGTGAACGAATTCCACGACCCCGCACGCGGCTTTCACCAGGTCGAGATCTTCTTTCGTGCCCGCATCACCTCTGGCACGCTTTCAGAGGATTGGAAGGACCCGGAGGGCGTCGTGTACAAGCGCCGGTTTTTTGCACGGGAGGAACTGGCACGCCTGCGCCTGAAACCCTCCAGCCTGCCCGAAGTCGCCTGGGGCGAGGGCCCCGGTTATGACCCGCTGGAGCCGATCCTGCGCTGATCCGGGCGGTTATTTCTTCAAGACCGAGAGGGCCACGCCACCCAGAACAACCGCGGCCGCGATGACGAAATCCAGCGACAGCGCCTCGCCCAGAAAGACCATGCCACCCGCCATGGCGATGACCGGCACGCTCAGCTGAGCCACCGCTGCGACGCTGCCCTTGATCTGTGGCAGGACATGATACCACAGCGCATAGCCCAGCCCCGAGGTCACCGCGCCCGAAACCACCGCCAACAGAATGCCCGTCAACTCCGGTGACACCGCCTCTGGGCTGACAGGCAATCCCAGCCCCAGCAAGAACCCCAAGGGGGCCGCCAGCAGAAAATTCGCCCCGGTCGCCAGCAAGGGATCCTCGGCCCGCCGTCCGGCCAGCGAATAGATCCCCCAGCCCAGCCCAGCGAGGACCATCGCCGCGCCGTGCACCAGGCTGAGCGCGACACCCCCACCCGGCCAGAGCAGCCAGGCCAGGCCGCCAAAGGCCAACGCCGCCCCCGCCCAACGCAACGCCGGCGGGCGTTCTCCGCCGATCAGGCTGCCGCCGAACATCGTCACCTGGACGGTTCCGAAGAGGATCAGCGCCCCCAGCCCCGCATCCAGCGCCACATAGGCCACCGAGAACCCGTAGATATAGAGAACCAACCCCAGTATCCCGGCCACCCTGCCGGCGCCGCCCAGCACAACCCGCCCGCGCAATACCAACCCCAGCAGGACCAGCGTCACCGCGCCGGACCACAGCCGGATTGTGCCGAAACTCACCGCGTCGATCCCGCCCCCGGCCAGCGCGGCCCGATTCAGAACAGAGTTCGCGGCAAAAGCCACCATGGTCAGGGCAATCAGGAGGAAGAGGCGCATGTGATACCGTCGCAAGGAACCGGGACAAAGGAGCAACCCGCCTTACATGGCGCAATTGGCGCACGGCGGAAACCCTTTGACGGAAAGGTGAGGCGGTTGTGTGCCCGGTTCAGGCCACCAGGCTCTCGGCCCGCTTGAGGTCGACAGAGACAAGCTGGCTGACCCCTTGCTCCTGCATGGTCACGCCGAACAGCCGATCCATCCGTGCCATCGTCACCGCGTGGTGGGTGATGATCAGGAACCGCGTGTCCGTGCGGCGGCACATCTCGTCCAGCATGTCGCAGAAACGCGTCACGTTGGCGTCGTCCAATGGCGCGTCCACCTCGTCCAGCACGCAGATCGGCGAGGGGTTGGCCATGAACACCGCAAAGATCAGCGCGAGACAGGTCAGTGTCTGTTCCCCCCCGGACATCAGCGAAAGGGTGGAGAGCTTCTTGCCCGGCGGCTGACACATGATTTCCAGCCCGGCTTCCAAAGGGTCGTCGCTTTCGACCATCATCAGGCTGGCCTCGCCGCCGCCAAAGAGATGGGTGAACAGCATCGAAAAGTTGCTGTTTACCTGTTCAAAGGCAGTCAGCAGGCGTTCGCGCCCTTCGCGGTTCAGGCTGGCAATGCCGGACCGCAGCGTCTTGACCGCCTCTTCGAGGTCGGATTTCTCGGCCACCAGCGTGTCGTGCTCTTCCTGAACTTCCCGTGCATCTTCCTCGGCGCGCAGGTTGACCGCGCCCAATGCGTCACGCTGGCGTTTCAGGCGCGAGACCTCGGCCTCGATCTTGTCCGAGGCGGGCATCTGGTCCGGGTCCACGTCCAACTGGGCCAGCAGCGCCTCCGGCGTCGTCTCCAACTCGTCGGCGATCCGCTCTGCCGCGACTTCGACGGTTTCGCGGGCGGCCTCGGCCCGTGCCTCTGCCCGCGCGCGGGCCTCTCGCGCCTCGCCGGCCACCCGCTCGGCGTCGCGTTCGGCAGTGATCGCCTCGCGCAGGGCGCTCTCGGCCTCCGACAGTGCATCGCTGGCCGCAGCCTTGCGGTCCTCTGCCGCCTCCATCGCACCGGTCAGCTCGTTGCGCTGCGCCTCCAGCTCGCCCGGGACCTCTTCCGCCTGCGCCAGTTCCGCTTCGCTCTCGGCCTTGCGCTCTGCCAGTTCGGTGGCGCGTTTCTCGGCGGTTTCCAAGCGGTGACGCCAGCCGGACAGGTCCTTTGTCACTTGCTGGGCGCGCCCCTTGCGGGCCTCGCCATCCCGGCGCAATTCGTCATGGGCAGAACGGCGGGCCATCATGGTCATCCGCGCCGCCTCGACGGTCATCTTGATGTCTTCGGCCCGGGCGCGTGCCTCTTCGAGGTCGTCCAGGCCTGCAAGAGCCCGCTCGGCCTCCTTGAGCTGACCACGGGCCGCGCCGGCTTCGTCCTCGTAGCGCTTGACCGACAGGGTGGCGCTTTCGACCTTGCCTTCGGCCATGTCGCGTTCGGCCTCGGCGCGGCTTTGCGCCCGGGTGGCCTCTGTCACGGCCTGATCCGCCGCGCGCCGCGCCGCGCGCGCCGCCTTGTCCGCCTCTGTCAGCGCGCTCAACTGCGCCACCAGCGCCTCATGCGCCGCCTGAGTCCCTTCGAGCTGCGCCGAGGCGCGCGCCATTTCCTGTTTCAGCCCCTCCAGCCGGTTGAGCTGTTCCAGCCGCAGGGCCGCCGCCGAAGGCTGATCCTCGGCCCAGGCGCGATAGCCGTCCCAACGCCAGAGATCGCCCTCCAGCGTCACCAGCCGCTGACCGGGCTTCAGCAGCGCCTGCAGGCGCGGACCGTCCTCCGCGTCCACCAGGCCGATCTGGCTCAGCCGGCGTTCCAGCACATCGGGAACAGAGACATGGCCTGCCAGTGGCGAGGCGCCCTCGGGCAGAGGTTGTGTCGTGTCATAAGCCGCCAGCACGACCCAGCCGGTCGGCCCGTCGCCCTCGACCTCGGGCGCACGCAGATCGTCCGACAGCGCCGCACCCAAGGCTTTTTCATACCCCTGTTCAACCTGCAGCCGATCCAGGATTTGCCCGCCCTCGGCGGTGTCTCGGTCCAGCAGGCGGGCCAGCGCCGTCACCTCGGCCCGCAGGGCGTTCATCTGACCCTCGGCCTCGGAACGCTCTCCGCGCGCCTCCGCCTCGCGTGCCTGGGTATCGGCTCGGGCGGCCTCGGCCTCTGTCAGGGTCACCTCGGCCTGTTCCGCCGCCTCCTGGGCTTCGGTCAGTCGGGCCTGTGCGGCCTCTGCTGCCTCGCGTGAGCGGGCCTGCGCCTCCTTGGCGGTATCGACCGTGGCGCGCGCCCGGGCGGCCTCGCTCTCGTTCCGCTCCACCGTCTTGCGGCAATCGGCAAGGTAGCGCTGCGCCGACTGGTGACGTGCGGACAGGCGGGCAACATCCTCTGTTTGCTGTTCCAGTTCCGCCTCGCGGGCCTGCAACACGCCCGAGGCCTCGCGCGCGGCTTCATGGGCTTCGGCCAGCCTGTCTTCGTGCCCTTCCGAGGCCTTGGCAAGCTCGCGGGCCTCCCATTCCAACCGTTCGATTGTCTCGCCGGCGTCGCGGTTGAGCCCGGCCTCGCGGTCCATGTCGCGGACAAGCTGGGCGATCCGATTCTTCAGGGTCTCGATCCGGGCCAATGCCTGCTTTTCCTGATCGGAAAGCGTATCGCGCTGAACGATCAACCGCTGCAACACGGCGGCGGCGATCGCTTCTTCCTCGCGGAGGGGCGGCAGAGTCTCTTCGCGTTCGGCACGGGTATTTTCGGCAGCACGCGCCGTGGTTTCCGCCTGCGCGGCCCGTGTCACCGTCTCGCGCAGCGCAGCCTCGGCCGCGGCGCGCGCATCGTCGGCCTCGCGCCAACGGCGATACAGCAACATGCCCTCGGCCTGTCGCAATTCGGTCCCGATGGCACGATAGCGAGCCGCCTGGCGGGCCTGCTTGGCCAGCGCGGACAATTGTCCTGCCAGTTGCTCGACAACGTCATCGACCCGCAAGAGGTTCGCTTCGGTGTTCTTCAGCTTCAGCTCTGCCTCGTGCCGACGCTGGTACAGGCCGCCGATGCCGGCAGCATCCTCCAGCACCTTGCGGCGATTCTTGGGCTTGGCGTTGATAAGTTCGCTGATCTGCCCCTGCCGGACCAGCGCAGGGGAATGCGCGCCCGTGGCCGCGTCGGCGAACAGCATCTGTACGTCGCGCGCCCGCGTATCCTTGGAGTTGACCTTGTAAGCGCTGCCGACGTCACGGGTGATGCGGCGCACGATCTCAAGGTGGTCGTGGTCGTTGAACCCCGCCGGGGCCAGCCGGTCGGCGTTGTCGATATGCAGGCTGACCTCGGCAAAGTTGCGGGCCGGCCGCGAAGAGGCCCCGGCAAAGATCACATCTTCCATCCCGCCGCCACGCATCGCCTTGGCCCGGGTTTCGCCCATGACCCAGCGCAGCGCTTCCAGGAGGTTGGACTTGCCACAACCGTTCGGCCCGACCACGCCGGTCAGCCCGTCGTTGATGATCAGATCCGTCGGATCGACGAAACTTTTGAAGCCGGTGAGTCTGAGTCTGGAAAAGCGCAATGGGCCGGGTCCGATTCCGAATGTGACCCTCAACCTGCGCTTTCGAGGTGCGCCGAGTCAAGGAAGTGACGCCCCATATGGCAGCATCACGCCACTTCTCCACAAGATATTGCGGCCTAGCGCCGACCCACACCGCAATCCAAGACCAGGGCCCGCGGGGGTCCGCGCCGCGTGGGCTCATCAATGGCGCATTTGAGTGTTCGAGGCCGACGGGGCAATTTTGGGGCAGGTTTTCCGTCGCAGGACAAGCCGATCCACATCATGGCCGGGTCGCCCTCGACCCATTTTGCACGACAGCCGGTTTCGATTTGTGCCGCGATACCGGCCTTGCGCGCGACGTCGGCGAACCGGGGCATCCATTCCGGAGACGTGCGCGTGGCCTCGACCAGGGGACCGCGGAAACGAAGGATGAATCGCGATCCTTCGACCTCGCGCGTGTGTTTCTCTGCGCCATAAAAACCCGGCCCCGCCGATGCGCATCCGACGAGGCCGAGCAGAAGGAGAACACAGGGAAAACCGCGCATTGCCTAATCTAGGCTGAACTTGGTTACGAAGTGGTTAACCCTCGAATGGGCGCCATAAATGGCACGCAATCAAGTCTCACTTTACATTCTGTTTTCAGAATGTATATTGCATTCCATCCGATGAATGTTTTCCGCCTGTCAGGAGGCCCTCATGGCCAGCACAGCACAAAGACCCGCAGACAGCTATTCCCCGATCTACTTTCTCGCCTCGCTTGGCGCCGGCGGTATCGCTGTCAGTTTCTTCATGTTCCTCATGTTCTGGGTGCCCCACCCAGGTCAGCCCGTCCCGGTATTCGAAGACATCATGACCGCCTGGGCCAGCGGCGGCCCCTACATGCAGGCCGCGATCGTTGTCGCGATGATCGGCATTGCCGGCTTTGCCTTCCTCAACATCAAGTCTCTGGTCTGGAACCTCACCTCCTACAGTGATTTCAGAAAAACCCCGGCCTACGCGGAACTGAGAAATTCCAACGCCGAATCCACCTTGCTTGCGATGCCGCTGGCGCTGGCCATGTCGGTGAACGTCGGCTTCATCATCGGCTTGGTCTTCGTGCCCCAGCTGTGGAGCGTGGTGGAATTTCTTTTTCCGTTGGCAATGGTGGCCTTCGGCCTGATCGCGGTGATTGCTTTCCGCATGATCGGGGATTTCCTGGGCCGCGTTCTGGCCAAGGGCGGGCTGTTCGACGTGACCGCGCACAACTCTTTCGCGCAGCTCACCCCGGCCTTTTCCGTGTCGATGATTGCCGTCGGCTTTGCCGCCCCTGCCGCGATGAGCACGAGCGCCACGACGGTCGGTATCGCTCTGGTACTCTCGACCATTCTGGGCACCATTGCGATGTTGTACGCGGCCTTTGCCAGCATCACTGCCTTCGCCTCGATGTTGCAGCACGGCACCGCGCGCGAGGCAGGCCCGACCCTGATGATCATCGTTCCGATCGTCACCGTGCTGGGCATCATGTTCCTGCGCCAGGCGCACGGGCTGCATTCAGCCTTTGATGCGCATGGCAACGCCGGTGAAACGATGGTCTTCCTTGCCCGCCTGCTGGGCATCCAGCTGGCCTTCCTCGGTCTGGGTGCCGTGGTCCTCAAGGCGCAGGGATACTTCAGCGATTTCGTGATGGGGACCAAGACCTCGCCGGGTTCCTACGCGCTGGTCTGTCCCTTCGTGGCGCTTGCGGTGATGATCCACTTCTTTGCCAACAAGGGCCTTGTCGCCGCCGGCGTCGTCGACAAGTTCGACCTGGCCTACTGGGGCGTTACCGGGCTGGCCATCGCATCGCAGGTCGTCGCCATCGCCCTGATGCTGCGCCTGAACCGGCAGCACTTTGCCAAGACAGCCCCCGCGGCGATTCCCGCCGAGTAATACTTTTCCGGATTCCTCGCCGAGTTATGGGCCGGACCTGTCGGTCCGGTCTTTTTCCTTGCCGCCAAGGCGGCGGGGGGGGGGGGGGGGGGGGGGGGGGGGGGGGGGGGGGGGGGGGGGGGGGGGGGGGGGGGGGGGGGGGGGGGGG
>NZ_JASHJL010000026.1 GCF_030733205.1 Mameliella sp. MMSF_3455
TGCGGGGCTGCCGCTGGCGCTGGGGGGCGGGACATGAAGGGGGTGATCCCGGCGGACAGGGCGCTGGACCCGCAAGAGGTGGGCGGCAAGGCCGCCGCCTTGTCCCGTCTGAAAGCGGCGGGTTTTGACGTCCCCGGGTTCCTTGTCCTGGCCGACGATGCCTTCACCGATCATGGCACAGACTTGGCTGAGACCGTCACCGGCGCGTTGCCAGACGCGTTGGCCGCGCTTGGGCCGGGGCCTTTTGCGGTGCGGTCCTCGGCGCGAGCCGAGGACGGGGCCGAGGCCAGCCATGCCGGACAGTTCGACACCGTTCTGAATGTTCCCGCCTGCGGGATCGCGGCGGCGGCGGCGCAGGTGCGCGCCTCGGGCGAGGCAGAGCATGTCGCGCGCTACCAGGCCGACCGTGGCGTGGACGATAGCGGCCTTCCGGCGGTCCTGGTGCAGTGCATGATCGCGGCGCGGACAGCCGGGGTTGCCTTTTCCGCCGACCCGGTCAGCGGGCGGCGGGATCTTTGCGTTGTGTCCGCGGTAGAAGGACTGGCCGACGCGCTGGTCGGCGGAGAGGTGAACGGCGAAAGCTGGACGGTCTCACCCGATGGCGTCATCGATGCGCCGGAGCCGCCCGAGGTCCTGACGCCGCAAGAGGCCACCGAGGTCGCCGAGCTTGCCCGCCGGGCCGAGGCGGCGTTTGGTGCCCCGCAGGACATCGAATGGGCCTACGATGGCGCGCGGCTGCACCTGCTGCAATCCCGTCCGATCACCACCGATCTGCGCCTCGCGCCCAGGCCGGACGCGGCGCTGGTGGTTCTGGACAATTCCAACATCGTCGAGAGCTATCCCGGCCTCGTCAGCCCGCTGACCTACAGTTTTGCCGCCTATTGCTACAACCGCGTCTACCGCGCCTTTGTCCGCCTGCTGGGCCTGTCCGAGGCGCAGATCGCCGAAAATGCCGCCGTCTTCGACAACCTGCTGACCCGCATCGACGGGCGGGTCTACTACAACTTGGGAAACTGGTATCGCGCGCTGGCGCTCTTGCCCGCATTCTCGCTCAACCGGGGTTACATGGAAACCATGATGGGCGTCGAGGAATCGCTGCCCGCAGAACTCACGGACAGGCTGGCCCCGGACCCGGCGCGCGGTTGGCAAAAGGTGTCGGCGTTCTTGGCGCTGGGGCGCGTTGCGGGTGGTCTGGCATTCGAAGCCATGCGGCTGGGCCGGACCCGGCGGCATTTCCTGGCGCGGCTGCAATCCGCGCTGGACGAGGGGGCCGACACCGATGGCGCCAACCTGACCCAGCTCGCCGCGCTCTACCGCCGGATCGAAGGCCGGTTGCTGGATCGCTGGGACGCGCCTCTGGTCAACGATTTTCTCTGCATGATGGGGTTCGGCGCCTCGCGTGCGCTGTTGAAACGATGGGCCGGGGAGGCGGGCGAGAGTTTCCACAACGACGTCATGATCGGACAGGGCGGGATTGTCTCGGCTGAACCCGCCCGGCGCATCGCCGCGATGGGCCGCATGGCGCGCGAAACGCCGGGCGCCCAAGAGGCGCTGGGGCAGGGGCGGCCTGCGCTGAGGGATTTTCCCGACCTCGATGCCGCCGTTGCTGCCTACCTTGACGAATTCGGGGATCGCTGCACCGAGGAGTTGAAGCTCGAAAGCCTGCCGCTGTCGGAAGCCCCCGCGCCGCTGCTGGCCGCAATTGCCAGTGCCGCCCGCCGGTCCGATGAACCGCAGGCCCGCCGCAGCGCCCCTGACTGGCACAGGCTTTTCCCGGGCCAGCCGCTGCGCCGTGCCGTGGCGCGCGCCCTGACAGGCTGGGCTGCCGCCCGCGTGCGCGACCGCGAGAACCTGCGGTTTGAACGGACGCGCATCTTTGCCCTGGCGCGGCGCTGTTTCCTGGCGATGGGGCGCGAGTTCCACGCCCGAGGTCTGCTGGACGCACCGCGCGACGTGCTGTTCCTGACCGTGCCCGAGGTCATGGGCACCATCGAGGGCAATGCGCCGGGCGACGACCTGCGTGCCCTCGCCGCCATGCGCAAGGGTGAGGCAGAGGCCAGCGAAAACCGGCCCGCACCCCCCGAACGGATCGAACTGCGCGGACCCGTGGGCGCCTATCGTCCTGCACCGGCGGCGTTCCCGGAAACCGAGGGTGGCGATGGCCGCACCGGGACGGGCTGTTCCAAGGGCAAGATCACCGGGCGGGCCCGTGTCGTGCGCGATCCGCGCCGCGAAATGCTGGAACCGGGAGAGATCCTCGTGGCGTCGAACACGGACCCGGGATGGATCGCGCTGTTCGCTGGCGCGGCGGCGATCGTCGTGGAACGTGGTTCGCTCTTGTCGCATTCGGCCATCGTCTCGCGCGAGATGGGCATTCCCTGCGTCGTGGGCATCCGTGACGCAACCCGATGGTTGCGGACCGGTGACCTGATCGAGGTGGATGGCGGCACCGGAGAGGTCAGGAAACGCGATGGATGACAGGGGGATCGACCAGCGCGCCTCGTTCGAGGGCATCCGCTATGCCCAGGCCTGGGAGGACGCCGATGTCCTGACACAGGCGATGGGCGAGGTGTCGGGGGGCGATCTGGTGGCGGTCTGTTCCTCGGGTGACAATGCGCTGGCGCTGCTTCTGAACGATCCGGCGCGGGTCTTTGCCGTCGATATTTCGCCGGCCCAGATCGAATGCCTGAACCTGCGCCTGGGCGCCTACAAGGCCCTGACCCACGCAGAGTTCCTGGAACTGATGGGCGCACGCCACAGCACCCGGCGGGCCATGTTGCTGGCCCGGGCCTTGTCCGATGCGCCGGGCCATACGCGCACCTTCTGGACCGCGCTGACACCGCAGGTCGAGGCGCATGGCGCGGGCGGTTTGGGCAAGTTCGAGGGCTATTTCCGCATGTTTTCGCGCTACCTGCTGCCTTTGGTGCACAGTCGCGCGACCATCGACGCGATTTTCCAGCCCCGTGACCGTGCCGCGCGCGAGGTCTTTTTCGACAGGCGGTTCAACACCTGGCGCTGGCGGCTGTTGGTGCGCGTGTTCTTTTCGCGCGCGGCCATGGGGATGCTGGGCCGCGATCCGGCCTTTTTCGAACATGTCCGGGGCAGCGTGGCCGACCATGTCTTTTCCCGCCTGCGTCACGCAGGCGTGGACACGGACCCGGCGCAGAATCCCTATCTGCACTGGATCATGAAACGCTGCCACGGCACCGCGCTGCCCTTGCCCTGGCGGGCAGAAGCCTATGAGGTCATCCGGTCACGACTGGACCGGATCCAGCCGGTGCAGGGCACGGCAGAAGAGTTGAACCTTGACGGCGTTGCGGGGTTCTACCTGTCCGACATCTTTGAATACATGTCGCCCGAGCTGGCCGCGCAAGTCTATGGCACCTTTCTGGACATGGCGCGGCCCGGGGCGCGCCTGGTTTACTGGAACATGATGGCACCGCGCCGCGTGCCGCCCGCGCTTGCCAATCGCGTCACGCCGCTGAGCGGTCTTGAATCCCGGCTGAAGGCGCAGGACATGGCCTTTTTCTATTCCGATTTCGTGGTCGAAGAGGTCGGATGAGTATCCTTTGGCAATTGGCACTGGCGCTGGGGCTGATCATGGGTCTTCTGGGCATCATGTCGGTCCTGTCGCGCGTGGCGCGCCGGGGCGACTGGCACCCGGAGCTGGCGCGCAAGATCGTGCATGTCCTTGCCTCGGGGCTGGCCATTCCATTGCCCTGGCTGTTCGTGGACGATTGGCCGGTCTGGCTGGTTCTGGGGCTGGCCCTGGTGGCGATGGTGGCCATGCGCACCCCGCTGCTGGCGGGGCCGGGCCGGGCGCTGCACTCGGTCGCGCGCAAGTCCTGGGGCGACGTGCTGCTGGTGGTCTCGGTGGGTCTGTTGTTCCTGCTACAAGGCGCGCACCCGGTGCTTTATGTCCTGCCGCTCTCCGTGGTTGCGCTTGGCGATGCCGCCGCCGCGCTGGCGGGCAGCGCCTATGGCCGCACCTTCTACCTGACGCCCGACGGCCGCAAGAGCGTCGAGGGCAGCACCATGTTCCTGCTGGTCACGCTGATCCTTGCCATGATCTGCCTGCTGCTTCTGACCGACATGGGGCGCGGTGAACTGATCCTTGCCGCTTTCTGCATCGCGGTCTTCGCCACGGTGATCGAGGCGGACAGTTGGGCCGGACTGGACAACCTGTTCCTGCCGATGGGCGTCTACCTGTTTCTTGTCAATTTCTACGGCTGGCCGGACACGGGCGGGATGCCGCGGCTGGTGGCGGCGGCCTTGGCCATGCCGCTGGCCTACGGGATCAGCCTTGCCTCCGGAGCCTCGGGGCAGATCGCCCGGATCCACGCGGTGGCATTGTTCATGATCCTTTGCGCCGTGCACGTCTGGAACGCGGTCCTGCCGGGGCTGGTGTTGTTGGGGCACGCGCTGCTTTCTGCCCGGCAAAAAGAGGACGCGACCGATCGGGGCGCGCTGAACGTGGTGACAGGGCTTGCGGCGGTCAGCTTTGCCTTTCTTGCCATCGACGTGCCCTGCGGCGCCAGTGGGATCAGCTTTTACGGCATCGGTTGCGCCGCGATTGCCGCCGGGCTGGTGTCACAGGGCCTTCCGGAAATGACGCGTCCAATTCGTCTGGGCGCGGCATTGGCGGCCTGCGTCACGCTCTGGCTGCTCTGGGTCCTGCTTGGGGACCTGAACGCCGCCAGCATGGCCTGGCACGCGGGGCAGGAGGTGCAGGCGGCGGCACTGATCCTGCTGGCGGGTCTCTTGCCGCAGGTCTGGCCCGGGCTGTTCCAACGTGGCGCGGAATTCCGGATCACCGTGCTTGGGGCGCTGCCTGCGCTGTGTCTTTATGGCGGCAACTGCCTGCTGAACGGGGGAGCGGGGGCATGACGAAACAACTGTGCGAGGGCGCCGGTGCGCGCGCCAACCTGTATCCTGAAGGGCCGGAGTGGGAGGGCGCGCCAACCGCCACCATCGGCGAGTTCAGGTGCGACAGTGCCGAGGCTGGCGCCGCGCTGCTGCGGTCGATCTGCGACGAGGTCAGGGCCAAGGGCAAAAACCGCGTCCTGGGACCGATGAGCGGGGACACCTGGCACAGCTACCGCCTTGTGACCGAAAGCGATGGCACCCCACCTTTCCTGATGGAACCGCAGAGCGGTCCGCATGACCTCGCCGCCTTCGAGGCCGCCGGTTTCAGCCCGGTCTCGCGCTATGTCTCGGCCCGCGTGGCGCCGGAGGCGGGCATCGGCCCGGACCCCGTTCCCATTCCCGGCATCAAGATTGCGAATTGGGACGGCAGCGCGGCCGAGGCACATTTCGCCGAGGTTCATGGGCTGTCGACCCGCGCCTTTGCCGGCAACGCCTTTTATCAACCGATCGGACTGGAGGCCTTCCTGGCGCTCTATACGCCCTTTGTGCCGCTGCTGAAGCCCGAGCTGATCTTTACCGCCCGTGACGAGGATACCGGGGCGCTAGTAGGCTATCTGTTCGGGATTCCGAACTATGGACATGGGGCCAATCCCGACACGGTGATCCTGAAGACCTATGCCAGCCTGCGACCCGGGCTGGGCCATCACCTTGCGCATGCCTTTCACGTCCGGGCGCGCGAACTGGGCTATGCGCAGGTGATCCATGCGCTGATACACGAGGACAACGCCTCGGCCGATCGCAGCCGCCGTCACGGCGGAGAGGTCTTTCGCCGCTACGCGCTGATGGGCCGTATTCTGGATGACTGACCTCGCGCGGCGCTTTTCCCGGGTCGCGGCGGAACAGGGCGACCGCACCGCGCTGATCACTCCGACAGAGCGCGTCAGCTTTGCCAAACTGGAGCGCCGCGCCAGCGGTTTCGCCGCCACCTGCGCCGCGCGCGGTCTTGGCAAGGGCGACCGGGTGCTGATCGCCATGCCCGTCGGCGTCGATTTATATGTCGCTTTGGCCGGGTGCTGGCGGCTAGGGGCGGTGGCCGTCTTTCCGGAACCGGCGATGGGCCTTCGGGGGCTGCGCCATGCCGTGGCGGTGACAGGGCCGAAAGTCCTTCTGGCCAGCGGTCTCTATCGGCTGATCGGCCTGCTGCCTGCGCTTTGGGGTTGTCCGCGGCTGGCGCCCGCGCGCTCGGACCGGGGGCAGATGCCGGCGGTGGACCTCACCCCGGAAGACCCAGCCCTGATATCCTTTACCTCCGGGTCTACCGGCGCGCCCAAGGCGATCCCGCGCAGTCACGGCTTCCTGACTGCGCAGTTTCAGGCGGTGCGTCAGGTGCTGGCCACCGATCACGCGGAAACCGATCTTGTCGCCTTTCCCGTCTTTGCGCTGGTCAACCTGGCCGAGGGGCGCCCAACTGTGCTGCCCGACTGGAAACTGACCCGTCCCGAAAAGGTCACCCCCAAGGCACTGTCGGGCTGGATCCGGCAGACGGGAGCCACCCGGGCCCTGCTGCCGCCCGCGCTGTGCGAGACATTGGCGGGGGCGGAGTTCCCCCAGGCGCTGCACAGCGTCTTTACCGGCGGCGGTCCGGTCAAACCTGCGCTTGTGGACCGTTTGCAGAACTCTGCTCCGGGGCTGCGGGTGGTTTCTGTCTACGGCTCGACAGAGGCAGAGCCGATTGCCGAACTGGACTGGACCGATGTCGGCGCAGAGGATCGCGCCGCGATGGCCGAGGGCGCCGGGCTGCTGACCGGGGCGCCGGTCCCGGGGACGCAGGTGCGCATCGTGGCGGATGAGATCCAGGTGGCCGGCGCGCATGTCAACGGGCACTACCTAGATCCGTCGCAGGAAACCGGCACCAAGATCCGCGAGGGCGCGACGGTCTGGCACCGGACCGGCGATGCCGGGCGGCTGGACGGGCAGGGGCGGCTCTGGCTTCTGGGGCGGAGCGATGCGGTTGCACAGGGGCGCGACGGGCCGCTCTATCCCTTTGCGGTCGAACTGGCCGCCGAAAGCTGGCCGGGCGTTTCCCGCGCCGCCCTGCTTTCCGGCGATGGCGGGCCGCTGCTGGTCTACGAGGGTACGGCGGACCCCGTGGATTGCGCCGCCAAGGCCCGCGCGCTGGGTCTGGCCGATGCGCGTCGGGTTGCGGCCATCCCGCTGGACCGGCGGCACCGGTCCAAGGTCGACTACACGGAACTGCGCAGGCTGGTGAGCCGCTAGTCACCAGCCGGGCCGGGCACCTCGTCAACCCGGAGGTCGGACCGGTGAAGGGCGGCGTGACGCGCGATCTCTTCAAGCGGGGCGAACCAGGCCTCGCTCTGTGTCAGCACCTCTTCCAGCCAGCGTTCCAGGACCTGCCAGCGGGCCAGCCGTCCGGTCAGGAACGGGTGCAGAACCGGCATCCAGAACCCGCCAACCTCGCGCGCGGCCTCGTATTCCTCGACAAAGGCGCGGATGCCGTCCGTGGGCGCACGCACCGGCATCAGGTATCCGATCTCCTCGAAATGGGCAAAGGGCGGCCAGTCATCGTTGCCCCAGTGCGGCGGCAATTCGATCAACTCACCCGCAGGCGCGCGCAGCAGGTAGGGCATCTCGTCCGCCATGAGCGAACTGTCGTAGAGAAACCCCTCGGCGATCAGCCGGGCGATCACACCGGGCGTCGCGTTGTAGACCGGGGCGCGATAGCCGCGCGGTTTCATCCCCGTCAGACGCTGGTGGACCTCCATCGCGCGCCCGAACAATTCGGCCTCGCGCGCGTCGGAATGCCCCATCGGGTCTTCGTGCCGCCAGGAGTGATGCCCGATCTCGTGGCCGTCCTTCAGGATCATTTCGACCGTAGCGGGGTATGTTTCCATCACCCATGCCGGGATGAAGAAGGTCTGCCGCAGACCCAGTCGCCGGTAGGTGTCCAGGATGCGGGGCACGGCAACGGTCGGCCCGTAGCGACCCATGCTGACCGGCGCCAGCCGCAGGTGCCCGTCGTCGGGGCGGGCGTTGCGGATCAGGCTGTCTGCGTCGATGTCAAAGGTGATCGCTGCGGCAAGGCGCTTGCCATCGGGCCAGGGCAGGGGGTGCAACAACATGTCGGGTCCTTTTTGCGTGCAGCCTGCGTGCGGCCCGGGCGGCGGATCAAGGGGCAGGGCTGCGCCCGGCGGTGGGAAAGGTGCGTGGCGGGGCGTAGCGGGCGAAACTGCCCAGCGATTGCGCATTGCAGTCCGCCTGCCAAGAGGTGCCGGGCAGCACCGCGCTGGTCACGCTGTAGATCTCGCGGAAGCCGGCGGTCCTGTCGTTTTCTTCGACGGCAATGGCGACAAGGCCGGCGATCACGCCCTGTTGCCGTTCGACCAGGCGGATCGCGCCGTCCATCGTGCCTCCGGTTTCGATCCACTGATCGACCAGCAGGACCCGCGTACCGCGTGCGAAGGCGGGGGTGCGCATCTCCATGTTCTGGGTGCGGCCCGAATAGTTGACGTAGCTGACGCTGTCGGTTTCGACGCAGAGCTTGCCCGCCTTTCGGATCGGAAGAAAGCCGCGCCCCAGCCGCGCCGCCAGCGCCGCGCCCAGCACAAAGCCCATCGCGTCCAGCCCTGCCACCACGTCGATCTGCCCCGGATCCAGGTCGGCGCAGAGATCGTCCAGAAGATCCCCGAAGGCCGTGGAGTTGATGTAGATCGAGGTCGGGTCAAGCCAGGCAAACTGTGGCCCCTTGGTGTTGGGGGACATCAGCGAGAGATACCATCGGTCGTCGCGGGGGCCTTCGGAATGGGTCATGAGCTTGCTCCGTGGATGCGGGTTACAGAGAGCAGCGCCGCGAGGCGCGCCGGGTCGATGTTGTAGAAATCGCCCGGCAGGTTGATGCCGGTGGCGACAAGGAAGCAGTTCACCGCAGCGCGGTAGCGAGGGGCGTTGTCCGGCGTGATGCCGGAGGCCAGCGCCAAGGGGGCAGTTCCCAGCGCGCTGCGGAAGGTCTGGATCTTGGACAGGTCGGCCTCTTGCCCGGTGGCGATGCCGGAGGTGGTCACCACGTCCATGTAGCGGGCGGCGATCCGGGCGGCGGTGGCATGCATCTCCGGTGGCACCGGGCGCTGTTTCTTGAAGGCGACGCCGCCGAAATACAGCCCTTGCCAGCCACTGTTGGCGCGGATGCGGGCGATGCGCGCGGCCTCTGCCTGATCCTGCGCGGTTTCGTCGATCCGCGCATCGTCTGCCCAGTAGGCCTGAAACTCGACACCCTCGCGCGCGAGTTCCGCCAGCACTGGAAATGCCAGGTCGCCGGGTTGGTCCAGGAAGTTGACGCCCAGCCAGGCCCGGGGGCGCGCGGCCCTGATCTGCCTGAGGATTGGCAGGAAGGGCGCCATCGGGAAATCATGGTTGATCAGAAAGACCCCGGGACAGCCCGCGTTCAGTGCAATGTCGATGTTCGCCAGCGCCTGGTCACGGTCTAGGACGTGGATGACGGGGGTCACGATGGGGCCCGGTCCGGTTAGCAACTGTCCAAAATCTGGGCAGGTCATGCCATCATCTCCCGTATTTCAGACAGAAGCTATGAAACCGCCCGGCATATGAAAAATTTATAGTCCTAATGTCTGCATAAGGTTGGCCTATGTGCGCATGGCCACCAACATCCCGACCGACCTTCTTCGCAGTTTCGTCACCGTCGTCGACCTTGGCGGCTTTACCCGGGCTGCGCAGGCGCTGGGGCGAACTCAACCCGCCATCAGCCTGCAGATCCGGCGGCTGGAGGAGCTTTTGCAGACCAAGTTGATCCGTACCGCCGGACGGCAGTTTGCGCTGACGGATGCGGGCGTGGCGCTGGGACCCTATGCGCGCCAGATGCTGCGGCTGAACGACGATATCGTGGCGCATTTCGGCGATCGGGCGCTGTCGGGGCGCATCCGTGTCGGCGTGCCGACGGACTTCGCTCATAGCTTTCTGTTGGAGGCGATTGCGGATTTTGCGGTGACACATTCCGAGGTCAACATCGAGATCGAAAGCCTGTTGTCCAGCGGACTGCGCACGGCACTTGCCGCCGATACGTTGGATATCACCGTGGCCGTGGTGCCCGAGGGCGATGTGCGCTACCTCGTCGAAAGCGCGCTGGTCGAACCCTTTTGGGCGGTCAAGGACAGTTTCCACCTGGACCCCAGGGCGCCCTTGCCGATCCTCTGTCACCCGGAGCCTTGTGAATATGCCAGCCGGATGCGCAACGCATTGCGTCTTGCCGGGCGCAGCTGGCGGACCGTGCTGCTGTCCCGGGACGTGGCCGGTTTGCAGACGGCGGTGCGCGCCGGGCTGGGGGCCACGGCACTGACCCCCGCGACATTGCTGCCGGGGATGCGGGTCGGCCGCCCGGACGAGGGTTTTCCCCAGTTGGCGCCCCTGCGCATCGGTCTGTTCTACAAGCATGCGACGCTGAGCGGGGCCGGCCACGGGCTGGCGCAGCACCTGCTGGAACATATCCAGGGATCGCGGTCAGCGGCCAAAACATAAGCCATCCTAATGCGACCATACCAACTGGAAATTTCCCAGTTGGTCCAATCTGCTCATAGGCTGTGCACCAGATCGCTTTGGCCGCAACTCCGCGGATCGGGCGGCGGACAACAGACCAGACCGACACGGAGGTTCCATGACCAGATCGACCTTTACCCTTTCGCGGCGGCGCCTCCTTGCCGGGGCAGCGGGTGCCGCGCTGACGACGCCGATGATCAACCGCGCCTGGGCCGCGGACCCGGTGCAGATCAACATGCTGGCCTGGTACGGCCATGCCGAGCCGGACATCGTGGCCGAGTTCGAGGCCGCCAACAACGTCAAGTTCGTGCCGAAATACTATGCAGGAGGCGACAACATGCTGGGCCTGATCGCCCAGTCTCCTCCGGGTACATATGACCTGATCCTGTCGGATGCCGAGTTCGTGCAACAGTTGAACATGGCCGGCTACATCGAGGAAATGGACCCCAGCCTATACCCTTTCGACGACTTCTGGCCAGAATACCAGAAGTTCCCCGGCCACTGGACCGACGACCAGCTTTGGTCGGTGATGGTGCGGTTCGGCCTGCTGGGAGTGTCCTACAACTCGGACGTGATGACCCGCGAAGAGGCGATGAGCTACAACGCCTTCTGGAATCCCAAGATCACCGGCAAGCTGGGCCATTTCGACTGGCACTTGCCGTCGCTCGGCCAGATCTCGCTGTTGAACGGCAACCGCGACCCGTCGCCCTTCGACATTTCCGAGGACGCCTGGGAGGCGGTCATGGAAAAGACGCTGAGCCTGAAACCGCAGGTCGGCGGCTACTTCGATTACGGCGGCACCTTTGCCAGCCTCAAGAACGGCGAGATGCTGGCGATGGCGGGCATCGGCGACTGGATCACCGGTGTTCTGCAAAAGGACGGTGCTCCAGTGGCGAGCGTGATCCCCGAAGAGGGCGGCATCCAGTGGACCGAGAGCTATTCCATCGGCAAGGGCACGACCAAGCATGAGATCATCAACAAGTTCATCAACTACATGCTGAGCCCCGAGGGACAGGTGAAGTCGATCAAGATGGCCGCTTACCCGGGTCTTTCGCCGCTGAAATCCGGCTGGAAGGCCATCCAGGAGGCAGATCCGGCCGAGGCCAAACGCTCGGGCCTGATCGAAGGGGACGACCAGTCGCCGATCAAGCTGCTGTCCGAGGGCCGGCTCTTCTTCCGCGACATCCCGCGGCAGCAGGACCTCGAGGACTGGAACGATTTCTGGTCCGAGTACAAGACCGCCTGAGCGCAGGCAACGCGCCCCGGCCCTGTGCCGGGGCCTCTTTCCCTCCGGTTCCCCGATCATGTCCAAACGCTTTGAAGCCTATCCCTATGTCTGGCGCCTGCCGCTGCTGATCTGGCAGGGGCTGTTCTTTGTCGGGCCGCTGATCCTGATGGTTGCCATGTCCTTCTGGCTGGTGCGCAACTACCGGATGGAGCCGGACTTCGTTCTCAAGAACTGGGACCGAATGCTGGGGCGCGACTATTTCTGGAACGCCTATTGGGTCACGCTCTGGCGCGCGACGCTGGCCGGTGTGCTGGCCAGCCTGATCGCCTTCCCGGCCTCCTATGCGCTGGCCTTTCGCGTGTCGGAAACCACCCGCCGCTGGGCGATCTTCTTCCTCATCGTGCCTTTCTTTACCTCCTACCTTGTGCGGGTCTACGCTTGGCAGGTGCTGCTGGCCGAAAGCGGGCCGATCAACGCCGTTCTGGGCTTTGGCGGGCTGGGGCCCTTCACCATGCTGAACTCCGGCTTTGGCGCGATGGTGGGCTACATGACCCTTGTCCTGCCGCTGGTCGTCATCCTGCAGACCTTCAGCCTCGCCGCCATCGACCGCAACCTGATCGAAGCCGCCTGGAACCTGGGCGCCTCGCCGCGAGAAACCTTGTTCCAGGTGATCCTGCCCGCGGCGCGGATTGGCCTGATCCTGGGCGCCACCTTTGCCTTCATCCTGTCCTTTGGCGATTTCGTCAGTCCGTTTTACCTTGGGGGGTCAAAGCCACCGACACTCTCGATCCTGATCATCGACACCACCAAGTCCGGCCAGCAGTGGCCACGCGCCGCCGTCGTTGCCATCATGATGATCGCGACGCTGTTCGTTGCGGCCTTTGCTGCCGTCGGCGCGGCCTACGGTCGGAGGAAATGATGCGGCCCTCGGACATCGCCTTTCGCCTTTACCTCGTGGCACTTTTTACCTTCGTCTTCCTGCCGATCCTGACCAGCATGGTCTTTTCGCTTAACTCCGATCGCTTTCCCACTGTTCCGTTGGGCGAGGTCACGACCCATTGGTACGAAACCGCCTTTTCCCGGCCCGAGGTCTGGACCGCCTTCGGCAACTCGCTGATCGTGGCCGTCTGCGCCGCCGCGCTGTCCACCACGCTGGGCTTTGTCACCGCCTACACGGATTTCCGCTACGGGTTCCGGTTCAAACCCGCCTACCTGGCACTGGCCCTGCTGCCGCCGACCATCCCGCTGGTCATCATGGGACTGGCGATGCTGGCCTGGCTGGGACGGTTGGGGATCTCCGGCACGTTGCCCGGCATCATCGTGGCCCATACGGTCATGGGCGCGCCCTTTGCGATGGCGATTTGCCGGCTCAGGCTCAGCCAGATGGACCCCGCGCTGGAGGCGGCCGCCTGGAACCTTGGGGCCTCGCAGTGGCGGGCCATGCGGGCCGTGGTCATTCCCTTCTGCTTGCCGGCGCTGATCTCGGCCTATTGTCTGACCGCCGCCGTCAGCTTTGACGAATTCATCGTGGCCTGGTTCGTCTCGGGCCTGAACAAGACGGTGCCGGTGATGATCCTCGAAATCCTTCAGGGCAACGTCGATCCCCAGATCAACGCCATCGGCACGGTCGTCTTCCTGACCTCGATGGCGCTGGTGATCATCGCCCAGCTCCTGATCCTGCGAAAGACCAATGCATGACTGACTCGGATCCGCTTGTCCGCTTCTCGGGCGTCCGCAAGACCTATGGCACCTTCGAGGCGGTCAAGCACCTCGACCTCGACATCGGGCGGGGTGAATTCGTCGCCATCATGGGGCCCTCGGGCTGCGGCAAGACGACGACGCTGCGGATGCTGGCCGGGCTGGAAGAGCCGACAGCGGGTGAGATCACCATCGACGGCCGGGTCATGAACGAGGTCTCTGCCCATGATCGCGATACCCCGCTGGTCTGGCAGTCTCTCGCGCTGTTTCCCTTTCTGAACGTCAAGGAAAACGTCGAATTCGGGCTAAGGATGCGCGGCGTGCCCAAGGCCGACAGGCACGGGCGGGCGATGCTCTGGCTCGAACGTCTCGGGCTCAAGGGGTTCGAGACGCGCCGCATCGACCAGCTTTCCGGCGGCCAGCGCCAGCGCGTGGCCCTGGCGCGGTCGCTGGTGACGGAACCCCGGATGCTGCTGCTGGATGAGCCGCTCTCGGCGCTCGACGCGCATTTGGTGATCCGCATGCAGGGCGTTCTGACCCGGTTGCAAAAGGAACTGGGCATCACCTTCGTATATGTGACGCATTCCCAGTCCGAGGCATTCGCAATGGCGGATCGCGTGGTCATCATGGGGCACGGAGAGATTGCCCAGATCGGAAGACCGCAAGAGATCTTCCGCGCACCAAGAAACCGCTTTGTCGCGGAATTCGTCGGTCGCAACAACATTCTCCCCGGCGACAAGCCGGGTCATGAACTGGTCGTGGCCGCAGACCGGATGCAGGTCAGCGCCAGCGATCCGGGAGAGGGCGCGCTGGCGGCGGAATTCCTGTCGGAAGAATTCGCAGGCACCGGGATCATCTGCTATTTCGAAGGTCCGGAGGGCGTGGAACTCAAGGCGCAGGTCACCGAGGACCAGCTTGACGACCTTTCCCCGGAACCGGGCCAGCGGTTCTGGTTGAACTGGGCGCCCGGCGCGGCGCATGTGATGGCCGGGATATGAACCCGGTACATGAACAGGGGACAGGGCACATGAACATCGACATCCTGGTGAAGGGCGGGCTGCTCGCCGATGGGACCCAGGCCGATATCGCCATTTCGGACGGCCTCATCACGGCGGTGGAGCCGGGCATCACCGCAGAGGCGGGCGAGGTCATCGACGCCGGCGGCAAGCTGGTCTCGCAACCTTTCATCGACTGTCACTTTCACATGGACGCGACGCTCAGCTACGGGCGACCGCGGGTCAATGCCTCGGGTACCCTGCTCGAAGGCATCGCGCTCTGGGGAGAGTTGAAACAGCAGCAAAGGCGCGAGGATATCATCGCACGCGCGCTAAACTATTGCCGCCAAGCGGTGGGCAAGGGCGTTTTGGCGATCCGCAGCCATGTCGACGTGACCGATCCGAATTTCCGCACGGTCGAGGCGCTGCTGGAAGTGCGCGAGGCGGTCCGGGAGGTGCTTGACCTCCAGCTTGTCGCCTTCCCGCAGGACGGCTGGTACAGGGCGCAGGGCGCCGAACAGCAGGTGATCCGCGCGCTGGATGCAGGTGTCGACGTGGTCGGCGGCATCCCGCATTTCGAACGAACGATGGCGGATGGCGCGGCAGCGGTCCGGGCGGCCTGTGAACTGGCGGCGGAGCGGGGCCTGCGCGTGGACCTGCACTGCGACGAAAGCGACGATCCCCTCAGCCGTCACATCGAGACCCTGGCCGCCGAGACGATCCGCTGCGGTCTGCAGGGCCGCGTGGCGGGCTCTCACCTGACCTCGATGCATTCGATGGACAATTACTACGTCGCGAAACTCCTGCCACTGATCGCCGAGGCGCAGGTGGCGGCCATCCCCAATCCCCTGATCAACATCACCCTGCAGGGACGAATGGATACCTACCCGAAACGGCGAGGATTGACCCGTGTGCCGGAACTGCGCGCTGCGGGTGTCACGGTGGCCTTTGGCCAGGACTGCGTGCGCGACCCCTGGTATCCGCTGGGCTCGGGCGACATGCTGGACGTAGCCCACATGGGGCTTCACATAGCCCTGATGACGGCACCCGAACAGATGCGCACCGCTTTCCAAATGGTGACGGAAGACCCGGCGACGATCATGGGTCTGGACCTCGGCCTCACGCCCGGAAAACGCGCCAGCCTCGTGGTTCTGGACGCGCCTGACCCGATCGAGGCATTGCGCCTGCGCCCCGCGCGCCTCGCTGTCATCTCGAACGGCCGCGTCGTGGCCCGCACGGAACCGGCCCAAACCGCGCTTTCGGTGGGATTCTAACCTCTCCTTTTCCCCTGGAGAAACCTGCCGCCGCCATTTGTGCGCAACCTTATGCGGACTTGGCACAGGCCCTTTATCTTTGGGCCGAAAATACCTCTGGGCGGGCGGGGGGCAAAGCCCCCCGGCGGGCGCCGCGCGCCAGCGCGGCGAAACACCTATTGAAAGAGGCTCAGGCCATCAGATGTTTCCGCGCCGCCGCCCGGATCATGTCGGCCGCCTTCTCGGCAATCATGATCGTGGGGGAGTTGGTGTTGCCTGAGGTAATGCGGGGCATGACTGAGGCATCGACCACCCGTAGCCCGCCGATGCCGTTCACCTTGAGGTCGGGTCCCACCACTGCTGCAGGGTCGGTGCCCATGCGCGCCGTGCCCACGGGGTGAAAGATGGTCGAGGCGATCTGCCCGGCGCCTGCGGCCAGGTCTGCATCGCTCTGATAGCCGGGCCCCGGCTTGAATTCCTCGGGACGGTATTTTGCCAGCGCATCCTGTTCCATGATCCGCCGCGTCAGCCGGATCGCCCGCGCCGCCACGATCCGGTCGCCCTCGGTCGAGAGGTAATTCGGCTGGATCTCGGGATGCGCCATCGGATCCGGTGAGGTGATGCGTACATGGCCCCGGCTTTCGGGCCGAAGGTGGCATACGCTGGCAGTGATCGCGTCGAACTCATGCGGAGGCTGTCCAAAAGCCTCCAGAGTCACCGGTTGGACGTGGTATTCCAGGTCGGGGGTCGCCACCTCGTCCGAGGAATAGGCAAAGGCCCCAAGCTGGCTGGGCGCCATCGACATTGGCCCAGTGCGTCGCGCCAGGTATTCCAACCCGATTTTCGCCTTTCCCCAGAGCGACGAGGTCATGCTGTTCAATGTCTTTGCGCCAGAGACCTTGTAGGCACAGCGGATCTGCAAGTGGTCCTGCAGGTTGGTGCCGACTGCGGGCTGATCCAGGACGGTCTCGATCCCCTGTTCCTGCAACAGGGCACCGGCCCCGATCCCCGAGAGCTGCAGGATCTGCACCGACCCGATCGACCCCGCCGACAGGATGACCTCGCGCCGTGCGTGTACCTGCATCGGGGCGCTCTGGCGCCGGAACCGCAGGCCGGTCGCCCGACGCCCGTCAAAGAGCAGCCGCTCTGCCTGGGCATGGGTCATGACATCCAAGTTGGCCCGTTGCCGTGCCGGTTTCAGGAACCCCTTGGCCGTGCTCCACCGCCATCCCTTGCGCTGGTTGACCTTGAAGTAGCCGACGCCGAAATTGTCGCCCCGGTTGAAATCATCACTCTCGGGCAAGCCCGCCTGGACCGCCGCCGCCTTCCAGGCGTCGAGGATCTCCCAGCGCAGGCGCGCCTCTTCGACCCGCCATTCGCCGCCGGTACCGTGCATCTCGTCGGCGCCGCCGTAATAGTCCTCTGACTTGAGAAAGTAGGGCAGAACGTCGTCCCAGCCCCAGCCGGTCAGCCCCATCTGCCGCCAGCCGTCGTAATCCGCCGCCTGTCCGCGCAGGTAGAGCATCCCGTTGATCGAGGAACAGCCGCCCAGCACCTTGCCGCGCGGATAGAGCAACGCGCGCCCGTGCAGGCCTTCGCAGGCGGCGGTCTTGTAGCCCCAGTCGGTGCGCGGATTGCCGATGCAGTACAGGTAGCCGACCGGGATGTGGATCCAGTGGTAATTGTCGCTGCCGCCCGCTTCCAGCAGCAGAACGCGGGTGTCTGGGTCCTCGGAAAGGCGGTTTGCCAGCACGCAGCCTGCGCTGCCCGCGCCGACGATGACATAGTCATAGGTTCCAAGTTCCTGCAAAGTCGCCTCCCTCCGGTCCGGGGGCAGTATGGGTTGTGGCGGTGCGGTGGCGCAATCTGCAAAAACGAACGGTCAATGCCTGTTTCCGTTCAATGTCTCGCTCGGTATCTTGCTCCGAAAGGAGGGCCCCGGCATGAGCGCATCCCTCGACTGGGCCGATGTTCGCTATTTCCTGGAAACCGCCCGGGCCGGACGCTTCAACGGCGCCGCACGCCGGCTGGGTGTCAGTCATACCACGGTCGCCCGCCGGGTCGCGCGGCTGGAAGAGGCCCTGCGCAACCGCCTGCTGGAGCCGGCTGCGGGCGGTCTGGTTCCGACAGAGGCGGGCGCTGCCCTGATCCCGCTGGCGGAACGGATGGAGTCACAAGCGGCGCAGATCCTCGACCGCCTGCAGCGGCCCGGCACGTTGACTGGGCGGGTTCGGATCGGGGCGCCCGACGGGTTCGGCAACGCGGTGCTGTCGCGGATGCTGCCCGGTCTCTTGCGGCTGGAACCGGAACTGGAAATCGAGCTGGTCCCGGTGCCCGCCGCGCACAAGCAGTGGAACCGCGAGGTCGACATTGCCA
Source organism: Mameliella sp. MMSF_3455 (assembly GCF_030733205.1). GTDB lineage: Bacteria > Pseudomonadota > Alphaproteobacteria > Rhodobacterales > Rhodobacteraceae > Antarctobacter. The sequence goes on from NZ_JASHJL010000026.1 coordinate 17,982, forward strand.
TCAGCCTTGATCGTCCGCAAACCGGGCGGCTTGTGATACAGAAACTGACCGACTACGAGCTGCGGCTCTATGCGTCGCGTGCTTTCCTGAAGGCGCATGGCTGCCCGCAAGACCGCCATGCCCTCGGACGATTGCCGCTGGTCGGGTACATCGACGAGCTGCTCTATACCGAGGCGCTGGATTTCAATCGTCTGGTGCATCCGGGCGCGCGGACGGTTTACAAGGCCGCCACCGTCCAGGCCCAACTTGAAGCAGTGCAAAGCGGGGTCGGGCTGGGCGTGCTGCCTTGTTTCATGGCGCGCGATACGGCGTTGGTCCCGGTCCTGCCGGACCAGATCCGATTTACCCGCGCGTACTGGTTGCTTCATGCCGAAGACGATCGCGAAATCTCGCGCATTCGCAGGGTGATCGATTTCCTGCGCGAAGAGACACACGCGCTGGCAGATGTGTTCCGGTACGACACTCAGTCCGGGGGGTGATGCCAGATGATTGCAACCGGATGCGGCAAGAGACCGGCAAAGCAGGCGTCCAGTTCCATGCGCAATTGACCCATCAACGCGGCCCGGTCGGGGCGATCGATGATCCAGACGAAGCCGTGGGCCGCGCCCCGGCGGCCCATCTCGGAGAAGGGGCAGGCACATCCGGTGTAAACGTGGCAAGCATCGCGCACGATCCATGCAAAGGAGAGCCCCTCGGAAAAATCCCGGTCATGCGAGGCGCGGTCGTGCAGGTTCTCCTGTAGGGTCAGTCGCCGAACACGCCTTTCAACACATGCGCCGATCCGGTGACGGCGGCGAAATCCTCCTCGGCCTCCGCCGAGGTCAGCGGTGTCAGGACAAAGTTCGGAAACGGTGCGCTGCGGGGCAGGAGGCCTCCGTCGAAATCCGGGTGTCTCATCCCGGGCTCATGTGCCGGGCTCTTTCGCCTCTCGCATGAAAGGGTTTTCGTCCGGAACCTCGAAATCCAGTACCAGCTCGCCCTTTTCGCGTGCGTCCGCCATGTAACGAAACGCGTTCACGGACATGCGCATCAGATGATCGCCGGCTTTCATCGGCGGATATTTCTCCATGACCTCGGGGGTGCGGAACTTTTCCAGCGGTTCGACCACCGCATGGTAGTCCAGACCAAAGAACAGCGGGAAGGAATACCTTTCTTCGCCAAGGTTGGCGACGCGGTGCTGGGTGGACTTGAACTGTCCGCCGGACCATGTCTCGAAGATGTCGCCGATGTTGACCACGAAACACTCCGGGATCGGCGGCGCTTCGATCCAGACATCCTCGGCGTTCATCACCTGCAGGCCCGGGGCGCCGGTCATCAGGATGGTGAAACACTCGAAATCCGAATGGGCCGCGATGCCGACCAGGTCCTTGGTTGCGGGCATCTCGTTCGGCACATAGCGCAGGAGACGCAACTGCGAGGTGGGATAGGTGATGTGCCGGGTCAGTTCCTCGGTCTCGACCCCCAGTTCCATCGCCAGCGCGTCCAGCAGGCGCAGGCCAAGGCCGAAGGCCTGATCGTAATAGGTTGAAATCGTGTGTTTCCAACCGGGAATGTCAGGCCAGACGTTCGGGCCGGTCATGCGCCAACCGGCAAGATGATCGGGGTGATCCGCGGGCGCCTCGTAGGACATGTCCCAGGCTTCGTTGAAGTTGATCGACTTGGGGAAGTCGGCGCCGTTTTCCTCGAAGGGGACGTAGCCGCGGTGGTGGGTGGTAAAGCCCGACCAGTACTTCATCTTGAAATTTCGCGGCTTCTCGTGAAATTCCTTCGATGCGGCAAAGACCGCGTCGATCAGGTCCTGCGAGATCCCGTGCCCGGTGATGTAGAAAAAGCCCGAGGTGCGTGCCGCATTCCCCAGTTCGGCGGCGACCTTTGCCTTGTCCGCCGCGTCCCCCGTGAACAACCCCGAAAGATCGACGACCGGCAGCGCCGCATCCTCAACGGTCAGGGCCTTCTGGTCGTCCGATATCGTGCTGCGCGCCATGCGTCGTCTCCCGAGTCGTTTGCCTGTTCTCAGGCTGGCTCGAAAGGACGAAGCAGGGTCCCTGCGGCGATTAAGAATGCCGCCGGGTTGGCGCCCTTTGCCTTCAATTTGATCAATTGCCGGGGCCGCTGGTCCTTTCGCGGTCGCTTTCTTTGACCGTTCACCGGTCTGCGCGCGCTCATGGGATCATGATGGGGCCGCCAGCGTCGACGCGGCGAAATGCGCGGCCGGGGAATGAGGAAGTTCACCATGACCAAGCTCAACAGACGTACCTTGCTCAAGACCGGGGTTGCCGGTTTCGCCGCCTCCAGCGTGCTGGGCACGCCGCTGATCGCGCAGACTCGCAGCCTGAAGATCGGCAGCTATGGCGGCTACTTCGAGGACAGCTTCAAGGAATTCGTCTATCCCGCCTTTACCGATGCCACCGGCATCGCGGTGGAAAGCGTGACCCAGCCCAACTCGACCGACTGGCTGGTGACGATGCAGCAGGCAACCGCCGCCGGCAGCGTGCCCGCCGACCTTTCGCTTTATGCCCGCGACACGCTGATCAAGGCCAGCCGCATCGGCGGGCTTCTGAAACCGCTGAACCTGTCGGCCATGCCGGCGGCGGGCAACCTCGATCCCTATTTCGTCTTCGAGTCCCCCGAGGGCGCGCTGGGGGTCGGGGCAATGTCCTGGTTCACGGCAATGGTCATCAATCCGGGCGAGGTCGAGGCGCCTGCCAGCTGGGCCGAGTTCTGGGACAGCTCGATCTACGAGGCATCGCTGGGCCTGTCGCGCAACTACAATTCGCAGTTCCTGGACATCGTCGCGGCGACCTTCTTCGACGGCGAAGCGACCTTCAAGACCGATGAGGGCATTCTCGCGCTGATCGAGAAGGCGGCCGAGATCAAGCCGAATGTCGCGCTGTGGTGGTCGGCGGAAAGCCAGATGGAACAGTCGATGAAGAACGGCGACGTGATCGGCGGGCAGTATTACCTGGATGTGGCCAACCTGATGGCCGCCGACGGTTTCCCGATCAAGCCGGTCTTTCCCAAGGAAGGCAACCCGCAGGACTATGGGTCGTGGTGCCTGTCGTCGCTGTCGGACAAGGCGGACGAGGCGGCGGAGTTCATCAATTTCTCGTCCGATCCGGCGACACAGGCCTTGATGAGCCGCAAGATCGGCACTGCGCCCCTGCTGGACCAGTCCAAGACCGACCTGACCGACGAGGAGTTCGCCTTTGTCTCTGGCACGCCGTCGATCCGGCCCGCCTACGAGGCCTACCTGGACAAGGAGACCTTCATCAAGGAGAGCTGGGACAAGATGCTGGCAGGGGCATAGGCGCCCATGTCCGGCCTTGTTCTAAAGGGCATTTCGAAGAGCTTCGGCGGCACCCGTGCCGTCGAGCAGGTCAATCTCATCTTCGCCGAAGGGCAGCTGACGGCGCTGTTGGGGCCGTCCGGCTGCGGCAAGACCACGCTTTTGCGGATGATCGCGGGGCTCGAGGCGCCGTCATCTGGCGCCTTGCTCTTGGGGGCGCGGAATATCACCGATCTGCCGGCGCACAGGCGCAAGTTCGGCATGGTTTTCCAGAACTTTGCCCTGTTTCCGCACCTCAGTGTGCGCGAGAACGTCGCCTACTCGCTCAGCATTTCCGGGGTGGGCAGGTCGGAGGCGGCTGAGCGGGCGAACCGTTTGCTGGATCTCGTGCAGCTCTCGGCCTTTGGCGACCGGCGCATCGGGGCGCTTTCGGGTGGCCAGCGGCAACGCGTGGCCATCGCGCGGGCGCTGGCGCAGGAACCGGAGGTCTTTCTTCTGGACGAGCCGATGTCTGCGCTCGACGCCAAGCTGCGCGAGGAAATGCAGGTTGAACTGCGACTGCTGCAACAGCGCCTTGGCATCACCACCGTCGTCGTCACCCATGACCAGCGCGAAGCGATGACGATGGCCGACAGCATCGTCGTCATGTCGAATGGACGTGTCGAACAGGTCGGCAGCCCGCAGGACATCTATCACCGGCCCGAAAACGCCTTTGTCGCGGATTTCATCGGCAAGGCGAACTTCTTCGATGGCGTGACCGAGGCCGGGGGGATCCGTATCGGGGCCACGCATCTCTCCGCCAAACCGAATTTCGTCAATGGTTCTCCGGTGCGGGTGGCGATCCGACCGGAACGCGCCTGCCTGGACGATGATCCGGGCGAGAACCGGATGCCTGCGAAGGTGACATTCGTGCGCGATCTCGGTCCGGTGCGAGAATACCATCTTGAGACGGCGCTCGGCCCCATGGTGGTCGAATACGCCCTGGGCGAAGGCGGCAAGACCCTTGTCATCGGGGACCAGACCGAGGTGCGCCTGCCGCCCGAGGCGCTGCATGTCTTCCCCGATCCGCAGGCCGCGGTGGCCGCCGAATGACAGCGGTAGAGCGGATCGCGGCCGATACGGCAGACCGCCCTGCGCGCGAGCGTCTGACGCCGCGCCGCATCCTGCCCTGGCTTCTAAGCGCGGTGATCGGGGTGCTTTGCGTCGTGCCCTTCCTGCTGGTCATCGCGATTAGTTTCGGCCGCAAGATCGAGGGGGCCGCCTGGGTCTGGGACTTCACGCTCGAGAACTACGAGCGGTTTTTCGTCGGCGCGCTCTGGCCGGACGAGGTGACGTTTCTCTACCTCCAACAACTTGGGTTCAGCTTTTGGTACGCGGTGGTCGCCTCTCTGCTGGCGGTGATGACGGCACTGCCCTTTACGCTGCTTCTGACAGGGCTGTCGCGCAGGGCACAGGCGGCCTGGCTGGCCTTCATCCTGTCGTCGCTCTCGCTCTCCGAGGTCTTCATCGTCATGGGCTGGGACATCCTGCTGTCCAACAACTCGGGCCTGCCGGCGCTGTTCAAGTCCACTGGGCTGACCCAGTGGTTGAAGGACGTTGGCTGGTTCCAGACCTTGCGCGACTGGGGCCTGGCCAGCCCGCGCAACGTCAAATTCAAGACCTCGCAGTTCGCGACCATTCTGACCATGAGCTACCTCGTCTGGCCCTACGCGGTCATCCTTCTCTTCCCGGCGCTGTCGCGCCTCGACCGGTCGCAGAGTGAAGCGGCGCGAACGATGGGGGCAGGGGGATGGACCGTCGCGCGCACGGTGATCCTGCCGGCGATCCGGCTGCCGCTCTTCGGCTCGACCTTGCTGCTGTTTGTCTTCCTGCTGGGCACCTATGTTGCCGTGACGGTGTTCGCCGCGCCGGCACAGCACACGACGGCTGTGGCAATCTATACCAACATCCGCGGTGCCAATCTCAACGCGCCCTTCGGGGCGACGCAGGCGGTGATCCTGTTGATCTCGGCCGGGGTCTGCCTGGGCCTTGGCCACCGGTTGAACCGATGGGCGGAGGCGCGGTGATGCGGATTCTTGGGCCTCTCTACATGGCATTCTGCGCGGTCCTGCTGGCGCTGCCGATCGCCGTGGTCTGCGGCGCCGCGTTGAACGGTGGCCGCAGCATGTTCTTTCCTCCGCGCGACCCCACGCTGGCGCGGTTCGGCGAGTTCTTTGTCTCCGAGCCAGTCTGGACGCAGGCCCTTTTGAACTCTGTCGTCGTCGCGGTCGGGGCGGCCACCTTGGCGGTGCTGCTGGCCTGGCCGGTGGCTTACCTGCTGTGGTCGACAGGTTCGAAACTGTCGCGCACGCTGGCGGCGCTTGGGTCCATGCCCTTTGCAGTGCCGCCCATCGTCTTTGGCGTGGGGCTGGGGTTCTTCTGGGGCTTCCTGGGCGGGCTGGGCACGATCTGGGCCGGTGTCGTCAGCCACGCGGTCCTGCTGATGGCGCTGCCGCTCGTCACGATCTCGATCGGGTTGCAAAGCATCGACCGGTCGCACCTCGACGCCGCCGCAACGATGGGGGCCACGGAATCCGTGACCTTCCGAACCGTGATCCTGCCGCAGACGATCCCCTATACGATCTCCGGTTTCTTCTTCGTGCTCGTGCTTTCGTTCAACGAGTTCATCGTCATGTTCTTCGTCTCGGCCTCGGGGTTTGCCACCGTGACGTTGCAGATCTTCAACTCGCTGAGGAACGGCTACACGCCGACCATGGCCGTCGCGGCGATCACCTTCATCGGTGTGTCCGTCCTTGTCTTTTCCGCTGTCGCCCGATGGGGCGACCTTCCGCGCCTGATGGGCGCGGATCAATCCCGCAACTGAAGGAGAGCGTCATGGCCCGTCAGCCCACCATCGTCGGAAACCCGGTTCTTCTGGTGATCGACATCCAGAAGAGCGCCTTCATGGAGGTCAAGGCCGGCATCCCCGTGATGCCCGGATACCGAGAGAACATGCAGCGCGCCCGCAGCGTCGTGGATGCCGCCCATGATGCGGGCATCCCCGTGGTCTTCGTTCAGGAAATCCATCGCCGCGACATGGTGGATTACGGTCGTGAACTGGACGGATCAGAGGACATCCATTGCATGGAGGGGGAACCGGGTACGCCGGTCGCCTTCGAGGAAATGGGACGTCTGCCGGGCGACTACTACGTCCCCAAGCGGCGCTATTCCTGTTTCTACGGGACCGAGATGGAGATCCTGCTGAAGGGCCTTAAGGCGCAGACGCTGATCCTGGTCGGCGGCATGACGGATGTCTGTGTCCACTACAGTTTCGTCGACGGGCACCAGGGCGATTACCATTGCCGCGTGGTGGCGGATTGCGTGGGCGGCACCTCGCCCGAGGCGCACCGGGCCGCTTTGAACGCGATGGAGTACCTGCAGGAAGGCGCGGTCATGAGCGCCGAGGACATCATCACGGCGATGAGTGAGCAGAGGATGGCCGCGGAATGATCACGACACAGACACTCCAGGGCCATTGGCACCGGGCATGGCTCAAGTCTCAGGCCTTTTGCGACACGGAAACGACCGTGCACTGGATGCAGTGCGGCCCGCTTTACGTCGATGTCCGCATTCCGCCGAACCGGCCCGATACGCGCGGCGCCACGGCGCTGGCGGACCTTCCGGATGCGGCTCTGCTGTCGCTGCTGCGGGCCGAAGGCTTTGCGGGCGTTGTCGAACTGAACGCGGATGTCTGCACCTGGCAGCGGCTGATCAACTGGCATGGCCGCCCCGAGCAGGAGGACAGCGGTCATCTCGAATTCCGCAGCTCGGATCAACTGATGGAGACCGGCGTTCTGGGCGACTATGCCGAACTCTGGAACCGCCGCAGCGGCCACCCTGCCAGCGCGGTGCACCTGAAGGCGGGCAGGGCCGACGCCTATCTTGTCACCATCGGAACGCGGTTCGTCTTTGGAATCGGCCTGCAAGAGGCGGAAAACTCGCGCAACACGATCGCCGCGCTGGAGGCGGGTCAGCGGACCTGGGCCATGCAACAGCAATTCGGACATGTCTTTGCCTTTGGCTGCTGGGACGGGGCGCACGGGATCGCGGAACTGTCCACGAATCCCCTGATCGAGGGGCAACGCTTGCTAAGCTGCACCGGAGACGGCGAATTGATCTGGCACGCGGTGGATTTCCTTGGCCAGTCTCGGGACGTGCCGCTGACGCGCCCGGTGGAGATGCTCAACCACGTTGCCTGAGTGGGCGTGTCAGGCGCCCCAAAGTCCGAGGTAATGATCGACGATCCGATGGCAGCGGTCGCGCCCGAAGGCCGGATCGTGGCCGCCCATGACCCGGTTGACCGGCAGCGCCCGGATGCGGCGCAGAGTGTCGGCATAGGCGGCGATGTCCATGCCCGGCCCCTCGTAGATCAGTGGCCCGTCGTAGATCGCGTCGGCCCCGAAAAGCGTTCCGCTGTTGCCGTGCCAAAGGCCGATCTGGCCGGGTGAATGCCCGGGCAGATGCAGCACCTCGGCTTTCCAGTCGCCAAGATCCACCACTGCGCCGTCTTCTACCGTCCCGGTCGCGGGCGCCGGTTTTAGAGTATAGGCTTCCAGGTCGAACCCCGCGTGCGGGAGCGCATCCACCAGGTGTGGCCAGAGCGGCGGATAGCCCGCGTCGGCAAAGAGCTTGCGGATCCGGTCCGGGATCCCGGAGGTGTCGAGGCTGTAGGCTTCCGGCGCTGCCAGTTCGTCGGCCTCCAGCGGGTGCACCAGCCGCGTTTCGAATTCATGCGCGGCACCGATGTGATCGACATGTGTGTGGGTGGTGAACAGGATCAGCGGCCTTGCAGGATCGGGCCTCAGCGCGTCGACCGCAGGCCGCAGCGGCGCCACGCCCATGCCGCTGTCGACAACCAAATCGGCCTCTGACCCCAGAACCAGAAAGATGTTGGCGGAAAAGATCGGATGCACATGCGGTTCGCTCAGAACCCAGGTGCGTTCGTCGATCTGATGTGTGCCGTACCACGGCGAGGCAACGGGATAGCGCATGTCCGCAGCCTGGCCCGGCGGAACGAGTTGCGCAACAAGCCTGCCCGTTTTTCAGACATAGCGCCGTGAGGCCGCCCGTATTTTCAGCGAATGCGTTTTGATCCGCCCTGAATTGAAGCACCTCAGGTGACAGAATTTCCATGCGCAAGATGCTGATCGGTGCAGGGCGTCTAGGGTTCCGCCTCACTCTCTCCCTTGAGGGTCTGGTCCGAGAGACGCCACCGGTCGGGCAAATTCCCGGCGGGACACGGCGGGGCAAAATCCCGGGAGAAGACTGCGCGTTGGGGGCTACCGTTCTCTCGAGTTCCGCCTCGGTCCCCCGATTTGCGAACCTATTGGCGGAACGCTGCACGAGGGGACTACCCATGTTTGCAAGACGCCATTTCATGGCCGCCACCGCGGCGCTGGCCATGCTGACCGGCGCACCCGCGCTGGCGCAGGAGAAGACCGATTTCCGTGTGGCCTGGTCGATCTACGTCGGCTGGATGCCCTGGGGCTACCTAGACGACTCCGGGATCATGGACAAATGGGCCGAGAAATACGGCATCACCGTCGAGATCGTGCAGATCAACGACTATGTGGAATCCATCAACCAGTACACCGCCGGTGCCTTTGACGGTGTTTCGGCGACCAACATGGACACGCTGTCGATCCCGGCCGGCGGCGGGGTGGATACCACCGCGCTGATCGTCGGCGATTTCTCGAACGGCAACGATGCGGTGATCGTCAAGGAAGGCGGCCTGGCCGAGCTTGCGGGAAAGCCGGTCAACCTGGTGGAATTGTCGGTCTCGCATTACCTGCTGGCCCGCGCACTGGACAGCGTCGACCTGGCAGAGCGTGATCTGGACGGGGTGATCAACACCTCGGACGCGGACATGATCGCCGCCTTTACCACGGCGGACGTGCAGGCGGTGGTCACATGGAACCCGCTGGTCTCGACCATCCTTGAGGAGCCGAACGCGACCAAGGTCTTTGATAGTTCCGACATCCCCGGCGAGATCATCGACCTGATGGTGGTCAACACCGACACACTGGCGGCCAACCCCGATTTCGGCAAGGCGCTGGTTGGCGCCTGGTACGAGGTGATGGGGCTGATGGCATCGGGTGACGAAGAGGTGCTGACCGCGATGGCAGAGGCTTCGGGCACCGATTTTGCGGGCTACAAGGCGCAACTGGATTCGACCGAGATGTTCTATGACCCGGCCGCCGCCGTGGCCTTTGCCAAGGGCGCAGAACTGCCGACCACCATGGTCAACGTGGCCGAGTTCCTCTTTGACAAGGGGATTCTTGGCGAAGGCGCGCCCAGCCCGGATTTCGTCGGTGTGGAATATCCCGATGGCACGACCACCGGTGACCCGAACAACGTCAAGTTCCGGTTCGACACCACCTACATGCAGATGGCGGCGGACGGGGCCCTGTAAGCCAACCGCGGCCCGGCCGATCGCGCCGGGCCGCGCACCCCTGACCACCTTGTCCCGGGCCCCCGTCCCGGGGCCGCTGCCGCCTAGAGGAGTCCCATGCGCTGGATCAATCGAAGACCGGGCCCGGTTCTGGCCACGGTGCTGGCCGCCTTGCCGTTTCTCGCCGTGCTGGGCATCTACATGATCGGATCGGAAATGCGGCTCGCGGTGAACCCGTCGGACAAGCTCTTGCCCGCGCCCACCACGATCCTGTCGACGGCCGAACGGCTGCTGACCGAACCGGACCGCCGGTCCGGTGAGATCCTGTTCTGGCTGGACACCTGGGCCAGCCTCCGGCGGCTGTTCATCGGCGTGATCATCGCGTCCTCTTTGGCGCTGATCATGGGCATCCTGATCGGGATGCTGCCCTACATGCGGGCGCCTTTCGCGCCCTTCGTGGCGGTGTTCTCGATGGTGCCGCCGCTGGCGGTCCTGCCGATCCTTTTCATCATGCTGGGGCTGGGCGAGGTGTCCAAGGTCGCTCTGATCGTCATCGGCATCGCGCCTTTCCTGATCCGAGACATGAGCCAGCGGGTGATCGACCTGCCACGCGAACAGTTCATCAAGGCGCAGACGTTGGGGGCGTCCTCGATGGCGATCGGGTTGCACGTGATCCTGCCGCAGGTCCTGCCGCGCCTGATCGGAGCGGTGCGCCTGTCGCTTGGTCCGGCCTGGCTGTTCCTGATCGCCGCCGAGGCCATCGCCGCCGACCAGGGATTGGGCTACCGCATCTTCCTTGTCCGGCGCTACCTCGCGATGGACGTGATCCTGACCTACGTCGTCTGGATCACGCTTCTGGCCTACCTGCTGGATTTCGCGCTGCGCCAGCTCTCGAAACGGGCCTTCCCCTGGGATGGAGAGTCGCTATGAGCTATGTCGAAGTCAAAGGCGTGGCCAAGGCCTATGGCAAGCGCACCATCATCGAGAACATCAACGTCTCGGTCGCCAAGGGACAGTTCATTTCCATCGTCGGTGCCTCTGGCTGTGGCAAGTCCACTTTCCTCCGGCTGCTCTTGGCGCAGGAAATGCCGACGCATGGCGAGATCCACATCGACGGCGCGCCGATGGCGCAGGAGCCGGGGCGCGATCACGGCATCGTCTTTCAGCGCTATTCGGTCTTTCCGCACATGACGGTGATCGACAACCTCGTGGCCGCCATCGCCTTCGACTCGAATTTCTGGGGCCGGCTGTCGCGTGCACGCAGGAACGAGGAACGCGCCAGGGCGCGCAAGACGCTGGATCGGATCGGGCTTGGCCATGTGGCGGGGCAGTACCCGGCAGACCTGTCGGGCGGGATGTTGCAGCGGCTGGCCATCGCCCAGGCGCTTGCCAGCGACCCCAAGATCCTGCTGCTGGACGAACCCTTTGGCGCGCTGGACCCTGGGACCAAGATCGTCATGCACGATTTCCTGCAGGAACTGCGGGATGAGACCGGCATGACCGTCTTCATGATCACCCACGACCTCGAAGAGGCTTTCAAGTTGGGAGATCGCGTCTGGGCCTTCGACAAACCCGTGTGGGACGAGGAGGACCCGGAGAAGAACGCCGCCACGATCACCTATGATTTCGACGCCCGCGACGACGGTATCCCATTCCAGACGCTGAAGGAGCGTACCAATGTGTTGCAGGCACGCTAGGGACGGGGCGGAGCGGGTACCCCCCACTGGGCCGGAGGTGCGAAGGCGCCCATGATGGCCGCAAGGGATATTCGCCATGTAATGGACAGCCACACAGGGACCAACGCGTTGCCGCCCTCCGCGGTGGACAACGGTTCGATGTGGGCAGCGGCACGGGGGCTGTGCCTTCTTGCCCGGGCAGGACATGGACAAATGGATAGTTGGAAATACCCGCGAACGCGGCATCTTGAAGGCGCGCGCCTTCAGGTATGCGATCTGGCGGGTGACAAACCCGGGAAGGATCGGGCGGGCGAGACGCTTGTAGGCGAGGCAAAGCTGGACGGTGTGCGTTACGTCCTCTCGTTCGACCATGGCGGCAACTTGCTGCTGCAAAGCCGAGGGCATTGTCTGACCGGCGGGGCGCGACTTCTTCTGGAACGCCACCAACATCAGCGGGCAGGTGCGGGCCAAGACCCTGTCATTGGCGCGGGCCTCCAGCGCGAGGGGCGAGATCGTCTACCTAGAGGTGCCGCCCACCCGCCTGTCTCGCCAGAACCGCGACCGCGAGGACGAGGTGCCCCTGTCGGTCCTGGACGGGTAGATCCGAAAACTGGAACCGCCCGACCCCTGCGAAGCCCAGCGCATTCACTACATCCTGCCGGAGACCGCTTGGGCGGCCCCGGCCTGATACCTCGGAAAGGAGATCGAGCATGATGTTTTCCACCCGTGACCGGAGCCGGTCGCACCATCCCAGCGACATGCGCGGGGATGAGCGACGCGCCCACCATCCGGATCTGACCAAACTGCAGGGCTGGAAGTCGATGAAGGCCGAGGCCGACATTCCCGAAAACCGCTGGGACGAGGAGCGCCGCTGGGCGCTGCGCATGGGGCTTACCGGGGCGGATACGATCGAGGACAAGTCGATCCCGACCTTCGCGCGCGGGGAACTGCCGCACTACGCGGGCATCAATACCTTCCTCAAGGCGCCCTACGCCGAGGACGTGACCGAGGTGCAGCACTACGACGCCACCGTGCTGGGAATCCCCTTTGACGGTGGCACAACCTATCGCCCCGGTACACGGTTCGGGCCGCAGGGTGTGCGCAAGATCTCTGCGCTCTACACGCCTTACAACTACGAAATGGGGGTGGATCTGCGCGAACAGATGACACTCTGCGATGCGGGAGACGTGTTCACGATTCCGGCGAACCTGGAGAAATCGTTCGACCAGATCAGTCGTGCGGTGAGCCATGTGTTCTCGTCCGGGAGTTTCCCGGTGATGATCGGCGGTGACCATTCCATCGGCTTTCCCTGCGTGCGCGGGATCGCGGAATGCACCTCGAAGAAGATCGGCATCGTGCATTTCGACCGCCATGCCGACATCCAGGAAAAGGACCTGGACGAACGGATGCACACGACGCCCTGGTTCCATTCGACGCTGCTGCCGAACGTGCCGGCCAAGAACCTTGTGCAGGTGGGCATCGGCGGCTGGCAGGTTCCGCGCGAGGCGGTGAAGGTCGCGCGCGAGCGCGAGACGAACATCATCACCATGTCCGACATGGAAAAGATGGGGGTCGACAAGACCGCCGAGATGGCGCTGGAAATGGCCTGGGACGGGGTCGACATGGTCTACATGTCCTTCGACATCGACAGCATCGACTGCGGGTTCGTCCCCGGCACGGGATGGCCCGAGCCGGGCGGGTTCCTACCGCGCGAGGCGCTGGCGCTGGCCTCCAAGGTCGCGGCCGAAGGACTTTGCGGGATGGAACTGGTCGAGGTTTCGCCGCCCTACGACACCTCGGACATCACGGCGTTGATGGGGACGCGGGTGATCGTGGACGTTCTGGGCAGCATGGTCGCAGCGGGCAAGATGGGGGCCCACAAGCAGCACATCGACAAGCCGGTGACGATCCCGCATGGCGAATACGAGGGCAACCGCTGGAGCAACAAGCCCTGATCGGGGCGGGAGGAACCCATGCCGCATGATATCGTGAACGGCCATATCGGCCACCATCATCACCCGCACGATCACAACCACCCGCACGACCACGACCACCTGCACAGCCACTTACCGCCCGAGGACGAGGCGGCGGAGTTGCAGGTTCTGGCGACGCAATTCATCGACGGTTTCGTGCAGGCCGCCGACAAGACCGCCTATCTGCGGCTGGCCGGCGTGCCCTTCGAGCGGCCCGGCGCCGGGGGCGGCACCGCACTGAAGCTTGTGGACGTGGAGCTGAAGACCGAATGGCAGGTCGGCACGGCCTCACCGTCCTTCGGGTCGCGCGAATTGAGTTACCTGCCGTTCCCGGGCGAAATGGTGCGCGAGCGGACCAACATGGCGCTCGTTTATGTGTCGATGACCGAAAAGTCCCTTTGGGACATTCGCCAGTTCCTGCGAGAACGCCTGGCCGGGCAAGGGGACTGACCTGGCCAGGGTGCCGGCCCGGTTTGTCCCGGGCTGACCGGGCCGGTACCATATCACTGTTGAGCGTATCGGCGGCCAGCATGTCTGCGGTCACAGAAGCAGCGTGTCGGGTCCAAGGTCCTCAACCGAGGTGTCTTGCAAGACCACGGTGACGCCCGCGTTCTGGAGCACCAAATGGTCACCTTTCTGTCGGATGTCGTCCAGCGCGTCCTCCGTGTCGGTATTGCCGAAGCCGCGCAGGTCCAGCGTGTCCCAGCCTTCGAAATCGGTGATCACATGGGGACCGACCGAGGCAGGCGCAAAGACGAAGGTATCGGACAGATCGCCCCCGGACAGGGTGGAGTCCCCGGCACCCAGACCGCCTTGCCGCCTGTATCGGAAGCTCGGTTCAGGACATTCTGGTAAAGCATCTCGACAAAGGCCTCGTCGGTGAGATTGCCGTAGGTGGCCTGAAACTCGGGGCTGCGGACAAAGCCCGCGACGGCATCGAAATAGGTGGCCGCATCGGCCAGTTGCTGTGTCCAGTAGCCATGGCCGTTGGCATCCGTAGCGCGCGCCAGTGTCGCCTGGTACAGGCGAAAGGCCATGCCGGCATAGGTGGTTGAGGTGCCGGTCACCTGGTCGCCATACAGCACGTCGTCTCCGGCCTGTCCCAGCAGCGTATCGGCCCCGGATTTGCCCATGAGCGTATCCGCGCCAACGCCACCCTCCAGCAGATCGCGGCTGCGCGCGCCGTCGAGGCAATTGGCGGCGCCACTGCCAACGATGTGGTTGTCGTGGCCATCGCCGATGCCGTCAATGGCGCCGGAACCGGTCAGGACCAGGTCCTCGACATCGGGCGCGTCGGCCCACAGGCGGAAGGAGACGGGGGCATTGATCAGATCGTGGCCCTCAGCAGCTAGTTCGATCACCACGTCGTCCGGGCTGTCGATGTGATAGACGTCATCGCCGGTGCCGCCGACAAGCGTATCATCGCCTTTGGTGTCCTGCAGCGTGTCGTCACCCGCCATACCGAAAATCCGGTCATTGCCCCGGGCGCCGTTCAGCGCACATCGCCGGAGTTGCCGTCCCGCGCGCTGGCCAGCGGTGCGCTCGAAGAATACGCCCGAACCAGGACGTAGGTCCCGGCCCCGTATGTTTCGTTCAGCGCGTCGATGATCCCGTCCGCGATGCGGCCTGCATTGCTTTGGCCCGCCAATACGACAATCGGTGTTCCCACACGTCACCTCCGGTCGCCCCACACGCGAAACTGGCAATTGGCAATTAACGCAGCCTTTGAAACTTGGCTCTTAATCTCAGGGATTTGAGGCGGTTTCGACGGATGTTCCGAGGCGCTGGCGCAGTTCTTTCCAGAGCATGGCGCCAAGCGTCGCGTTGCCGTGGAGGATGTCGTCGCGTTCTTGCCGCCCGCCTTCGGCAAGTCGGGGGCCTGCCCGCATCAGGTCGCACCGTGTCGGGCAGCCGTGGCTGAGCGTGTCAATGGGTTGTAGAAGACAGGTGGTGCCATCTATCTTACTGACAACGCGTTTGTATGCGGCGTGCAGATCCTCGGAGAGGGCAGTGCCGTCGCTGCTCCTGACGAAGCGGCGAAAAACCGGGTACTTGCCGTCGATTTGCAACAAGGCGTCTGAGGGCAATGGTTGTGGCACGACCACCGTTGTGGAGGGCGTGGGGCGCCGGGGCCGTCGGCCATCGCCCGGGCCAAGGCCCGCGCGCCCGAAGGCCAGCCGGACACCGCATGACCCTGCTGCAACCGCACGGCGGCAAATGCCTCTTCGTGCAGTCCTGCGTCCTCGAGCAGCTGGCGCGGTTGCCGGGCGTGTAGATTTTGCCGTAGCGGGCTGAGGCCAAGCCATAACCGTGTCGTCGGGCGACCTCTGGCGGCATAAGGGCCGGGGCAGGTTCCGCCTCGACCAGTTTCAGCGTCGAGGCGCGGATATAGGTGGCGATGCCCTGTGCGAAACAACTGCCTGCCGTGGCGATGCGCATCCCGGGCCGCAGCGCAAACTTGGGCGCGTATAGCGCGGCCAGGTGAAGACCCCCGCGGCACGGCTGGGTTTCCAGAACGCCTGAGGGGGCAGGGCGGAACTAGGCATCATCGCAGGTTGGGCCGCTTACGGTGCCAAACCAAGGCAATTTCGAAGAAATGCTGTGGCGCAGCGCGTTTGGCGGCGCCCTGCGAGCAAATTTGCGATTTGTTTCGAATGATTCGGGTTTCCATCACCATTGCCTGTCGAGGCCATTGCTCAATCCCGTAGCGGTTGCAGGATTGATGCACGGTCCGCGACAGTCCAGTCGGAACTGTGGCGAAAACCGGGGGCGCGGCCGACCGGAATGGGAGCTTCCTTAACAGTTCTCCAATTGATGACAGTGGCTGCTCAAAAATTGACCGTCTGCACCATATGTAGTAATTACTATTGCGGCTGGCACCTTCAATAGGGTGCCATTGTTTCATTTTTCGCCAAAGTTTTCGTCTCAATCCGTGGCGAATTCACTTAAAATCCCCAGCAAATTGTCCATTTCGCGGCAGGACTGGGCCCTCATATGCCATTTTCTGCTTCTCGGAACTGGGTGGGCAACGTATTAGTTTCGCAAGCCCAACTGGGGGAGGGTGAAGTCTGCTGGCCACGGGGGCGGCCGCTGAAACGCTTGCATCCAGGATGCGAGGTGAAGCGAGGATGGAGAACCATCCGTGCCGTAAAGGTGCCTTTGTCTGCGTCACGACGCGGGCCAAGGGCGCGACCACTTCGCATAGACACTGGATTGGCGAGCACTCGGATTTGAGGGCAGTGCCGGGGGGCATCGCCTTTTCAACGACGCGGGACGATGTCCTCCGTCTGTTACGGAAGAAGGTCGGAAGACATGGCTGATTTGGTATTGGAATGGGGGGCTCTTGGTCCGTTTGGCACCAACGTGCCGGATGCGGACGGGGGCGTGTCCGCCACGGTGGACGCAGGCGGCGTGGCAGTCGACATTTCGTTCGACGCGATCGAGGCAGGAGCATCGGCCTATACCTACAACTCTCCCGGTTACGTCGCTCCGGACGAGTCCTTTTCGAACCAGTCGTTCCTCAAGCTCTTTGGTGAAGGCGAGGTCGGGGGAACCGAGACGTCGACCACGGTGCTGGACTTTCGCGCCACCAACACCGATCTCTACTCCGATGCGGCACAGAATGTCTCGTTCCGTATCAACGACATCGACACCGGAGCGGGCGGCGACTTCTTTGAAATCGGGGCGGGCTTCGAGGACGTTCTAAGCGTCACGGCTATTGCGCCCGATGGCACCGAAGTGCCCGTGACCCTGACCCTTGGTTCCGCCGTGACCAACACCGGCGGTCTGCTCGGCGGCCTTGCAGAGACAGGATTCGAGGATCCGACCTCGTCGGTCCTTGTCGAGATAGACGGCCCCGTGGCCAGCATCCGGATCGAATACGCCAACGGTGCGGCCAGCCAGCAGGGCATCACCGTCTCGGATATCGAATTTTCGACCGTGGACGCGGTTGACGCAAACCAGGACCCAGACGCAGTCGACGACAGCGCGACCACGATAGGCGGTACGCCGGTCGACGTGGCGCTGCTGGCCAATGATACGGATCCCGACGGTGATATACTGACCGTCACCGGCATCACCCCGGCGGCCAATGGGTCCGCCGTTCTGAACGGCGACGGTACCGTGACGTACACGCCGGACGCCGGCTTTGTGGGCGACGACACGATTTCCTACACCATTTCCGATGGCAACGGCGGGTCCGATACCGGCGTTGTCACGTTCACCGTGGCGGATGATGGCGTGCCGCGTATCGACACCGACGTCTTCCCGGTCGCTCCCGGTGACCAGCCATTGGATCCGCTGGACGGCCTCGACCAAGACCCTGATCCGTCGGACGACCTCGACAACATCGCGGGCGATGGCTCTGCCGAACTGATCGAGACGGGAGACGACGCCGACACGATCTCTGCCGGCGGTGGCGACGATACGGTGAACTCGGGCATCGACGACGACCTTGTCGATCTTGGAAGCGGCAATGACTCGCTCTTCGACGTGCAGGGGGCGGATACGATCTATGGCCGGGCCGGTGACGACACGATCATCGCGGGCACGGATACCTTCTCGGACTACGAAGGCGACGATCCCGCGTTTTTCCCGGGGACGCCGCTCAACGATCTCGGCTTTACCTCGGACCCGAACCAGGAAGACGGACGCGACTACGTCGAAGGCAACCGCGGCAACGACTACATCGTCACCGGTGACGACAGCGACACCATCGATGGCGGCGGCGAGAACGATACGCTGGATGGCGGCATCGACGATGACCTCATCATGGGCGGCCAAGGCGACGACTCTCTGATCGGTGGCCACGGATCGGACACGCTGGACGGCGGCCAGGGCAACGATACGCTGGACGGGTCAAACCTTGCGGCGCTGGAACTGACCGACGACATCGACCCCAACACAGAAAACGACCGTGACCTGCTGCAGGGTTTTATTGGCAACGACTCGCTGATCGGCGGGGATGATGACGATACGTTGATGGGCGGCTCCGGGATGGACACGTTGGACGGCGGCATCGACGACGACATCCTGATGGGTGGCAACGACAATGACACGCTGATCGGCGGTCAGGGCAACGACACGCTGAACGGTGGATCTGGTGACGACAGCATCATGGGCGGCAGCGATCGGGACGTGATCGTGGTCGACAGTGCGGCGGACGGCATCGGCGATACGGTCGATGGCGGCTCGGGCGGTTTCGTCGACCAGGTCAATCCCGAGGATCCGCCGAACCAGGACTACGACGTCCTGGACCTGTCGGGCACGGGTGCGCGGGACGTCGATTGGCGCATTGTCAACACCGTGGCGGACAGCAACGGCAATGGCCTGGACGGAACAATCGAGTTTCTGAACGCCGCCGGTGACGTGACCGGCACGATGGACTTCTTCGAGATCGAGGAAATCGTGCCCTGCTTTACGCCCGGTACGCTGATTGCCACGCCACAGGGCGAACGCCTGGTCGAAGAGCTGAAGGTCGGTGATCGGGTCATCACCCGCGACAACGGCATCCAGGAAATCAAGTGGGTCGGCCGCAAGGACCTGACCGGCTTTGATCTGGCGCGCAAGCCGCACTTCAAGCCGATCCTGATCCAGCAAGGGGCCTTGGGCAACAACCTGCCAGAGCACGACATGCTGGTCTCGCCGAACCATCGGGTCCTGGTGGCCAATGACAAGGCCGCGCTTTACTTCGAAGAGCGCGAGGTTCTGGTCGCGGCCAAGCATCTGACGGGTCTGGACGGCGTGGACGAGGTCGAGGCGAACGGTGTCTCCTACATCCACGTGATGTTCGACAGCCATGAGGTCATCCTGTCGAATGGTGCCTGGACCGAGAGCTTTCAACCCGGCGATTACAGCCTCAAGGGCATCGGCAACGCGCAGCGCCAAGAAATTCTCGAACTTTTCCCCGAACTGGAAAGGGCCGAGGGTCTCAAGGCCTATGTCTCGGCGCGTCGCTCGTTGAAAAAGCACGAGGCGGCACTGCTGACCCAGTAAGGGTTTCGCCGACACGGAGTTTGCAGCCTGTTCCGGCGCGTGACAATCCTCTCGCCCGGAACGGATAACACGGGAACGGGGCGGCCCTGGCCGCCCCGTTTTCTGTTCCTGTCATGGATCCGTCGAACCCGTCTGACAACGTCTGAGGCGGTTGAGGAACGCCTTCTAGAGGTCTGAAATTACAAGCGGCTCAACCTGTCAGGCAGGCGTCGTCCTGAGAGGCTCTCCAAGCGCGCCAGGCCTCTGGCGTGTCCAGATCCGTCAATGCCCGACGATCCGGCAGCGGGATCTGGCGGAGCCTGTGTTCGTTCGCATTCAGGACGTCCCGTGCACCCTGGTCACCGGTCAGTGTTTGCAAGGCCA
This sequence comes from Mameliella sp. MMSF_3455, assembly GCF_030733205.1. GTDB lineage: Bacteria > Pseudomonadota > Alphaproteobacteria > Rhodobacterales > Rhodobacteraceae > Antarctobacter. Next base: position 37,704 of record NZ_JASHJL010000026.1, read on the forward strand.
TGAAGCAATCCTGCGGGAACAGGACCGGGTGGCCTGGCGTACCGTCCGCGGCCGTGGCCTGTTGCAGCATCGGGAAGGGAACGGATTGAAAGCTATTGATAAGCTTTTGAATATCCTCGGTTTCGATCTCCGGCATATCGGCGGGCAAAATGACCATCGCCTTGATGCCGCGTGGGATGTGCCCGACGCCCCTGCGGATTGAGGCGGACATGCCAAGTTCCGAGTCTGGAACCACGATCACCTGAACGGGCAGGCCCTGCAGAGCCGCGGCGCGCGGGTGGTCAGGATCAGGAAGGGTCACGGCCACGTGGGCGCCCGTGTCGATCGCCCGCAACGCCTGACGGCGCAGCAGCGGAAGACCATCTACTGTTTCGGTCAACTTGTCGCGGCCACGCATCCGTGAAGATGCGCCCGCGGCGGGGATGAGAATCGAAATATCCAGCATGGTCGAGACACTAACACAGGTTGAGCAAGAATGTGGCGCGTCTTGTGCCAAGTGCGCAACTTTTTGTGTCGTTCGAGCAGGTCTCCGCTATATGCTGCGGTGCAGCAGCGCATGTGCGGCATCAACCGCGCATGCGCTGCCCCTGCGGATCAAAGAGTGGTTCTGTGAGGATCCGCGCCGGGCGCATCTGGCCAAGGATCTCGATTTCCGCGATCAGATTGGCGTCGGCTTTATTTCTGGGAATCAACGCCATGGCGACAGACTTTCCCGCGAAATGTGAATAGCCGCCAGAGGTGCAGAACCCCTGAACCTTGCCATCGATCCAGACCGGTTCATAGGCGTTCACATCCGTATCCAGCGCATCGACTTCGAACATCGCGAGGGTCCGATGCGGCGGTGCGGCGCGCTCGGCCTCGGCGGCGTCGTGACCGATGAAATCGCCCTTGGACCACTGGATGAATCGATCCAGGCCAGTTTCCGCGCAGGTGTAATCAGGTGAGAACTCGCGCCCCCAGGAGCCAAAGAACTTGTCCAGTCGCAGGCTCATCATCGCGCGCATGCCAAACGGTTTCATGCCCTTGGGCGCGCCGGCGTTCCAGAGCGTCTGCCATAGTTGCCGCTGCGCCATCGGATCGCAGTAGATCTCGTAGCCCAGATCGCCGGTATAGGAGACACGTTGCACGAGACAGTCGTTCATGCCCACCACAAGGTGACGCACATCCATGAAGCCCATGTCGCTGATATCGGCGCGCGTGCAGGCTTGCAGGAACTCGCGCGCGAGCGGCCCTGCGACCTGGAAGCCTGTGGATTTGTCGCTGATATTTTCGATGCTTACGCCGTCTTCCTTATGTTTCAGGAACCAGCGCATGTGATAAGCCTGTGCGGAGTAAGAGGCGGTCAGGCGGTATTCCGTCTCCGACAGGCAGGCGACGGTAAAATCGCCGATGATCCGTCCGGCGGGCGACAGCATGGGCGTCAGGGACATGCGGCCCGGTCCGGGAATGCGGCCCGCCATGATCCGGTCCAGCCAGGCGCGGGCATTGGGCCCGGTGACGCGGTACTTGCCGAAGTTCTGGACCTCGTTGATGCCCGCCGCCTGGCGCACTGCGTGGACCTCGCGCGCCGTGGCGTCCCAGGCGTTGGAGCGGCGGAAGGAGGGTGTTTCGTAGCGCGGCTCACCTTCGGCGGCGAAGTAGTTCACCACCTCCAAACCGTATTGCGCGCCCCAGACCGCGCCCATGCCGTCAAAAATGTCGTACATGGGCGTCGTGCGGTTGGGGCGGGCAGCGGGCAGTTCCTCATTGGGATAGCTGACGGAAAAGCGTTTTTGGTAGTTTTCAATGACTTTCGGCAGGGTGTAGCCCGGCGTGATCCAGTCGCCAAAGCGCGCCACGTCCATCGCGCCGGTGTCGCGTTCGCATTCCCCCTCGACCATCCACTGTGCCAGCATGAGGCCCACGCCCCCGCCCTGACTGAAGCCAGCCATGACACCGCAGGCCGACCAGTAGCCGCGCAAACCTGGGATCGGCCCCACCAGCGGGTTGCCGTCAGGCGCAAAGGTGAAAGGTCCGTGAATCACGGATTTTACGCCGGCACGCTCTAGAACTGGAAAGCGTTTGTACGCGAATTCAATGCTTTGCTCGATCTTTTCAAAGTCGTCTGGCAAGAGTTCATGCCCGAACGCCCAAGGCGTGCCATCCACAGCCCAAGGGCGGCAAGGTTGTTCATAGAAACCGATACACAGTCCGCGCCCTTCCTGACGCAAGTAGCTTTCCCCGGCCGGGTCCATGACATGGGGGTGTTCGGCGTCACGTTCATAGATTTCCGGTGTTTCCTCGGTCACGAGGTACTGGTGTTCCATCGGGTGCAACGGCAGGTAGACATCGGCCAATGCGCCCACTTCGCGCGCCCAGAGACCGGCGGCATTGACGACATGTTCGGTGTGAACGGTGCCTTTGTCCGTGACAACGTCCCATGTGCCATCGGAACGAGGATTGGTTTCCAACACCTTGGTATGCAGATGGATTTCTGCGCCAGCCATGCGCGCGGCCTTGGCATAGGCATGGGTGGTGCCGGACGGATCGAGGTGTCCGTCCAGCGGATCGTAGAGCGCCCCGATCACGCCGTCGAGGTTCACGATGGGGGCGAGTTTGGCGATTTCTTCCGGTCCGACGATCTCTGTTTCCAGACCCATGTAGCGATGCTTGGCGCGTTCCGCGAGCAGCATGTCGAAGCGGTCGTGGTTGTCAGCCAGGGTGATGCCGCCGACGTGGTGCAATCCGCAGGACATGCCTGTCAGCTCTTCGAGTTCTTTGTAAAGGCGGATGGTGTACCCCTGCAGCGCGGCCATGTTTGTGTCGCCGTTCAGCGTGTGAAAGCCGCCTGCCGCATGCCATGTGCTGCCGCTCGTCAGCTCGGATCGTTCCAGCAGCATCACGTCCGACCAGCCCAATTTAGTCAGGTGGTAGAGCACGGAACAGCCGACGACTCCGCCTCCGATCACGACGACTCGGGTAGTGGTTTTCATGATGTGCCTCCATTCGATACGGGCCGCCAGAGCAGCTGCCTGTCCCGCGTATTTGACGAAAGTCGAAGCGCAAGGCGTTGTGAAGGGGCGACGAAATCTGTCGCAAACGGGCATTTTTTGTACGTGTTTGCCGGGCAGGGTGACGTGCAGATTTGCGGAGTGACCCATGCGCAGCCAAGCCCAAGCCGTCGTCATCGGAGGCGGCGTGATCGGATGTTCGATCCTTTACCACCTGACAAAACTCGGATGGAACGATGTTGTCCTGCTCGAACGTGACGAGTTGACGTCGGGCTCTACCTGGCACGCTGCGGCAAATATCCACGGCCTGCATGACAGCACCAACATCAGTCGCCTGCAGCACTATACGATGAGCCTTTACAAGGACCTGGAAGCGGAAACAGGCCAAAGTTGCGGTGTCTTCCAGCCCGGCAGCCTGTACCTGGCCCAGACGGTCGAGCGGGAGCACCAGCTGCGCCTGCAGGCCGCCAAGGCCAAGCTGTATGGCATGAATTTCCACGAGATCACCCGGGACGAGGCAGAGCGCCTGCATCCTCTGGTCGATTTCACCGGCATTCGCTGCATCATGTTCGAGCCCGACGGCGGCAACGTCGATCCTTCGGGTGTGACGGCGGCCTACGCGGCCGGCGCACGGCAACGGGGGGCCGAGATCCATCGCTTTACCCCGGTGACCGCGACGGAGCCACAGGCGGACGGGACATGGATCGTGCGCACGACCAAGGGCGATATCGCGACGCCCTGGGTGGTGAACGCCGCCGGACTCTGGGGGCGTGAGGTGGCGGCCCTGGCGGGGCTGAAACTGCCTCTGCAGCCGACCGAGCACCAATATTTCGTGACCGAAACCATTGCCGAGATCGACACGATGGACCGGCGGTTGCCGTCGGTCGCGGACCGGGACGGCGAATATTACCTGCGCCAGGAAGGCAAGGGCCTGCTGATCGGTGCCTATGAACGTGACGTGCGGCTCTGGGCCGAAGACGGCACGCCGCTGGATTTCGCGCATGATCTTTTCCCCGATGACCTGGAACGCATCGAGGACAACATGATGCGCGCCATCGACCGCGTCCCGGCAGTGGGCGCGGCGGGGATCAAGCGGGTCATCAACGGACCGATGATCTGGTCGCCCGATGCCAACGTGCTGATGGGGCCGGTGCCGGAACTGAAAGGCTATTTCTGCTGCAACGGCATCATACCGGGGTTCTCGCAGTCCGGCGGCATGGGCTTGATGGCGGCGCAATGGATCGTCGAAGGCGAGAAGCAATACGACATGTTCGCCTGGGACATGGCGCGGTTCGGTGACTGGGCGGACGAAAAATTCACCAAGGCGCGTGTCATGAACCAATATGCGCACCGCTTTGCCATCCACTTCCCCGGCGAGGAACGCGATGCCGGCCGTCCTGTGCGTGTGCGCCCGGTCTACGAGATGCAAAAGAGCATGGGCGCCAAGTTCGGCCTCAACTATGGCTGGGAACACCCGGCCTATTTCGACGCCGACCAGCCCGATACGCCCGGCTTCACCCGGCAGGGTTGGTGGCAGAGCGTGGGCCGCGAAGCGCGTATGCTGCGCGAGACGGGCGGCATCATCGACATCTCGAACTTTGCCAAGTACCGGGTCAGCGGCGCAGGTGCCGAGGATTGGCTGAACGCGCTGTTCGCCAACCGGATGCCGCGCAAGGTGGGGCGGTCCTGTCTGACTCCGTTGATCGGCAAGCGCGGCGGGATCGCCGGGGATTTCACCGTCACCCGACTGGGCGACGAGGAATTCTGGGTGATCGGATCCGGCATGGCCGAGCGTTATCATCAGCGGTTCTTCGCGGATGTGCCCTTGCCCGAGGGGACGGCCTGCACCTCCATGACCAATGCCATGTGCGGGTTCAACGTGGCTGGGCCGCGCTCGCGCGAGATGCTGGGGCGGTTGACCAACGCCTCGCTGGCCACCGCCGACTGGCCTTTCATGGCCTCGCAGTGGATCGAACTGGCTGGCGTTCGGGTGCTGGCGCTGCGGGTGTCCTTTACCGGGGACCTTGGGTGGGAACTGCATTGCGCCGAGGACGATCAGGCGCAGCTGTACGAGGCTCTTCTGAAGGAAGGCGACGCCTTGGGGATTGGCCCGGTCGGCAGCCGTGCCTTGATGAGCCTCAGGATCGAAAAAGGCTATGGCTCGTGGAGCCGAGAGTATTCGCCAGAGTACTGGCCGCAGGAAGTCGGGCTGGCGCGGCTGTGCAAGCTGGACAAGGAGTTCCTGAACAAACAGGCGCTGCTGGAGGTGATCGAGAAACCGGCGCGCGAGGAACTGGTGATCCTGGCGCTGGACGAAGATGCGGTGACGGCGTCCAATGCCGATGCCACGGGCGGAGAGCCGATCTTTCGCGATGGACGGGGCGTCGGACGTGTCACTTCGGGCGGCTATGGCTACTCCGTCGGTCGGAGCCTCGCGCTTGGCTATGTCAAGGCGGGTTCGGCGGCGCCGGGTGACCGGGTCGAGGTCATGGTGCTGGGCCGTCCGCACGGCGCGGAAATTCTGGCGCAGCCACCATTTGACCCGACCGGAGAGCGTCTGCGCGCCTGAGCCTATCGCATCGCCGGCCAGCCGATGCTGGTTCGCAGGTCGGCGCATTTGTCGGTGCAATCCGCACTGCACCGGCGCGCACGACCGTCATGGGTGAAGAAATCGCATTTGCCCAGCGTCCCGTCCGCTTTGCAAAAGACCACCATCTCGCTGCCATCGTGCCCCCGCAGGCGGTACTTGGCGATGGCACTGGCGGAATGATAGCGGCAGTCCGCGCCGCTTGTTCGCGGGCCGTGGATGTTGTGGATCTGGTCGAGGTGATGCCCACCGTCCTGCGTGAAATAGGCCGAGACCCCGGTTTCCTTGCCTGCCGCGTAGCGGACCTGTGACCTGATCCGGCCGCCCGCCTGGCCGTCGGCGGGGGCGGCGAAATAGCTGCACGAGAGATGGTTCTGGTCGTCCCCGGGCGGGATGCGATGGGTCAGGACCTGTCCGGTCAGGTCCGGGTTGCGGGTGGGGCAATTGGGCCCGTCCGGCGATGCGGTGGCACCACCCCCCGAGGCAGTCAGACGGCGGTCCAGCGCGGCGAGTTGGGTGTCAAGGAAGTCGATCCGCTCCTTGATCCGGGTCCGCATCGTCTGTGATCCCTGCAAGAGCCCGCGCACAAGCGTCTCGACTTCGGCCCGGAATTCGGGGCTGTCTATGTCACTGGTGGTGCCGACCTCGAAGAGAGTCAGCGTGACTTCCAGCACAAGGTCTTCCTTGGTCAACACGCGGGGCGGTCCGCCGGGCGTCAGCGAAGGCAGGATAAAATGGTCCGGATCCTTCAGCATCGGGGCAAGGCGGTCCCGTTCCGCCGTCAACTTGGCCTTTTCCACCGCCAGCAGCTTGTCACGCGCTGCCTTGTTGGCGGCCAGTCGGGCTTTTTGCGCCTCGATCTGATCGTCCAGCCGCCGGGACGCCCGGTTCAGGTCCGCCAGTTCGGCGACCAGCTCATTTTCGCGTCGCACCCGGGCGTGATATTGTCGGATCAACTGGTGTATGTCGGCGCAGGGCGGCGCGCAGTCATCGACCGTGCCGTCTCTCAATCGCTCCAGCGCGGCGCGTTCGGCCAGCAGCGCTCGCATCTGGTTGTTCAGGTCGCGTGAGTTCTGGTTGAAGGCGCGCATGCCCTTGAGCGCCTCGATCTCTGCCGTCAGAGCCCGGATCGCGGTCTCATTGGCTTGCCAGGGCTGGATCCAGGCCTTCCAGACACGCCATTTGTAGGCGCGGATCGCGGTCAGTTCGTTGTCAGCCTTGTCGGTCCTGGTGATCGTTTGTCCGACCTGCTGGCGCAACTGCGCGATGGTTGCCTCGATCTCGGTGTCGGTGTCTGCCCGCGCTGCGCTGGCCAGGAAAAGAAAGACGAGGAAAAGGCACGGCAAACACATCTTGGAGTGGCGTTTCATCCGCGATGCTCCTTCATTGATCCGCTTGGGCGAAGATGCAGGGCGTCAACGGTGCGACGAAGCGCAGGACCAGCCCGCCTGTTGCCGGTTCGCGGCCGACCAGAAAGATCGCGGGGTTGTCGTCAAGCATGTCGGCCACCTGGCCAGAGGCATCGGTGCGGGTGATCCGGGCGGCATATTGCCGGGCATAGGCGAGGTAGGCGGCAGGCTGGCCGGGCAGCGCCTTGCCAGCACGTTCGCTTGTGGCCCGTGCCGTTACGCGGGTGGTGAAGGCGGAGCCATCGACCGGATCAGTCCAGATCCCCTTTCCGTCAAAGCCGTCGTCTCTGGCCGTGAACGTCAAGGAAAGTCCGTTGCATCCAATCCCTCGACCCGTCCACTTGCCCGCTAGGGCGGAGGCCGGAAAGGCGCTGACAGGGCGTGCAGCTGGAAGGGGCGAGGGCACCTCCACCGCCTCTGGGGCAGTGGCAGGGGAGCCGCGCAACAGGTCGGTCTGAATGGCAGGGCGGTTGGTCTCTGGCGTGGGTGAGGCGGGGCCGTCCTTGAGCAGGCTGTTGATTTCCAGCCCCTGTGAAAGGCGAAGGGCCCCGGGAACATCCGGCTCTGCCACACCGACTGTCGCGGCAAGGGCAAGCGACGTTGCCAAGTACCGAAGGCCAAGTGTCTGCATCGCGGCGGTCCTCCCGGCCCGGCACGAGCGGGACGGCCCGTGCACGATGGCCACGAGAACAGCCTATCAGGCAGGACAGGGCGGGCCTTGAGCCATGTCAAGCCCGGCCCTGCGGTGCTCAGGCCGTGCCGGAGATCAGCGGGCGGACCTTGAGCTTGGTGATCCGGTTGTTTTCCCGCGCCATGACCTCGAAGCGGAATCCGTGGAAGCTGAAGACCTGACCCACGGTGGGGATCATCTGCGCCTCGTGGATCACGAGACCCGCGACGGTATTGGCCTCGTCGTCGGGCAGCGACCAGTCGGTGGCACGGTTGAAATCGCGGATGGTCATGGCCCCGTCGATCCAGTAGTGGCCGTCCTCGGCGCGGCGGATCGGGTGCTCTGCATCCGGGTCGAATTCGTCGGTGATCTCACCGACGATCTCCTCGAGGATGTCCTCGAGCGTGATCAGGCCCTGCAGGCTGCCGTATTCGTCCACGACCAATGCGAAATGCGTGCGACGGCGCAGGAACTGGCGCATCTGGTCGTCCAGTGACGTGGTGTCGGGAACGAAATAGGGCTTCATCGCGATGTCGGTGATGTTGAAGTCGGCGATGGCCCCGGCCATCGTCTGGTCCTCGTCCACCAGCCTGTACATGGCGCGCAGCAGGTCCTTGGCGTGGATTACGCCGATGATGTTCTCGGGGTCATCGCGGAAGACGGGCAGACGGGTGTGGCTGCTTTCCAGGCATTGTTCCAGGATTTCCTGCGGCCGCGCGTTGGCATCGATCATCTCGATCTTGGAGCGGTGCAGCATGATTTCCTCGACCGTGCGTTCGCTGAGATCGAGTGCACCCAGAATTCGGTCGCGGTCTTCCTTTTCGACGACGCCTTCGGAATGGCCGAGTTGCAGCGCTCCGGCGATTTCCTCGCGCACGGCCAGGATGTGGCTGTCGGGATCGGTGCGCACACCGACGACGCGCAGAAGGGCACGCACCAGCACGCGCACGGCCGACACAACGGGCGCGAAAAGCCGCACAACCAGCGCAATGGGGGCAGACACGCGCGACGCGGCAGTTTCGGGATTGGTGATGGCATAGGTCTTGGGCAGAACCTCGGCAAAGATCAGCACCAGAAGGGTCATGACCAGTGTCGCGTAGACGACGCCGCCCTCGCCGAAGGCCTGGGTAAAGATGCTAGTGGCCAGCGCCGTGGCGAGGATGTTGACCAGGTTGTTGCCCAAGAGGACCGAGCCGATCAGCCTTTCGTTGTCCTCTGTGATCCCGAGCGCACGCAAGGCGCCGGAATTGCCCTTGTCAGCGGCCGCGCGCAGCTTGCCCCGAGAGGCGGCCGTGAGGGCGGTTTCGGAGCCGGAAAAGAAGGCCGACAGCATGATGAGGGCCAAAATCGCGGCAGAGGAGATCCAGAAAGCGGCGTCGAAAGAGCCGGTCGATGCGTCCATGAAAGCGGTCCTTTGGGTTTGAACCGGTTATGGGGGCGCGGCAGGACGGGATCAAGGGGGCGGCGGTCCGCCATGTGCAGCGAACTATCCGGACAAAGCCCAGTTGTCGCTGGGCGCGGGGTCAGTCGTCCTTTGCAAGCGGGTGGTGGTCCAGCACCAGGTCGCGCAGCCGCTCTTCGAGCACATGGGTGTAGATCTCTGTCGTGGCCACGTCTGCGTGGCCCAGCAGGGTCTGGATGGCGCGCAGGTCGGCGCCGTTGGCCAGAAGGTGCGTGGCGAAGGCGTGGCGCAGGGTGTGCGGCGTCACCTTTTCCGGTGAGACACCGGCCTCGACCGCAAATTCCTTGATCAGCATGTAAAAGGCGTGCCGCGTGAGGTGCCCCGCCTTGCCGCGCGAAGGAAAGAGGAAGGTCGAGGCGGGTTTGCCGCGGCTCCTCGCGCTGTCCTCTTGCACTTCGCGCGCGGCAAGCCAGTCTGCCAGAGCCTCCCGAGCGGGGGGAGAGAGCGGGACCATGCGTTCCTTGCCGCCCTTTCCCCGGATCAACAGCATGCGGGGATCGCCCCGGGCCGCGGCCAGCGGCAGGGAGACAAGCTCGCTGACCCGCATGCCCGTGGCATAAAGAACCTGCATCAGGCAGGCGTTCCGGCTGCGGTCCGCGGCATTGCGCCCATGCGCCTGCGCCGCCTCCAGCAGGCGGTCGACCTCGTCGACCGAAAGGGTCTTGGGCAGGCGTTTGTCACGGCCGGGCCCTGCGATCTGCAGCGCCGGGTTGTCCTGGCGCAGGCCCTCTTCAAAGGCGAAACGGTAAAGCTGCTTCATGGCAGACAAGCGGCGCGCGCGGGTGGCCCTGGAGAGCCCCTGCGCGTCGCAATGCACGAGGTATGCCGTGATGTCATCCTCTGACGCGCTGGCGAAATCCTTGCCGGAATCGGTCAGCCAGTCCTGAACATGGGCCAAGTCGCGGTCATAGGCTGCCAAGGTATTGGCCGCCGCGCCGCGTTCGGCGGCCATCGCCTCCAGGAACAGCGGGACCCAGCGCGCGGGTGTCATCGGCGTGCCCTCTCGGCATCAAGGATCATCAGTTCCAGTGCCGAGCGCCGGGCGAGATCCTCCAGCCCCAGGCTGCGGAAGGCGGCAATGGCATCGGTCAGGTCCTGCCCGTTGCCGTCCGCGCCGGAGGAGAAGAGCACCATCGCGCGCAGGATGACCTCACCCAGGCGACCCTCGGCCAGTTGCGCCCGGAGCGCGCGAGGCATGGCCGCGCCGGAAAAGCCGGCGGCCACGGCCTTGGCATGGGGTAGGTCGGCCATTTCGGCCGGGGCAAGGCCCCGGGCGATGGCGGTCAGAAAGCGGGTTTCGCGACTGCCGTCGGTCAGTTCCAGCGCCAGTGCCTCGTAGGCAGGGGACAGGAAACCGGCGCGACGCACGATGCCGGCGGCGCGTCCGTCCAGCGCGACATCCGACAGACGCTCGCCGTAGAGTTCCGAAAAAGGCACCAGAAGGCGGCCCGAGGCCATCTGTGGCCAGACCCGTTCCAGTTCCTGCGCGATTGCGCCGGGGGTGCCCCGGTTCAAGGCCCGTTCGAAATCCTGCAGCGCATCGACCCGGTCCCAGACCCCGCCAGAGGCGGCGGGATGGCGCAGGGTGTAGATTCCCAGCAGGCGGTTGGCGGGCAGGCTCCCGGCCCGTGCCAGCCTTTCGGCGGCCTGAATCTGAGCGCGCCAGCCATTGTCGCCGCCCAGGTCAAGCACGGCGAAGGGCAGGGGCAGGGGCGCGGTGGGCAGCGGCTCTCCCAGTGCCTCGAACAGGCGGAATTCCAGCGGTGACGGACGCACGGGGGGCAAGAGCGGGGCATCGCTGGCCAGTTCCGGGTCCAGGAAGCGTGTCAGCAGTTCGGCCCGCCGCCCGCCGATGTCGCCCAGGCTCTGGGCGCTTTGCAGGATCAGCGCGGCGCGGCGCCAGTCGCCGTCGCGCGCGGTGCAGAAGATCCGCAGGGACAGGTCGTCACTCAGTCGCGGCTGTGCCGCGAGCGCCCGGCAGACCGGGGCGGATTGCCCCAACAGCAGGGCAAGGTCGGACCAGATCGCGAAGAGGTGCGGGTCCTGCACCCCGGTGATGTCCAGAAGCGCCAGCGCCTCTTCCACAAGGCCCTGGTCCTCGAGCCAGGTGAGGCGCGCGGTCAGATGGGCCAGGTCCCTGTCGTCCGCCGGAGGATCGGCCTCGGCCAGCATCATCACCCGCATGTGGGCGCGCAGCGCGGGCACCGGCAGATCCAGCGCGCGGATCAACGCTTCGAGCGTCGTGGGATCCGACCCGCGCCACATATCCGTGGTCAGGCCGGTCAGGCGCGGGGACAACAGCCCCGCCGCCCCGGGATTGGGCGCCGACAGCGGCGCCTCGTCGACCCGGGGCGGGGTGGCGCTTTGTGCGACGGGGGCATTCTGGGCCGAGACGGTTCCGGCCAGAAACAGCGCCGTGCACAGCGCCAGCGTCAGGCGGTGGCCCGGCTCAACCGTCATCGAGTTGCACCGGCAACCTACGCTCGGACTGTGGTGGGCTGAAATCCGCCCCGAAGAAAGGCCCGACATAGGCATAGGCGACAAGCGCCAGTGCCCCCAGGACCAGCAGATAGAATAGCCATTTGATCAACCGCCCCATTAGGTCGCGCCCCCTGCCTCGTCTTTTTTCAACTTATACCTAGCCTTTTTGTCGCGATCACGTCATTCACGCAACAGGTTAAGCGATGGGCGAGGGATGGCCGAAGGCACGGTTCACAAGGGATTGATCCTGCACAAGACAATTGTCTTCGTGGGCATGATGGGGGCAGGCAAGACGGCGGTGGGGCGGACGCTGGCGTCGCAGCTTGGCGTCATGTTCCGCGATTCGGATCACGAGATCGAAGAAGCCGCCAACATGACCATCGCAGAGATATTCGCCCGCGATGGCGAACCCTTCTTTCGACGCAAGGAAAGCCAGGTGATCGAGCGCCTTCTGGAAGGCAAGCCCGGCGTTCTGTCGACCGGGGGAGGGGCCTTTCTGTCGGCGGACAATCGGCAGATGATCTCGCGCATGGGGGTCTCTGTCTGGTTGGACGCGGACCTGGACCTGTTGTGGGAAAGGGTGCGCCACAAGGATACCCGGCCGCTGCTGCGCACGCCCGACCCCAAGGGCACGTTGCGGGAACTGTACGAGGCAAGGGTGCCGGTCTATGCGCAGGCGGACGTTGCGGTGCCCTCTGCGCCGGGCCTGTCGCTGGACCAGATGGCGCGACGGGTGTCCGCCGCGCTGCTGGAAGGCAGGCCAGACGTGCTGGAGAAGGTGGAATGATCGAGACGGTGAATGTCCCGCTGCCGGGACGCGAATATGAGGTGCGCATCGGGGCCGGGCTGCTGTCGCGGGCCGGGGCAGAGATCGCGCCCCTGCTGAAACGCCCGCGCGTGGCGATTGTCAGCGACGAGAACGTCGCCGCGGCGCATCTGGCCGCCCTTGAGGCTGCGATGGCTGCCGAGGGTATCGAGAGCGTGGCCCTGACCTTGCCGCCGGGCGAGTCGACGAAAGGCTGGCCGCAATTCACGCGTACCGTGGAATGGCTTTTGGAACAGAAGGTCGAGCGGCGCGACATCGTCGTGGCCCTGGGCGGTGGCGTGATCGGCGATCTCGTGGGCTTTGCCGCCGCCGTGTTGCGCCGAGGGGTGCGATTCGTGCAGATCCCGACCAGCTTGTTGGCGCAGGTCGACAGTTCCGTGGGGGGCAAGACCGGGATCAACGCGCCACAGGGCAAGAACCTGATCGGTGCCTTTCACCAGCCCGCGCTGGTACTGGCCGACATCGGCGTATTGGAAACTCTGACTCCGCGCGATTTTCTCGCCGGATACGGCGAGGTGGTGAAATACGGGCTGTTGGGCGATGCGGCGTTCTTTGACTGGCTGGAAACGAACGGCGCCAAGGTCGCCGGGGGGGATCGGGAGGCGCGGGCTTATGCGGTGAAACGCTCGGTCGAGATGAAGGCCGAGATCGTCCTGCGCGACGAGACGGAACAGGGCGACCGGGCGCTGTTGAACCTCGGCCATACCTTCTGTCACGCGCTGGAGGCCGCGACCGGTTATTCCGACCGCTTGCTGCACGGCGAGGGCGTGGCAATTGGCTGTGCGCTGGCCTTCGAACTGTCCGCGCGCTTGGGGCTTTGCTCGCAGGAAGATCCCAGCCGGGTCCGCGCGCTGTTGAAGGACAGCGGGATGCGCTGTGACCTGGCCGATATCCCGGGCGATCTGCCGGATGCCGAGGCCCTGCTGGAGCTGATGGGACAGGACAAGAAGGTGGTGGACGGCCAGCTGCGGTTCATCCTCGCGCGCGGCATCGGACAGGCCTTTGTGACCTCGGACGTCCCGCGCGACACGGTTCGGACGATGCTGGCAGAGCAGCTCTCTAACCGCTGATCGGACCCGGAAATTCATGTGCGACGGAGACGGAAACGGCCTTTTCTGTCTCCTGAGTGATATGCGCATCGTGGAGCTTCCGTGCTTTGCGAGCAACGTTCGTCAAAGCGTTACATGCCCCAATTCCGGTACGCTGATACAGAGCTTGCCGTCGAATATGAGAGCCATTCGTGCCTTCGGCAGGCCACGCACATATCCGATTGAATGGACCCGGCCCTCGAAGCCACTTCCTTGGGTGGCCTGAGGAAGCCGGAACCCGATATGGTATGACCGTTACCATCGGTACGGAGGTGAAGCGTGAAGGATCGCAAGGCATCGCCGAACCGGTGCCCGTTTGCACTGCTGGGCGAACACTGGCCCGCGGCGGTGAATGCGGTCACTGTAGAGAGGAAGGTTCGGCGGGGAAAAAGGGGTTGGTCCTGATTGCGCATCCGATGAGTCGAACAATCCTCGTTTCGGGAAGACAACAAGCGGGTATGCCGCCCGTGGCGTCGCTATGACGGAGGCTTCGTTCTCTTCAAACCTTGAAAGGTGCGGCAGTCACCGCCGGCTGCGCAGCATGATCAGTTCGCCCAGGTTTTCCGAGGTGACATAGCCCACGACGTGCCCGGCCGCGTCCGTTGCCGCGACGGCGGGGGACTGTTGCAGCGCGTCCATAGCCTTTGCCAGCGGTGCCGACAATGGCAGGGCGGGCACCTCTTCCATTTCTTCGCCGACCGGATGGGTGTTGTGACCTTCGGCCATCGCCCGGAACAGGGCTTGGCGGGTCAGGAAACCGGCCAGCCGCCCGTCCTCATGCAGCACGGGAAACTCATGCTGTGTCGTGCGGATCAGCGTTTGGGCGGCCACATGCATCGGGTCAGAGGGCGTGAGGCTTTCGAAACTGGTGATCACCGCATCGCGCAAGTGCAGGCCCTCGGCCAGGCCGCGGCTTTCGACGTCGCGTGCCTCGGCCTGGGCGGCGACAAAGATAAAGAGTGCGATCAACAGCAGGATCAGGTTGCCCGAGGTGAGGCCGAGAAAGCCGAAAAGAAAGGCCGCCACCTGGCCCGCGGTCGCGGCAAAGCGGGTGGCGCGGACCCGATCCATGCCAAACGACAGTGCCGCCCGCAGCACCCGCCCGCCATCCATCGGAAAGGCCGGAATAAGGTTGAAGACCGCGAGAAAGAGGTTCACCGCCGCCAACCGGCCCAGGAAGTCCTGCGGGTTCGTCGGATCGGCCAGCGCTTCCATTTCCGTCGAGGCGCCGAAGACGATCAGCACGCCCCAGATGACCACATTCACCGCCGGCCCGGCGAGGGCCACCGCGATTTCATGCATCGGGTTTTCGGGCATCCTTTCCATCCGGGCCATGCCACCGATGGGCAACAGAGTGATGTCCGGTGTCTTGATCCCGTAGCGCCGTGCCATCAACGCATGACCGTATTCATGCGCCACCACGCAGCCAAACAGCGCGACGACAAAGAGCGTGTTGTCCAGTGCGGCTGCGGGGCCGCTTTCCGCCCAGGCGGCTGCGGCCACCCAGGCCAGCAGCAGGAAAAAGGTCGCGTGAACGCGCAGTTCGGACCCGAGTAGATGGCCAAGGCGGAAAGTCCAGGTCATGTCGTCTCCTGTCGGACAGTCTGTGAACCCACAGATAAGACCTGTTCCGCCGGGGCGCTACCACGCGCGGCGTCCCCCTTTTCAAAGAAATGGCGCCTGCCATGGGGACAGGCGCCATTCCAAGGTCTGGCTGAACCGACCGAAAGGCCGGTTCCGTGCATCAAAACGGAATTTCGTCGTCGATGTCGCGCGCCGGTGCCCGGGACGGGCCGGAGCCGCCACCCGATCCGCCTCCGTATCCCGGATCGTCATAGCCGCCGCGGTCGTCATAACCACCGCCGCCACCACCGTAGCCGCCGCCGGACCCACCACCATAGCCGCCACCGCCGCCGCCTTCGCTGCGGCTGTCGAGAAGCGTCAGCTCGCTACGGTAGGGACGCAGCACGACCTCTGTCGAATAGCGGTCCTGGCCGTTCTGGTCCTGCCATTTGCGGGTTTCCAGCTGGCCTTCGATATAGACCTTGGAACCCTTGCGCAGGTATTGCTCTGCGATGCGTGCGAGGGGCTCGGAGAAAATGGCCACCGAGTGCCATTCGGTCCGCTCGCGGCGCTCGCCGGTGTTGCGATCCTTCCAGTTTTCCGAGGTGGCGATGCGCAGGTTGCAGACCTTGCCGCCGTTCTGGAAGGTGCGCGTTTCGGGATCCCTCCCGAGGTTGCCCACCAGGATCACCTTGTTCACGGAACCGGCCATGTATTTCCCCTTCGAATCTCGTCGGCACTGATCCGCCGAGCCTACACCCATCATGGAACCCCGCGAAAGGTGCGCTCCGGCGGCACTGGCGAAATCGCCGAAAATGCGTATAGTCGCAACCGTGAAGTTTTGATTTAGGGGGATAGTGGCATGCTGCGCGCGGGTTTTCGCACGGCCGGATTGGGGCTGGCTCTGGGGGTCATTGCAGGGGGCGCATGGGCAGACGTCCTGTCGACCAAGAACCGATCTCACATCTTTTCCAGTCAGACCAAGGTGCTCGATAACCGCGCGGCGCAGCAGTACAAGAGCTCGGTCCGCCTGCAGCCGCCCAAGGTGGTCACTCCGACCAAGTGGGGGCCGGACACGGATGGCGACTTGCCCGTCTACCGCGGGCGCTACAACGGCGAGTTCGCCCAGATGGCCCGCGTGGCGGCACGCAAGCACGGAATCCCCGAGGACCTGTTCCTGCGTCTGGTGAACCAGGAATCCCGGTTCAATCCCAAGGCGAAGTCGCACAAGGGGGCGATCGGGCTGGCGCAACTGATGCCGGATACCGCACGGCGCCTCGGTGTCGATCCACATGATCCGGCGCAGAACCTCGAGGGCGGCGCACGTTACCTCAAGCAGCAGTTCCAGAAATTTGGCAGTTGGCGCCTGGCTTTGGCCGCCTATAACGCCGGTCCGGGCGCCGTGACCAAGTACAAGGGCGTGCCGCCTTATCGCGAAACGCGAAACTACGTGAAAATCATCCTCGGGGGCTGATCCGGGCACAAACCGGGCTGAACGCGGCGCGGCTTAAACCTTGGTTATGTCTTTGCTGCCAGACTGCATTCCGGCGTCGATACGATCGCGGGAACGGTGGAATGGGGTATCTTCACTTTTGGTGGATCTGGAAGGCAGGGCGCGGGGGCGCGGCGCTGATTTGTCTTGCCATGTCGATACTTGCCAGTTCCTCGGCGGTCATGGCACAGGGATGCCAAGTGCCCGGTGACCTTATGGGCGTGGCCCGAACGCTTGCGGTTCTGCCTGTGGACCGCGCCGATCTGCCGCCGGCCATGACGGCCCGGCTGGGAGCGCAACTGGACGACCTGTCAGAGGCGCGAATCCTTGATGCCCTGATCGACACTGGGTTGGATAGCCTGGCCCCCGTTGCCGTCAACCTTCTGGCCGAGGCCGAGAGGCTGGCCAACGGGGGCGATTACAACCCGGCGCGCCTGACGGCCCTGCTGCGTGACCTTGACCAGCAAAGCACATTGGCGTGCGAAACCTCCGGTACATCCATCTTTCAGCGCATGCAAAGCGGGCGCGACGGCGGCGTATTTTCCAAGGCCAGCGGCGTTTGGTCCGAGATCGAACGGCGCGCGCAGGAGGAAAAGCTGTTTGCCGCCGGGGCGGTCGTCGTTCTGATGGTCGGATTCATCTCTCTGCTGGTGCTGATCGACACCTGCTATCGCTGGATCATGGCGCTGATCTACAACCGCAAGGCCTGTCGCATCGCCGCGGACCTGAAGGTGGGCGGCAAATTGGTCGAAGGGCTGGTGATCACGCTGGGCAAAGGCGGTTGCCGCTTTCATCCCTTCGATACCAAGGCATTCGACAGGCTGTTGCCCCAGTTGCGGGCGACCGGCAGGCTAGAGCTTTGGATTGAGGGGGAAAACCTACCTGTTCAGTGCAGCAGCATCCACGAACTTTATACCGATTTCCTTTTCCCGTGCCCGATCACTCTAAAACAGCAGCGCGCATTGCTCGGACACTCGTCGATTTCGCCTTATCACATCCGCAAGTCGCGGGGCGGCGGCGAACGCGAGGCACAACGCCTGGTCGGTTAGAACGAAACAAGTGCCGTGGTCGGCTCAGGCCATAGACTGCCTTCCCCGGGCCACCGGGCCCGGGGAAGGTCAGTTTCACTCTGCCGCGATCTTGATGACCGGTTCCATTGCGTCGAATTCGGTGTCGGCGAGGTGGCATTTGATCTGGTGACCACCGGCCATCACGCGCACCGGAGGCACTTCCTTGTCGCAAAGACCGCCCGGAACCTTGTCCTTCCAACGGCAGCGCGTCTGGAACGGACAGCCCGAGGGCGGGTTCATGGCCGAGGGTATATCGCCTTCCAGCACGATATGGGTCTTTTCGACATGGGTGTCGGCGATTGGGACCGCTGAAAGCAGCGCCTCGGTGTAGGGGTGGTAGGGCGGCGCAAAGACCTGGTCGGTCGTGCCCAGTTCGACAACGTGGCCCAGGTACATCACCATCACCCGGTCGCTGAGGTAGCGCACGATCGACAGGTCGTGGCTGATGAACAGCAAGGTGGTCTTCTGCTCACGCTGGATTTCCATCAACAGATCCGTGACCGCCGCCTGGACCGACACGTCAAGCGCCGAGACGGGCTCATCCGCCACCACGATCCGCGCACCGCCGGCAAAGGCCCGTGCGATGCCCACCCGTTGCTTCTGACCGCCCGACAACTGGCGCGGCATGCGTTCGGCAAAGGCCCGCGGCAGCTTGACCAAGTCCAGCAAGCGCAGCATTTCCTGCCGGCGCTCCTCGTCGGAATTGCCGTGTTCGAAGATTTCCAGCGCCCGCATGATCTGCCGTCCCACGGTCATCGAGGGGTTCAGCGTGTCGAAAGGGTTCTGAAACACCATCTGGACGTCGGCCACGGTCTGCGTGTCGCGCTTTTCGATGGGCGTGCTTTCGATGTTGCGGTTGTCCAGCAGGATCTGCCCGTCCGTTGCGGTTTCCAGGCCCATCAGAACCTTGGCAAAGGTCGACTTGCCGCAGCCGGATTCGCCGACGATGGCCAGCGTCTCGGATTCGCGCGCCTCGAAGCTCAGCGTCTCGTTGGCCTTGACCACCTTCTTTTCGCCGGAACTTCCGAACAGCGCATTGGCGGCCACCTCGTAGTATTTCTTGAGGTTGTCCATCTTGAGCACGACCTTGCCGGGCTCGGACTTCTCGTTGGTCGAGGTGCTGACCAGGGGGGCGTTCCAGTCGATCTCCTTGAACTTCAGGCAGCGGGAGCGGTGCCTGTCGTCGCCGGGGACGTCCTCCATCGGAATTCGATCCATCGCGTCGCAGCGGCCTTCCTCGAAGTAGTCGCAGCGAGGACCAAAGTTGCATCCCGGAGGGCGCTCATGGGGCAGGGGAAAGTTGCCCGGGATCGCCACCAGCGGGCGCGCGTTCTTGTCCGCGCCGGGCAGGGGGATTGAGCGGAACAGCGCCTGCGTGTAGGGGTGCTGCATCTTATCAAAGACATCCTCGATGCTGCCGGTCTCGACCGCTTCGCCGGAATACATCACGCAGATCCGGTCGCAGGTCTCCAGCACAAGGCCAAGGTTGTGCGAGATGAAGAGCATCGATGTGCCGTATTTCTCGCCCAGCTCCTTGACCAGTTGCACCACCGCCGCTTCGACGGTCACGTCCAATGCCGTGGTGGGTTCGTCCAGGATCAGGAGCGCGGGCTCTGCCATCAGCGCAAGCGCAATCACGATCCGCTGCTGCTGGCCGCCCGACAGCTGGTGCGGATAGCTGTCGAGGATGCGCTTGGGGTCGGGCAGCTTGACGTCCGTGACCACCTGCAGGGCGCGCTCGTAGGCCTCTTCCTTGCTGACGCCCTTGTGGATCATGGGCACTTCCATCAGCTGTTTGGAGATCTTCATCGCCGGGTTCAGGCTGGCCATCGGTTCCTGGTAGATCATGGCGATCTCGGAGCCGCGGATGTGGCGCAGTTCTTCCTGGCTCATCTTGTTCAGGTTGCGGCCCTTGAACTTGATCGAACCGCCGACAATTCGGCCGTTCTTGCCAAGGTCCTGCATTACACCCAGCGCCACGGTGGACTTGCCGCAGCCGGATTCCCCCACGAGGCCAACCGCCTCGCCCGGTCTGACCCGGACAGAGAAATCCATCACTGCGGGGATCTCGCGCAGCCGGGTGAAGAAGGAGATCGAAAGGTCCTCGATCTCGAGGATCGGCCCGTCGTAGTCGTCTTTCATGTATCAGTTCTCCCTGTCGGAGCAGCCCGCGAAACGCTTGCGGTTTCTCTGGGCCGAAAATACCGGGGGGCACCGGGGATGGTCCCCGGTGCCCGTCGAGTGCTCAATCCCGCAGGGATTCCTCGCGCAGCCCGTCTGCCAGCAAGTTCAATCCAAGAACCAGGCTCAGCAGGGCCAGCGCAGGCGGCAGGGCGGGGTGCAGGTAGATCGACAAAAGCTTGCGCCCCTCGTTGATCGTCGACCCCCAGTCCGGGCTTTCCGGCGGCAGGCCCAGTCCGAAGAAGCCCAGTGTTCCCAGCAGGATCGTCGTATACCCGATGCGCAGGCAGAAATCGACGATCAGCGGCCCGCGCGCGTTGGGCAGGATCTCCCACAGCATGATGTACCAGGGACGTTCGCCGCGGGTCTGCGCCGCTGCCACGTAGTCACGCGTCTTGATGTCCATAGTCAGGCCCCGCACGATGCGGAACACCGTGGGAGAGTTGACGAAGACCACCGAGACGAAGACCACCAGTACACCCCCCGGCACGTCGAAGAAATCGAGCGGCCAGAAGGTGATACGGGAGGCGGTGGGGTCCGGGTTGTTGATCACCGACATGTAGACCAGGAACATCGGGACAAGGATGATCGCCAGCCAGATGTAATCCTTTTGCGGCTGGGTGCGGTAGCGCGAGTGGACAAGCACGCCCGCAAAGATCAGCGGGAAGAGAAACAGCACCACCGCCATGAACTGCGGCAGGCCCGTCGCCACGATTTCCGGCGTCACCAGCAGGTAGAACAGCAGGATCACCGGAAAGGCCAGGATCAGGTTGGCGAAAAAGCTCAGCGCCGTGTCCAGCTTGCCGCCGTAGTAACCCGCCGGCAAGCCCAGCGTGATCCCCACCATGAAGGCAAAGAGCGTCGCCAGCGGCGCAATGGCGATCACGATGGTCGAACCCGCGACGACGCGGCTGAAGATGTCGCGTGCGAGGTTGTCACCGCCAAAGAGATACCACTGGAAGTCGCCCTCTTCGGCCCCGCGCAAGGGTGTACCGGGCACCTTGTTCTTCATGCCGGAGACCTGGCTCAGAGGATCATGCGTCGCGATCATGTCGAAGGCGCCGTAGAAGACCGCCGTGAAGACCCAGAACATCACCAGGCCAAAACCGATCATCCCGATCATCGAGTCGAAGAGCTTGCCATAGAGGCCGAGGCTGCGCTTGAAATTGATCGAGACGACGAAGGTCAGGACAAGGGCGATCCAGACGGGGATGAACTGACGGCTGATGCCGCCGATGATCCCGGCGCCCGTGCCCATGGCAGCGCCCACCACGACATAGGCCAGAACGACCAGCAAAAGCGCCAGCCCCAGCCAGTTCACCAGTTTCGTGGACAGGCCCCAGATGCCGCCGGTGGCGATGATGGTGCCGTCCGGGTTGGTCTGGATGCCGGTGTCCGGCTCGAAGAAGGACAGGATGATCTTGGCAACGAGGGCCACCGCGAACACGGGCACCAGGATGGTCAAGATCGGGTTAAGGACGGGCCCGAGGCCGCCGGTCCAGGTCAAAGGATCCATTCTTGCCTCCTCAGGTCACGCTGATCCGCGGGTTCAGGTAGACATAGCCGATGTCAGAGATCAGCTGCGTCACCAGGACCACGAAGACCGAAACCACCGAGATCGCCAGCAGCATCTCGATATCGTTGTTGCCCGCCGCACGGACCAGTTCCCAGCCGACGCCCTTGTACTGGAACAGGGTCTCGACGATGACGACGCCGTTCAGCAGCCAGGGGAACTGCAGCATGATCACGGTAAAGGGCGCGATCAGCGCGTTGCGCAGGGCGTGCTTCATCACGATGTTGCCGAAACTCACCCCCTTGAGGCGCGCGGTCCGGATGTACTGCGCGGTCATGACCTCGGCCATCGAGGCGCGGGTCATCCGCGCGATGTAGCCCATGCCATAAAGCGCGATGGTCAGCACCGGAAGAAAGAAGTTCTCGAAGTTAGGGTTCTCCATCGCGCTGGTGGCCGTGCCCTTGAACCACTTCAGGCCCACCGCCGAGGAGGTGAAGATCGCGATGAACAGAACGCCCGAGACATATTCCGGCGTCGCCGTCGTGGTGATCGAGAAGGTCGAGAGCGTGCGGTCCAGGGCGGATCCCTCGCGCATGCCAGCAAGCACACCGACGATCAGGGCCGACGGGATCATCAGAAGCATCACGCACAGCATCAGGAAGCCGGTGTTTCCCATCCGTGTGCCAAGCGCCTCTGTCACGGGGGCCTTGGACACGGTGGACCAACCCCAATGCCCCTGCAGGACGCCGCAGAAGGTCGGCGCCTCTGCCGGGTCGCTGCCGGGCAGGATGCAGCGGCCACGCTGGTTCCCATCCCGGTCGACCCGCGTCCATCCCGGGTAGACCCCCAGCCATTCCGCGTAGTTGCGGAAGATGCGGGGATCAAAGCCTGTGTTGACCTGTTCCGAGGCCTCAGCCTGGGTGATGCGGCCTGCGTTCAGGTCTGCCAGCAGTTGGTCGTCCAGCGGCGACCGGTAGCCGTTGTTCGATAACCAGGTGGCGACCTCGATGTCGGTCATCCGGAAGTTGCCTTCGGACTTCGCGAGTTTTTCCAGGTTTGGATAAAGGTTCGTCATCACGAAGACGATGAACGTCAGGCAGAAAGCGGTCAGTAGCATGACCCCCACACGCCTGAGGATGAAAAGACCCATTGGTGCCCCCGTTGGTGGCTTTGGACCGGTAGACTTCCGGCCTCTTTTGGCTGATGGATCCGCTTGTATCGCGCGGACCGGGACGAATATGGGCCGCGCGATCCTTTCGCGCGGCCCGCCTGGCCAAAAGGCGTCAGGCCTTGATGCCGAACTTGTAGATCTGCGGCAGGTCGGCGATGTGCTTGTCCACACCCACCAGGTTGTCGCGGTGGTGGCGCATCGCGGTCCGCCAGTACGGCTGGATGGTCACGCCTTCCTCGATCATGATCGCCTGCAGCTTGCCCATGACCTCGCGGCGTTCGTCCGCATCGGCGATCGAGTTCGCCTCGGCCAGCAGGGCGTCGAATTCGGCGTTGGCAAAGCCGCTCTCGTTCCAGGCCGCGCCCGAGGTATAGGCCAGGGCCAGAACCTGCGTGCCCAGCGGGCGGTGGTTCCAGTTGGTCGACGAGAACGGGTATTTCGTCCAGTCGTTCCAGAAGGTCGATCCTGGCAATACCGTATGCGTGGCCTGGATGCCCGCGTCGTTCAGCTGGGCGACCACGGCGGCGGTGGTGTTGCGGCGCCAATCGTCGTCGATGGACTGGACCTCGTGCACGAAGTCTTCCATGCCCGCTTCCTTGATGAGTTCCAGCGCGCGCGCCGGATCATGCGGAATGCGAGTGACGGAGGCATCGTGCTCGGGGTGCATCGGGCCGACGTGGCAGTTGTCGGCATGGATGCCGTAGCCGGCCATGCCCAGCTCCAGGCAGACATTGTTGTCGACCGCCATGGCCAGGGCCTGACGCACGCGCTTGTCGCCGTAGATCTTGTTGCCATCGGCATCCTCGGCCAGCTGGTTCGGGCGGATCACGATGGTAAAGCCCGAGGGGATCTCGGAGCGCGTCAGGCCGATGCTGTCGAAGATGTCGACGAATTCGCCCACCGACTCCCAGTTCATGTCGATCTCTTCGGCCTCGAAGGCGGCGATGAAGGCCGCCGGGTCCTGGCCGTAGTCGATGAACTCGATGCGGTCGATGAAGCCACCCTTGCCGGCGGCATAGCCCCACCATTCGTGGTCCTCGTTGCGCACCAACACGCCCTTGACGCCGACCTCGTGGCTTTCCGGCAGCATGAAGCCGGTGCCGATCGGGTTGGCCAGCATGTTGTTGGGATCATGGCTCGAATGCACGACGGCCGCCGGGTAGTCGGCAAAGCCGGGAATGATGGTGATATCGGGCGACGAGCAGCGCAGCTTGACCGTGTGGCTGTCGACCACCTCGATGGCGCCTTCGGCGGCCTTCTTGGTGTCGGGATCGATCAGCGACCCCATGCGCGCGGCCATCGAGTTGCCCTCGACTTCGCTTTCGCACCACATCGTGATGTTGCGGGCCACGTCCTCGGCGGTGAAATCGTCCCCGTTGTTCCATTTCACGCCCTGGCGGACCTTCAGGGTGTATTCGGTGGCGTCCTCGTTGGCCTCCCAGCTTTCCAGCAGCATGGGTTCGAACGAACCGTCGTTGTTGTACTCGACGAGATACTCCAGCCAGCCGGCGGTAAAGGTCGCGATCTGCGTCCAGTCGTAGGTGCGCGGATCCTTGAGCGCGCGAACCTCCATCTGGTAGCGGATCGTGCCACCCTGCTGTGCATGGGCCGCAGCCTGCGCGGGCTGCTGCAGGCCGCCCAGAGCGTAGGCCGCCGCAGAGGTCAGGCCCAGCGCGGTGGTGCGCGCCAGGAATTCACGCCGGTCCAGCAGACCCTGCTTGAGTTCCTTGGCGTACATCTTCGCAGCCGGGTGCACCCGCTGCAGGTTGTCCATCGATGTCATATTTTTCTCCCTGTGACAGTCCTATGATCAGCCGGGGGTCCGGTTGGTCGGCCTTTTTTGTTGGGGAACTTTGTTGTTCCCGGCGTCGTGGCCCCACGCTGCACGTCATTGCGCACGAGAAAGCTTGCCTAGTCAACGCCCGCTATCGTCCTTTTGAGGTCAAAAACCGACATGGGGCTTATTCAAAAGCGACACGGCCCCAAGTGCAAGACACGACCCCGCGATACAGCGGAGAAAGCGCCCCGTTCAGGCCCGTGCAGGTGAACGCCGTGTTGCTGCCCGCAGGGCCGAGGGCGTGTGCCCCGTATGGTTCTGGATGAAGCGGGTAAAATAGGCCGGCGACGCAAAGCCCAGGGACCTTGCCACCTCCTTGACCGCGGGCGCCGGGCTTTCCAGCGCCAGCCGCGCGGCGTGCAGCTTGCGCTCGGTCAGGATGTCGGCGGCGGTCTTGCCGCAGCAGCCGCGGCAGACCCGGCTGAGATGGGTCGGTGTAACGTCCAGGGCCTCGGCATACAGGCCCATGGCCTTGGGTTGGCGGAACTCTCGTGTGACGGCCTCGGCATAGCGCCGGACCAGCCGCTGTGCCGCGCTTTCGGGCGGGGTATCTGTCGCGCCGGCCTGCACCTGTCGGTGCAGCCAGACGGCGATAAGCCCGACATGAGCGGCCAGCGCCTCTTGCAGCATGGGGCGTTTCTGGGTCGTCTCGCGGTTCATCGCATCGATGGTGCCGGTCAGTTCCGCCTGCGAGAGGCTGTCGCGCACCCGCAGCAGCAGCGGCGCATGCGGCATGTAGGGGCTGAGCCCTGCCGGGCTCTGGACGAACAGCGCCTGTGTGCCTTGCTGCATCTCGACCGAGAACAGCGTACCCGCGGGCAGGAACAACGCGTTGTTGGTCGAAATGCCGCGCCGAATGCCGTTGACGATGACACGACCCTGTCCACGCGTCACCCAGAGCAGGATATCCTCCGGCCGGTCGTGCAACAGGGTGAATTTCCAGGGCGCGGCCTGAACCTCCAGCGCGTAGGAACCGCTCCGGACCTCGCCCTTGGGGCGTGGCGGAGCGGGCGGCATTGGCCTTTTCAGGAAGCCGGGCCGCGACATCAGGCCAGTTCCCGGGCTGGCAGGCTGTGCCAGCGGCGCATGCGGGCGCGGAACCAGGTGCGCTGCCGCTTGGCGAATTGCCGGGTCAGGATGGTGGCGCGCCGGGTGGCTTCTGCCAGGGTCATGTCCCCATCGAGATGGGCCATGAGTTCCGCCGCGCCGATGGCCTTGGCCGAAGGACGGTCCGGGGTCCATCCGGGTCGATTGGCGCGGGCTTCGTCCAGGGCGCCTTGGGCGATCATCTGGTCGAAACGGCGCTCGATCCGTGGGGTCAGCCAGTCCTTGGGCGCATCGACGACGAATGCGCTGGCCTGGTCGAGCGGCAGCAGGGGGGCCGGTGTGTCCGCCTGCCAGTCGGCCAGGCCGCGCCCGGTCGCGCGCAGCACCTCCCAGGCGCGGGCAACGCGGGCAGGATTGTTGAGGTCGATCCGCCCGGCGGTTTTCGAGTCCAGGTCTGCGATCATGGCCTGCAGGCCACGGTCGGCCAGCAGGGCCTCGCCCTCGGTCCTGACGTCAGGCGGGGTCGGCGGGATGTCTGCCAGTCCTTCTGTGAGCGCGGTCAGGTACAGCCCGGTGCCGCCGGTAAAGATCGGGCGTTCGGGGGCGTTCAGAAAGACCGCTGCCTCGCGCAGCCATTCACCGACGCTGTAGGCGCGATCGCCGGGAACGTGGCCATACAGCGCGTGCGGCGCGCGGGCCTCGTCCTCTGCCGAGGGGCGCGCGGTCAGCACGCGCCAGTCCGAGAACACCTGGATCGCGTCGGCGTTGACGATGATTCCGCCCTGTCGTTCGGCAATGGCGAGCGCAAGGGCGGACTTGCCGCTGGCGGTCGGGCCGGCGATCAGCACGGGGCGATCCGGCACGCAGGCTGCAAGGCATTCCTCGATTGCCGATTTGTCACGCATTGGGTTGCCTGTCCCGGTCCTGCCCGGCAGCGCCGCTGGGCCATTGCAGCCCGACCGGTTTTCCGCCACATATGCGCGCGATCATATCCCCGCCACGACGGAGCGCAACATGACCGAAGCCGGCACCCCGCAAACAACTTTCAAACGCGTGATGCTCAAGATTTCGGGGGAGGCACTCATGGGAGACCAGGGCTTTGGCCTGCACCCGCCGACCGTTCAGCGCATCGCCAAGGAAGTGCAGGCGGTCCAGGAACTGGGGGTCGAGATCTGCATGGTCATCGGGGGCGGCAACATCTTTCGCGGGCTGGCGGGCAGCGCGCAGGGGATGGAACGGACGACCGCCGACTACATGGGGATGCTGGCTACGGTAATGAACGCCCTTGCGATGCAATCCGCGCTGGAGGGACTTGGCGTCTTCACCCGGGTCATCAGCGCGATCCGCATGGACGAAGTGGCCGAGCCCTACATCCGCCGCCGCGCCGTGCGCCACCTGGAAAAAAAGCGGGTCTGCATCTTTGCCGCCGGCACCGGCAATCCCTATTTCACAACCGACACCGCCGCCGCGCTGCGGGCCAATGAAATGGCTTGCGAGGCGATTGTCATGGGCAAGAACGGCACCGACGGCGTCTATGACATGGACCCGCGGCAACATCCCGAGGCCAAGCGCTATGACGAGGTGACCTTTGACGAGGTGCTGTCGAAGAACCTCAAGGTCATGGATGCCTCGGCGATCGCGCTTGCGCGGGACAACAACATGCCGATCATCGTCTTTTCGCTGGACGAGCCGGGCGGCTTCCGCGGCATTCTGGCCGGGCAGGGGACCTGCACCCGGGTTGTCGAGAAACCCTCGGCCCGACCGGACATCCCCGGCCCGTCGCCGGCCTGAGGCGTTCGCCGATTTTCAATGGCGCGCCCCTTGCGATTGTCCACGCTTGGACCGCGAGGGGGGGGAATGCCAGATCAATGAGTTACAGGGACGTTTCTTTGCCCTTTGTCAATGAAACACGGTCCTGACGCTGCTTGCGCGGAGGGGCGCCGAAGCGAGCGTGATAACTGCGGGTGAAGGCCGAGGGCGATGCGAATCCGGTGGCCTGCGCTATGTCCAGAACCGATCTTTCGGTCTCTGCCACCAACTGGGCGGCGCGGTCCAGTCTGAGGCCCAGGTAGACCTGCGCCGGTGTCTGGTTCAGCCCCTTGCGGCAGCGCAGGCGTAGTTGTTTGGGGCTGAGCCCCAATTCCGCCGCGACCCGTTCCAGAGGAATCGGGTGTTCGATCCGGGCGGCCATGACGGCCATCATCCGTTCCAGCAGCGGATCGGCGCTGACCGCCAGTTTCTGACATTCTCCGGCATCGCGAATCCGCCCGTGCGCCAGCGCATCGGCGGTCTTCGCAGCCAGCGCCGGGCCGTGAACCCGCGCGATCCAGGCCAGGATCGCATCGCCCGTGGCCACGCCGCCCGCCGTGGTCAGGCGCTGGCGGTCAAAGGCGTAGAGATTTTCCGAGAGGACGATATCTGGAAATTCCTCGAGCACGGCGGGCACGGCTTCGTGGTGCAGCACCGCCTCGCGCCCGTCGAGAAAGCCGAGCTTGGCCAGGATCATGCCGCCAGTGTCGAGCCCGCCCAGCGTCGCCCCCGAGGAATCGGCGCGGTGCAGGAAGGCCCGCAGCCCCATCGGCAGGTTGCGCAGCGGGTCGTAACCGGCGCAGAGCAGAACGAGATCGAAGCCCTGCGCGCGGAACCAGTCCGGCTTGTCGCCCGCGATTTCTGTCCCGTCGGAAGCGGCGACAGGGGCGCCGCTGACCGTCCGCGTCTGCCAGGTAAACAGATCTTGCCCGGCGCATTTGTTGGCGACGCGCAGCACCTCGCGCGCAAAGACAAAGGCGAGCATCTGGAAGCCGGGGAAGAGGATCAGGCAGACATGCATGGGGGAAACAGAGCTGGGGCCATTGTTGCGGTTCTGGCACGGGGGATCTTAACGGCGCGTTGCCGTGGGTCTCAGCCTAACATCATCGCGGGCAATTTCCGCACGAAAAACGTCACTTCGTGACCGATACATGCCGGCAAAGGGTGGCAGCCTGCCGTCAACACAGACCAGGAGACCCGCCGTGAACATCCAGAACCCGACCCCGACCGGAATGCGCCCGGCCAATTGCTCGGACGCGGAATGGGAAGCCCGCCAGGAGCTGGCGGCGATCTATCACGCGCTGGTGAAATACCGGCTGACCGATGTCACCAACCAGTGGCACGCCATGCGGGTGCCCGGCGAAGACGCGCTGCTGACCCATCACTATGGCTGGATGCACGAAGAGGTCACCGCATCGAACCTCATCAAGGTCGGGTTCGACCGGGTGAACCACACCCCCGAAAACGGCGAACCCAACCCCTCGGCCACCGAGATCGGCAAACTTTTCTTCGAGGCCGACCCGACGATGAATTGCATCATGCATATTCATACCAAGGCGGTCATGGGGGTCAGCGCGCAGGCCGAGGGGGTCGGTCCCTACAGCCAGGCCTACCTGATGATCGGCGGCGAAGACGTGATCGGCTATACCGACTACGAGTTCGAATGCACCGATGACTTCCTGACCGAACTGTTGAAGGCGGGTAGGGACAAGAAGATGATCGTCGAAGCCTGGCACGGGGCCTTTGTCTTTGGCCGCGACGCGGGCGAGGCGTTTTTCCGCAGCTTCTACCTGGACCAGGCCTGTGCCGTGCAACTGGAGGTCCAGAAATCGGCGGCGGGCGGCGCGACGATCCGCACCATCCCCGAGGCCGAGCAGGAGCGCCACCTGTCTGACATGGCCGCCAGCGAGTGGTACGGCTATGAAGGCGCTCTGGAATGGGCCGCGATCCGGCGGCGGCTGGACTCCGAAAGCCCCGCCTACCTGCGGTGAATTCCCCGGTGTGGGCGTCGGGCCCGCGCCGCCCTCTCTGGTCAAGGCCGATTGATCTGCGTTAAAGGTCAGGCTAACCAGTGTTTCCCGAGCACAGATGCATCAACGAGGGGCCTCCGAATGTCCGAAGACTTCGAACTCGATACCGACGATCTTATGCGCCGCATGGACGGCGCCATGTCCAACCTGCGCACGGAATTCGCCTCGTTGCGGACCGGGCGCGCCTCGGCGTCGATGCTGGAGCCGGTGCAGGTCGAGGCCTATGGCCAGATGACCCCGATCAACCAGGTTGGCACCGTCAACGTCCCCGAGCCGCGCATGGTGACGATCAACGTCTGGGACAAGGGCCTTGTGGGCAAGGTGGAAAAGGCGATCCGCGAGTCGGGCCTTGGCATCAACCCGCAGCTGAACGGCACCATCATCATGCTGCCGATCCCCGAACTGAACGAGGAACGCCGCAAGGAACTGGGCAAGGTGGCCGGCCAGTATGCCGAACATGCCCGCGTCGCGATCCGCAACATCCGTCGCGACGGCATGGAGCAGATCAAGAAGGCCAAGGCCGACGGCATGTCCGAGGACGACCAGAAGCTCTGGGAGACCGAGGTGCAGGATCTGACCGATACCTACATCAAGAAGGTCGACGAGGCGCTGGAGACCAAGCAAGAAGAAATCATGCAGGTTTAACACCTTATCGCGCGCTGCGAGTCGAAACCTTCCATAAAGGTTTCGGGCGGTCCCGGGGCCTTTCCCGGAAAAGTGCCGCACTTCGCAAGCGTGCGACTTAGGTCGACCAAGCCTCCCGGCGGTGCTAGGTTCCGCCGGGGCTGATCGGGTCCTCAGGCTTGCAGAGAACCACCCTGAACCCCGGCATTGCCTCGCCTGTGGCCATACCTTGCCACAGTGGCGCCTTTCCCATCGCGCAAAACTGGACTACTCAACCGTGGATGTCTTTGCGTTGGATCGACCGACGGTATGATCTATGAGTGATACCGCGCATTTCGCTTTGGAAGGGAATTTGATGGCCAGACCGATGCTGGAGACCCTCGGCCCGAAACATGTGGCCATCATCATGGATGGCAATGGCCGCTGGGCGACGATGCGGGGCCGTCCACGGCTGTTCGGGCATCATGCCGGCGCCCGTCGCGTCCGAGAAGTGGTCGAGGCTTGCCCGGATTACGGCGTGAAGTACCTGACAATCTTCGCCTTTTCGACGGAGAACTGGAAGCGCACCCAGGTCGAGGTGGCCGGCCTGATGAGCCTGTTCCGTCGCTACATCATGAAAGAGATGCAGGCCTTCGTGAAGGAAAACGTCCGCGTCCGGTTCATCGGGGACAGGCCGCGGCTGGACGACAAACTGCGTGCTCTGATGGACGAGGCCGAGGATTTCACCAAGCATTGCACCGGCGTCAACCTGACCATCGCGCTGAATTATGGCGGACGGGATGAGGTAGCGCGCGCTGCGAAGCGCCTTGCGATGGATGTCCGGGACGGCAAGCTGGACCCGGAGGAAATCGATGTCGAGACTCTGCCGCGTTACCTGGACACCCATGTGCTGCCCGACCCCGACTTGGTGATACGCACCAGCGGAGAGGCGCGGATCTCGAACTTCCTGCTCTGGCAGTCGGCCTATGCCGAATATGAATTCATCGATACCCTGTGGCCGGATTTCACCCCCGAGGAACTGGGTCGCCTTTGCGCCGCCTTCGGCGGGCGCGACCGGCGTTTCGGTGCCGTGAAGGTATGAGCAAGCCACGTTGGGAGGACCTTGCCCCGCGGCTGATCTCGGCCGCGGCGATGATAGTCATCGGGGTCGCCGCTGTCTGGCTGGGCGGGATCTGGTTTCACCTGCTGATCGCGGTCATCTGTGGTGGCATGGTATGGGAACTAGTGCACCTGTGTGATCGCGGGCGGGTCCGCAGCCGGAACATTCTGGCCGCCGCCGCCTTTTTGGTTGCGCTTGTCGCCATCGAATTGCCGCCGGCCTTTGCGCTGCCCCTGCTGATGCTGCCCTCGATGCTGGGCTTTTCGCGTATGAAACATGGCGGGGTGACCTACGCGGTCTTTACCGCGCTGATCCTGCTGGCTGGCTACGCCATGATGGATCTGCGCGATGAATTCGGCCTGATCTGGATGCTCTGGCTGATGGTGGTCGTGGTGGTGACGGACGTGGCGGGCTATTTCGCGGGCCGCACCTTTGGCGGACCCAAGTTCTGGCCGCGCGTCAGCCCGTCCAAGACCTGGTCGGGCACGGTTGCGGGCTGGATCGGTGCGGCTGTTGTCGGGTTGGTCTTTGCCGGCCTGACCCAGGACGGCCTGGGTCTTGTAGGTGTCTCCATCGCGGTCAGCATGGCCTCGCAGATCGGAGACATCGCCGAAAGCG
Source organism: Mameliella sp. MMSF_3455 (assembly GCF_030733205.1). GTDB lineage: Bacteria > Pseudomonadota > Alphaproteobacteria > Rhodobacterales > Rhodobacteraceae > Antarctobacter. The sequence continues at coordinate 69,271 of NZ_JASHJL010000026.1, forward strand.
CGATCAAACGGCGTGCGGGCGTCAAGGACAGCTCGAACCTCCTGCCGGGGCACGGCGGGCTGATGGACCGGTTCGACGGGATGCTGGGCGCGGCGGTCTTCATCGTGATCGCGGGGCAGGTCACTGGGTTTCCGGGGGCAGTATGACCGGGGGTGGCAGGCGCAGGGTTTCCATCTTTGGCGCGACCGGGTCGATCGGGCAGAACACCATCGACCTGATCGCGCGTGACAGGGACGATTTCGAGGTCGTGACGCTGACCGGCGGGGCCAATGTCGCGCAACTGTCGCGCGACGCCCGAATGCTGGGGGCCCAGGTCGCTGTCACCGCGCACGAGGACCGGCTGGAGGATCTGCGCGCTGCACTTGCAGGATCCGGCGTCGAGGCGGCGGCGGGACGCTCTGCCCTGGTCGAGGCCGCGACACGGCCCGCCGACTGGGTCATGTCCGCCATCGTCGGCGCCGCCGGGCTGGAGCCGGGATTGCGGGCGCTGGAACAAGGCGCAACGCTGGCGCTGGCCAACAAGGAAAGCATGGTCTGCGCCGGTCCCTTGATGCTGCGCACGGCGCAGGAGAACGCGGCGCAGCTGTTGCCGGTGGACAGCGAACATTCCGCCGTCTTTCAGGCCCTGATCGGAGAGGACCTGGAGGCTGTCGAACGGGTGATCATCACCGCCTCGGGCGGCGCCTTTCGGGACTGGCCGCTGGAGGATCTGGCGCGCGCGACGCCGGAACAGGCGGCGACCCATCCCAACTGGACGATGGGACAACGGATCACCATCGACAGTGCGTCGATGTTCAACAAGGCGCTGGAATTGATTGAAACGCGCGAGTTTTTCGGGCTTGAACCTGAAAAGATCGAAGCCGTCGTTCACCCGGAATCCATGATCCATGCGCTGGTCGGCTTCAACGACGGGGCGCTGATGGCCCATGTCGGACCGCCGGACATGCGCCATGCCATCGGCTTTGCGCTGAATCACCCTAAGCGCAAGGCGCTGCCGGTGGAGCGGCTGGACCTGGTGAAGTTGGGCCAGCTGACCTTCCGTGCCCCGTGCGAGACGCGCTGGCCGGCGCTTCGGCTGGCGCGTGAGGTGATGCAGGCCGGGGGCCTCATGGGCGCGGTCTTTAACGCGGCCAAGGAAACGGCGCTGGACGGGTTCATCGCGGGACGTATTCCCTTCACCCGCATGGCGGGCGTTGTCGAAGAGGTGCTCACCCGGCTTTCGTCCCAGGCGGGACACAATGCTGCCGGTATTACTCTTGATAAGGTCAGCGAAGCGGACCATCTCGCACGGGCAGAGGCCGTTGCGATCATGCAAGACCAAATCCGGCAAAACTAACCCTGGCAAAACTAGACATTGAGTGGAGTGGCAGTTTGGACCTGACGACCCTGATCCCGCAATTTGGCGGCGCGCTTTGGACCGTGATCTTTTTCGTGGTCGCGCTTTCGGTGATCATCGCGGTGCATGAATACGGCCATTTCATCGTCGGCAAGAAGACCGGGATTTTCCCCGAGGTCTTCAGCCTCGGCTTTGGTCCGGTGCTCTGGTCGCGCGTCGATCGTGACGGCACCAAGTGGCAACTGGCGGCGATTCCCTTTGGCGGCTACGTCAAGTTCCGGGGGGATGCCAATGCGTCGGGCGGTGTCGACGCCGATGCGATCGAGGGACTGGACGAGGCCGAGATGCGCAGCACCATGTCCGGGGCGCCGCTCTGGGCGCGGTCTGCCACGGTTGCCGCCGGTCCGATCTTCAACTTCGTCCTGTCCATTGCAATCTTTGCCGGTGTGCTGATGTTCCGGGGCGAGGTCATGGAACCCTTGACCGTTGGCGAGTTGCGCCCGCTGCCCGCTCAGCAGGAGTTGGAACCCGGAGACACGATCCTTGCCATCGAGGGCGCGCCGCTGCCCGATGCCGCGGATGGCACGATGAGCGCCTATTTCGACGCGTTGCCACATCAGCAGCAACTGGATTACACCGTGCGCCGCGACGGGCGCGAGATGACCGTCACCGGTCCCTATACTTATCCGCCGCTGGCCACGCAGATCGCGCCGCGGTCTGCCGCCAGCGATGCGGGCCTCAGGGCAGGGGACGTGATCACCGAGGTCGACGGTACGCCGATCCATGCCTTTGCCGAGTTGAAGGAACGGGTCGAGGGCTCTGAAGGGGCGACCCTGCAACTGACGGTCTGGCGGGATGGCGAGATCCTGAACAAGGAAATGACCCCGCGCCGGGTGGATGAACCGCAGCCTGACGGCGGCTTTCAAACCTTTTACCGTATCGGAATCGTGGGCGGCGTCGCCTTCGAACCGGCGACAGAGGCCGCCGGATTCGGTAGCGCGGTGACCGGCGGCGTGGCACAGGTGGGCCGGATCATCGAAGGCTCGCTCTCGGGTCTTTGGCACATGGCAACCGGCGCAATCAGCACCTGCAACCTGTCGGGTCCCATCGGAATCGCCGAGACAAGTGGGGACATGGCCAGCCAGGGCACCACGAACTTCATCTGGTTCATCGCCGTGCTCAGCACCGCCGTCGGTCTGTTGAACCTTTTCCCGGTGCCGGTGCTGGATGGTGGCCACCTGGTGTTCTTTGCCTATGAGGCCGTCACGGGGCGTCCGCCAAGCGACCGCGCGCTCAAGGTGCTGATGTCGATCGGCCTGACGCTGGTGCTGGGGCTGATGGTCTTTGCCCTGTCGAACGACCTTTTCTGCCCCTGATGGTGTGGGGCTGACACATTCCCGGCAGGGGGTTGCCCAACTCCTGCCTGAATCATTCGGTAGTGCTGTGTCCGCATACGCAACCGAGGACCGATTCCATGACCGCGATCCAAGCCGGATACAGAAGCATGAGCCTGCTGGTCACCATAAACTGGGACCGCCTGCTGTATATCTGCACCCTCGTCTTCGCCTTGTTTTTCGGGGGCTGGCTGGGGTCTGTCCTGCACTAGTCGCTGACAGGCTACAGTTACTCAAATTCGCGCCCCCGAGCTTTTGACAAGCACCGGCATTCCCGATACTCACGACCTTGGGATGTCAAAGTGGATTGCGAACATGGCGAAAGGCATTTCCGCGCGTAAAGCGCCGGGTCTTGCAAGGGGTTATCAGGTTGCCAACGCAACTCGGGCGGTGTGCCTGAGTTTCGCCGTGGCAATGGGTGCGGGGGTCGCCACGATCCCGCAAGTCGCCTATGCCCAGAGCTACGTCTTCAACTCGGTCAATATCGAGGGCAACCGCCGCGTCGAACCGGGCACGATCCTGTCCTACGCCGGAATCGCACGCGGCCAGCGGGTTTCCGCGGCCGAACTCAACGATGCCTACCAGCGGATCCTCGGCTCCGGTCTGTTCGAGACCGTCGAGATTATCCCTCAGGGATCGCGCCTGACCATCCGCGTTGTCGAATATCCCACGATCAACCGCATCACCTTCGAGGGCAATCGCCGTATCAAGGACGAAGACCTGGCACAGGCGATCCAGTCGCAGTCGCGCCGCGTCTTCAGCCCCCGCGTCGCAGAGGCGGACGCGCTGGCGGTCAGCCGTGCATACGAGGTGCAAGGCCGCCTTGCCGCGCGTGTCACGCCGAAGGTCATCCGCCGCAGCGACAACCGAGTCGATCTGGTGTTCGAAGTCTTCGAGGGCGGTGTCGCCGAGGTCGAGCGCATCGGTTTTGTCGGCAATGGCAAGTTTTCCGACCGTCGCCTGCGCCGCGTGCTCGAAACCAAGCAGGCCGGCCTGCTGCGTGCCGTGATCCGCAAGGATACCTTCATCGAGGATCGCCTGGAATTCGATCAGCAGTTGTTGCGCGACTTCTATGCGTCGCGTGGCTATGTCGACTTCCGCATCACGGGCGTGAACGCGGAACTCAGCCAGGAACGCGACGCCTACTTCGTGACGATCAACGTCGAGGAAGGCCAGCAGTTCCGGGTCGGTGAAGTGACGGTGACTTCCGACCTGTCCGACGTCGATGCCGATCTGTTCCGCAGCAAGGTGCGCATGCGTCAAGGCAAGGTCTATTCGCCTTCCCTGGTCGAGAACGAGATCGCGCGTCTTGAAAAGCTTGCGGTGAACCTTGGCCTCAACTTTGTCCGGGTCGAACCGCGGGTCACGCGCAACGACCGCGATCTGACGCTGGACGTCGATTTCCGCCTCGTGCGTGGCGAGCGTATCTTCATCGAACGCATCGACATCGAGGGCAACACCACCACGCTGGATCGTGTCATCCGTCGCCAGTTCGAGGTGGTCGAGGGTGATCCGTTCAACCCGCGTGCAATTCGCGAAAGCGCCGAACGCATCCGCGCGCTTGGCTTCTTCAACAAGGCCGATGTCGAGGCCCGCGAAGGTTCCAGCCCGCAGCAGGTGGTCGTCGACGTGGACGTCGAGGAAAAACCGACCGGCTCGATCAGCTTCGGTGGCTCCTATTCCACGCAGAACGGCTTTGGTGCGGCGTTCAGCTTCTCCGAACGTAATTTCTTGGGCCGTGGTCAGTCCTTCAGCTTCCGGATCAACACCGCCGCGGATACCCAACAATACGGCCTGCGGTTTGTCGAGCCGGGGCTCTTTGGTCGGGACCTCTCGCTGGGCTTCACCTTTGCCTATACCGAGACCGACAACGACAACGCGGTGTTCGACACGACAACCGGCGTGTTCCAGCCGTTCCTGGAGTTCCCCGTGGCGGAACAGGCGCGCCTGCAGCTGCGCTATTCGCTGGACTATGGCGAAATCAACGGGATCGATTTGGTCAATCCTCCTTCGGACTTGGGGGGTGTGATTCTTGCCGAAGCAAAAGAAGGTGAACGTTTCGACAGCTCGCTGGGTTACACCTACATCTTCGACACCCAGCGCAAGGGGCTTGATCCGAATACCCGCTACCGGTTCGAGTTCGGACAGGATTTTGCCGGACTGGGCGGCGACACGACCTTCGTCAAGACCAGCGCCAAGGCGATCGCACAGACAATGGTCTGGAACGAGGAAGTCACCCTGCGGGCGACGCTGGAAGGTGGGGCGCTGAACTATACCAAGGGCGACAGCCGTGTAACCGACCGTTTCCTGCTGGGACCGGACATCATGCGCGGGTTCAGCTCGGGCGGGATCGGGCCGCGTGAAATCGGTCCGGGCGGGGTCGACGACGCCCTCGGCGGCAACTTCTACGCCGTGGCCCGTTTCGAGGCGGAATTCCCGCTGGGTCTGCCAGAGGAATACGGCATCACCGGTGGTCTCTTCTATGACATCGGCTCGGTCTGGGGGCTTAGTGATGCGACCAAGAACAAGGTCGGCGCAGGCAATACCGTCGTCTCCACAGGTTTTGACGCGCGGCACGTTGTCGGTTTCTCGATCTTCTGGAAAAGCGCGATTGGCCCGCTGCGCCTGAATTTCACCGAGGCGCTGAAGAAGAACAAGTGGGACGAGCCGCAGAACTTCAACCTGACGATCTCGACGCAGTTCTGAGGCGAGCGTGCGTCTGACTGTCCGTCTTGCCGTCCTGCTGCTGGCGCTCTGGGGTGCCGCGGCAGGGGCGCAGGGGCAGGGCAGTCCCTTGCTCTCCGGGGTTCCGCAGGCCCCGGTCCTTGTCATCGACTTTGAGCGGGTCTTTGCCGAAAGCGCCTTTGGTCGTCGTGTGAATGACGAGATCGAACAGCAGGGCCGGGTGATCGCTGCGGAGAACCGCAAGATCGAGGCTGAGCTGATCGAGGAAGAACGCGAACTGACCGACCTGCGTCCGACCCTTGCACCGGAGGAGTTCCGCGCCCTCGCCGATGCCTTTGACGAGAAAGTCCAACGTCTGAGAGACGAACAGGACGCCAAGGCCCGTGCTTTGGGAACCCGCACAGAGGAGGCGCGCCGCCGCTTCCTGACCGTGGCCCAACCGGTTCTGGAGGGATTGCTGCGCGAGGCCGGGGCGATGTTGATCCTCGAACGGCGCACGGTTTTTGTCGCGGCTGATGCCATCGACGTCACCGACCGGGCCATTGCCCTGATCGACGCTCAGATCGGCGATGGAACCCCTGAGGTACC
>NZ_JASHJL010000027.1 GCF_030733205.1 Mameliella sp. MMSF_3455
TGGCTCTCCACGCGGAACACGTCGCTTGCGCTCGTGCCCTGGACGACATCGTACCCCGCGCCGCCGTCGATCTGGTCGGTGCCGGCGTAGGATCCGTAAACTTTGAAAAAATCGTCCCCTTCTCCACCGTCAAGCGTGTCATTGCCCTGACCTCCATCAATTGTGTCGCTGCCAGAGTACCCTTGGATGGAGTCCGCCTCCAACGTCCCATCGATTTGGTCATCGCCAGAGGAACCTTTTATGTTCGACATAGTTTTCTCTGATGCTGATCTGGATAGCACTTGATAGTGCTGAAACGCTAATAAATCGTTGTGCTCGTCGTCAGATGATTTGGAGCACGAAGGCCTGACTGGGAACGGAGGGTCTGGCTCGGTCGGGTTTTGGTTTAAGCCGCGGTCTGGCGATGCGGCAAGCGGCGCTTCTCGACGGTCTTGGCTTTGACCTCCTTTCGCCGATTCAGGATTGCGTGCTTCACGGCCGAGATAGACATCGGCAGGCGTGAGGTTGCCGAGGCTCTCGTGGTCGCGGTCATGATTGTAGTGGTCGATGAAGGCCGCGACAGCCTCTTCGAGAGCCCCGGGCTAGTAGTCGTTCTCAAGGAGAATTCGGTTCTTCAGGGTCTGATGCCAGCGCGCGATTTTGCCTTGGGTCTGTGGGTGCCGGGGCGCGCCGCGGACGTGATCCATGCCCTAGTCGGCAAGCCAATTGGCCAATTCGCCGGAAATGTAGCTGCTGCCGTTGTCGCAGAGCGGCCTGGGCTGTTGGACGACGGTGGCTCGGTCGCAGCCCGAGGCGACTAGGGCATCTTCCAGCGTAGCTGTCACGTCTGATGCCTTCATCGTCGGGCAGAGCCGCCACGCGACGACGTAACGGCTGTAGTCGTCGAGGATCGTCGAGAGGCAGAACCAGCGCCAGCCGATAACCTTCAAATGGGTGAAGTCGGTCTGCCAGAGCTGGTTCGGGCGGGTCGTCTTCTCATGGAATTCGTTTGCCGCCTTGATCACGACGAAGGCGGGGCTGGTGATCAGGTCTTGTGTCTTCAGAACCCTGTAAACGCGGGCCTCCGACACGAAGTAGCGCCGGGTATCGGTGAACCTGACCGCAAGTTCGCGGGGCGATTCAGTTCGTCCCGATCCCTTCGCGCCGACAGCGCTCGGCGATGCTGTCTTCGCCACGCAACCCTTCAAGCACGATGCGATCTTCTCCTCGGACGAATGGTGCTTCCGTGTGCGCCGGCGAATGTCCTTTAGCATCGCCTCAGCTGTAGGCTTCGATTTCTGGGTTTCTGTCTCATCTCCACTCCTTGGTGGCTTCGATGAAGCCTGAAAGCCTCCGTTACGAAGTCAACTCAGATGTCCCAAGAGCGCTGATGGCGGACATGCTGGAGATACATCAGGCCCGCTAACTTCACCACTTCATGCCGCATGTCGATCATCTGGACCTGGCGCGGTCGGAGAAGGTCATCCTGTTCTGGGGCGAGACCGCAGCGCTTCATGGTTGGAACCCAAAGTGCAAAGTTTCGAATGCTAGTCGACGAAACCTTGCAGTCCACAGCGAGAAAAATGCCCGTTTCTCAAGCCGCATCAAATGCATGCGGGTTGGTAAGGTCGAACTGGATAGCGGCTTGAACAGGTCGTCCAATCGATCTGGACTCAGCGAATTGGACTGCACCAAATCTGCGTAAAGGCCTAACGCTGACCCGGTGCGGGTATCCTGCGATGCATGCCCAAATGTGCTCGTATAGGTGCCGCTATCAATCAATGCAGCCGTTGTACCCTGGCGGCGTGGCAAGGGCCTCGGTCGCCCGGGCGCTGGCACGCGGTCTTGTCTGGCGTGCCCGGGCTGCGGTCAGAGAACGCCGCTTTGGCGAGGCAGGTGGCATTCTGCGTCTGGGGGCAGGCCTGATCTCGACCGGCCTCCCGGCCAGAGCCGAAGGCCCGGCAATACGCGAACGCCGCGACATTGCTGCCGCGGCGTTCCTGGAGTCATGGCACGTTCCCGCGCGGGCGGGAACTGCGGGTCAGTAGAACTCGATCGCGTCGGTCGCGATGAGTTGGTCGAGTTCGAGGCCGCGTCCGTCCCGGATGAGCGCGAGATCCTCGAAATTGGCGCCGGTCCCGGTCGGATCGACCTGCAGGTAGCTGACCGTGCCGGAATCCACGAAGCGCACCCAAAGCGACGGGTCGGTGGCATCCTCCGGTACGATGCCGCTCAGCGCGATGACATCGCCTTCTGACAGGACGAAGTCCTTGATGTCATCGACACCGGCCCCGAGCGACGACGGACCGAACAGGAACGTGTCCGCCCCGGCACCGCCATAGAGCTTGTCGGACCCGGCACCGCCCACGAGGATGTCATCGCCACCTTTGCCGTAGAGCCGATCGAGGCCACCTCCGCCCGCAAGACGATCGTCCCCGTCACCGCCCTTGAGGTTGTCACTGCCTTCGCTTCCGGCATGGGTCGGATCAAACGAAGCGAGCGGATCGGGATCATCAGGATCCGTCGGATCTTCTGTGGGTGGCGCGACCAGGGTCAAGCTCTCTCCGATGTGAACTTCGGAGTTGCCCGCGTCATCCGAGATCAACGCTTTGATGCTGAGCGAACCCGGCTCGAAAGCGGTGAGGTCGAATTCGATCGTGCCGTCAGAGTTGATTTCCTGGCTCAGGGTGAACGTGCCGCTGCTGATTGTGACCACGGCCGCGGCATCCGCATCGAGACCTGAGACCTGCACCTGTACGGCATCGGCCTCGTCGTTCGTGATTTCCAGGTCCGGCATCGTCAGGGCGAAGTCCCCGTCCTCGTCCGCACTTGTATCGAGAATGGGCTCCGGGTCGGTGACAATCCCGCCACCCCCATCTGTTTCGCCTGTATCTGAGTAGATATCCAGGCTGCCTGCGCTGATCAGGTCATCGATTGTCAGTCCGCGCCCGCCGCGGAAAATGGCAAGCGGTTTGAAGCCGGTCCCATCGAGGTTCACCTGCAGTTCACCCAACGTCCCCGAATCGACGAAACGTATCCAGGTATTCGGGTCGGTCCCGACCAGAGCCTCGGGCACGTCGATGATTGCCAGCGAGTCCCCTTGCGAGAGGTCGAAATCCTTGATGTCGCTGTCCGCGCCTGCGGTGGCGTCGGTTGCGGTCAGAACGAAGACATCTGCGCCGCCGTAACCGAACATCTTGTCGCCGCCGCCAGCGCCGACGAGGATGTCCGCGCCCTCGGAGCCCTTGAGCGTGTCGGTCCCTTCGGTTCCCAGGACCACGTTCTCGGCCCCCTCCCAGAAGTTGCCGTTGACCGGATCGATCGGATCAGTCGGCTCGGGGTCAGGCTCGACGGGATCCGGTTCGACAGGATCAGTCGGATCGACCGGATCGGTGGGTTCGACCGGTTCGGGATCCGGGTCGACCGGCTCGGGATCCGGATCAACCGGCTCGACCGGTTCGGGATCCGGCTCGACGGGATCTGTGGGCTCGACGTGGTCGGTGGGTTCGCCGGTCCCGATGTCGAAGCCGTAGTCGAAATCCGGGTTTCCGGGCTTCGGCGTGGGATAGGCGTCAAGTTCGAACTGCGCCAGGTAGCTGTCGTCGAAGCCCTCCAGCTTGAGCTCGACGATGACCGGGTGCTGTTCCCCGCTGAGGCGCTCGGTGACCCAGAACACGACGGGGACGACCCATGCGCCGTTGGCGTGTTGCCATGTGCCGTGTTCGGTCAGGAACTCGTCCCGCGTGAAGTTCCTGTGCCAGCCGCTGGCATTCTTCACGAGGTTCAGGCTCGCCCCCCAGAAGGTGGAGAACTGCGCCTTGGTGCTGCCCGCGACCTTCTCGTAGAAGACGCGATCCCCCAGGCCGTCGGTGACGGTTCCCGTGACATGCGCCTCCCAGTCGCCGGGCGTGAGCGTCACGTCGGCGTCGCCGGCCATCTTGAAGGTCAGGCCGGCCGTCGGGTCGGCGTCCTCGGCGGAGAGGACTTTCGGGGTCGGGTTCAGATAGTCGATCCCGAACTGCGCAAAGTAGTCGACCCAGTAGGCCGTGTCGCCGTTGTCGCTGTTGTAGTTGATTTCGAACATCCGGTCGACGTTCGTGGTCTCGACATCGTAGAGAACCGACTCGTGGCCGACGCCGAGCTGTTTCCAGAACAGTCCGAAATCATGGGCACGGATGTCGTTCAGGACGAACGACGAGTTCTTGCCCGCCAGCCGGAAGGCCACGCCGCTGCCGCTCCAGTCGGAATCGATGAACTCGTAGTTGTAGGAGTAGTTCATCAGGTTGATGCCGTCGCTGCCCCCCCAGATGTCGAATTCCCGGATGACGCTGAGCGTGTCGCTGTGCGCGGCGAACTGACGGTGGTACACCCGGAAGGCCTCGGAGGAGGTCATGACGGTGTTGCCGACGAAGTCGACGATTGCCGGCTCTTCGTGGTCGATGGCCACATCGAAGGGATCGGGGTCGAACTTCAGCTGTTCCCGCTCGAACATCTTGCGGTGGTAGCCGTCGTTCGGCGCCTTGTCCGGATCGTCCTCGGGGAAGGCTTCCTGGCCGGAGAAGTTCCAGCCGATCTTCGAGTTCGCGGCGATGTTGTACTGCTGCACGATGACCCGCGACTGGTTCTCGTAGGCCGCGCCCTGGTCGCCGTCGCCGTTCTTGTTCTCGGCATCGTAGCTGGTCACGCTGCTGACGAGGTTGCGCATCCAGGCGCCGGTCTCGTCACCCCATTCCGAGACGATCCCGCCGCCGGTGATGTCGTAGACGATGTTGTCGTTGATCATCGCGCGGCTCTGGTGCTGGACGATGCCCCAGCCCGGGCTGCCGGTCACCGCGTTGCCGACCAGCATGTTCGTCGGCGCGTCGACGCCGCTGCCGATCATGTGCAGGTGGAGCGGATAGCGGCCTTCGGGGTTGGTGGTGCTGATGTCGATGGTCTTGTCGGTGCGCCCGAGGTCCTCGAAGGCGGCGTAGCGCACGTCGTTGACCGACCCGTCCTCGGGGTTGGGCGTGCCGTTGTGCAGCATCACGTGGCCGCGCGTGCCCTCGGGGTTTTCCGAGCGGAAGGTCACGTTCCGCGACAGGTTGCCGACATAGATGTCGGCCTCCATGCTGGTCGGCCTTTCATGCGCGTAGTCCAGCGGCTCGTCGAAATGGATCGTGTCGCCCTCGACCCGGACGATGGTCCGGGTCTCGTCCTGGGTCATCAGGACGCCGTACTCGTCCTCGCCGAGGTACTTGGTGCCGACGACGAGGATCGTGTCTCCGGGCTGCCAGTTGGTCAGATCGCCCTCGACGGCCATGGAGGTCGCGCCGGCGGGGACGTCGTCCTTGATGACGAGATGGCTTTCCTTCGCGGCGCCCTGGATGTCGACTTCGCCGAAGGCGACCAGCCCGTGGCCAAGCATGTCGGGATCGACGTTGCGATCGATCGGCGTGTCGCGGAAGATGATGTCGATTTCGACATCGGCGGGGATCGGGTCGGTCATGGACCCCGCGTCGAAATGCGATCCCATCGTTGTGACGATGGTCTCGACCCGCAACTCGGTGCTGTGCGCGCGGCTGAAGGTCAGCGTGCCATCGACGCGGATGGTCCCGAGATTTGGGGAGGTCCGGACGTCATAAAGTATTGAAATTCCGTCAGGGATGTGTACATTGGCGTCCTGATCGGGAATGTTTCCGTCGGCCCAGGTCGCAGGATCGCTCCAGGCTCCGTTCTTGACTGCGACGTGAGTGGCGTCGCTGGGATCGAGCAGGGCGTTCGCCTGCTGCATGTGTTCCATCATGTGGGTCGTCTGAGTGGTTTCCATCGGTGTTTGCCTCTTTCCGCGGGGGGGCGAAAACTTGTGATACGCAACGTCACTGATCCGGTGATCTGGTCAGAGATCGCCGGAATTTGTGATGTTTGTTTACTAAGCCGACATTAACACTTGCCTAACGCTGCAGGGCGTGAGCGTGTCCCGCATGGATGGTCAGGCCGAGTTGAAGTCCAAGTTCACGACATCAAGAAGATGCTTCGCCTTGCTTGCGGTTTCCCTTTTCCGTTTCTATTCCGTGTCGGCTGCCTCAAATGGCGCTTGCCGTAGACGTGCCGCAGATGCAATTGAAAGCTGTATGATGTCCAGAACGACTATCGTTATGGGCGAAAATATGCCAATGTCACGGTGCGACCGCGTATGAAACTGGCATTTGCAAAACGTGCCTCGCGGAGACCTGTGCCTCTGCCGCAGATCCTTGGCGCGCCGGCCTCGTTACCCTTCTCCTCTCCGGATGCCAAGCCGATCGAGTGAGACGGTTCGCCGTTCCAGCGGTCGATTTTTTGGGGAGCAGGGCACAGTTCTGACGGAAGCGCAGGGCCAGCCAGCGGAGCAGCGAATGGACAAAAGGCGTGTCCGTTCTTGCTGCGCGATTTGCGCGAGTACGGGTACGGCCAATCGGCCGTTCGTGAGACTGCCCGGATTCAGTCTGGCGACACAGGCCGCGGGGTGTCAGGTCTTCTTGCGCAAGGTGTTGACCTGAATATGCGGCCAGCGGGTCACGCCGCCATCGGTGCCGAAGTGGAACTCGAAATCGACGATCTGCTCGTATTGCAGTTGCAGGATTTCCTTCCCGTCTTCTTCGACCGTTTCGATCCACATGCGCATGTCCATCTTCACCACGGGGACAAAGCGGCGGACGATGGGGATGTTGAGGATGCCGCCCTGTGGGCCGGTGGCTTCCTGGGTGTCCATCTCGATCAGGGTGAAGTGCTTGATCGTCTGGTCCTTGATCGCGTCACGCAGGATCAGGTCCGGGCGCACCGAGTAGGGGTAGAGGTCATGCTTCAGGATGCGCTGGGTGTATGTCTTGTTGCCGCTGGGGTCGGTTGCCGGCAGTGAAGTATCGAAAACCCAGGGCGGCGGCGGCTCGTCCAGGTCGATGGGAGTTGACGGCGTGGTACCTGCGCCGCCCATGCTGGGAGAAATCGCCAGGAAATCGAAATCCCAGGCCGCCGTCCCGTGGGGAAACTCCGGCGCGCCCTGTATGATCGAGGATTTGCCGAACATCTGAACGGTGCTGCCATGTGGGATGGTGCCGCTGCGCGCGACCGAGTAGTCCGGAACGTAGACCGGCCCGTTCGCTCCGTCACCCGAGGCGAGTTCGGGATAGCCGATGTCCATCTCGATCGACTTGTCATTGGCGGCGTGGTTGTAGATCTGGTCGAGCCAAAGATACATGCCGTTCTCTTCGTGCAGCAGGTGCCCCTGAAGGTCGATGATCGAGGTCTCGTATTTCATCGCGCCGCAGAACTGTTCGTTCGCGCCGACACGGTTGCGCACGCCGCCCGGGACCCGCGTGAAGGTCAGTTCCTCGGTGTAGTTCTGGCAGAGGAAGCGGAACTTGCCCGGAATGGTTTCCGAGTTCGTGCCGGGCGAGGGCAGGCAGGTGGTATGCACGCCCAGCATCTTGGAGTCGGGGTCTTTCGTGACGTTGAGCCAGGTGCCTTCGAGCTGTTCGAGCACGCCGTAGTTGGCCTGTTTCTGTTGCTCTTTCAGCACTCCGGGGGTGAACTTGGGAGGTATGGCAACCATGTCTTTAGTCCTTATTTCAGCAGGCGGAACAGATCAGCTTGTAGACGGAGGTGTCGATCAGCGGCGTCATGTGAAGGTAATCGACGAGCACGGACTCGGCTGTGCAGAAGGCACCCTCGACCCAGGCCTGGTCGTTGGAGAAAGCGGAGCCGATCAGGTAGACCGGTGCACCGGTCTCCCCGGCCAGATCGGCGGGCGCGCGCAGGCGCTGCATGACATCGCTAATGTCGTAATGCGCCGCCCAGGCGTGATAGCCGGCGCCGAAGGGGTTGCGCCCCCAGTCCATGAAGACCGTGCTGGTGGATTGCGGGATGAGACCAGCGGCGTCGGGGTCACCGTAGTGCACCTTGGCCAGTTGCAAACGCAACATCCGCTCCATTTCGGGCGGTGCGGCCTTGCCGCCCTCCAGCGGCTGCAGGTTGCGATAGTCGGCCTCCTCGCGCCGTGCTCCCACGGAAAGCTCCAACTGGCGCCAGAATTCGACGAACCGTTCATCGTCATATGAGGCAAGGACGCCGTAGACCGGCGAGCCCTGATAATTCGGCAGGGCGTTGTTCCCGAAATAATAGATCTGGCGCAGGGGCAGGTCGGTGATGGTGGGTCCGTAGACATGGGCGGACGAGCCGTCTTCGGACACCAGCTTGGGTGCGTGAGGCGTCTCGGTCCACCACGGCCGGTCAAAGAACATGGCCACCTTGTAGGACGGTTGCCGCACCACCGCGTCCAGGTAGTTGGCGACGTTCGATGCGTTGAGAAAATCCGTCCCGCCCGAGGGGGCGCCGGTGTACCTTGTGGCCTGCGCGATCAACTCGACCGACTCGGGCGGCATGGCCAGAAAGGCGAAATCGGCGGTGAGGTGCGCGCCATCTGCTGCATAGGGATCCTGTGCAGAAGCAAGCTGGTAGGTCACCGAACCGCCTTGCATCCAGATCGAATGCAATCTTGTCCCCTGTTTCAGTTCCAGAGTGACACCTGTTGCAGCGGCGGCATCCTGCGCCTTTCGGTAGAGTTCGGTGAACAGGCGAGAATACCCACCGGCGATCGTCTTGAACTTGTCCCCGGGGGCGAATTCGCCGTTGTAGAAGGCCGCGTCGGCGGCGTTCCAGTTGATGACGTTCGAACTGTAGCCGCCGGCATCGGCGGCGTAGTTGAAGCCCTCGTTCCCGGCCTGGTCGTAAAAGACGTTCCAGTAGCCGATATTGCTGACCGTGTTGCCAGGGTCATAGACGAAGGAGTTGAAGCTGTCGGGCAGGGTGCCTTTGGCATAATAGTGGCACTGTTCGCTGCGGGTCTCCAGGTCGGCGCCGCCGGTGATCAGGTTCGAGATGTTGGTGAAGAGGTCCGAGGCGGGTGCCTCGTTGTTGCCCGGAGTGTCATAGGGCGCCTTGACCGGCGGTGAACCTGTACCAAGCTCCTTCTGGTAGAAATGCTGGCCGCGCAGGTAGAACAGTGGGTCCGTTGTGGTCAGGAAATCCTGCACATCATCGTGCAAGCCGATGTCCCAGATCGTCTGCGTCACCAGTCGATGACCGGGGGAGGGGATCTCCTTGCCTTCCTTGTCCGTTTTGTACTGCTTGAGATCCCATTCGCTGAAGCGCATGCCACCGATCTCGATATAGGTGGCGCTCAGGTTCTGACCCTCGCCCGAGGCGGCGGCGATGTGATGTGAACAGATGCGCCCGGCGGGTTGGCGGTGCGCGCCGGTGCCTTCGAAATCGTAAGTGCCCCATTCGTGCAGGGTGATCGTGTCCCCGGCCACGGCCTTGCCGCCGGTCAAGAGCCGCCAGGCGGTATAGAGCCCGGCGGGCCCCGCTCCGAAGATTGCATAGGTCTGTGTCATCGGGTCCCTCGTGGCCTCACTGCGCTTGCGTCCAGTCGATCGCGAACTTGTCCAGCGGGATCGTGTAATCGCCGTAGGTCAGTTCCGTTTCCGGAGCGCTCAGCATCCGGACGATCATGTCCCCAAGGATGGGGATGTACTTCCCCGCCCAACCGGCGGTGTAGGTCACGATGTTGCAATGCGGGCTGCCCCAGGCCGGCGTGTAGTCCAGCAGCAACTCGCGCGACGTGTCCTTGGCGAGGGCGATCAGGCAAGTGGAGGTGAAGCGCGGCGTGGGGTCGAGGCCGGTCATGTGATCCTTGACCCATTGCGCATCCAGTCTCAGGCTCTGTGGACTGGGCGCGAAGCTGCGCTGGGACGGGTCGGTCAGGATCTTGTCGGGAAAATCCGTCGCCACGCGCGCATAGCCCGGATGCGCCCAGTCGACCTCTGGAAACCCGTAGAATAGCGCACTGCTGCTGGGGTTCTGGAACACGAACCAGGTGGGCAGATGCGAGGCGGGCGCGGTCAGCGCGAAATAGGCCGAGGACATTTGCCAGATGTCGATGCCCAGCGAGAGACCGAGAGGCCTCAGCATGTCGTTGACATAGGCCCCTGCGCAGATGGCGAGTCGGGCGCCGTGGTAGCGGCCCGCGGGGGTAAAGACCGTGACACCCGTGCCGCGTTCGGCCATGTCCGTCACCGGTTCCCATTCGTGAATATCGACGGAGCCCGAGGAAAGGGCGGCGTCAAGCGCGGCCTCCTCGGTGGCTTTCAGGTCGATGATCCCGCCGCTGGCCTGGAAGAAGCCCTCGTAATCCTTGGGGAGGTTCCGAAAGGGAAAACGCGCCTCGATCTCTGCGGCGGTCAGCTTGGTGTAGGGAATGTGCAGCGCGTCCATGATCTTTTCGGCGGCGGCAATCCCGCCTTCCTGCGAGTCGAGATCGGGATCACCGAACCAGAGGCTGCCATTTTGCCGGATCAGGGTCTTTTGCGTGTACCCCTGCAATTCCGCCCAGAAGGTTTGCGACGCGAGCGAGAGTTCGGCCATGTATCCTTGGGCATATTGCAGGCGAAACTGACGGGATGCGCCGGCAGAGCTGCCGTCGTCGTTCAGCACCCCGTATTTTTCCAGTACCAGCGTGCGCCAACCGCGCCGGGCCGCACTCCATGCCGTCGACAGGCCGATCGCGCCGCCCCCGATCACGATCAGGTCGTAGCTTTGGTCCGTCATGCGTGTCCCCCTGACGCCCCCGCCGGTTCCTGGCGTGTCGGGCTATTTCTGAATTTACTGACCGCTTGTAGGGCAAGTGCGTGTTGTGGCGTCTGGCAATTCCGGGCTCAAGTTCGGTTCTTTTCTTGTCTCGAACGAACAATGCCAGATCGGCAATATATCTCACTTCCTCCGGCGTTTATTTGACGCCATTGGTCAAGTCGGTCTGGAAAAAACGGTTTCACACAACTCGAATAGTCATTTCCCGTACGGCGTTAAAGGCGCCGAGCGGGGATTCAAAGCGGCTTGACGCGTCGATGCGAGGAGCGCGCGTTATCACAGGGTTGTTTTGATTCCTGCTGCACAACCATTCACCACATGGTTGCAAGCTGTCAAGGAAGCAGAATTCACCGCAGGTCGTTCGCTATGGTCGTTGAACCCTCCGCCAACCCTGCCTTGGCACGAGTTTCGTCCGGAAGTTTCGGAGCGCCGATCGGTCAATCGGTACAAAGTTCATTTGACTCCATTTTTGTGTAACCTACCGAAATTGGTTAATTATTTTCCTGGTTCGATCGGATTGAATGTCCTGCAAAGCAAAGGCCGGCGTCCTTGAGCCTCCTCCGTGGCTCGATAATCGGTGTTGTCCATTGCTCAGGTTGGACAGTGTGCACGATTGATCCGGACCGGTGTCGACGGCGCGTCCTTGGGTGTCCGGTGCACGTTAAAATTGAAGGTGGCTGATGCCCTTCATGGGGATTTATTATCTTTGCGTGTTTTGGTTTTTCCGCATACGGCTGCCTTTGATTTTCGTGGATGGGGGGCTCTGCATCGCGTTGGCTGGACGCGCTGAATGCCTCCCATTTTCACTGCCTGAGAAGGATGCCCACAAAGGAAAAGAGCCGTTTTTTACCTCCGGGGTTTCCCGAATCGACCATTGGTGCAATCTTGGATTGCAGAAGATTTCGCCAGAAGTCGTCAGGGCTGTTTCTGGATGTATTGTGTCGCCCTATTGGAATATTGGGGAGGGCCAGATGACGACAAGCTCTGTCATCGAAGAACTCTGGATTTGTCCGCCTCTGGCCTTTGCCCGTTTCGGGCAAGCCGAAGAGCCGATGGTGAATTTCCACTGGGAACAGAATGACTACTCTTCCCGCGGGACGGCCGAGACCGTGATCCGGCCAACGACAACGTTCCGGGTGGGTGAGGACGGCTGCATATCGGCCTACATGCCCGAGGAAATCCGCTTTCGCGACGGTGAGAAATGGCTGCCAGTGGCACCTTTTTTCGAGCTGCACGGGCGGCTGGACAACGGCGCCGAGGGGCCGATTACCAGGGATGTCCTTGAGGCCTGCGGGCTGACGCTGGGCGATCTGACATGGCGCATCCATGCCGCCAATCGCAAGGCGTTTCACTACACGGGGGCCGAGGGCGATCACGTCGATGCCGTCGTCGAGATGTCCGGCGACCAGCACCACATGGCGCCACTCAACGGTGTCAGCCCCGAGGGCGCCGCGAACCCGATAATCCACGGAAATCCCTTGCCGCTGGGCGCGGTACAGATCATCCGGCCCAGCGACGAATTCCCCGAAATCCGGCTGCGCATCACGCCGCCCAAGGGACACATCTACGCACCGACCAACACCGCTGATCGGGACCTGACCGCGCTGGTGCCCGAGGCCTTCCGGCGCGAGACCTTTCTCGACGGTATCCAGCTGACGCTGAACCCGGAATGTGCCTGGGCCCATTGGAACCCGGCGGACGAGGACGATCCGAATGACCCCCGGACCAACCCGGGCGGCCTCTACGCCATGGAACCATCGACGAATAACAGCGGCCTGGGGATCAGCCTTGGCTTTCTCGATGACAGCAACGACGGGCTGATCTCGGTCTTGGTCAAGGGCGAAGGTGTTGCCGGGGGCGAGTTGACGGCTCATGCGCGCTTTACCTGCTGTCCGCCGGATTTCCAGCCGGATCGTAGACCCTTCCGTTCGGTGGCGGATGGCCTTGCCGACTTGATGGAGCGCGAGCAGGTTTCGGAGCCGGCCTTCACGGAAGGCTCCAACTGGATCGAGACCGAGATGGAAATCGCAGACTTCATGCAGCGCGTGCGCGAGACGATGGAGGCGTCGAACCTCGATCACCAGAACCTGCGATCGGGACTGGCCAACGATGCAAACGATCCGCAGGATCCCTTCACGCCAGAGCCGCCCCGGCCCGGTCATCCACTGCCATTGACGGAACTTGGGCGCGCAAACCACAAGCGTTTCCTGGCCTATGACGTGTTCAAGGCGCGGATGGCGCAGCGGCCGGAACTCTTTACCGACTGGATCAGGAACCCGGCCGACGACCCCAAGCCCTATGACACGCAGATGCCGGCGCTGATGCGCGGATCGGATTCCAACCCGATGACCATCACGCAACGGCAATACAATCTCATGAAGGCTTGGCTCGATCGGGTTTCAGGGAAGGACAGAGGCGATGGCCCCTCGACTTCGTGAAAATTTCAAGCTGATCAAGAGCGACATCGGCCACCATGTCTTTGCCACCAACGGGTCGCGCGTCTTTGATATCGATGCGGATACTGCGGACCGTGTCGCGGCGCTCTTTGCCAAAGGTGAGGAGGAAGAGGCGCAACGGTTCGAAGAGGCGATGGGCGACAACCACCGGTTCATCGGACCCGAGGCGCCGGAGGTGCCACCGTTGCGTGCGCTGTCGCTGAATGTCGCGCAGGCCTGCAACCTCAGCTGCCAGTACTGCTATGCCGATGAGGGGCTGTTTGGTGGCAAGGCTCGCTCGATGACGGCAGAGACCGCGCGTGCGTCCATCGACCGGCTGATCGAAGAGGCCGGGCCGGGCGCCGACGTGGTTGTCGGCTTCATGGGGGGCGAACCGCTGTTGAACCGCAAGGTGGTGCATGACGCCACCGCCTATGCTGCGCGGGAAGCCCGGCAAAACGGCGGGCGGGCCAAGTTCTCGATCACGACGAACGCTACCACCGTGCGCGAAGAGGATGCGCGCCTGTTCCGCGATCACCGCTTCATGGTGACGATCAGTCTTGATGGAAACCGCGCGTTGAATGACCGGATGCGTCCGGACCACAGGGGGGGCGGCAGCTATGACCGCGCGCTTGCCGGGCTGGCGCGGATCCTGGAGGACGGCGGCCCGGCGCATGTCGCTGCGCGGGTCACGGTCACTCCGGCCTCGGGCGACCTGCTCGAGATCCTCGACCACATGATTTCCTTGGGCGTAGGCGACGCGGGTTTTGCCCCTGTGCAGGTTTCGCCCAAGGCATCGCTGGAGTTCCAGCGCGCTGATTTTGGCTGGTTCCTCGAACAGATGATCCTCTGCGGCAGGTCCGCGCGGGACAGCCTGATGCGCGGCGAACGCTACCCCTTCAGCAATTTCGAAACTGCCCTGCATGAGATCCATCGCGGCAGCCACCGGCCCTATCCCTGCGGCGCCGGGGCGGCCTACCTCAGCGTCAACGCCGAGGGCAGGCTCTATGGGTGTCACCGGCTGGTGGATGACGCGGACTGGGCCATGGGCGACATCTTTGACGGTCCTGACCTGTCCGCCCGCGCGGCCCATCTGGACCGTCGCCATGTGGATCGTCAGGAGCCCTGCAAATCCTGCTGGGCGCGGTATCTGTGCGGCGGGGGCTGCTACCACGAGGTGGACCGTCGCGGCCGCCTGCATTGTGACTATGTCCGAGGCTGGCTGAGTTTCTGCATCGCCGCCTATGCCGAGCTTTGCACAGAGGTCCCCGGCTACTTCGTCAACCCGACCGCCCATTTCGAGGCCGGCCCGGCCGCCACGCCCATCAACTGAGGGAGACACGACCATGTCGACTTTGCCGACCGCGCCCGAAGACCCAAGGGAATGGAAGATTTTTCCCCGGAACCTGACCGCGCGGGCGGCCTATATCGTTCCCGGAAATTCAGTGGCCACGCGCCCCGAGGATGGAGTCGACAACTGTTATCCCGGGCTGGAGATGGACGCCAAGAACATCCAGAAGATGTTCTTTCCCGGCCTTTACTTCGAGGTCTACCGCCAGGATGGGGCCCGTCTGGTGTCGATGACACCGGCCTCGCTCGCACAGCGTTGGAAGGACCTCGGGCTGACGGACGAGGACCTGGACCACAACCTGTACCTCTGGGCAATGCACGGGCGGAACAACGATCTGGACGGGGCGGTACAGGTCACGACCATGGATTTCACCGGCAAGCAGGGGCTCTATGCCTGGCGGCAGATCAACAGCCTCTTGCCGGGGGATGTCTCCATCGCCGTGGGGCCCAACCCTCCTATGGGGCAATCTGCGTTCAAGGATGCCCTTACCGCGATCAAGGCCGGCGGCAACAAGTTGGAGCGTGACCCGAACGGCAAATTGCTCTTTGCCGCGATGACTGCACCCCGGCTGGAATATCTGAACGAACAGGGCGTGCTTGCGCCCGAGGTCTATGATCCGGGCGATCTGACCCGCACGCTGTGCACACCCTGGACCTATGATTTCCGTGACTGCCAGTGCTTTTACTGGGCCTCGAATAAACCTGACGTGATTTCGTCGGAGGACGGGCAATACGAATACCTCAACTTCCAGCGCAAGAACCGTAACGTGGAGCCGCAGACCGAAGACATCGCCTACGGCTACAATGCCCGCCGCCAGCGCGAGATCGACTATGCCGAGATGATGGATGGCTGGGAGCAGTTGCGCCCGGTTCTGAACGGCCGCGAATTCGGCGAGACCTACGTGCCGCCCGAAGGGCCGACCGGCCCCGTCATGTCGCTGGAGCAGATCAAGGAAGAGGTGACATACCTCGCCTCGGTCGAACATGCGCTGGCGGTGCAGTACCTCTATGCCTTCTACTCCGTCGACGTGCCCTGGACGGAACCGGACAAGGACGAGTCGATCAGGACCTTCCGCCTTTGGCATTCGGCGCGCACGGTTTTCGATGTGGCCATCGATGAAATGCGTCACTTCCGTTGGGCGAACGAGATCCTGTCCCTTCTGGGGGCGGACACGACGGCGAAACGCGCCTCTACGCTGGGACGCACCTTCAAGGTGCCGTTCTACATGCAGAGCCTGTCCAGCCCGCAGTTGCAATGGTTCATCGACGTGGAGCGGCCCAGCCGGTCCACCGTTGCGGGGCTCGACGGGATGTACGTCGGTATCCTGCACTCTCTGCAACAACTTGGCGATGACGAGATCGAACCGGAGGTGCGCCGTCAGGCGATCGAGATCGTCAAGCTGATCGTCGACGAGGGCGAGGGGCATTACGTGCGTTTCTCTACCGCACAGCAGAACTTTGCCTTCTACGACGATGCCGCCCGCGGTGCGTTGCCCTCCTACATCCTTGACGGGACGTGGAAAAAGCCGACGCCGAACACGAACCCGGATATCCCCTACGACACGATCTACGGGCAGCCGGCCGAGGCCGACGATCCCGAGGGAAAGGCGCTGCAGCAGGAGTCGAACAACCATTACCAGGCCTTGCTCATGCTGCTGAAGATCGCCTTTGCCATCCCCGAGGCAAAAATCAGCGGTCCCGCGCTGCGCCGGGCGATCTCGGTCATGTTCCGGATGAACGCGGTCAACCTGGAATTGGCAGGGAAGGGCGTGACCCCGCTCTTTACTCTGCCGGACGGTTGGGAACTCGATCCTCCGGTGCGCAGTCGGGACGATGCGATGAAGCTGCTGGACCGTGCTCACGGGTTGCTGGCGCAACCGAAGACGGCGATGGCGCTCATGTCGGTGCGGGAGCGTCCCCAACCGGGACTGGGCGCCGACCCGGCGCATGACAGCAGCGTGGAGCAGATCATGGAGGCCTTTGCCGAGGCCATCGACAAGTCGCGGTTCCGCGAGTGACGATCCGGATCAACGGTCGCTCGCTGGCGACTGCGGTGCTGGCCCGGTGTCTTCAGCTCAAGGGGACAAGCTTTACCCTGGCAGAGGGGGCGGATCGTCCCCCTTCCGGCCCGCAATTCATCTGCATCAACGATGTCGCGATCTCACTGTTGCGCGATCTCTTTCCGGCGCTCTGGGTCGGTGGCGACGGGCCGGGTCATGCCTTGACCATGCGCGAGGTAATATGGGGTGACGATCCGGTGCCCCAACGGATCGCGCAGGAAGGACGGGTTGTCGATGTGGGTGCCCTGACGTCCCGACTCTTTGACATGCTGGACAGGGGCGAGATGGACACGAAAGGGCCTGTTGAACGGGAGGTCAATCCGGCAACCTGCCGGTCGAACATGCTGCAAACCGGGGACCGCGCGATGCTGACCTCTCGTGTGGAACTGAACCGTCCCATCGCACCGGCACGGAGCCTAATCGAGTCGCTGATCGACGGATGGATGTTCCTTGCCCCGATCGACGCGGCCAGCGGCATCCTTCAGGCCATGATTCCCAAGCGCCCGGCCGATCCCTCCGCCCGGCTACGGGCGATGCTGGACCAGAGCACGCTGATCTCTCCGCATGTTGCGCGGCTTGGGGCAATCACGAACTTTCCGGCGGCCCCGGCAATCTGCCTTCCCCTGGCCGGGCCAGGGAGGATCTTCGTCGGCGGGCCGGGTGTGCGGCTGGATCCGGTCAGCGGCGAAGGGGCGCCGTTTGCCATTCGCACCGCGATCCTTGCCGCGGCGGTCCTAACCTGCCAAGACACCGTGGAAGACGCGGCAGGGCATTACCGGCAAAGGATCACTACGTCTTTCCTGAACCACCTAGACGGATGCCAGTCCTTCTACGCGGAGGCCTTTTGCGTCGATGCGGACTGGCAGCTTGAATTGCGAAAGTCGCACATCGCCCGGAGGATGCTGCAGTGCGCCATTGCCGAGACGGAAAAGGTGCCGTCGCTCAGGCTAGAGGGGCTGAACCTCGTTCCCCAGGCGGGGTAAGCTCGCCGACGTCCCGGCAGGGGGCTACCGATGCGCCGTCGGGGTCGGTGCGAGCGATGAAATGAACTGCGTGCCATCTCTTTCGATCGACGGCTCTCATGCTGCCCGGGAGTGTCCAGAACCAAGCGAAAGGTGCGCTCGCACAGCTCAGGGGAGTACTTGTTCGTCGTCTTTGTCAGGGTGCTCCAATCTGGTCACGAGTTGGTGCCACCGAAAAAAAACCGGCGGGTTCAGCTCGCTGACGGCATGCCGGCAGAGAGGCGTATCGACTATGTCGGGCGACAGGCGTTCGGCAAATAAGACGAATACCGCGCGCTCTACGGCAAGGACCGGAGGATCCGCGAGTCGGACTTCTCAAGGATCAGCCGCAGCTCTTCGCCTGTTCGCAGTTCCGAGTGTCGAGGGCCAAACACGGTCCTGCGCAGAGGGGGCGATCAGGCCCAGAGCCAGACACCCAGCGCGGCAACCGCCAGCAGCCAGAACGACAGGCCGGCCATCAGGGCAAATGCCCCACCGCTGGCGCGCAGCAGTTTCCGGGGGGCGCTGCCAAGGCCCAAAGCGGCAACGGCCGTCACCAACAGCGCGCCGGACAGCGTCTTGCTGCCGTCGATGACCTCGGCGGGCAGGGCGACCAGCTGGTTGAGCACCATCAGGACGACGAAGGCGACGACGAACCAGGGCAGGCGAAAACCGCCGCGCCCCTGTCCTGTCCCGGCCGTCACCAGCAAGAGCAGGACAGGCAGCATCGCGACGCGGGTCATCTTGGCCAGAGTGGCGGTCTCGCCTGTGGTTTCAGACACGGAGAACCCGGCCCCGATCACCTGCGCGACATCGTGGATGGAGGCGCCCAGGATGATACCCTCCTGCTGCAAGCCGAACCCCGCCAGCCCGAGAAGGACCGGGTAGAAGATCATCGCCACCGTCGAAAGGGCCGTCGCCGTCATGATGACCAGCAGTGTGTGATCGTCCTTGCCCTGAAATCCACGCGTGACAGAGGCCAGTGCCAGGGCGGCAGAGGCACCGCAGATCGCGACCGCCCCGGAGGCGATCAGAGCCGCCGACCCGGACCAGCCCATCGCCCGCCCGATGGCCAAGCCCAGCAGGATCGTGCTTGCGCTGCCCAGAAGGATGAGCAGGAAGACAGCGGGGCCGAGGTCGAACAGCTGCTCGAAGGAGATGCGCAGACCCATCAGGGCAACGCCCAGTTTCAGCCCCGTCGAGGCCACCAGCCGGATCCCGATCGCGGTGCGTTCATCCTCGGCCAGAAAGGACATGGCCATGCCAAGCAACAGCGCGAACAGCATGACCGGCGCGTCGTAGCGCGCGGCGATGGCAAAGGCGGCAATGCTGATGACGCCCGCCACCGCGACACCGGGCAGGTGCTCTTGGGTGCGGGCGCGGAGGGTCGACAACGGCGGCGAGACGCGCGTCAGGTTCATTCTTCGAGGCTTTCGAGGTTGTGGATGATGATCTCGCTGCGCGTTATTTCGAGAACTCCGGCGGATTTCAACTTGTCCAGCGATTGCGTGACCCATTGCCGGGTGGCGCCGACGATGGCGGCGATCTGTTCATAGGTCAATGTCCGGTCCACGACGATGGTCTGACCTTCCTCACGCCCATGTGCATCGGCGAGGATGACCAGCAGTTGGCGCAGCCTCTCGGACACGGTGCGCGTGCCCAGCATCTGGATCAGCGCGGAATAGCTCTTGCCCTTGGCCACCAGCCCGTCAATCACCGCAATCGCCACTTCGGGCACTTCGCGGACAAGGTGGTGCAGGCTGGTTCCGGACAGAAACAGCAGCTGGCAATCTTCCAATGCATCCGCCGACCAGACGTGGCGGCCGCGGCCAAAGACCTCTGGTCCGCCGACGAAATGACCCGGGCTCCAGTAGGCGAGGGTGATCTCACGCCCCGATGGGCCGGTGTAGAATGTCCGCACGCGGCCTTCCTCGATGACCCAGACGCCGGTATGGGCCGCGCCCTGGTGAAAGATTCCTTCCCCCTTGGCAAAGCTGCAGCGCGTGCCAAGCTTGCGGACTTTCTTGCGCTGGTCCGGGGACAGGCTGGCGAGGAACCCGGCGCCCTCGTTAAGTTCCAGGAAATACTCCGACAGGTAGATCGCGCCGGGGCTGGTGTTGTCGATATCGGTCTCGTCGCTCATGGGCGCGGCACCGAGGCAAGGTAGGCGGCAATGGCTGCGATTTCGCTGTCGTCGTCAGGCATCATCGGCCCGTGGGGAAGGCAGCCAAGGTGTGTACCGCGCGTGCCATCGCGGAAATCCCGCATCTGCTTGGCCAGGTAATCCGCGTGCTGTGCAGTGAGATGCGGCACGCCGAGATAGGAGGTTTCGGCGTCATGGCAGTCGCCACAGTTCCGCGCCTCATAAAGGGCGCGGCCCTCGGCATTCCCTTCGGGTGCCGGGCCGGGCGGGTCCTGGGTTGCGAACCATTCGACCACCACCGCGATCTCTTCCGGTTTCAGCTCGGTCACGATGCTGGACATCTGGCCCCCGTCGTTGTGACGGTCACCGGACAGGAAGGCCCGGACCTGGTTATCGATGTAGACCGGTTCCTGCCCCGCGAGGTTGGGAAAGCGGGCACTGGCCGAAACCCCGAACAGCCCGTGGCAGAGCGCGCAGCGTTCGTAGGGCGGAAAGGCCTCTGCGTCGAAATCGGCGCAGGCCGGTGCGGCCAATGCCAATACCATGGGGAAGAACGTGGCTTTAGGACCCATGCCGCAACCGTCTGACCGGAGCCTGCACCGCCAGGGTGTCCCCGTTGGCAAACGACAGGGTAAGCAAGACCGTGTTGCCCTCTGCCTGCATCGCGGCAGGATGCATCAGCATGACGTGCAGCCTGCCCGGGGCGAAGACGATACTCTGACCGGGGGCGATGTCGATCGCATCCACCGCCGACATGGTCGCCACGTCTCCCATGTCGTCGGAGCGGTGCAGATGTGCCATCGCGTATCCCTCGGCGCGGACCCCGATCAGGCGGCGCGTTTCGGTCCCGTCGTTGGTCAGCTGGAAATAGGCCGCATGGGCCATGACACCCGGCGGGGCCATTGGTACGAAGGCGCCCGATACCACCAGGTCGCCGGCAGAGGTAGGAAGGGGCATCATCAGCGCAAGGACAAGGACAGCAAGGGGTTTCATTGGTTCAGGCTCCTGCGGTAGGCGATCTGCAGACGGGCCAGGAATTCGGCGGTGGCGCCGGGGTCAAAAGGTGGCTGCAGCTTGGCCCGCAACGTGCCGTCCGGTGCGATCACCGAGACCGCGGAACTGTGCTGCACCTCGTAGTAGCCCGAGGCATCCGGTTTCATCAGGCGATAGAAACTGTCCGTCGCTTCGATCAGGGTGTCGATCTGGTCGCGCGTGCCGGTGAAGCCCCGGAAATCGGGGTGAAAATAGCGCGCATAATCACTGACCGTTCCGGCATCCCGTGCCGGATCGACAGAGACGAAGACCACCTGTGGAACATTGTCCGGCCGCACCCGCATCGAGGTCTCCGCCACCGCGGCCTCGAGGTTGCCCAGGGTGAAGGGACAGACATCGGGACAGGAGAGAAAGCCGAACATCACCAGCGTCCAGCGTCCGGTCAGGGCGACCTTGTCCAGGGTCTCGCCCATGTCATTGTCCAGATGAAAGGCGGGCAGGGCCACGGGTTCGTCCAGTTCGACGCCCTGGACCTGGGCCATCAGCGGCGCGGCGATCAGCGACAGGAGAATGGCAAGGCGTCTCATGCGTTCTGGCTTTCAAAGGACTTGCGGCTTTCGGCCTTGATTGTGGCAAGGCAGTGCTGGCGGGCCTGCATGTAGGCCGGGTCGGTGGCCATGTCGGTCGAGCGCGGGCGGGGCAGGTCGATGCGCACGTCCTCGATGATGCGCCCGGGGGCCGCGCTCATGATCAGGACGCGGTCGGCCAGGAACACCGCCTCGTCGACGTCGTGGGTGACGAAGACGACCGTGGTGCCGAACTTGCGCCAGATGTCCAGCAGGCTTTCCTGCATCATCAGGCGGGTCTGGGCATCGAGCGCGCCAAAGGGTTCGTCCATCAGCAGGACCGAGGGGTAATTTGCCAGTGCCCGTGCGATGCCGACCCGCTGCTGCATCCCGCCGGACAGTTCCGCCGGGTAGCGATCGCCGAATTTCTTCAGCCCCACGAGTTCCAGAAACGTGTTGGCGGTCGAGCCGGATTCGGTGCGGGAATGCCCGGCCATGCGGGGGCCGAAGGCCACGTTTTCATAGACCGTCTTCCATGGCAGCAGCGAATATTGCTGAAAGACCATGCCGCGATCCGGGCCAGGTTTGCGAACCTCCTTGCCGTCGACCAGAACCGCGCCTGTCGATGGCTCGACGTAGCCTGCGATGGCGTTCAGCAGCGTGGACTTGCCGCAGCCGGACGGCCCGAGGATGCAGACGAATTCGCCCGCCTCAATGGTGATGTCGGTGGTTTCGGTCGCACGGTAGGCCGATTTGCCCTTGCCGAAGGTGATCGAGACATCCTTGACCTCGATGCGCCCCTTGCCGATGTCGTCGCGTTGATGAGGGGCCTTGAATTTCAGGATATCAAGCATGGGCCGGGACTCCCTTTGACTGTTGTGCGGGGCGCGATTTGCGCCACGCGAGGTAGAGGATCAGCGCCGTCAGCAGGCCGAAGCCCAAGACCGACAGCAGCGGGCCGGAGCGTTCCAGCGCCAGCGAGGTCGTGGTGCCGAGGCCGAGCATCGCCAGGCCGACCACCCAGGACGGTGTGGCGCAGCAGACAACCCAGCTCATCGTCACGTTGGTCAGCGCCACGAGGAAGGCGCCCAGCCCGGTTGTCGCCCTGAGACCGTTCCGGGCGCCAGAAGCGCAGGCCGTCCGGTGCAAGAGCGAGAAGGCCAGCCCCACCAAGGCTCCGAGCAGGCACAGCACCAGCAGGCGCGAGGGCATGATGTTCAGGCTCCACTCGGAAATGCCGGTGCCGTAGTCGTAGTTCATGCGCCCGATCTCGATCAGCCACTCTTCGCGGATGATCCCGACCATGTCGCGCACCGATGGCGTGGAGCGGACGATGTGCAGCACGTTGCCGGGCCAGTCGTAGAAGGTGACGTAGTTGGGCCAGGCGCGGAACCGCAGCAAGAGCGCGGCGAACATCGCGACCTGGTGCAGCAGGGCAAAGAGGACTCCCCAGAGCAGCAGGTGCCGCCAGCGGCGCCGGGCCTCGTTGGCGATGATGGACAGGGGCGCCATCACCGCGTCCTCTTCTGCCAGGCCAGCATCGGCGCGGTCAGCAGCTTGACCGCCGCGGTCGAGCCGGTGCCAAGGAAACCGATCACCAGCATGCCGACGACGATGTCCTGGTAGTTGATCAGGCTGTAGGCGTTCCAGGTGAAATAACCGATGCCATATTGCCCCGAGATGATCTCTCCGGCCAGGAGCGAGAACCAGCTGACCCCCATGCCGATGGCCAGACCCGCCGCGATCGAGGGCAGGGCGGCCGGTATGACGACGTGCCGGAACACGTCCCAGCGCGAGGCGCCCAGTGATTGCGTGGCCCGCACCAGCACTTCGGGCGTCTGCTCGACCCCGTGCAGCGTGTTCAGAACGATGGGAAAGAGCGCGCCGAGGAAGGTGATGTAGATGATCGAGCTTTCCTCGGTCGGCCACATCAGGATCGCCAGCGGGATCCAGGCGACGGCGGGAATGGGGCGCACGACTTCGATGTAGGGCATGATCAGCGCGCGGGCGAGGTGCGAGCGGCCCATCACCAGGCCGATCCCGATGCCAAGGGCGCAGGCCAGTGAATAGCTGATCAGGATACGGCGCATCGAAACGCCGATATGGGTCCAGAAAATCCCGGTCTGCACATGCGCGACGAAGGCATCAAAGACGCGCCAGGGAGAAGGCACATTCTGGAAATTGATGTAGAAATCCACGTTGTTGGCGGTCAAGAGGTGCCAGGCCAGCACGCCCAGCGTCAATGACAGCGCGATCAGGCCGAGGTTGCCGAACTGCGCGGCACTGATCCGGGGCAGGCGAAGGGCTGGCCGGGACGCCGGTGGCGCGGGGCTGGCCGGGACTGCCGGTTCAGGCGTGGCGGTTTCGGGTGGGGTCTCTGTCGTCTTCAGCGCTTGGGACATGGCTGGCCTCCGGTGGAGCTTGCTGCACGCCCGGGGCGGGACCTCCGCCCCGGGCCTGATCAGGAGGGGAAGGGATCAGCCCTCGGTGGTGAAATCCGCGATGGCGGCGTCAAAGGTGATGACCTCGCCGGAATGGTTCGCGGCATGGGCCTCGGCCTCGCCCTTGCGCAGGAAGGTGGCGTAGTCCTCGCCCGCCTTGACCCAGAAGGCCGTCTTGCCAAAGAGCTTCAGCCCGGTCTCGCTGTCGTAGACATAGGTGGCGTTCAGCTTGGCCCCGGTGCCCTGCATCGCGGCCACGGCGGCAAGGAATTCGGGCATGGTCTCGTAGGTCGAGACTCCGTCACGCGCATGCCAGATCTCGGCCGGAAGCCCGGCATTGGCCTCTTTCGGGTCGACCGTCGCTGCCTTGTCGGCCTCGTAGTCCAGCCCCATGTCGGCATAGGCGGCCTTGATGTAGTCCTCGGTAATCCAGGCATCGAAATCCAGCGGCGGGATCGCTTTTTCGCGCACCAGGACACCGTGGTCGAACTTTAGCGCATCGACCCATTCGGTCTTGATCGTCGGGTCCAGCGTCAGGTGTCCGCCTTTGGAAAAGTAAAGGTACAGGACCTCCTTCTCGACCCCGGTCCAGGTTTCCATCTCGGTCACGGCGCGCATCGGGTCTTCGCGGATCCACTCACCGGCCTCGATCACGGCCTTCAAAAAGGCCTCGACGACCTCCGGATATTCTTCGGCAAAATCCTCGCGGACGACGACGCCATGCAGGTAGGGCACGCCGGCCTCGGATCCGTCGTAGATCTTGCGACCCGTGCCGCGGAATTCCATGATCTCGGACCAGGGGCAGAAATCGCTGTGCGCGTCGATCTTGCCGGCGGCGATATTTGCGGCCCCCACGGCGGGACTCTGGTTCTTGAGGACGTATTCACCGGCGGGCATGTCGTTGTCCTGCATCGCCTTGAGCAGCATGCCCCAGGCCGCCGAACCGACCGGAGTCGAGACCGATTTGCCGCGCAGCTGGTCGATGGAATAGATGTCGCTGTCGACCGGCACGACGATGGCGTTGCCCGAGCCCTTGAGGTTGTAGCCGGTGCCGGCAACATAGATCGACCGCAGGCTGTCGGTCTCCTGGAACTTGGCGCCGTTCACGATCAGGGGATAGTCGCCCATCACGCCGATGTTCAGCTTATTGGCCAGCATCTGGTTGGTGATCGGCCCGCCAGAGCTGTAATCGGACCAGGTGATGTCCCATTCCGCATCGGCATATGCGCCGTCGGTCGGCAGGTGTTTCTCCAGCAGGCCGAGTTCCTTGACGACGATGCCCGCCGTGTAGGTGTCGGTGCACATCGACTGGTGGCCGATCGCAATCGTGATCTCTTCGGCCCATGCCGCGAATGCGAAGCTGGCCAGGGCTGTACTCGTAAGGGTGGTCTTGAGGAAGGTCTTCATCACGTCTCTCCTGTGAGTTTCCGAGAAGTCGTCGATCGTTCCTCCAGCAGTATCCGGCCCTACAACGCCTCCTGTAAAAGGTCGCGGAGGGGCTTGAGGCCCGGATTCCGAAATTGCCCTGTTTTTGTGCTTGATTTGAGGTGCATGACTGCCAAGACGCCGAAATTCGGACCGGGGATTTGCGAATCGCGTATAAAATTATCGTTTTAAAGCAATTGGTTAGTTTGGAGATTTCCAGCGGAAAAGCCCCCCGGGGAGCAATGCCCGGGAGGATTAAAAATGCAGCGATTTCAGTAGGGGAGCGCGGTTTCAGGCGGCCATTCGCTCCAGCGCCCAACGCACGTTCTTGCGTACGTCCGGGTCGTTGTCGTCGGCATATTTCTTAAGGTACGAGGCCGTTGCCGGCACTGCGAGTTCGCCCAGAACGGCGGCGCATTCCTTGCGCAGGTTGGGCACGGGCAGGTCCATCATTGGCGCGATTTCCATCGCGGCCTCGGTTGCGCCCAGCTTGCCCAAAGAGCGCACGGCTTTCAGCCGCACCTGCCAGTAGTCATCCGACAATGCCCCGCGCAGCGCAGGGATGCAGGACACGCCGCCGGATTTCGCCAGCGTTTCCGCCGCCGCCTCGCGCACGATCCATTCCGGGTCGGTCAGGGCCGCGATCAGGGCCGACTGCGCGGCCTCTGACTGCGAGAACCCCATCGCCGCCAGCGCCGTGCGCCGCACGTTGACATCCGTATCATGCGCGGCCTCCTGAAGCGCGGGCAACGAGGTCTCATCCTGCAGCCAGCCGATCACGCCCACCGCCTGCGCCCGCACTCCGGGGGCCGCGTGTTTCAGCGCCGCGATGGCGGGCGACATGGCCTCTGGTCGGCGCAATTCCTTGATTCCGGCAAGGCAGGCGGTCAGCTTGACCTCGTCACCGTCGTCCAGGTGCGGCAGGATTGCATCCCCCGAGGTCGGATCCTTGAGTTCCGTCAGGGACACCGAGGCCGCGGCCACCACCGCGGGGTCAGGATCGTTCAGCGCAGAGACCAGCGCCGCGGCCACCTCTGGCCCGTCGAAATCGGTCAGCCCCTGCGCGGCCTGCTTGCGCACGCCGGCGTCCTCGTCCGCGATGGCGCGGGCCAGGTAGGGGATGGCCGCCGGATCGGCGCTGTCGGTCAGGTCGATCACCGCCATGATCCGCGCGCCGGGCACCGGATCGTCCAGTCCCTCAGCCAGGTCCGCGATGTCGTCGAAGTCTTCGAACAATCCGCTCATCTTGGTCCTCACTTCAGCAGGTAGGGAAGGTTCACGGTGACGGCGCCGGTCGGGCAGTCGGCCTCGCAGGGCATGCAGTACCAGCATTCGTCGTATTTCATGTAGGCCGTCTTGGATCCGTCCTCGGTCTCGGCGATGCGCAGCACGTCGAGCGGGCAGACATCCACGCAGACGGTGCAGCCCTTGTCGGCGATGCAGAGATCGGCATTCACGGTGACGGGGACGGTGGTCGCGGTCTGGGCGAGAGGCATCTGTCTGTCTCCTTCTGTTCGTTATTCCGCCGCGACCGAGGCACCGACGCGCTGGTTGTTGTAGGCGTCCTTCTCGTCTTCGGCGATTTCCACGATGTAGGGTTTCACTTCCTGCTTGCGGTGCGCGGGCTTGCCGTCGTCGCCCTTTGTCAGGATCGTGTGGCAGAACCAGTTCTCGTCATCGCGGTCGTATTCCACGCGGTTGTGATACAGACCCCAGCGGCTTTCGGTGCGGTAGAGCGAGGCGCTGGCCGCCATTTCGGCGCAATCCAAGATCGAAGAGGCCTCGAGCGCGCGCATCAGTTCGTGCGAGTCGCGGACGTACATGCCCTGTTCCATGTCCTCGCGGACTTCTTCGAAACGCTGCTGGGCCAGTTCCATCTTGGCCGTCACCTTGGGCGGTTGCAGATAGTCGTTCACCAGGCGGCGTGTCTTGTATTCGATCTGGTTGGGCGGGATGCCATCGTCGCGCTTGGTCGGGGCCAGGACGCGCGCGCGCTCCGCCTCCACCTCGGCCTCGTCATAGGCGGCAAAGTCGACGTCTGCGATGAAATCGGCCGCGTCCAGACCGGCAAAGGCGCCATTGGTAAAAGCCCCCAGCATGTAGTTGTGCGGCACGTTCGCCATGTCGCCCGCCGCGTAGAGGCCGGGGATCGTCGTCCGCGCATGTTCGTCGACAAAGACGCCGGAGGCGGAATGCCCCGAGCAGAAGCCGATTTCCGAGATATGCATCTCGATCATCTGCTTGCGGTAGTCGGTGCCGCGGCCCTTGTGGAAATGCCCGCGGGTCGGGCGTTCGACGATGTGCAGCACGCGCTCGATCTCGCTGATCGTTTCCTCCGCCAGGTGGTTGAGCTTGAGGTAGACCGGCCCCTTGCCGCCCTGCAGTTCGTCGTAGAATTCCTGCATCATCTGGCCCGACCAGTAGTCGCACTCGATAAAGCGTTCGCCCTGGGCGTTGGCGGTGTAGCCGCCCATCGGACCGGCGACATAGGCGCAGGCGGGACCGTTGTAGTCCTTGATCAGCGGGTTGATCTGGTAACATTCCAGGTTCGCCAGGCCCGCGCCTGCGTGATAGGCCATCGCATAGCCTTCGCCCGAATTCGACGCGTTCTCGTAGGTGCCATAGAGATAGCCCGAGGTCGGCAGGCCCAGCCGCCCGGCGGCGCCCAGCCCCATGATGACGGCCTTGGCCCGCACCACCAGGAATTCCGCCGTGCGCGTGTTGACGCAGACCGCGCCCGCGATGCGGCCCTCGCCGGTCAGCAGGCGGGTGGCCATGTAGCGGTTGACGATGTTGATGCGCGCCTTGCGCAGTTGGCGATAGAGCGCCTTCTTGACCGTGTCGCCGTTGGGCATCGGCAGGACGTAGGTGCCGATGTGGTGCACCTTCTTGACGTCGTATTCGCCGTTCTGGTCCTTCTGGAAACGGATGCCGAAATCATCCAGTTCCTGGATGATGCCATAGCATTCCGAGGCATATCGGTAGATCGCTGCCTGGTCGCAGATGCCGTCATTGGCGACGGTGATTTCCTTGGTGTACTGCTCGGGCGTGGCATAGCCCGGAATGACCGAGTTGTTCAGCCCGTCCATGCCCATCGAGATCGCGCCCGACCGTTTCACGTTGGCCTTGTCCAGCAGCACCACGTTGGCCTTGGGGTTCTTCTTCTTGGCCTTCAGCGCGGCCATCGGTCCGGCCGTGCCGCCGCCGATCACCAGGATGTCGCAGTCGATCTGGGTCAGACCGTCGAGAATCTCGTCCATGCCAGGGGCTCCTTGAATTCTGTGTCGGGATCAGCCTGCGCCGCAGTGCGGCAAGGGTTATGTCAATTAGTTGTCGTGGGCGTCGGAAAGTTCGCGCAGGTAGACGAAAGGAAAGATCGCCTTGTCGTGCCCGTCAGAGAACCAGAGGTTCACGCCGTAGCCGCCCGCCGGATGAATGCCGGTGATGGTCAGTCCGGGCGCCACGGTGACCGTGCCGGTGTCGATCATTTCCCGTTTTGTCCATGCATCACGGGCGTTTGCGCGCAATTCCTCGGCCGAAAGGCGGCTTTCCCTGCCGTCTTCCCAGGTCACCGTCAGGGTTTTTCCGCCGGCATCCGTCATCATCTGTTCGATCATCAGTCCACTCCTGTCGTGCAGGGGACAGGCTGCCGAAACGGGGGTTCGGGAAATAGCAATTAGTTGACGGACGAGGGTGCTGCGTTGCGGCAATCCAGAGAGGCATCAAAAAGGAACGCCCCCATGACCTATGTCGTCACAGACAATTGCATCGCCTGCAAATACACCGACTGCGTCGAGGTCTGCCCCGTGGATTGCTTT
The DNA here is from genome assembly GCF_030733205.1 of Mameliella sp. MMSF_3455. Taxonomy (GTDB): domain Bacteria; phylum Pseudomonadota; class Alphaproteobacteria; order Rhodobacterales; family Rhodobacteraceae; genus Antarctobacter. Next base: position 28,874 of record NZ_JASHJL010000027.1, read on the forward strand.
TACGAGGGCGAGAACATGCTGGTGATCGACCCCGAGGAATGCATCGACTGCGGTGTCTGCGAACCCGAGTGCCCCGCCGATGCGATCCGCGCCGATACCGAAGGCGGAATGGAGCAATGGGTGGCCTTCAACGCCAAGTACGCGGCGCTCTGGCCGGTGATCCTGGAGGCAAAGGAACCGCTGCCGACTGCCGATGAGATGGACGGCAAGCCGGACAAGCTGGCCAACCAGTTTTCCGAGAATCCCGCCACCGAAGCCGCCTGAGGAGACACGCCATGAACATCGCAACCCCTGCTAAAATCCTGCCCGACGCCCAGACGGTCACGGCAGTCAAGCACTGGAGTGACACGCTGTTTTCGTTCCGTGTCACCCGCCCGCGCAGCCTGCGTTTTCGTTCGGGCGAGTTCGTCATGATCGGACTGATGCAGACCGATGAGAAAACCGGGCGGGAAAAGCCGCTCTTGCGCGCCTATTCCATTGCCTCGCCTGCCTGGGATGACGAATTGGAGTTCTATTCGATCAAGGTGCCCGACGGTCCGCTGACCTCGCGCCTGCAAAGGATCGAGGCGGGCGACCAGATCATCCTGCGGCCCAAGCCGGTGGGGACGCTGGTGCTGGACGCGCTCTTGCCGGGCAAGCGGCTGTGGATGATCTGCACCGGCACAGGCATCGCGCCCTTTGCCTCGCTCCTGCGTGACCCCGAGACCTGGGAAAGTTATGATCAGGTGATCGTCGCCCATACCTGCCGCACAAGGGCCGAACTGGGCTATGGCGCTGAAATCGTTGCCGCCCTGCCGGAGGATCCGCTGATCGGGGAACTGGTTGGCGACAAGCTGCGGTATTATCCAACGACCACTCGCGACCCGTCCGACATCGAAGGCAGGATCAGTGATCACATCCGCGACGGGCGCGTCTTTGCAGCGCTGGACCTGCCGGCCTGGTCGCCGGAAGCGGACAGGGTGATGATCTGCGGCAACCTCGCGCTCAACAAGGACATCATCGGCCTGTGCGAGGCACACGGGCTGGAAGAAGGAGCCAATTCAGCGCCGCGTCATTTCGTGGTCGAGAAGGCGTTTCTGGACTGAGGGGCGGCATCGCGGCCGGGGCGGGGACGGCCCCGTTGCCCCGGTCCCGCGGCCTTGCAGAGCGCCGCGATGCCGGAAAATACGTTTCGGGTACCGAATTTCTGGGGGCTGCCCCCCTTCGTCAACAAAAAAAACTGAACTAAGCGGTTTGCTTTTTCTGGTCGTGTCGCCTACCTGCAGGCAGCCGGCTCCCTCTTTCGACAGAAAAAAGCACCATGCGCCATCTTGTTTCCGCTCTATCACTCATTGCCCTGATCCTTCCCATCGCCGTTGCGGCGCAGGAGCAGGCCGTTCCCGACACTCCGAAACCCGTCAAGCTGATGGAGCTTTCGTCGCGGCCGGTCGTGCAGCGCCGCCAGTTCTTCGGCCAGGTGACTGCGCGCCAGACTGTCGACCTCGCCTTTCAGGTTGGGGGGCAGCTCGAGATTCTCGATGCCGAAGAGGGTACATCCAAGCCCAAGGGCGAGCTGGTCGCGCAACTGGATATTTCCGGCTATGAAAGAGCCGTTGCCCAGGCGCAGGCGAATTACGACAAGGCACAGCGCGACGCGGAACGGCTTGAGAGCCTGAGCGGACAGGCGGTGTCCGCCGTCCAGGTCCGCGATGCCGAAACCCAGCTGCGCCTGGCCGAAATCGCGCTGGAAAGCGCGCAGGACGATCTGGAACACGCCACCCTGAAGGCGCCTTTCGACGCCCTTGTCGCGCGGCGGCTGGTCGCGAATTTCCAGACGGTCTCTCCCGGAACGCCGGTGGTCAGGCTGCACGATGTTTCGGAACTGCGCGTCGACATCCAGGTGCCGGAGGTTCTGTTCCGCCAGGCGGGTGTCAAGGCGGATGTAACCTTTGTTGCCCAGTTTCCTGGGGACAATGCGACCTACCCGCTGGAAATGCGGGAGTTCGAGACGGAAACATCCAGCGTGGGACAGACTTACCGGATCACCCTCGGCTTTGCCGAAAGCCCGGGCAACTTCGTCTTTCCCGGCGCGTCCGTGACCGTCTTTGCCACCCTTGAAGGTGCCGCGCCCGACGGCGTGATCCTGCCCGCCACGGCGCTTGTCTACGATGCGGCCGGCAAGGCCTCTGTCATGGTTTTCGACGATGGCACCGTGCGGCGCACCCCGGTCCGGATCGAACTGCACGACGACGGCAAGCTCTACATGACAGAGGGGCCCGCCGACGGGACGCAGATCGTGATGACCGGCGCATCGCAACTGCGCGACGGCCAGTCCGTGCGCCGCTTCACCCGGATCGGGGAGTAAGCCCATGTCCATCGCGCGCGCCTCCATCGACAAGGCGCTGATCACCTGGCTCCTCATGCTGGGCTGCCTTCTGGGCGGCATCTGGGGATTCTCGACGATCGGCCGCCTCGAAGACCCCGCCTTCACGATCAAGAACGCCATCATCATCACGCAATACCCCGGTGCCTCTGCCGAGCAGGTGGCGCGCGAGGTCTCGGAGCCCATCGAATCCGAGATCCAGAAGATGGGCGAGATCGACTTCATCACCTCGTCCAACAAGCCGGGCGTCAGCCGGATCTCGGTCAACATCGAATCCACCTACGACGGCTCCGAACTGCCCGCCATCTGGACCAAGCTGCGCAACCGGGTCGAGGATGCCCGGCGCAACCTGCCGCCCGAAGCGGGGCAGCCCATCGTCAACGACACCTTCGGCGACGTGTTCGGCGTCTTCTACGCGGTGACGGCGCCGGGGTTCACGGATGCCGAGGTGCACGAGATCTCGGAATACCTGCGGCGCGAGCTGCTGGCGGTGGACGGGGTGGCCGACGTGGCTGTGGCCGGGCTGCCATCCGAGGCGATCTACGTCGATGCGCGCACCTCCATCGTGACCAACCTGGGGATCGCGCCGGACAGCATCGGTGCGGCCTTGTCCAGCACCGACACGCGCACCCCGGCGGGCAGCGTGTCCTACCCGGCGCAGGACGTTCGCCTGCAGGCGCCCGGCGGCAGCGATACGGTTCTGGACATCGCCAACCTCACCATCGGTGTCGGCGGTGACGTGATCGATCTTCTGGACATCGCGACGGTCACGCGGTCGCGCGTCACGGACCCGACAGAGATCATCCGCTTTCAGGGGCAGGAAGCCTTCACGCTGGGGGTCGCGGGCAAGGCCGATCTGAACATCGTCGAAGTCGGCAAGAGCGTGGATGCGCGGCTGGCCGAGATCATGCGCGATGTGCCCGCCGGGGTGGAACTGCACCCGATCTATCAACAGCATGTCGTGGTCGACGAGGCCTCGAACGCCTTTCTGCTGAACCTTGCGATGTCCGTGGCCATCGTGGTGGTCGTGCTGGCGCTCTTCATGGGGTGGCGGGCGGCCGTGGTCGTCGGCGCCACGCTGCTGCTGACCGTCGTGGGGACGGTTTTCCTCATGGCGATCTTCGGGATCGAGATGGAGCGGATTTCGCTGGGGGCGCTGATCATCGCGATGGGGATGCTGGTGGACAACGCCATCGTCGTGGCCGAGGGCATGCAGGGCGACATGGCCAAGGGCAAAACCGCCCGCGCTGCCGCCGAGGATGTCGCCAGCAAGACCCAGACCCCGCTGTTGGGCGCGACCGTGATCGGCATCATGGCCTTTGCCGGCATCGGCCTGTCGCCCGACGCGACCGGGGAATTCCTGTTCTCGCTGTTTGCGGTGATCGGGATTTCGTTGCTGCTGTCGTGGGTTCTGGCCATCACGGCGACGCCGCTTCTGGCGCATTACTTCTTCAAGGTCGGGGCCGGTGACGACGGCGACCACTACGGCGGGCCGCTTTTCCGGGCCTACCGCGCGGTCCTGTCCGCGGCGCTGACCCTGCGTCACCTGGTGATCCTGGCGCTGATCGGCGTGACGGTCCTGTGTTACATCGGCTTTGGTCAGGTCAAGCAGCAGTTCTTTCCGGACTCGAACACGCCGCTGTTCTACGTCCATTACAAGCTGCCCCAGGGGTCCAGCATCCATCAGGTGTCGGACGACATGACCCTGTTGGAAAACTGGCTGGCGGAACGTGACGACGTGACCTCGGTGGCGACGTTCATCGGCGGTGGCGCGACGCGTTTCATGCTGACCTATGCCCCCGAAGAGGCGCTGCCGACCTATGGTCACCTGATCATCCGGGCCGAAAGCCTGGAACAGATCCCGCAATTGCGGGCCGATCTGGAAACCTTTGGCCGCAGCACGCTGACCTCGGGTGAATTCCGCACCGAGCGGCTGGCCTTCGGTCCCGGCGGTGGGGCGCCCATCGCAGCGCGGTTCTCGGGGCCGGATCCGGTGGTGCTGCGCCAGTTGGCGGAACAGGCGGAAACCGTGCTGAGGGGCGCCTCCGACCAGTTGCAGGACCTGCGGACGGACTGGCGCGAACGGGAACTGGTGATCGTGCCGCGCTTTGCCGATGAACGGGCCAAGGCTGCGGGCGTCACCCGCGAGGCCCTGGCGCAGGCGCTGACGCTTGGCACCGACGGTCTGCAGGTCGGCTATTACCGTGAGGCCGACCGTCTGATCCCGATCATCATGCGCACCGACACGGCGCAAAGCGAAGGCGCGGGCCATCTTGTCGACCTGCCGGTCTATTCGGCGGCGGCGGGCACCTATATTCCCGTTGCGCAGATCACCGACGGTTTCGCCTGGGAAGCCCAGAACACCTTCCTGGTGCGGCGTGACCGGGTGCCGACGATTTCTGTCCAGGCGGGGGTGCCCGCGGGGGTGAACGCCTCCAGCGTCTTTGCCCAGGTGCGTGACGCGGTCGAAGCCATCGAACTGCCCGAAGGCTATATCCTTGAATGGGGCGGCGAATACGAAAGCTCGACCGAGGCGCAATCCTCGCTGGGCAAGCAGTTGCCGCTGTCCCTGATCATCATGGTGCTGATTTCCGTCCTGTTGTTCGGAACCATCCGCCAGCCTGTCATCATCTGGCTGCTGGTGCCGATGAGCGTGAACGGCGTTGCGCTGGGCCTGCTGGGGACGGGCTTGCCGTTCTCCTTCACCGCGCTTTTGGGCCTGCTCAGCCTGTCGGGCATGCTGATCAAGAACGGCATCGTCCTGGTCGAGGAAATCGACCTGGTCCGGGCCGAGGGCGTGCCATTCCGAAAGGCGGTGCTGGATGCCTCCACATCGCGTCTGCGGCCCGTGGTTCTGGCTGCGGCGACGACGATCCTGGGCATGATACCGCTGCTGTCGGATGCCTTCTTTGCCTCGATGGCGGTGACGATCATGGGCGGCCTCGGCTTTGCCTCTGTCCTGACCCTGGTCGCGGCACCGGTGTTCTACTACAGCTTCTTCCCCCGCGCGCGCAAAGCCGACGCGCGGGCCCGGAAAGAGGCAAAAGCGGCGGCCGCCTGAGGCCGCCGCCCGGCGCGGGCACGGGGGACTCGACCCCGGCCCGAAAAAGCGTGATCCTGTTGCGACCCCCTGCCGGGCACGGCAAGGAGGGAAAACAAGAAACGACAGAGGCCGGAACATGAGCAGACAGAAATTTGCGATCTTTGGCGCCCTTTTGCTTGCCGCCAGTTGCAGCGCCGTCACGGGAGGGCGCACCGTGGTCAAAGGCGCGGGCCCAGACGAACTGCTGAAGCTGCGTTATGGGCCGGGGCTGGGCTACAAGGTCAAACTGGGCCTGCCGGACGGCACCGAGCTTGTACGCCGCGATTGCGTGACCGAAATGGGCCAGCTCTGGTGCCGGGTCTCGCTGGCCGACGCACCTGCCGTGACGGGCTATGTCTCGGCCGATTACCTGTCGGCCCCCTGATCCGACCCAGCGGAAAACCGCGATCTTGGCCGAACGCGGCGATGTCTCTTGGCGAGGCTCGCGCGCTTGGCTAAGACGGCGTACCGCAGACCTGGAGGACGCAAGTGAGCAACACCGCCGACCGCATCGCCCGCACCATCGCCACCGAGATCGCCGCCAGCGCGGCACAGGTCACCGCAGCGGTCGGGCTGCTGGACGAAGGGGCGACGGTGCCTTTCGTCGCCCGTTACCGCAAGGAGGTGACAGGGGGGCTGGACGACACACAGCTGCGCACCCTGGCCGACCGCCTGACCTACCTGCGCGAGATGGAGGCGCGGCGCGCCACGATCCTCGAGTCGATCAAGGGGCAGGGCAAGCTGACCGATGACCTTGCCCGCGCCATCGCGCAGGCCGACACCAAGGCGACGCTGGAAGACATCTATCTTCCCTACAAGCCCAAGCGCCGCACCAAGGCGATGATCGCCCGCGAAAACGGGCTGGAACCGCTCTTGCGCGCGATCGAGGAAAACCGCGGTGCGGACCCGGCCAAGCTGGCCGAGGGATATACCGGTGAGGCGGTAGAGACGGTCAAGGCCGCGCTGGAAGGCGCGCGCGACATCCTGGCCGAAGAACTCACCGAGAACGCCGACCTGCTGGGGCGGCTGCGCGACTACATGATGCGCGAGGCGGTCATCACCGCGCGCGTGCAGCCGGGCAAGGAAGAGGCCGGCGCCAAGTTCAGCGACTACTTCGATCACCGCGAAAGCTGGGCCAAGATCCCGGGCCACCGGGCGCTGGCCATTCTGCGCGCGGCCAAGGAAGAGGTGGTGACAATCGAGATCGCGCCAGAGGGCGAAGAGGGCGCGACCCGCGCCGTCGGCATCGTCTGCACCGCCATCGGCATTCCCGGCGACGGGCCGGGCGACCAATGGCTGCGCGAGGCGGCGGGCTGGACATGGCGCGTCAAGCTGTCTCTGTCGATGTACGTCGATCTGCTGACCGACCTGCGTCGCCGCGCGCACGAAGAGGCGATCGGCGTCTTTGCCCGCAACCTCAAGGATCTGCTGCTGGCAGCGCCCGCCGGCAATCGCCCGACCCTGGGATTGGACCCGGGCATCCGGACGGGGGTCAAGGCGGCAGTGGTCGATGCCACTGGCAAGCTGGTCGAGACGGCGACCCTGTACCCATTTCAGCCGCGCATGGACCTGCGCGGGGCGCAGGAGGCAATCCTGCGCATGGTGAAAAGGCACGGGGTCGAGCTGATCGCCATCGGCAACGGCACCGCCAGCCGCGAGACAGAGCGCATGGTGGCCGACACGCTGAAACTGGTCGAAGGAAAGAAACCCACCAAGGTTGTGGTTTCCGAGGCCGGGGCTTCCGTCTACTCGGCCTCTGAACTGGCGGCGAAAGAGTTTCCCGATCTGGACGTCTCCCTGCGCGGGGCGGTGTCCATCGCGCGGCGCCTTCAGGATCCGCTGGCCGAGCTGGTCAAGATCACACCGGAAAGTATCGGCGTCGGCCAGTACCAGCACGACGTCGACCAGCGCCGCCTGGCGCAGGCGCTGGAAGCGGTGGTCGAGGATGCGGTGAACGCCGTGGGCGTCGATCTGAACATCGCCTCGGCGCCCTTGCTTGCGCATGTTGCCGGACTGGGCCCGCGCCTGGCAGAGGCCATCGTGGCGCATCGCGATGCGACGGGGGCTTTTCCGTCACGCAAGGCGCTGCTCAAGGTGTCCGGCCTTGGTCCCAAAGCCTTCGAGCAATGCGCCGGTTTCCTGCGCATCCGCGAGGGCGACGAGCCGCTGGATGCCTCTTCGGTCCATCCCGAAGCCTACGATGTGGCGCGCCGGATCGTGTCGGCCTGTGGTCGGGACATCCGTTCGATCATGGGCCAGCCTGCCGCGCTGCGCGGTCTGCGGGCCGAGGATTTCGTCGATGACAGGTTCGGCCTGCCGACGGTGCGGGACATCCTGTCGGAACTGGAAAAACCGGGCCGTGACCCGCGCCCCGAGTTCAAGACCGCCAGCTTTGCCGACGGGGTCGAGGACATCAAGGATCTCAAGCCGGGCATGATGCTGGAAGGAACGGTGACGAACGTCGCGGCCTTCGGCGCCTTTGTGGACGTTGGCGTCCACCAGGATGGTCTGGTGCACGTCAGCCAACTGGCCGACCGCTTCGTCAAGGACCCGCACGAGGTGGTCAAGGCCGGTGACGTCGTCCGCGTGCGGGTAACGGAAGTGGATATTCCGCGCAAGCGGATCGGCCTGTCGATGCGCAAGGACGGAGGCGATCGCCAGACCTCGGGTCGCGACTCCGGGCCGAAGGGCAAGACGGCCGGTGCCGGTGGCAAGGGACGCCCGCCCAAGCAGGGGGGGCGTCATGGGGGCGGCCAGTCGGGCGGCCAGTCGGGCGGTCAATCCGGGGGCAAGTCCGGCGGGCAGGGCGCTCTGGGCGATGCCTTGATGGCGGCGATGAAGAAGAAATAAGGGCAAGGGGGCGGCAAGTATCGCCCCTTCGCCTGTCTAAATCGCGTGCCATCCCGGTCGCCATCCCCGTCACTCCGGTTGTGCGGCGGCCCGCTTGCGAACATCCGCGCGATCCTGTCGGCATCGAAGCCGGCGAGACCGGCCCCTAGGGTGGCCGCGACCGAGGGATGGCAGGCCAAGGTCCGCGCGTCGATGGTTCGGCTGGAGGTCAAGGATCCTGCCCTGACGGCGGGTGGCTTCGGGAGCGGCCAAGTGGCGGTGATTTGCGTGCCGGGCCAGCTTGGTTTCCGCTGGCGCGATTGCGGCTAACTCCCTCGACCCCTGTGAGACAGTGGCTGAGGGGGCGCGATGGCCGGAATAACGTCTGAAATCGCAACCGTGAAGACGCTGCAAGACAGCGACCTGTCGCGATACATCCAGCTTGCCAGACAGTTTCGTCAGCGGAGCGTGGGAGGTGGGTTAGAAGGTTCCCACGGTCTAGGAATTGACCGATGGATGTGGCGCGGCGCCGATCACGACCTGCCAGTCGCGGGGCATCCTCGAAAAGGAGGGCCCGATCGAGCGCTACGGGGCCATGGGCACCTTTGTCGTAAAACACCCCAAGCGCGACCTCTGGTGCGAGGTCAAGACCGACTGGACTGACCCGCCGATCGCGCGGGACAAAGTGGTGACCAAGGTCCTGGACGATCAGCGGGGCGCGCAACTGCCCCGCCACGACGGCGAAAGACCTACCGGCCTCTCATGCGCAGGCACGGCCGCGACGACCTGTCCGCTGGCCGATGTCTACGTCGAGGAACGCCCCTGCAACCTGATCCCGTAAGAGACTTACACCATGGCCATACGTCCGGTAGCGGATCTGCCGGGCCAGACGGTGGTGAATGCAAGCCAGATCGTCACCATCGGGGTGGCGGACCCGGAAACCGCCTCTCCGTCGAACATCTCGATCGGCGTCCCGATTGCCCGCGTGCCGCGGACGGCGGTCAACCGGAACGGCGCCATCTTCCTGCTGGCCAACGTGATCTACCCGGGGCGACAGGATGAAGATCGAGGTCAAGTTGCGGTGGGGCGGGACCGGCCCCTTCGGCTCCGGCAGATCGAGCGCGCCCCGGAACCGGCAGTCCGGTTCGGGGCGCATCTGTTTCCCGTGATTTCAGGCGATCACGGGTCCAGGCGGACCGCCCCGTGGCTGGCGTTGGCCACCAGCGAGGCATAGGCCCTGAGCGCGCGGCTGACCTTGCGCTTGCGCGGCTTGGCGGGCTTCCAGGCGACGTCTCCCTTGGCCTCCATCTCGGCGCGGCGCGATGCCAGCTCCTCGTCGCTGAGCGCCACGTTGATCGTCCGGTTGGGGATGTCGATCTCGATCATGTCGCCTTCGACCAGCAGGCCGATGTTGCCGCCTTCGGCGGCTTCGGGCGAGACGTGACCGATCGACAGACCGGAGGTGCCGCCAGAGAAACGGCCGTCTGTGATCAGGGCGCAGGCCTTGCCCAGCTTCATGGATTTCAGGTAGCTGGTCGGGTAGAGCATTTCCTGCATCCCCGGCCCGCCGCGCGGGCCTTCGTAGCGGATGATGACCACGTCACCGGCCTGGATGTCCTTGCCGAGAATACGGTTCACCGCCTCGTCCTGGCTTTCGCAGACCTTGGCCGGCCCGCTGAATTTCAGGATGTTGTCGTCCACGCCCGCGGTTTTCACCACGCAGCCTTCCTGCGCGATGTTGCCGAACAGAACGGCCAATCCGCCGTCCTGGCTGAAGGCGTGTTCCTGGGACCGGATGACGCCGTTTTCGCGGTCCGTGTCGAGGCTGCGATAGCGGCTGGCCTGGCTGAAGGCCTCGGTGGTGCGCACGCCGCCCGGCGCGGCGCTGAACAGTTCGTGCACCTTGTTGTCCTGTGTGCGCGCGATATCCCACCGGTCGATGGCCTCGCCGATGGTGGGCACATGCACGGTCGAGACGTCGCGGTTGATCAGCCCGGCATCGTCAAGCTGCCCGAGGATGCCGAAGATGCCGCCGGCGCGGTGCACGTCTTCCATGTGCACATCGCCCACGGCCGGGGCGACCTTGCAGAGGCAGGGGGTCACGCGGCTCAGCTTGTCCATGTCGTCCAGGGTGAAATCGACCTCGGCCTCGCGGGCGATGGCCAGCAGATGCAGGACGGTGTTCGTCGAACCGCCCATCGCGATGTCCAGCGTCATGGCGTTCTGAAAGGCGGCGTGGGTGGCGATGCCGCGCGGCGTGACCGAACGGTCGCCGCCCTCGTAGTGACGCTTGGCCAGGTCAACGATCCGGCGCCCGGCCTCGAGGAACAGAGCCTTGCGGTCGGCGTGGGTGGCCAGGGTCGAGCCGTTGCCGGGCAGGGCAAGACCCAAGGCCTCGGCCAGGCAGTTCATCGAATTGGCGGTGAACATGCCGGAGCAGGACCCGCAGGTCGGGCAGGCGTTGACCTCGAAGGCATTGACCTGTTCGTCGCTCAGGTCGGGGTTCGCCGCCTGCACCATCGCGTCCACCAGGTCGACCGCGATGTCCTTGCCGTCGACATTGACCTTGCCGGCCTCCATCGGGCCGCCGGAGACGAAGATCGCCGGGATATCGACACGCATGGCCGCCATCAGCATGCCGGGCGTGATCTTGTCGCAGTTGGAAATGCAGATCATGGCATCCGCGCAATGCGCGTTGACCATGTATTCCACGCTGTCGGCGATGATCTCGCGCGACGGCAACGAGTAGAGCATCCCGTCGTGGCCCATCGCGATGCCATCGTCCACGGCGATGGTATTGAATTCCTTGGCGACGCCGCCCGCCGCCTCGACCTCGCGGGCGACCATCTGGCCGAGATCCTTGAGGTGGACGTGGCCGGGCACGAACTGGGTAAAGGAATTCACGATGGCGATGATCGGCTTGCCGAAGTCGCCATCCTTCATCCCAGTGGCGCGCCACAGGGCCCGGGCGCCGGCCATGTTGCGTCCGGAAGTCGATGTCTTGGAGCGATAGGGTATCATGCTGTCCTTCCCGCGCGATGAAACGTTGCCGGTTCTCTTATTCCGGAAATTCCGGGAAGGCCATCGCGCAACATTCTGTTTGGCCGCGAGCCGGAGCAATCGGGCTCGCGGTCATCTGTGTCGAACCTGCCGGGCACTGGAACAAGGGAACTGTCCAGCTCTTGAAGTCGGAGTTCATCAGGCGCGCATTGCTTTCCCCGAAGTGGCGCTGCGGGCAAGGAGGAAGCTCCAGTTGGCAGCCGGACCATCGAACCGCCGTCTGGCGTCCCTGCCGTCTCGATGATCAGCCCATCGGCTGTACGGGGCACAACGGAAGGGCCCGCTCGGTGACGACGACAAGGAGGCCGCCCGGTCAGCGCCGCGTCGGTTTACCTTGGTGTCGGTCAGTCGGTCGCCCTCGGCACCCGTCCTGTCAGAACCGCGTCCGTATGTTCGGCAAGCGGGGGGCGTCCGCGTGGAGTTGAAGTCCACCTTCGAAAAACAGCGCCAGGACCGGCCCGCCTTGGTGGCGCATGGCATGCTGCTGAACGCCACAGCGGAATGAGCGGGCATATTTCGCGATTAGAGGTATACAGCCGGCCCGCAAGGGTATAATGGGCTAGGCTTGCCTTTGCCGGTCGGCACGGGCCGACCGCGCAACTGCGCCCCAAATGTCCAGACTGATTCCAAACATGATCCAGGCCCTCGCCGATGCGCTGTCCGAGCGCGGCTACGAAACTTTGACCGCCGTTCAGGAGGCTGTCACCAATCCCGACCTCAAGGACAAGGACCTGCTGGTCTCGGCCCAGACCGGATCCGGCAAGACGGTGGGCTTTGGCCTTGCCATCGCGCCGACCCTTCTGGGCGAAGCTGAGGCAATGGGACCGGCGGCGGCGCCTTTGGCCTTGATCGTCGCGCCGACGCGCGAACTGGCACTGCAGGTGATGCGCGAACTTGGCTGGCTCTACGCCAAGGCGGGCGCGCGGGTGACGACCTGTATCGGCGGCATGGACATGCGTGACGAACGCCGCGCGCTGGACCGGGGGGCGCATATCGTCGTCGGCACGCCCGGGCGCTTGCGTGACCACATCCAGCGCGGCTCGCTGGACATGAGCGGCCTGCGTGCCATCGTGCTGGACGAGGCGGACGAGATGCTGGACCTCGGCTTTCGCGAGGACCTGGAATTCATGTTGGGCGAGGCGCCAGAGGACAAGCGCACCTTGCTGTTTTCGGCCACCGTGCCGCCGATGATCGCCAAGCTGGCCCAGCAGTATCAGCGCGATGCCGTCCGGGTGACCACGCTGACCGGCGACACACAACACGCCGACATCGCCTACCAGGCGCTGCGCGTGGCCCAGCAGGACGCGGAAAACGCCATCATCAACCTTCTGCGCTTTCACGACGCGCAGAACGCCATCGTCTTTGCCAACACGCGGGCGATGGTGAACCGGCTCACCGCGCGCCTGACGAACCGGGGGTTTTCCGTCGTGGCCCTGTCCGGCGAGCTGAGCCAGAACGAACGCACGCATGCCCTGCAGGCCATGCGGGACGGGCGCGCGCGCGTCTGCGTGGCAACCGACGTCGCCGCTCGGGGCATCGACCTGCCCAAGCTGGAGCTGGTGATCCACGCCGAACTGCCCTCGAACGCCGAGGGGCTGTTGCACCGCTCCGGGCGCACGGGGCGGGCCGGGCGCAAGGGGATTTCCGCCCTGATCGTACCGCCGAAAGTCACCAAGAAAGCAGAACGCCTGCTGAAATTCGCCAAGATCGAGGCCGACTGGATCTTTCCGCCCTCCGCTGATGACATCCTGCGCAAGGACGAGGAACGCTTGTTGGCCGATCCCGTCTGGGAGGCAGAGACCACCCCCGAGCAGGCAGCTTTCGCCGCGCGTTTGCTGGACCTTCACGGGCCGGAAAAGATCGCTGCAGCCTACCTGGCGCTGCACCGCGCACGCCTGTCCGCACCCGAGGACCTGGCGGACCCCGACGCGCGCCCCGAGCGCAAGGAGCGCAAGCCCTTCGGCCCCAGCACATGGTTTGCGCTGTCGGTCGGGCGGGGCGACCGGGCCGAACCGCGCTGGCTGTTGCCGCTCTTGTGCCGCGTGGGCAATCTCGACAAGGATGCCATCGGTGCGATCCGTATCCAGCAGTCGGAAAGCTATGTCGAACTGGCCGAGGCCAGCGTTCCGGGGTTCCTGACTGCGATTGGCGAAGGAGCGGAACTGCAGGAGGGCGTGACGGTCCGCAAACTGGACAGCGCGCCGGAGTTCACCTCTGCCCCGCGCAAGCCGGGGCCCGCCGGGCGCAAGCCCGACCGCCCGCAAGGCCACAAGAAACCGGCCCGGCCGGACGACCGTCCAAAGGCCAAGCCGCGCCCGGAGCCGAAGGCAGAGGCGCCGGTTGCCCCGACTACCGAGGCGCCAGCAGCGGTGTCGTCCGAGGCTCCGGCCGCGCGCAAACCGAGGCGCCCTGAAGGTGAGGCCCACAAGGAACGGCGTCCCGGCAAGCCCGCAGCCAGCAAGGATGGCCCCGGCAAGCCCAAGGGGAAATACGCGGCGAAATCCGAAGGCAGGCCCGCAGGCAAACCGAGCGGCAAGCCAGGGGGCAAAGCCTTTGGCAAGCCGGGTGGGTCAGGTCCGAAAGGGCGCGGCGCCAAACCCGAAGGCGCTCCGCGCAAACCTGGAGCGCCCAAGGCGCATGCCTCGGACACGTCCAGGCGTTTCACGCCTCCGGGCGCGTCTGGCAAGCCGGGCAAGCCGCGTACGGGTGCTGCCGGGAAAGGGCCGGGCAAGCCTCGCAAGGGGGCGGGCGGCAACGAGCCGCCCCGGCGCGGCTGAGCCGCTAGCCAAGCTCCATCGTTGCAATGGCCTGCAGGGTCGGGCCGGGCGAGGGGGGCGTGCCGCGGTACATGCGGGCGGTCGCAAAGCTTTCCTCGAAGCCCATGCCCTGCAGCCTCTGGCCCAGACCAGTGGGGGCATCGGGTGTGTCGATGATGACGCGTGTCCGCTTCAGCGCCGAGGCGCCTTGCCGTGCCAAGGTCAGCGCCTCTTCGGTCGTCGGGGCCACAATCGGGCCGATTTTGCAGCCGTCCCGGCATAGGCGCGCGGTTGCAAATCCGGTGACGCCCCGCGAAGTCCGCAGCAAGACCGTTTTTCGGCTGTCCGACTGCGCTGTCCATTCCGCAAGGAAGGCGGGGCGGTCATAGCCGTTGGCCGCCCTGTCCAGGTGCCGAATGACATCCAGATCGGTGGCCGTGGCAAGGACCGGTGATGTATCGCTGGGGGCCAAGCTGCCTTCGAAGCGCCGGGTGCGCCCGGCCAGCACGAAGCCGGACTTGGCATAGTTCGCCTCTTGCGCAGGCACACCGTCCAGCCCGACGGTGCGTGCCCCGGCATGGGGCAGCGCGTGTGTCCACAGCGCGTAGCCGATTCCCCGCCCACGATATTCCGGCAGGCAGATGTAGAGCCCAAGGAAGGCCACCTGCGGCGAATGGTTGGCGACGGAAATCGCGGCAACGGGTTGGCTGTCGGCCTCTGCCACGAAGAACCCCTCGGGGTCTGCGGCGTGAAATGCCCGGGCATCCGCCAGCCCCGGGTTCCACCCCTCGGCAGCGGCCCAATCCAGCATCAGCCCGATTTCATCCAGCGTAGCGGTTCGGCAAATCGGCTGTGTCATCTCTTCAGGGCCTCGCGCAGGGAAGTGGGCGGTTGCGTGACATTGCGCAGGTCCAGCGAAGCCACGAGATCCAGAAGGTGACTTTTCATCAACTGCTCGGCCAGGGCGCCGTCCCTGTTGGCAAAGGCGTCCAGCAGTGCGTGATGCGCCTGCGTTTCGCACAGGGCGGCCCGACGCCGCCAATAGAGCGCGATGATGAGGGACGAGCGTGAAATCAGCTCTGATATAAAGCCCTGGACCGTGGTCTGATCCGCGATGCGCGCGATCTCGACGTGGAATTGCCCGGACAGGAACAGGGCGCGACCATTCTCTCCGGCGTCGAGCGCCTCGTGCTCGCTGGCGATGTTGCTGCGCAAAAGCGAGAGGTCCTCGTCCGTCATCCGCTCTGCCGCCGAATGCGCGGTGCGCGGTTCCAGCAGCGCGCGCGCCTCGAATACCTCGCGCGCGTCGCGCACGGTTGGTTGCGCGACAAAGGCGCCCCGGTTGCGTTTGAGCTCGACCAGTCGGCGGTGTGACAGCGCGAGCAGGGCGGCACGGACGATGGTGCGACTGATGCCATAGGCCTCGGCCAGTTCATCTTCGCCCAGCTTGGTCCCCGGGGGCAGCCTGTGTTCATGAATCGCGTGTTCCAGATCCGCGGCCACCGTGTCGCTGGTCCAATGCTTCGTTTCAAACTTGTTCATGTCACTCTGAGCCAAAGACCAACTATCTGCTTCCGTTATTCCGATTCGGCGGTCCGGGGACAAGCGCGTGCGGGGGGACGCAGACCTGCACGCAGGATTGTATACGAACTTGAGTTCATTTTTGCGCACGACGATGCCGCAGATGCTCAAATTTTGCCCGATCCGCGTTTCGTCCTGTTTCTGCGGTCGAAAACACTCCCCAGTCCGGGTCCGAGCGCATCAAGCTGATCTCGACAGGCGAATGGGGGCTACATGCGCACAGGATACGATCTGGAACTGGTTCATGTGACCAAGCGCTATGGCGAGACCGTCGCCGTACGAGATCTGAACCATGTCTTTGCGCCCGGCAGCTATGTCTGCCTGCTCGGGCCTTCGGGCTGCGGGAAATCCTCGACCCTGCGGATGATCGCGGGCCATGAGGAGGTCAGCGAGGGGTCGATCCTGCTGGACGGTCACGATGTTGCGCCGCTGGCGCCGGCGCAACGCGGCACCGCGATGATGTTCCAGAACTACGCCCTGTTCCCGCATCTGTCGGTGCGCGACAACGTCGCCTTTTCGCTGCGCATGAAAGGTGTCGACAAGAACACCCGCCACAAGCGGGCGGACGAACTGCTGGCGCTGGTCGACATGACCCACCTCGCCGACCGTCTGCCGGCGCAACTGTCCGGAGGGCAACAGCAGCGTGTGGCACTGGCGCGCGCGCTGGTGACGGAACCCAAGGTGCTGTTGCTGGACGAACCGCTGTCGGCGTTGGACCCGTTCCTGCGCATCCGGATGCGGACAGAGCTGAAAAAGCTGCAGCGCGAACTGGGGATCACCTTCATCCACGTCACCCACGGCCAGGACGAGGCGCTGGCCTTGGCCGACGAGATCGTCGTGATGAACGATGCGGTGATCGAGCAGGCGGGCCCCGCGCGCGAGGTCTGGGCAAAGCCGCGCACGGAATTCGTGGCCCGCTTCATCGGTGGCCACAACGTCATCACGTTGCCCCAGGGCAAGGTCACGGTGCGTGCCGACGCGGTGCAACTGGCCGAAGAGGGCATGGCGGCCACGGTCATGGCGATCGAGTACCAGGGCGCCTCCGTCGCCGTGTCCACGACCACGGAAGGCGGCGACGAGGTGCTGGCGCTCTTGCCCGAGGATCAGTTCTTTGCGGCCCCCCGGAACCCCGGCGATGCCGTCCGGCTCAGCTGGGACGAGACGCGGCTGCATCGCCTGACCGCCTGACAGGCGCAGCGCGGCTCGGCGCCGTTTTCGAGAACAGGCAACAATCACCAAGACAAGACGACTGAACAGAGAGGACAAGACAATGGCTAAACCCAAGGTTGGATATACCCGCCGTTCGCTGCTGAAGGCAGGCGGTGCGGCCGTCGCGGCGACGACCCTTCCCGCGCCGATGCTCTGGGCGCAGGACACCAAGGACATCGTGCTGCGCCAGTTCGGCACCGGCGTGTCGAACCTCAACGACGTGGCCAAGAAGGTGAAAGAGGACCTGGGCTTCACGCTGGAAATGACGGCGCTGGATTCCGACAGTGTCACCCAGCGCGCGGCCACCCAGCCCGACAGCTTTGACATCGCCGACATCGAATACTGGATCTGCAAGAAGGTCTGGCCGACCGGTAACCTGCAGGCGATGGATACCTCGAAGATCGCCAACTACGACAAGATCGTGGGCATCTTCCGGTCCGGCAAGCTGACACCCGACAGCGAGATCGCGCAGGGCACCGCGCCGCATACCGTGGGTTTTGTCGACGGCCCCGGCGGCACCAGCTTTGCCGACGAGGAAACCGGCTGGATGACCCTGATCCCCACGATCTACAACGCCGACACGCTGGGTATCCGCCCCGACCTGATCGGGCGCCCGATCGAAACCTGGGCCGAGTTGCTGAATCCCGAGTTCAAGGGCAAGGCCTCGATCCTCGATATTTCCTCCATCGGCATCATGGACATGGCCATGGTCTGCGAGGCGATGGGCGAGATCCAGTACGGCGACAAGGGCAACATGACCCGCGACGAGATCGACAAGACCATGGCGATCTTTACCGAGGCCAAGCAGAACGGCCAGTTCCGCGCCTTCTGGAAGACCTTCGACGAAAGCGTGAACCTGATGGCCTCGGGCGAGGTCGTGATCCAGTCGATGTGGTCGCCCGCCATCACCGCGGTCAAGTCACGTGGCATTCCTTGCGTCTACCAGCCCCTGAAAGAGGGCTATCGCAGCTGGGGCGGCGGTATCGGCCTGTCCTCGTCGCTGTCGGGCATGGAGCTGGACGCGGCCTACGACTACATCAACTGGTATCTCTCCGGCTGGGTCGGCGGATACCTGATGCGCCAGGGCTATTACTCGGCCGTGCCCGAGACCTCCAAGGATTTCATGACCGAAAACGAGTGGGGCTACTGGTTCGAGGGCAAGGAAGCCACCGACGTCATCACTTCGCCCACCGGTGACAAGCTGGCCGAGGCCGGAGAGGTCCGTGACGGCGGCTCCTTCTACGACCGCATGGGCAGCGTGGCCTGCTGGAACGCCGTCATGGACGAGAACCAGTACATGGTCCGCAAATGGAACGAATTCATCGCGGCATGACGCGGTGAATGGCCGGGTCCGTTATCCCCCCGGTCCCATTTAGATCCCCGGGCCGTTCGCGGTCCGGGGATCCTCCTGACCAAATCCCGATCCGGGCAGACCCCTGCGGAGGCCAGATGGCTGCGACCCCTCTCAAGAACCGGCATGTCCTGGGCTGGCTGATGGCCTTGCCGCTGTCCGTCGTGCTGTTGGCCTTCCTGATCGCGCCAATCGTGATGATCGCCATCGTCAGCTTTTGGGGCGCGACGGAATTCTCGATCTACCCGGCGTTCCAGTTCGACAACTATGAATTCCTGTTCGGCTCGCCCGTAACCTACAAGGTCTTCGGCGCGACGCTGAAATACGCGCTGATCACCTGGGCGCTGACCTTGGCCATCGGCTTTACCGTGGCCTATTTCCTGGCCTTCCATGTCCGCAGCCTGACAATGCAGATCGCGCTGTTCCTCGTCTGCACGATCCCCTTCTGGACGTCCAACATCATCCGGATGATATCCTGGATCCCCTTTCTGGGGCGCAATGGCATCGCCAACCAGACGCTGATTTCATGGGGCGTGATCGACGAACCGCTGGAGTGGCTGCTCTATTCCGACTTCTCGGTCATCCTGGCCTTTGTCCATCTCTACACGCTGTTCATGGTGGTGCCGATCTTCAACACCATGATGCGCATCGACAAATCCCTGCTTGAGGCGGCGCGCGACAACGGCGCCAACGGCTTTCAGACGCTGGTGCATGTGATCCTGCCGCTGACCAAGCCGGGCATCATGATCGGGACAATCTTTGTCGTCACACTGGTGATGGGCGATTTCATCACCGTGCGCTTCATGTCCGGGTCGCAGCGCGCCAACGTCGGGCGGCTGATCTCGAACGACATCGCGCTTTTGCAATACCCCTCGGCGGCGGCGACGGCCGTGGTCCTGTTGTGCACCGTCCTGATCGTGATCGCGATCCTGCTGCGCTTCGTCAACATCCGCAAGGAGCTGTGATCCAATGGAAAAACGTCCCCGCAGCTTTTACGTTCTCGCCGCTTTCTTCGGGCTCTTCGTGCTGTTTCTATACGGGCCGATCCTGACCATCGGCATCCTCAGCTTTCAGGGGCCGAAGGGGGGCCTGACCTTCCCGATGAACGGGGTGTCGACCCACTGGTTCCGCGACCTGTTCCAGGAACAGGCGGTGGGCGATATCTGGGGCGCCTTCCGGCGCAGTTTCGGACTGGGCCTGATGGTCATGGTGACGACGGTTGTCGTCTCGGTCATGGCCGGGCTGGCCTTCCGCAAGCGATTCTGGGGCTCGGGCGCGCTGTTCTATGCCGCCATCACCTCGCTTGTGATCCCCTCGATCCTGATTTCGCTGGGTGTCGGGCTGATCTTCAACCAGTTGGGCCTGAAGGTGCACTGGGCGACCAGCGGCTTCGGCTCACAGCTGACATGGACGCTGCCCTTTGGTCTGCTGATCATGTTCGCGGTCTTCAACCGGTTCGACCAGAGTTATGAAGAGGCGGCCCGCGACCAGGGCGCCAGCACCTGGCAGACGATCCGTTTTGTCGTGCTGCCGATCATCGCGCCGTCGCTGATCGGGGTGGCGCTCTTCGGTTTCACGCTCAGCTATGACGAATTCGCGCGCACGCTGTTGACCGCCGGCAGCTACAACACCCTGCCGCTGGAAATCTTCGGCATGACGACAAACGTCACGACGCCGGTGATCTATGCGCTGGGCACGCTGACCACGATATTCTCCTTTGCCATCATCGGACTGTTCCTGCTGACCGTCTGGGTCATGGGCAAGCGCCGCGCGCGGCTGGGATCTGACGCGGGCAAGGGCGTATGAAGATCGCCTACATCAATCCCAACGCCACCGAGGCCATGACGGATGGTATCGTCGAGGCGGCGCGGGTCGCCCTGCCTGGGGCAGAGATATTCGGCATGACCAACAGCGACGGGCCTGCCGCCATCGAGGGCCCCGAGGACGGTGCAGCCGCCGTGCCTGGCCTGCTGGCCCGGCTGGGGCCGGCGCGCGACCAAGGCGCGGATGCCATCGTTATCGCCTGTTTCGACGACACCGGACTGGCAGAGGCGCAGGCACGGGCCGGCTGCCCGGTACTGGGGATCGGGCAAGCCTCCTACGTCATGGCACAGCTGCTGGGGCTTCAGTTTTCCGTGGTCACATCGTTGCCGGTTTCGATCCCCGTGATCGACGAGAATATCGACACTTCGGGCTTTCGCGGGCTCTGTGCCTCCGTGCGTGCCAGCGGCCTGCCGGTCCTCACCATCGAGATGGGCGCGCCCGAGACCGTCGCCCGCATCGCGGACGAGATCGAGGCCGCGCGCGTAGAGGATGGGGCCGCCTGTGCCATCCTTGGCTGCGCGGGCATGGCGCCTTTGGCCATTGAACTGGCAAAAAAGACCACGATCCCGCTGATCGACGGGGTGGCGGCCTCGGCCATGCTGGCGCAGGCGGCGGCGGGATTTCTCGGCAGAGGCGGCTAGCGGTCGAGGGGCCTGTCGGCGGTTCGGCACGGGTGGAATTGTACCCGGAACGTGAGGCGGTTAGGCTGGCGCGGAACAACCGTGGCTGGTGCCGGGACGGGCTTGCCCGTTCCGGCGCCCGACCCAGCCGGAGGCCCCGCAGATGCCCGAAGACCAGACACTCATCATAGGCCTTTTCGCGGTGATCTTCGTGCTGCTCGTCTGGGGGCGCGTGCGCTATGACCTCGTGGCCTTTGGCGCGTTGATCCTGGGGGCCATTCTGGGCTTGGTGCCTTCGGACGAGGTGTTCTCTGGGTTCGGCCACGCGGCGGTGGCCATCATCGCTTTGGTCCTGATCGTCAGTCGCGGACTTTCCTCGTCGGGGGCCGTCGAACTGATCGCCAGCCGGGTGGTCGACCCGGAACGTCCCTTGCCCTTGCATATCGCCATCATCGGCAGCGCGGGCGCGGTGCTCTCTGCTGTCATCAACAACGTGGCCGCGCTGGCCCTCTTGATGCCGCTGGACGTCGAAGCGGCGGAAAAGGCCAAGCGCGCGGCGGGGCAAAGCCTGATGCCGCTGTCCTTTGCCACCATTCTGGGCGGTATGGTGACGCTGATCGGCACACCGCCGAACATCGTCATCTCGGAATATCGGCAGGACGTCATGGGACAGTCCTTTTCGATGTTCGATTTCGCGCCGGTTGGGCTGACCGTGGCGATTGCGGGCATCGTCTTTGTCGCGCTGGTCGGCTGGCGGTTGCTGCCGTCCCGCGCCTCGATCGCCGAACAGGGCCAGGCCTTTCGCAAGGGGCGCTACGTTGCCGAACTCAAGGTCGCCGACTCCGCCGGAGAAAAGGACATCACCGTTCTGTCGCTGTACCCCACGGCCGAGGACACGGACATCAACATCCTGGGCCTGATCCGCCACGGCAAGCGCCGCCCCGGGCTGGCCCGGCGCGAAACCCTGCAGCCCGGCGATTTCCTTGTGGTCGAGGGTGAGCCCAAGTCCATCGAGGCGTTCATGGGCAAGGCATCGCTGGAGTTCGCCGGGTCGGAACAGCACGAGGGTGGGGTGCTTGCACCGGGCCTTGCCCTGCGCGAGGCCATCGTGCCGGACGACGCCCGCATCAACGGCCATACCGCCCGCAGCCTTGGTCTGCTGAACCGGCACGCGGTCACGCTGCTGGGCGTTTCGCGTGAGGGCCGGCGTTTTCAGGACCGCGTCCGCCTGCTGCGGGTCAGGGCCGGGGACGTGCTGTTGTTGCTGGGCACGCCGCGCAATGTCGAAAGCAGCATGGAATGGCTGGGTGTCCTGCCCATCGAGGGCCGTCACACCGAAGTCATCCAGCGGCGCAAGGCTGGCCTGTCGATCGCCGTCTTCGTTGCCGCCGTCGGCATGGCCGTGGCCGGCCTGTTGCCGTTGGCCGTGTCGCTGGCGGCGGCGGTGATCGCCTTTCTGGTGCTGGGACTTGTGACCGGGCGCGAGGTCTACAATTCGATCGAGTGGAAGGTGATCGTGCTGCTGGCCAGCCTCATCCCGCTGGCCGAGGCCTTTGAAAGGACCGGAGGCGCGGAACTGCTGGCCGGGCAGATCCTTGTCCTGACGGCGGACAGTGCCCCCTGGGTCAGCCTCGTGGTGCTGATGCTGGTCACGATGACCATGTCGGATTTCCTCAACAATGTCGCGACGACATTGATCGCCGCTCCCATCGGCCTGTCGATTGCCCGAACGCTGGATGCGAATCCGGACACCTTCCTGATGGCTGTCGCGGTCGCGGCCTCCTGCGCCTTCCTCACGCCCATCGGGCACAAGAACAATACCATCATCCTTGGCCCTGGCGGCTATCGGTTTTCCGACTACTGGCGCATGGGGCTGCCGTTGGAGGCGCTGGTGATCGCCGTGTCGATCCCGGCCCTGTTGCTGTTCTGGCCGATCTGAGGCGACAGGCCCTTTCGGACCTGCCGCGTTCACGCGCCGGCCTGCCGTCCGGGGGCTGCCGGGATTGGCCCGGCCAGCGGCGCGGCGCGCGGGCGATTGGCCCGCTGACCCGCCCACACGGACCCGAGGACAACCACCGCCCCGACTGCCTGCACCGGGGTCAGGGCCTGTCCCAGCCAGGCCCAGCCGAGGATCACAGCGGTCAGGGGACTCATCAGCGACAGCATGGAGATCGCCCCGGGTCCGATCCGGGCGACGCCCCGAAACCAGATGGCATAGGTTGCGGCCGCCCCGATCAGTCCCAGCCAGGTCAGCCCGGCAAGGTTGGTGGCTGTCAGCGGCGGCAGCGGCGGCTCGACGATCAGCGCGAGAGGCAGCAGGATCACTCCGCCGGCCGTCAGTTGCCAGGCGGTAAAGCTGAGAGCGGAAACAGGTGGTTGCCACTTGCGGCTGAGCACCGTGCCTGCCGCCATCGACGCCGCGCCGCCAAGGCCGGCGGCCACGCCGACCGGGTCCAGCCTGGCCTCGGGGCCGATCAGCAGCAGGGCGACGCCCACAACGCCCGCAGCCGAAGCGGCGACCGCCCCGGCCCGGATGGGCGTCCCTAGCCAGCCACGCGCCATCAGGATGACGATCATGGTCTGTACTGCGCCCAGAGTTGCGGCGACCCCGCCGGGCAGACGGTAGGCGGCCACGAAGAGCAGCACCCAGAACACGGAAAAGTTGAAACTGCCCAGCAGAAAGCTGCGGCCCAGCCAGGTGCGCGGCGGCAGGCAGCGGGTGATCGCCAGTAGCAGCAGACCGGCGGGAAGGGCACGCAGCGCGGCCAGCGTGACCGGATAGCCGTCGGGCAGAGCCTCGGTGGTGACGATATAGGTGCTGCCCCAGATCGCCGGGGCAAGCGCGGTCAAAAGAACATCGGATGTGCGTGTCATGTTCGTGCTCCTTGTGGGCGGGCTCACCAGGGGTGGTCCAGGGGATGTGGCGGTCGAAACGGGCAGGGGGGCAGCCCGATATCCCGCAACAGGTGGGGCGGTAGATCGCGTAGCTCTGGCGGCCGGGCCTTGCGGCGGAACAGGTGGAAACGCATGGGGGGCTCCTTTCAGGCCAGGATCTGTTGTGCGGCGCGGATCTGTGCGGCCAGGTCCTCTGTCGGGCCGTTGACTAGGCGGGCGCCGGTTTCGCGGATGATGAGCGCGGGGATCGAACGGACCTGCAGCGCGCGGGCGATCTGGCGGTCCGCCTCGACGGCACTTGCAGTTTCGGGGGCCTCGAGGTGCCGGGCAAAGCCCGCCGCCTCGAAGCCGGCATCACGCGCGACCTGCAGGACCGTTTCGCGATCGGCGATGTTGCGGGCCTGGGACAGGTGCGCGCGTTGCAGATGGTCGAACATGCGCCAATGCCCCTGCTGCCCGTCCAGCCGCTCTGCCGCCTTGCATCCAAGCGCGGCGGTCAGGCCGTGGGGATAGTCGAAAGGGGCGGAGCGCATCGCCTCTATGTCGATCAGTTCGGGCTGGTCGCTGACCTGCCGACAGGCGGCCCAGTGGCCGAGGATGGTGTCGCGCGCCGCCCCGGGCGTGCCCCAGCGGTGGGCCATTTCGGCGCGGCTGTCCTGCAGGACAAAGCTGCGGTGCCGGATCGTCAGGTCGAACTTTTCGGAAATCTCGCGCATCCGCGACGAGATGTTGAAGCACCAGCAGCACACGACATCATGGAAGAAATCGATGGTCAGGGCGGGCATCATGCGGCCTCCCCTTGCCGGTCGGCACTGGTCCGGTCGGCATTGGCCAGGCGGGCGGCGATGCGGGCCACATGCGCCCCCTGGAACCGCGCCCCGGCGAGGTCGGTTTCCGTGGGCGTGCGTGATCCGTCGGCCCCGGCGATGGTGCCTGCACCGTAGGGGGCGCCGCCGACGATCTGGTCGGCTGTGGTCTGCCCGGAAAACGTGTAGGGCATGCCTGCAATCAGCATCCCGAAGTGCTGCAAAGGGATCTGGAACGACAGCAGCGTGGCCTCGTGTCCGCCGTGTTGCGAGCCGGTCGAGGCAAAGACACCGGCCACCTTGCCGACCAGCGCATTGCGGGCCCAGAGGCCGCCCGCCTGGTCGAGGAAGCTCTTCATCTGACCGGCCATCATGCCGAACAGCGTCGGCGTTCCGAACAGGATGGCGTCATAGGATTCGAGGTCGGCGGGCGTGGCCAGGGGCGTGCCATCCTCGACGAACCCGGCCTTGCGGCGGATCTCCTCGGGGACGGTTTCGGGCACGCGGCGCAGATCGACCTGGGTGCCGGGCACGCTGCGGGCACCTTCGGCTTCGGCTTCGGCCAGGGCGCGGACATGGCCATAGCTGGAATAGTAGAGAACAAGAACGCGGGTCATCGGGATCCTCCTTGGGCTTGGTGGTGTGATGCCCGCGAAGATCGGTGAAAGGGCGCGCCGGAATAAGCGGCCCGCGCGCATATCATTCTTTACGCTGGGTGAAGAATGTCAGTCCCGCAGTGCTGAGCGCAGGTGGTCCAGAAAGGCCGTCACCCGCGCATCCATCCCCAGTCGAGAGGCGGTCACCGCAAAGATGTCCGGCGCCGGCAATTCCCAGTCGGGCAGGATGCGCACCAAGTCGCCGCGCGTCTCTGGCGCGACCGAGACGAAATCGGGCAGGGTGCCGATGCCATGACCCGCGATCAGCAGATCTCGCAGGACCAGACTGTTGCCGACCCGCACCGGCGGGTCCAGATCGACGGTCCGGGGGCCGCCCGGGCCGTGCAGTGTCCAGCTGTTCAGGTGATCTGCCAACAAGAAGCCGACAACCCGGTGCCCGACGATCTCTTCGGGCACTTTCGGTGTGCCGGCCTGTTCCAGGTAGGCGGGGGCGGCAAAGATCCTTTGCCGTATCGAGCCCAGCTTGCGCGCCACCAGCGCGGAATCCGGCATGGCGGCCCGGATGCGGATCGAGACGTCGAACCCGCCTTCGACCATGTCGACCACGCGGTCGTCAAGAGACAGGGTCAGCCTGAGATCAGGGTAGTTGTCGAGGAAAACGGGCAGGAAGGGCGCGATGACCGCCTGGCCGAAAGAGGACGAGGCATTGACCCTGAGATGCCCGCGCACCGCCCCGGCGCCATCGCGGATGCGGGTCTCGACCCGTGTCACGGCATCCAGGATGCCGCTTGTTTCATCGTAGTAGAGCCGCCCTGCATCGGTCAGCGACATCGACCGCGTGGTTCGTGTCAGCAGCGTGCTGCCCAGGTTTTCCTCCAGCAGCTTGATCTCGCGGCTGAGCAGCGCGGGCGACACGCCGAGGTCCTCGGCGGCACGGGCAAAGCTGCCGCGTTCGACGATGCGGCGAAAGGCTTGCATGACGGAAAGTTTGTCCATCGCGGTGCGCTCTCGCTGTCAGGCGGCCCGCGTAGGCCTTTTGCCTCAGCCCTGTTTGTCGACCCGCGAGAAACTGCAGTTCACGTTGGCGCCGCTTTCGATGGTCAGGGTGGTGTAGGAAATCTCTCCGGACACCTGCGCGCCCGCGCTCAGCTTGACATCGCCGCCCAGGATCTGGCCCTCGAACTTGCCGGTCACGATGATCGTGTCGGCGCGCAACTCGCCGACGGCAGAGCCGCCGGCCTCGATCGTGATTCCATCCGCCCGGATGCGCCCGTCGGCATGGCCGACCAGTTCGAAGTGACCCGGGATCGTGAGGTCCCCGACCAGCTTGGCCCCTGCTGCCAGGTGAGAGCGTGCTTTGGTGGCGGAGGTGGTCTGTGACATGTTTCAACTTTCAAAGGCTATGATGCATTCGGGCCAAAGCATCGGTGGCCAAGGGCCCCTCACGGGACCATAGTCAGCTTTGCCCGCCCCAGTTAACCAAAAAATGCTGGGTCCAGACCAAAATGAACGGGTGATGATGTGCGGTCGCAGATTCCCGCCACAGGCATCGTGGGCTCAGCGGGCGACGGTCCGGTTTCGTGGGACGGCATGTCAGGGCAGGGCGGGCCTGCTGACCTCCCGCCTCCTCCTGCGTCAGCACGTTGTCCATCGCGGTGGAGGTCAATGCCCGTCTGCCCGGCCCTTATCAAGTCTCAGCGCTTTTCGCGCAGCGCCTCCAGCACGACCTCAAAGGCCGAGGACGCGCGCTGTCGGCTGGGGTAATAGAGGTGGAAGCCCGGGAAGGTGGGGCAGAAGTCATCAAGGCAGGTCTGCAGGTGTCCCGCCTCCAGGTGGGGGCGAGCCAGCCGTTCCGGAACCCGCGCCAGACCATGTCCGTCACAGGCGGCGCGCAGGACGGCGTTGATCGTGTTGAAGGTCACCTGACCCGACACCTTGACCCGGACGTCCTTGCCGTTTTCGTCTTCGAACGCCCAGGCTTGGGGCGCGCCGTGGTTGGACTGTCGGAGGTTGATGCAAGCGTGTTCCGTCAGCGCCCCGGGGTTGTCCGGCTGGCCTCGGTCCTTGAAATACGCTGGTGTGCCGACGCAGATCATGCGTTCGTCCGGGCCGATGCGCACGGCGATCATCCCTTCGCCCACCTGGTCACCATATCGCACGCCCGCGTCACAGCGCGCCTGGACAAGATCGGTATTTTCGTTGTCCGCCACCAGTTCGATGTTCATGGACGGAAATTTCTTCAGCACCGGCGAAAACCTTGGCCAGAGGATCAACGCGATGGCGTATTCCGGTGCGATGATGCGGACAGTGCCCGTGGGTTCGTCCCGGGAATCGTTGAGCGCCTGAAGCCGGCTTTCGATTCGTTCGATGCAGGGGGTGAGCGTGGCCAGCAGGTCCTCGCCTTCCAGCGTCGGAGCCACCGAGCGCGTGGTCCGGGTCAGCAGGCGCAGGCCAAGCCGTTGTTCAAGCGACTTGATCGTATGGCTGAGTGCCGATTGCGACAGGTTCAGCCGCGCGGCGGCGCGGGTGAAACTGCGCTCTTCCGCGACGGCAACAAAGGCGATCAGGTCGTTGATGTTCTCCCGGATCATGAGGGAGGCGGGTTTCTTCGTGTCACGGACCATGGGGTGCCTCTCTTGATATATGCACCCTGCTCATGAACGTGTTGGATTGTCCAGAGAGTTTCGATAATCGGATTAGCCCGCCGGTGGGTCCACGTCTTCGGATAGGGGGGCGCCTCAGTCACGATTTCACGCAGTCAGTTTGATCCGCCGAGGCAGTTCGCTTGGATCGGCTTTGCCTGCCTCTGCTTTCTGGCTGCCTTCGGCTGAGGTCCTTCGGGTACATGCTTTGGTTCGTGGTCAGCGCGGCGGCGGCCAACATGATGCTGTTTCGTCGTAATTCCGAAGAGCCCATCTCATAGGCGTGCTTGACGTGTGCCAGTGACAGTCCTGACCATGGCATCATCGGAACCACGTTCCTGCGGGGCCTCGACAGCCTGCGATCAGGCAGGCAACACGCGATTATTCTTGGGTCAGTTGCCCAGAAGGCGTGAAATACGGGCTGCCGTATCCTCCAATGCGCGCCGAACCTCTGCGGGCACGGTTTGCCGACCCTCGGTGGCGCTGGTGGCATTGATCGCGGCGACGATCTTGCCTGACATGTCGCGCAGGGGCGCCGCGACGGATGTGATACCCGCCTCGAAACTGCCGACCTGGGTGACGGTGTCGCTGTTGCGGTCGGCCCGCCACTGGGCCAGCAGTTCGGTCATGCCGGGCGCGGTGTTGCGAGTCGTGCGCTGCGCGTCCGTGTCGCGGTAAAGCGCGATCAGCGTCTCCTCGTCCAGGTCGGCCAGCAAGACCCGCCCCATCGTGGTATTGGCGGCGGGCAGGCGGCTGCCGACATGGACGATGCTGCCCAGGCCCAGCCGGCTGGGCACCCGAAGCATGTACAGAACCAATGTCCCGTCACGCACGCCCAGGTGGGTGGACCAGTCGGTTTCATCGCGCAGACGTTCGAGTTCGGGCAGGGCGATCTCGACCAGTTCGCGGGTGGCGAGATAGCCAAAACCCAGACGCATCACCGCCGGGCCCAGTGCATAGGTTTTTCGCGCCTCGTCGTGCAGCAGGTAGCCCATCTGCGCCAGCGTGTAGACGGACCGGAAAGCGGCGGACCGGCTTTGCCCGATCTCGCGCGCGATCTCCGACAGGGACATTTCGCGGCGTTCGGGCGTGAATGCGGTCAACACCTGAAGCCCGCGTATGAGACCGGGAACAAGATAGCGATCCTCGGCGGGATCAAGGTTGGTTTGTGGCAAGCGTGTTTTGTCCATGAAACGGCGTATAGGATATGAAACACTGCTTTGCTACCCGTATCGTATCGAATTTGAAGCGCGACACGACAAGAGGAAACACCCGATGAACATCAAGACCGATGCGGTTTCGACCCTGGCCGCCGAGTTGTCCGCCCATACCGGCCGTTTCACCGACAAGCAGTTCGACTGGAATGCCTTCCCGTCCAACGCCGGTTTCCCCGATCTGGCCCGCGCGCAGATGCGCTACATCGGCTCTGGCGGGTCACCCAAGGTTGGCGACACCAGCACGATGAAGCCGGACAATTTCACCCTGTCGCTGATCTACAAGGAACACGGCAAATACGCCGCCTGTCACAGCCACGAGATCGAAGAGAGCTTTCTGATCATCGACGGCGCGCTGATCGTTGGCTGGGAACGTGATGGCGAGGTGGTCGAGGTCAACCTCGGCCCCAAGGACATGATCCTGAACGCGCGCGAGGTCGGCCACGGCTTCCGCGTCGATGGACCCGAGCCGGTGCTGATGTCGATTTCAGTCGACGTGGGCAAACCGCTGCCGCCGAAGTATCACTATCACCCCAAGGAACACGCCCCTGAACTGGCCCGCAGTTTTGGCGCCGAGCCGGGCAAGACCATGCCGTTTGACCCGAATGGCGCGCATGAACTGCAGCAGCTGATGGGCAAGTTCGTCATCCGCCACGCGGAGGCGCCGACGATCTGGGAAGAGGCCGGGTTCACGCGCAAGGTCTACGTGGGCAACGGGGGCATCGCCAATGACACCTGCCGCAAGGAAATGTGGGGCATCCCCAGCCGCACCGGGGTGCAGGCCTTCACCCGCCCGGTCGAGGACGCGATGATGGTGATCGAAGGCTCGTTGACCGTGGGCTGGGAAGAAAACGGCGAAACTGTCGAGGTGGAACTGGGGCCGCGGGACCTCGTCAAGACGCCGGCAGGCCGCAAGCACTGGTTCCGCAACAACTCGGCCGGTCATGCGACCGTCTGGACGGTGATCGGAACCTCGTCGGACGACGGCGTGGCCTACAAGGCGGCCTGAGCCGCCCGTCACTCCCTGTTTGGACTTCGGGGCGCCTTCGGGTGCCCCTTTTTCGTGCGCGGCCCGGTGCACGTCGGCAGGGGCAGGGGCGCGGCAAAAAAGGAGGGACGGTCCAGCGTCCTGCGGCGGCCCTGCACATCCGTGTCCTCGCACGCCATAGGGGCGCCTGGGCCAAGAAAGGGGCCGTCGCTTGCGCCGCATCGCCCCGCATCCGGCTGATCCGGTACTGCTGTCGGGGGGCGGCCTTGCGCCGCCACCTACCGTTTCCCACGCCCATGCCGTCCACAGCCAAATCAGTTGTCGGTGCCAGGTTCACCTCGGCACCGATTCGTTCAAAGGCAGAAGTCCGGTCTCGGATCACGACCTCATGGCCGCGTGACCGCGGTGTGATGGCTGCCGCCTTCTTGCCTACGGTCCCGACCGGAATGGCGATTTTCAAGACATTCAAGAGGCGGCACCTCATCCGTCAAGACGTTCAAAAAATAACAAGATGTTCAAAAAGTAACGGCGTCTGATCTTTGGGCATCTGTAAAAGCTACCTTCTCTGGGTGGTTCGATCCGCGGAAATTCGTTGACAGAACCCATGGTGGCAAGGCAGTCTATATTGAACAGGATGTTTATATGTGAACACATCGCGAAGATACTACGCGAAGACGCAAGCCACGATGGATAGGGGAGACCGGCACATGAGCGGACATGACGCATTCAAGGACAGGCTCACGGAGCGCGCACAGGACACCAGCCGTCCGGCACTGGCCAACCAGTGCCGCGGGCGCGACCTGGAACCGGCGGAAATGGCCCTGGCCGAGGCCCTGATGAAAATCTACGGCACCGGCGAACACGACTTTGCCAAGGTCGCAGCGGCGCTGGCGGAGCAGGGTGTGGCGGCCCCGAAATCGGGTCGTACGGACTGGACCGAGGCGCTGCTGGGCGAAGAGCTGAAGGCGATCAACGCCGATCTGGACGCAGCATACGAGGCCCAGGGCTATGGCGCTTGAGTTCCGTTCCGTCACCAAGCGCTTCCCGACCAATTCCGGCGAGGAACTGACCGCCGTCCAGGACGTGAACTTTCGCGTCGAACAGGGCGAATTCGTTTCGGCGGTCGGCCCCTCGGGGTGTGGCAAGTCCACGATCCTGTCGATGACCGCGGGCCTCTACCAGCCCACAGAGGGCGAGGTGCTGGTCAGCGGCGAGCCGGTCAAGGGCCCTAACACCCATGTCGGTTTCATGCTGCAGAAGGACCTGCTGCTGCCTTGGCGCAACATCATCTCGAACATCGAATTCGGGCTTGAATCGCGCGGCGTCGGCAAGGAACAGCGCCGCGCGCGCGCCATGCAGGAACTCAAGCACTGCCACCTCGAAGGGTTTGACCAGCAGTATCCCTACCAGCTGTCGGGCGGCATGCGGCAGCGCGCGGCGCTGGCCCGGACCCTGGCCATCGACCCCGAGATCATCCTGCTGGACGAGCCGTTTTCGGCGCTGGACGCGCAGACCAAGCTGCTGCTGCAGAATTCCTTTGCCAAGACCATCGCCGAGGCGGGCAAGACCACGCTGCTGATCACCCATGACCTGGCGGAGGCGGTGCTGATGTCGGACCGCATCCTGGTCCTCAGTGAACGTCCCGGCACGGTGATTGCCGACATCAAGGTGGACCTGCCGCACCGCGACGAACCGATCAAGCGGCGCACGCTGCCCGAGGTGGCCGACTATGCCGCGCAGCTCTTCAAACTACTGAAGCTCGAAGAAAAAGCAGCCTGACTGCAGGGAGTCAAAAGACATGAAACACACGTTCATCAACACGATCGCCGCCGCTGCACTGGCCGTCTCGGCCACATTCGCAAGCGCGGCGGAACAGGTGACCTACCTGTTCCCGGCGCCGGACTTCCTGCCGGCCTTCGCGCCTTTCCAGCTTGCCAAGGGCAAGGGCTATTTCGAAGAGGCCGGCCTGGACGTGACTTTCCGGGTTGGCAAAGGCGGCGCGGACGTGGCGACGCAGGTCGCACTGGGCAACGCAGATCTGGGCGGCGGCATCGGCGACACCTCGATCATCGTGCGGGCCAATGGCCTCGACATTCGTGGCGTGGCGCTCCTGGGTGGCCGCGGGTTGACCCAGCTGGCTTGGCGGGCCGACAGCGGCATCACCGGTCCGGCCGATCTCAAGGGCAAGTCGGTCGGCGTTCTGTCGTTCCAGGACACAACCTATTACAACCTGCTGGGCGTGCTTGCCTCTGTCGGGCTGACCAAGAATGACGTCGACATCCAGGCCGTCGGCCCCGGTGGCATCATCCAGCTGTCCATCGCCGGAAACCTCGATGCCTTTTCCGGCGTGCCGGAGTGGATCGCCGCCGTCGAAGGCGCGGGTGTCGAGATGAAACAGATGCCGGTCGACACCGTCTTTCCCGCCATGGCGCAGGCCATCATCGCCTCGGACAAGACCATCGCGGAACGCCCCGAGATCGTAAGCGGCTTCGTGAACGCGGTCCTGAAAGGCATTCGCGACATCCAGGACGATCCCGAACAGGCCGCCAAGGACTACGTCAGCTTCGTTCCGCAGCACAGCGGCAAGGAGAAGATGGTCGAGGGCGTGATGCGGGCCTACGCCTCGCTGATCTACCCCGAAGGCGAAAACCAGCCGCTGGGCACCTTTGACCCCGAACGGATCAAGGCTGTCCAGAGCTTCTACGTCGACCGTGGCATCGTGCGCAGCGCCGTGCCGATCGAAGACCTCTACACCAATGATTTCGTGAAATGACCGACGCAACCCAGATCCAGGCCGGGGCAAAAGCCCCGGCCCAAGGGACCCGCCCGACCAAACCGAAATCCGCAACCGGGAGACCAAGCATGGCGCAGCGCCACATGACAACGATCGTCAGCCTGACATTGCTGGCCCTCGTGCTGCTGGCCTGGGAATTCCTGCCGCCGGCGCTGGATGTCCCCCGCTTCATCATCCCCACGCTGAGCGACTGCCTGGCCGAATTCCAGCGCATGTGGGCCTTCGAGGGGCTCTGGACGCATATCGTTTCGACAGCGCTCTACACGGCGCTCGGCTTTGCCATCGGCAGCCTGCTGGGCGCGGTCCTGGGCTACCTGCTGGGCATGTCCGCCTTCTGGGAAAAGGTCCTGTCGCCGTACATCCTGGCGCTGCAGATCGCGCCCAAGGTCGCCTTTGCACCCCTCTTCATCATGTGGTTCGGCTACAACTCGATACCCAAGCTGCTGGTGACCGTGCTGATCGTCTTCTTTCCGGTCCTCGTAAACGTGCTGCAGGCGATGCGCACCGTAGACCGTGACCTGATCAACCTGGCCCGGGCCTACAACCTCTCGCGCCTTGGCATCTTCTGGAAGATCGAGATGCCCTCGACCGTGCCTAACCTGATGGCCGGGCTGCGCATCGCCTCTACCCTGGCCGTGATCGGCGTGACCGTGGGCGAACTGGTGGGCGGCAACACCGGCCTCGGCTTCCTGATTTCCTACGGTGGCGGACAGGCAAATGCCGCGATGGTCTTCAACGCCATCATCTTGCTGACCGTGATCGGCTTCGTGCTCTACTCGGCCCTCGTGCGCATCGAAGAGCGTGTTCTCCATTACCTGCCCAAAGCCCACGGCTGAGCGGCGGACGCATTCCCAAGGGAGTATGATAATGACTGCCATCGACAAGAAAGCCCTAATCGAAAAGCGCGTGAACGAAGGTCTGCGCGGCCAGTGGTACCCGGTTTGCAAATCGGTCGAGGTGAAGGCCTCTCGCCCCTATGGCACCAAGCTGCTGGGTGACAAGATCGTGCTGTGGCGCGACGGGTCGGGCAAGCTGCGCTGCATCGAGGACTTCTGCCCCCACCGTGGCGCGCCGCTGTCCTACGGCGAGGTGCACGAGGGCCACGTCGCCTGCCGCTATCACGGCGTGGTCGTGAACGGCGACGGCGTGGTGGTCCGGGTGCCCGCGATGCCCGAATGCGCGCTGGAAGGCCGCAAGGCGGTCAAGTCCTTCGAAGTGACCGAGGCCAACGATGCGGTCTTTGTCTACGTTCCTTCGGTCGACCGTCCCGAGGCGCCGGAACTGGTGATGCCCGACGTCATGAGCGACGACGCCTGGTCGGGGTTCCTCTGCACTTCGGTCTGGGAGTCGAACTACCGTTACGCGCTCGACAACCTCGCTGACCCGATGCACGGCTGCTACCTGCACGCCGAGAGCTTTACGCTTGCCTACGGGTCCAAGCAGGACCTGATGAAGCTGGACAAGACCGACAACGGCTTCCGGATCGAACGTGTCGGCCAGACCGGCGAGAATTTCGACTGGACCGAGTTCGAGGTCTACCCGGCCGACATGTTCTGCTTCCTCGAGATCCCCTATCCGCCTGCGGCGGGGCCGGGGGGCGTGTTCCGCATCATCGGCTTCGTGACTCCGATGGACGAACACACCACCAAGGTCTTCTTCTGGCGGATGCGGCAGGTCGAGGGGATGGCGCGCGAAAGCTGGCGTTTCCTCTACCGCGCCAAGATGGAAAAGACCCATTGGGACGTGCTGGAGCAGGACCGCGTGATGCTGGAAGGCATGCCGGACGACGCCCGCAAACGCGAGATGCTGTATCAGCATGACCTCGGCGTCAGCCGTATCCGCCAGATCCTGACCCGCGCCGCCAAGGCGCAGGTCGAGGCGGAACTCAAGCAGGACAGCGTGGCGGCAGAGTGATGATGCTGCAAGGACGTCATATCCTGCTGACCGGCGCGGCGCGGGGTCTGGGGGCGGAAATCGCCCGCTGCCTCGCGGGCCAGGGGGCGGAACTGATCCTGGCGGACATCGCCGAGGAGGAGGGCCGTGCCACCGCCAAGGAGGTTGGCGCGCGCTTTCTGCCCGTCGACCTGGGTGATCCGGGGTCTATCACGGCGCTGGCGGCCTCGGTCGGCAAGGCCACGGACGGCAAGCTGCACGGTCTGGTCAACAACGGCGCGATCGCCACCGGCATCGGTGGCATTGGCTTCGAAGAGATCGAGATCGACAGTTGGGACCTTGTGCAGCGTGTGAACGTGCGCGGCACCTGGCTGATGACCCGTGCCGCCGCGCCGATGCTGCGCGCATCGGGCTCGGGCCGGGTGGTCAACGTGGCCTCGGACACCGCGCTCTGGGGCGCGCCGAACCTCATGTCCTACGTCGCCAGCAAGGGGGCGGTCATGGCCATGACCCGCTCGCTGGCCCGAGAACTGGGCAAGGACCGCGTGGGTGTCAGCGCCGTGGCGCCGGGCATCCTGACCACCGAGTCGACCGACTACGTCCCCGAGGCACGCCATCGCCAGTATTCCGACGGCCGCGCCGTTCCCGGGCCGCAGGCGCCCGAAGAGATCACCGACGTTGTGGCCTTTCTGCTGAGCGAAGGCGCGCTGACGCTCACCGGGCAGGTGCTGCCCGTCAACAACGGGTTCGTGTTCAAATGACGGGCTGGGAAACGAACACCGTTTCAGGGATCGAATACTTCGAACGTCCGGGAGAGGGCGAGCCGCTGGTGCTGTTGCATGGCATCGGATCGCAGGCCGGCTCTTTCTCGCCGCTGCTGGATCACATTGGCGCCGGGCGCCGGGTGATCGCCTGGAACGCGCCGGGCTATGGTGGCTCTGCACCGCTCGAGATGGCCTGGCCGCTGGCCAGCGACTATGCCCGCGCGCTGGAAGGTTTCTGCGATGCGCTCGGACTGCGCCGGATCATGTTGGCGGGGCATTCGCTGGGCACGCTGATGGGCGCGGCCTTTGCCGCAGCGCACCGGGACCGGGTCAGCCGGCTTGTCCTTGCATCGCCGGCTTTGGGGCACGGGGTGCCGCGGGGTGGCGGCCTGAGTTCCGCCGCCCAGGCGCGGATCGACGATCTTCAGCGTCTTGGAGCCGAAAAGTTCGCGGCCCTGCGCGCCGCACGCCTCGTACATGATCCCGACGCCAATCCGGACCATGTCGCCCAAGTTCAGGCCGCCATGTCGAGGGTCACGTTGCCCGGCTATGGCCAGGCCGCGCGGATGCTGGCCTCGGGCCGGCTGCTGGACGATGCCGAACGCCTGATGGTGCCGACCGACGTGATCGTCGGCGCCGGTGACCTGGTCACGCCCCCTGACGGTGCCCGCCGTGCCTTTTCCGCGTTGCATCGCGCCGCGGAGGGCCGCCTGACCATCGTGCCTGACGCCGGGCACGCGCTTTACCTGCAGGCCCCCGCGGCATTCGCCGCCGCGCTGGCCCCGCACCCCGAGACAGCCGGTTGACCGGCGGAACGAAGGAGGAAACCCGATGAGCGAGACCCAGATCCGCACCGGCAGTCTACGCGGCATCATGATGCGCGGCCCGGGATTGGCGGAAACCTTGCCCTTCTACGAGGACATGTGGGGCCTGAAACTGGCCCATAGCGACGACGGCATGGCGCTCTTGCGCGGGACCGGAACCGAGCCATTTCTCTATGGCCTGACCGAGGGCGATGTCTTTGGCATAGAATATGTGCATTTCGCCATGCCCGACCGTGCACAAACCGACGCGCTGCACGCGCAATGCGTCGCGAGGGGGGCGCAGGTGCTGGGCGCCCCGGCGGACTTCGACGACTGGGCCGGCGGCTATGGCTTCGAGATCCTCGATCCGGACATGCGCCGCCTGCGGTTCCGCACCGAGGCCCGGCAACTGCCCGAAGAGCCGGACTGGTCCAAGCCGAAAAAGATCAGCCATGTGGTGCTGAACACGCCGGACATGGAAGGCGTGCAGGCCTGGTACGAGAACGTGCTGGGGTTCCGGACCTCGGATTACTCTGCCGACCAGATGGTATTCCTGCGCTGCAACACCGATCACCATTCGATCGCGCTGGTCCGTGCGCATTATGCCAGCGTCAACCACGTCGCCTTTGAATTGCCGACCATCGACGAATTCATGCGGGCCATCGGCCGGATGAAGCAGAAGGGCCATGTGCCGACCTGGGGGCCGGGCCGTCATGGACCGGGCAACAATCCGTTTGCCTATTTCGTCTCGCCCTCGGGCTTCGTGATCGAGTTTACCTCGGAACTGCAACAGATCGACGAGACCACGCACGAGGCGCAGGTCTGGCCGCGCGACAATCCCGAACTGATGGACCGCTGGATGACCGCCGGTCCGCCCACACCGGCGCAACGCGCGGTGATGCAAGGGCGGCCCGATCCGGGATGGCCGGAACTGGCACGACGCGACCGGGGGGCAGCGGAATGAATTTCGGATACGACGGCTCGGTGGCGGTTGTCACCGGCGGATCCTCGGGCATCGGGCTGGCGACTGTGCGGGTGCTGCTGGGATCGGGCGCCAAGGTTGCGCTTTGTGCGCGCAACGCCTCGCGGCTGGAGGACGTGGCCAGCGTGTTGCGCCGCGACTACGGCGAGGATCGCGTGTTGTCCCGTGCCTTCTCGGTGCTGGACGCGGACGACGTGACCGGATTTGCCGACGAGGTGCAACAGACCTTCGGCCGCTGCGACCTGCTGGTGAACAATGCGGGGCAGGGGCGTCTTTCGACCTTCGCCGAGACCAGCGACCAGGACTGGCGCGACGAATACGAACTCAAGATCTTCAGCCAGGTGCTGCCGATCCGGGCCTTCCTGCCCATGCTGCGAGAGGCGCAGGGCGCCATCGTCGCGGTGAATTCCTTGCTGGCGTACCAGCCAGAGCCGCACATGGTCTGCACCTCATCGGCCCGGGCCGGCGTCCAGAACATGCTGAAATCGCTCAGCGTCGAGTTGGCGCCGCATGTGCGGGTGAACTCGGTTCTCATGGGGTTGATCGAATCCGGACAATGGACCCGCCGCTTTGCCGCGCGCGAGGATCAAAACGTCAGCCGCGCCGACTGGTACGGCGCGCTGGCCGAGAAGAAAGGCATTCCGATGGGCCGTCTCGGCGACCCCGAAGAGGCCGCCAACGCGATCGCCTTTCTCGGCTCGCGCGCGGCCAGTTACATCACCGGCGCCCAGCTCGACGTTTCGGGCGGGCTGGCACGGCACATCTAGGGAGATGGGTATGAAACACGAACAAATTCAGCAGACCGAGACGGTCGGCGATTTCATTGCCCGCTATCTGGCGGATGTTGGCGTCACCACCATGTTCGGGGTCATTTCGATCCACAACATGCCGATCCTCGACGCGGTGGCGCGCCAGGGGCGGATCCGCTTTGTCCCGGCGCGGGGCGAGGCAGGCGCGATGAACATGGCGGACGCCTATGCGCGGGTTTCGGGCGGTTTGGGCGTCTGCCTGACCTCCACCGGGACGGCGGCGGGCAATGCCGCCGGCGCGCAGGCCGAGGCGCTGACCGCCGGCAGCCGCGTGTTGCACATCACCAGCCAGGTTGACCTGGCCTATGCCGACCGTGATCGCGCGGCGATCCACGACGTGCCGCGCCAGCCCGAGATGCTGCGCGGGGTGTCCAAGGCGGTCTACCGCATGTGGGATGCCAATGGCGCCGTTGGCGCCTTGACGGCGGCCGTCTCCTCGGCGCTCTCGGCCCCCAGCGGTCCGGTGTCGCTGGAAATCCCGGTGGATGTGCAACGCAGCCTCGCGGCACCGCAGGGCACGCAGTTCGCCCCGGTGCCGGTGGTGCCCCGCGTATCCGACGCGGTAATCGAGAAAATTGCCGATCACCTGAAACAGGCCAAGCGTCCGTTGATCTGGCTGGGCGGCGGTGCCCGTGGCGCCGTGGCCGAGGCGACGGAGCTCATGCGGCGCGGTGTGGGCGTCGTTTCCTCGACCAACGGTCGCGGCGTGGTGTCCGAGGAAGAGCCGGGCACGCTGGGTGCCTTCAACATGGGGCCGGAGGCAGTCGAGCTGTACCAGAGCTGTGACCTTATGATCGTCATCGGCTCGCGCCTGCGCGGCAACGAGACCCGCAACAACGAGATGCCTCTGCCCAAGCCTCTGATCCAGATCGACGCAGATGCCTCGCAGGGGGGGCGCAACTATCCGGTGGACCTCTTCGCGCATGGCGATGCAGCGGACACGCTGGCACGCGTGCTGGAACTTTTGCCCGCGAAACTGGACACCGATCCGAACCTTGGCTTCGACATTGCCAAGGCGCGCGCCAAGGCCGAGGGCGCGCTGCGCGACCGCCTGGGCCATTATTCCTCGGTGGCGGATACGCTCAGCGCCAAGGTTGTCGAAGGCGGCCATGCCTGGGTGCGCGACGTGACGATCTCGAACTCGACCTTCGGCAATCGGTATGTCCGGCTCAGCGAGCCAACGCAGGGCGTGCATGCGCTGGGCGGCGGCATCGGGCAGGGTGTTTCGATGGGGATTGGCGCGGCGTTGGCCTGCACGGAAGGGCGCAAGGCGATCACCCTGCTGGGGGATGGCGGCACGATGCTGGGCCTTGCCGAGGCGATCACCGCCGTCGATGAAAAGGCGCCGCTGGTCTATGTCCTGATGAACGACCAGGCCTATGGTGTGATCCAGAACATCCAGGACGCGCAATACGACAGCCGCCGGCACTATTCGGCGATCCGCGTGCCCGAGTTCGGGACATTCTGCGCCTCGATCGGCCTGCCGCACCGCAAGGTCAGCGCGCTGGACGAGTTCGAGACGGCGCTGGACGACGCGCTGGCAGCCGAAGGACCCCAGCTGATCGAGGTGGACATGATCGCCATCGGTCCCTTTGCCGAAGCCTTTGCAGGGCCGCCCGCCGGTGCCGCGCAGAAAGAGGACTGACCGCATGCGGCTGGGACTGATCGGCTTTGGCAACATCGGCGCCACGCTGCTGGGCCTGATGCAGGAGGCGGGGCTTGCCCCTGCGCATCTGGCTGTTCTGGTGCGCCCGGGCCGCGAGGCCAGCGTGCCGGCGACGGCGGGGGCGGTCGTGGTGACCACGGCCGAGGCGCTGCTGGCCGAAATGCCCGATCTGATCGTGGAATGCGCGGGGCACGCGGCTGTGTCCGAACACGGGCCGGTGGTGCTGCGTGCAGGTGTGGACATGGTGCAGGTTTCGGTCGGCGCCATGTCGGATCCCGCGCTGGAGGCCCGGTTGCGCGCAGCGGCGCAAGAGGGCGGGGCGCGGATCGTCCTGCCCGCGGGCGCGGTCGGCGGTCTGGACCTGTTGTCGGCGCTCTCTGCAACAGGCGAGTTGCAAGTCACCTATCGCGGCATCAAGCCGCCCAAGGCCTGGGCGGGGACGCCTGCCGGGGAAACGTTTGACCTCGATACCCTGACCACGCGCGAGGTCTTTTTCCGTGGATCGGCGCGGGATGCCGCGCGCGCCTTCCCCAAGAATGCCAACGTCGCGGCGGCGCTGGCCCTGGCCGGGGCCGGTTTCGAGGACACGCAGGTCGAGCTGATCGCGGACCCGGAAGCGCCGGGTAACGTGCATTCTTACGACGTGCGCTCGCCCGTGGCGAATTACACGATGGAAATCCAGAACCTGCCCTCGGCGGGCAATGTGAAAACCAGCGTTTCAACGGTCTACTCGGTCCTGCGAGAGATCCGGAACCGCATGAACCCAGTGGTGATCTGATGAACATGATGGACACGACACTGCCGGACGGACGGCTGTACCTTGGCGGCACCTGGCGCGAGGGTCGGGGCGCCGAGATCACGTCGGTATTCCCGGCGGATGGCTCGGTGAACCGCGTCCTGCGCGGCGCATCCGCCGCCGATGGCGAAGAGGCGATTGCCTTGGCCAGGGCGGCGCAGCCCGCCTGGGGGGCGCTGAAACCCTTTGAGCGGGCGCGGGTCCTGTACCGCATCGCCGACGGGATCGAGGCGAACACCGGACGGATTTCGCGCATCCAATCCCGCGACACCGGCAAGACGCTGACGGAAACCGCGGCGCTTGCGGCCTCGGCGGCGGGCACCTTCCGCTATTTCGCCGCCGTGGCCGAGACGATGGACGACGATCTGACGGCACGGCG
Organism: Mameliella sp. MMSF_3455; assembly: GCF_030733205.1. GTDB lineage: Bacteria > Pseudomonadota > Alphaproteobacteria > Rhodobacterales > Rhodobacteraceae > Antarctobacter. Next base: position 69,596 of record NZ_JASHJL010000027.1, read on the forward strand.
CGGCACCGCGATGACCCTGTCGGTGCATGAACCGCTGGGTGTCGTCGCCGCCATCACGCCGTGGAATTCGCCCATCGCCTCGGATGCGCAGAAAGTGGCGCCGGCACTGGCAGCGGGCAATGCCGTGATCCTGAAACCCGCCTCATGGTCGCCGCTGACGGCGCTGGAACTGGCGCGGATCGTGGATGAGGCCGGATTGCCCAAGGGGTTGTTCTCGGTCCTGCCCGGTTCGGGGCGGGAGATCGGCAACCTGCTGGTGGAACATCCCGACACCGCCAAGGTCAGCTTTACCGGTGGTACCTCGACGGGGCGGACCCTGGCGCGCAAGGCGGCGGAAAAACTGATGCCCGTCAGCCTGGAGCTTGGTGGCAAGTCACCCACCATCGTCTTTGCAGATGCGGACATGGATCTGGCGATTGCCGGGATCCTCTTCGGCATTTTCTCGTCCTCGGGGCAAAGCTGCATCGCGGGATCGCGCCTGTTCGTCGAACGCTCGATCTACGACGGCTTTGTCGAGCGGCTGGTCGCGGCGACACGCGCGCTGAAAGTGGGCCACCCCTTTGAGGCGGGAACGCAGGTGGCGCCGCTGATCCACATGGACCACCGGGCCGAGGTGGCGGACCACGTTGCCCGGGCGCTGGACGAGGGGGCGGAACTGCTTTGCGGCGGTGCCGCGCCCGAAGGCGCAGACTATGCAGCGGGCAGCTACTACCTGCCCACCATCCTTGCGGGGGTCGACAACACGGCGCGCATCTGCCGCGAAGAGGTCTTTGGCCCGGTGCTGGTCGTCATGCCCTTTGACGACGAGGCCGATGTCATCGCCCAGTCGAACGACAACGACTACGGGCTGGCCTGCGGGATCTGGACGCGGGACTTTCCGCGCGCCTGGCGCATCGGTAGCGCAATCAAGGCGGGCACAGTCTGGCACAACACCTACAAGCAGTTCTCGATCTCGACGCCCTTCGGCGGCGACGGGGACAGCGGCATCGGACGCGAGAAGGGCCGCCAGGGCCTGCGCGCCTACATGACGCAAAAGAGCTTTTACACCGATCTGAGCGGTGCGCCCCATCCCTGGGCCGGCGCCGCGCTGGAGGCGACATGAGCGGCAAGATCGCAATCGTGGGCGCCGGACCGTCAGGCTGTTACCTGGCGCAGGCGCTGCTGAAGAAGGCGCCGGATCTGCAGGTCGACCTCGTCGACCAACTGCCTGTGCCCTACGGGCTGGTCCGCTACGGCGTGGCGGCCGACCACCAGGGGACAAAGGGCGTTGCTCGTCAATTCGCGCGCGTCTTCGAACGGCAGGGCGCACGTTTTTTCGGCAACGTGGCGATTGGCCGGGACGTGACACTGGACCAGTTGCGCGCGGCTTATGATGTCGTGGTGCTGGCGGCGGGACTGTCGGCGGATCGAAAGCTGGGCGTACCCGGCGACGATCTGCCTGGTGTCTATGGCGCGGGGCGGCTGACCCGCGCCCTTTTCGAGCATCCCGAGGCCGAGGACCTGCCCGATCTGGGCGCACACCCCGTCATCGTCGGCAATGGAAACGTGGCCATCGACCTGCTGCGGCTGCTGGCCAAGGCGCCCGATGAACTCGACGGTTCGGACCTGGGCGAGGGGCCGAGCCGCTGGCTGGCCGAAAGCGGGATCGAGACGATTACGATTACCGGGCGGTCGCCCGCCGCGCGGGCCAAGTTCGACGCTGTCATGGTCAAGGAACTGGCCAAGCTGTCCGATGTCCGGATCGAGGTGGTCGGCGCCGGTGACAGCGACGACGCGACCGAGATGAAGACTCTGGAGGCGCTTTCGGCGATCCACGGACACGGGGCCGGGGCCAAGCGGATCACCTTTCGGTTCGGCCTGACGCCGAAGGCGGTCGAGGGGGAGGGCCGGGCACAAGCCGTGCGCTTCGCCTCGGAGACGGGCGAAGAGGTCATCCCCTGCACATCCGTCCTGACCGCCATCGGGTTCGAGGCGGCGCCGGGCCTGCCGCGCGATGTGCTGATCTCCGAGGCCACCGACACCGAAGCGGGGCGGCTTGCGCCCGGACTTTTTGCGGCAGGATGGTTCCGGCGGGGCCCGCGTGGCACGATCCCCGAGAACCGCGCCGATGCAAAGGCGCTTGCATCTGTCATCCTCGACGGCCTTTCTGCCGATCCGTCGCGCGTGGGGTGCGAGGTGTTCGACGGGCTGGACAACATCGTCGATTATGCCGGCTGGTGCCGGATCGACGCCGCTGAGACAGAGGCCGCGCCCGAGGGGCGCTGCCGGACCAAACTCGCCACCCGGGAGACAATGCTCGGGGTTGCAGGAGCAAGGGAGACGACCAAATGAAGATCACCATCCTTTACGGCACCGAAACCGGCAACGCAGAAATGCTGGCCGAGGACATCCAGTCCGAGATCGAGGCTGACCACGAGATCGCTATCTCGAACCTCGAGGATTTCGCGCCCGGGGAGTTCGATGCGGAGTGCTTTTACCTGCTGGTCTGTTCGACCTATGGCGATGGCGACCTGCCGGCCTCGGCCCAGCCCTTTGCCGATGCGATGGAGGCGGAAAAGCCCGACCTTGGGGCGATCCATTTCGCGATCTTCGGCCTTGGCGACAGCGAATACGACGAGACCTTCAACCACGGTCCCAAGAAGCTTGCGGAACTGATGATCGCGCATGGCGCCCACCAGGTGGGGGAACGCGTGGCACACGATGCCTCTGGCAGCGACATGGCCGAGGATCTGGCTTTTCCCTGGGCCGAGGCCGTCATCGCCGAAGTTTCGGAAAAGTTGGGCGAGGCAGCCTGATGACCCCTGCGGAACTGCGCGAAAGGCTCGTCGCCCCCTGGCGGCACGGCGAACATGCCGATCTGAGCGGGGTGACTTGCGAAGGGCGGCTGGACCTTTCTGGCTGCGAGGTGGCCGGCTTCGATCTTTCCGGGGCCCGTTTCCCCGAGGGGATAGACGCACCAGGCGCACGCTTCCTCGGGCTCAGCTGGTTGCGGGACGTGCGGTTTGGCGGGCGCGCGGATTTCAGCGGCGCGGTTTTCCTGAACGACGCCCGTTTCGAAGGTGCCCGGTTCGACGGTGCGGCACGGTTCTCGGGGACTGAATTCAGGGGGATCGGCAGGTTCGACGGCGCGCGCTTCGCGGCGGGGGCGGATTTTTCCGGCGCCGTGGGCTATGGCAACTGCTCGCTGGCGCAGGTGTCCATCCAGGGCCCGGCGAACTTTCGGGACAGCGAATGGCTGGGCGGTTTGTGGTGTCAGGACGCGGCACTGCCTGCGGATACCGACCTGGCCGAAACCCAGGTGCACGGGCGCCTCTGGCTGCGCGGGGCGCGGCAGGGGAACGGCGCGCTGCAACCGGCCGCTTTCGGAATGTCCTTCGGCTATACCTATGTCTGAGACCGGGGGCGCGTTGCCCGCGCGCCCCTATATCTGTTCCGAGGCCCAGCCACGATAGCCGAGCGCCTCGGAAATCTCTCTCGCCGCGGCTTTCAGCTCCGTTTCGATCTGGCCGACCTGCGGGCTGTCCGCCGCAAAGGCGCTGACGTGACCGGTCACGTTGATGGCCGCGATGGCGCGCCCCTGGTGATCGTAGACGGCGACCGCCGCCGACCCGATCTCGCGTTCGAAATTCGCCACGCTCCACGACATGCCGCGTGCCCGGTCCTCGGCCAGTTGGTTCTCGAGTTCCTCGAGGCTGGTGCGGGTCTTGTTCGTGTAGGCCTCCAGCGGATGCGCACTGTACAACGCCCGCAGATCCGCCGAGGACAGTTCCGCCAGCAGGATGCGCCCGATTGTCGTGGCATGGGCGGGCAGATGTGTGCCCTCGCGCACTGTGCTGGCCAGGTGCGAGTTGGGCGTCTCGCGCGCGAGATAGATGATATCGTGCCCTTCTCGTATGCCCAGGTGTGCAGACAGTGCGAGACGGTCGACCAGCTTGGCCAGGATCGGCCGGGCCGTGGGGATCAGGCCGCGTTCGTTCAGCGCCTCTGTCGCTAGGGCGATCAGACCGGTCCCAAGGCGGTATCCCCCGTCGTCGGGCAGGGTCTCTATGATGCGCTCCGCCTCGAGCGTGGCCAGAAGGCGGATCAGCGTCGTGCGGTTGATGCCGATGTCCTTGGCCGTCTTGCTCATGTTGCGACAGCGATTGCCGGCCGCGATATGGCGCAGAACCGCAAGAGCCCGCACCACGGGCGGGACAGAGTAATCAGGATGGGTCTTGGCGTCGCTGTCGTTCGGCATGCAATCCTCCCCGGCGCGGTTGTCCATATATGAACGCGTAGCGCACTTCATGAGCAGATGTCGACTGGGGATTTGATCAGAGAAGGCTTGGTTTCGACGACCAGCCAGCGTCCTTGGGTCTTGTGACGGCCTATCCGGTCAAACTTCAGGAAAGGGCAGGGGTTGGGTGAGAAGGTGGTGAGAGATTAAGCCGGGCCGGGCGAGTGTCCCCGACGGGCGTCAGATCCTCCAGGCCGGAGTGGATTCGTCCCAAAGAGGCTCTCTTGCAGGCGCGGAACGGTCGGGCAGGGCGCCATATGGCAACAAACCGGTTCGTTGGTTTCATGTGGGTCTGTGTAAGTATCTGTATTCAGGGCGTTTCCAAAGAAATGCCAAAAAAATCGGTCTTTCTTCAAAAAACTGCTTGCGGGTTTGGATTGGTAACCGTAAAAGCCCCTTCACCGGCGGCGCTGAGGCGCACGACGGGACG
>NZ_JASHJL010000028.1 GCF_030733205.1 Mameliella sp. MMSF_3455
GCCCAAGCGGCGACCGGTCCGGCCCGGGGTCACAGGAAGATCGTGACGATGGGCGGCCAGGCCAGAAGCACCGCCAGCGCACAGAGCTGCAACGCGATGAAGGGCAGGAAGCCGCGGAAGATGTCGGTGAGAGAGATATGCGCCGGGGCCACCGATTTCAGGTAGAAGGCGGCCGGCCCGAAGGGCGGTGAAAGGAAGCTCACCTGCATGTTCATGCAGAAGACCACGCCGAACCAGATCGGCACGTAGCGCGCGTCCACATGGGCGAACCAGCCGATCTCTTCCGCCGGGAGGCGGACGACGATGGGCAGGAAGACCGGCATGACCAGCAGCACGATGCCGACCCAGTCCATGAACATGCCCATGATGAGGAAGATCAGCATCATGACCAGGATCACGCTCATGGTGGGCATGTCGGCCCCGACGATCATGTTGGCGACATATTGCGGTCCGCCCGCCAGGGTGTAGGCGGCCGCCAGTGCAGCAGCGCCGATGGTCACCCAGATGATCGTGCCGGTGGACTTGAGCGTGCGCATCAGGCTGTCGTAGACGATGTCCCAGGTCATCTCGCGCCGGATCAGGCCGATGACGAAGACCGCCACCGCGCCCATGCCCGCGGCCTCGGTGATGCCGGTGATGCCGCCGTAGATCGATCCCAGCACGACGCCGATGACGACGATGGGCGCGATCAGGCCCTTGCCCATCTCCCAGCCGACGGCGGTGCGTTCGCGCCCGACCACGAAGAAGACGATCACGGCAAAGATCACCAGGGCCCCGACCAGCCAGGGAATGTCCGAAACCATGCCCAGCAGGATCGGTTCGACACCTTCGATCACCTCGTTGGCGCCGGTCACGGTGAAGAAGAGCGCGCGCAGGATCAGCACGCCGGTCACCCAGATGCCGAAGCGGGACAGGAAGCCCAGGAACATCAGTCCCTTTTCCCCGCCCTTGGGGGCGTCCGGTTCCTCGGGCGGCAGCGGTGCTTTTTCGGGCGACAGCTGCGTGGTCACGATGATGTAGAGGATGAAGAAGGACGCCAGCATGAAGCCGGGCAGGAAGGAGGCGGTAAACAGCGCCTTGATCGAGGTTTCCGTCACCAGCCCGTAGAAGATCAGGACGATCGAGGGCGGGATCATGGTGCCGAGGCTGCCGGAGGCGCAGATGGTGCCGATGGCAAGATTCTGGTTGTAGCCCAGCCGCAGCATCTGGGGCAGGGCGATGAGACCGAGCAGGACCACCTCGCCGCCGATGATGCCGGACATGGCGGCCATGATGACGGCCATGACGGATGTCACGATGGCGATGCCGCCGCGCACGCGAGACAGCCAGACGTTCAGCGAGGAATACATGTCGCGCGCGATGCCGGATCGTTCCAGCAGTGCCGCCATGAAGATGAAGAGAGGTACCGATATCAGCACGTAGTTCGTCATCTGTCGGTAGACGGCCTGGCCCAGCACGCTGAGCGGTCCCTGTCCCCAGGTGCGGAACAGGATGTCGACGTCGAATTTCAGGACCAGCGTGACCACCGCGAGGAAGGCCGAGGCAAAGCCCAGGGGCATCCCGATGGCCAGCAGCGCGAACATCGCCAGCAGAAGGATCAGCGAGAGTGTGCCGATGTCGACCATTACTTGTTGTCCTCTTCCAGGGTGCGGCGCAGGGCCTCGATCTCGTGTTCGTCGATCTCGTCGGCGGGGGTGTGGTGTTCGGGGGCCTTGTTCCAGTCGGCGATCAGGTTCGACAGGGCCTGGATGGCGACCAGAACGATGATGAACAGGATGGCGGGCTTTACCGTTCCCGGAATGGGCGGATCCCAGGCCGTGCCAAAGGTTTCCATCCGCAGCATCCGGCGCATGGCGTCGTTGTAGCCGCCCCAGACCAGGCAGAAGGTGAAGACCCAGATCAGGAAGACCGAAACGCAGTCCGAGGCTTTCTGCATCCAGCGGGGCATCATGTCATAGATGACGTAGATGCGGATGTGGCTGCGTTGCTGCATCGCGTAGAGCCCGGCCAGCAGGAACAGGAAACTGGCGATCCAGAGCGACAGTTCGTTGGCCCACATGGTCGGCTGGTTGAAGACGTAGCGCGACACCACCTCGTAGAACATGACGAGCACGATATAGGCGATCGACATCATGGCCAGGCGCGCGCAGACCAGCGAGAGGATGTCGAAGGGCCCGGTGTGATCGACCTCGATCGTGCCCTTGTCATCGCTGAGAAAGAGCGCGGCAAAAAGCAAGGCCAGCGCCAGGGAGATCAGCGTCACCGTGACGATAGGCTTGCCCTGCGGGCGGATCATGTCGTGCATGCCGATGGCATCGGACGAGATGAACTGATTGAAGACGAGAAATATGAAGAGAGCGATGGTCAGGCCCGAAAACCCGATCATGGCCATTTGAACCGGCTTTCTGAGCGGTCCCAGCCAGACGCTGTCCTGTTGCATGCGCGGTCATCCCGGTATGTAGAGTGGCAGTTGGCCCGTTGCCCGTGCCGTCCCTCTGGCTGTTCCGCGTCCCGTGCGGGCGCCTGTGCCAGAGACGAAAACGGCGAGCCTCGCGAAAGGCTCGCCGCGATGTCACGAGGCGGTCAGCCCGGCGATCACTCGGCGATCAGTCCGAGCGCCGTCAGGTATTCGCGGTGGCTTTCCACCAAGGCGGCCGCTTCGGGGGTCTTTTCAGCCCAGCGGTCCCAGGCGGTTTGTGCCGCCTTGCGGAAGTCCGCGCGGTCCTTGGCCGACCAGTCGTGCAGCGTTACGCCCTTGGCCTGCAGTTCCGCTGCGGCTTCGGCGTTCTTCTTCTCGTTCGACAGGGCGGTGTGCAGGGTCAGTTTCTGCATCGCGGTGTCGATGATGCGCTGGTGCTGCTCGCTCAGACCGTCCCAGACGGACTTGTTGCAGGCCAGGTGGTCCGACGGCATCGAGTGGAAGCCGGGGTAGGTGGCGTGGCTGACGATGTCATACAGGCCGAGACCCACGTTGTTGTAGAGACCCGAGGCGTCGGCACCGTCGATGATACCGGTTTCCAGCGCGGTGAAGATCTCGGTGAAGTCCATCACGATGGGCGTGGCGCCCAGCTCGGTGAAGATCTCGGTTTCCAGGCCCGGGGGCGAACGGAATTTCCAGCCCTTCAGGTCATCCGGGCCGGCAATCGGCTTGGAGGACGAGAGCGATTCCTGGCCGTAGAGCCACCAGCCGATCAGCTGCATGCCCTGCGCGTTGTAGAGTTCCTGTGCGGCATCGTAGCCACCGCCGTAGTACAGCCAGGAAATCTGCTGCCAGGGCGTGTCGTAGCCGCCCATGATGTCGCCGACGAACTGGAACGCGGGGTTCTTGCCGGTCTGGTAGGCGCCGCCGGTCATGTCGCAGTCGACGATGCCGTTGATGGCGGCGTCGAAGGTTTCCGTGGTGGCCACGACGGACGAGCTGTAGAACATCTCGATGGCGATTTCGCCGCCGGACATCACCTGCACGTCATCCGCGAATTGCGCTGCCAGGACGCCCGAGGGGTGCTCGGACGCATAGTGGGTCTGGATGCGCAGGGTCACCTCCTGCGCGCTGGCCGCGGATGCAGCAATGGCAACGGCCGCGGCCGTCGTCAGGATCTTTTTCATATGTTCCTCCCTGTGGCGGGCTCCCCCCCGCCGATCGTTGTCGGGGTCGAACCCCTGTCCCCGGATGGTATACCATCACGTGAAGGCAAGCTAACCAAAGCAATGTCGACAGGCAAGGATTTTTGGTATACCAGATTTCCCTCATGGGAGGCCGCCCTGCAGGGTGGAAAAAAGGGTGCGGATTCAGGGAGGTGAACTGCGCCATGACGGATGAGACACTGCCCGAACAGATTGCGACTCGGCTGCGCCGGGACATTCTGCGTGGCGTTCTGCCGCCGGGCACGGCGGTCAAGGAGCGGGACCACGCGGCGGAACTCGGCGTGAGCCGGACACCGCTGCGCGAGGCGATTCGGATTTTGGCCAAGGAAGGGCTGGTCCAGTTGCGTCCGGCACGGTCCCCGATCGTCGCCAACCCCAGCTTTGAAGAAATTGCCCACAACATCGAAGTCATGTCGGCGCTCGAGGTGCTGTCGGCGCGGCTGACTTGCGAGCGGGCCAGCGAGGCCGAGATCGAGAGCATCGCCGAAGTCGCGGATCGTATGGACAAGCAATACGACAGCCTCGACATGCTGGACATCTTCGAGATCGACATGGGCTTTCACCGCGCAATTGCGCGGGCGGCGGGCAATCCCGTCTTGGCAGAGGTCCACCAGTCATTGCTGGCGCGCCTTTGGCGGGCGCGGTATCTCTCGGCCAGCCGCAAACGCTCGCGCGAGCGGGTGCTGAGCCAACATGACAAGATCGTTGCCGCGCTGCGCGCGCGCGATGCCGAAGCCGCCCAGGCGCAGGTGCAAGCGCACCTTGATCACCTGCTGGTCAACGTGGCCGATTTCTTCGAGTCCGTGAAGGACGAGGGCGGAGAGGCAACCGAACCGGTCGAGTGATCGGCCGAACGACAATAAAGACCCTGGAACAAGGATTGGGAAGTTTATGAAACTACTGCGTTTTGGCCCGGCGGGCCAGGAAAAGCCCGGGATGCTGGACAGCGACGGCCAAGTGCGCGACCTGTCGGCCCACGTGGGGGATTTCGCCGGCGAAACGGTCTCGCTCGAGGCGCTGGAGGCCCTGCGGGCCATCGACCCGGCCAGCCTGCCGCTGGTGGCCGAACCGGGGCGGATCGGGTCCTGCCTGGCCTCGGTGCCGAACTTTTTCTGCATCGGGCTGAACTATGCCAAGCACGCCGCCGAAACCGGGGCGGAGCCGCCCAAGGAGCCGATCCTGTTCTCCAAGGCGACCTCGGCGCTGTCGGGCCCCTATGACCCGGTGGTGATCCCGCGCAACTCGGTCAAATCGGACTGGGAGGTCGAACTGGGCGTGGTGATCGGCAAGGCCGCCTCCTATGTCAGCGAGGCGGATGCGCTGTCCCATGTGGCGGGCTATTGCGTCATCAACGACATGAGCGAGCGGGAATTCCAGATCGAGAAGGGCGGCCAGTGGGTCAAGGGCAAGTCCGCCCCGACCTTCGGCCCGACCGGCCCCTGGCTGGTCACGGCGGACGAGGTGCCGGACCCACAGGCGCTGAAACTCTCGCTGGATCTGAACGGCGAGACCGTGCAGGACAGCGATACTTCGGACATGATCTTTGGCGTCGCCGAAATCGTTTCCTACATGTCGCAGTTCATGTTGCTGCAGCCGGGTGACATCATCGCCACGGGCACGCCGTCCGGCGTGGGCATGGGCATGAAACCGCAGCGTTTCCTGAAGCCGGGCGACGTGATGGACGTGCGCATCGAAGGTCTGGGTGAGCAGCGGCAAGAGGCCGTCGCGGCCGGCTGAGGCATCAGCGTGGAAGGACATGGAAAAGGCCCCGCGAGGGGCCTTTTTTGTCAGTGGATCAGCGAGCCGCCGTTCACGTCGACCTCTGACCCCGTGACGTAGGCCGACAGGTCCGAGGCCAGGAACAGGCAGCAGCCCGCCACGTCGCTGGCCTGTCCGGCGCGGCCCATCGGGATGCCGGACAGGATCTGTTCCATCATCTCATTGGTCAATGCCCCGCCGGTGATGTCGGTTGCGATGAAACCGGGGCAGATCGCGTTGGCGCGAATGCCGTCGGGCGCCAGTTCCCGGGCCATCGCCTTGGTCAGGCCGAGGATGCCCGCCTTGGCCGCCGAGTAATGCGGCCCGCCAAAGATACCGCCGCCCCGCTGGGCGGAAACGGACGAGATATTGACGATGGAGCCGGTCTTGCGCGCGCGCATGTGCGGGATCAGCGCCTGGCTCATGTAGAGCGTGCCGCGCAGGTTCACGTCCGTCACCGCGTCGTAATTCTCCGGCTCGATCTGCATGAGTTTCAGCGGCTGTGTGATGCCGGCGTTGTTCACCAGGATGTCGACCTGGCCCAGTGCGTCGATGGCGGATTTCCCCGCCGCCTCGCACTGGGGTTTGCTGGTGACATCGCAGGGCAGCCCGATGTGACCTTCGCCCGGTAGATCAGCGGCGGCGGCACGGGCGGCTTCTCCGTCAAGGTCGAGCACGGCGATGCGCGCGCCGTGTTCGGCAAAGAGCGTTGCAGTGGCCTTGCCGAGCCCCCTCGGGCTGGCGGCGCCGGAGATGACGGCGGTTTTTCCGTTGAGAAGCATTTGGTTGTCCTGTGGTTGGCGGGGTGGGGGGGGCTGCCCCCGCCGACTTCGTCGGCTCCCCCGGAGTATTTTGCGAGAGAAGAAGCCCGGGTCACAGCCTGGAGCTGACGCGGTCCACGATGGATTCGACGCTGAGCCCGTATTGATCGTGCAGCGTTGGCAGGGCGCCCGCGTCCAGGAACTCGTCCGGCAGAGCGATGCTGTCGAAGGCGGGGTGGATGCCCGCGCGCATCAGGTCCGCCGCCACCGCCTCTCCCAAACCTCCGGTGATGGTGTGGTTTTCCAGTGTCACGACCAGGCGCCCGGTCTTGGCGGCCTCGGCGCGAATGGTTTCCGTGTCGAGCGGTTTCAGCGTGGGCACGTGCAGGACGGCGCAATCGGTGCCCTCGGCCCTTAGCGCCTTGGCGGCGTCCAGTGCGCGCATGGTCATGAAACCGGTCGAGATGAACAGGACATCGCTGCCGCCGTGGATCATCTGCGCCTTGCCCAGTTGAAAATTGTAGCCGTATTCGCCCAGCACGTCCGGCACCTTGCCCCGCAACAGGCGCATGTAGACCGGGCCGGGGTGGTCGGCGATGGCATGGGTGGCCTGCGTGATTTCCGTCGCGTCGCAGGGATCAACGATGGTCAGGTTGGGCATGCCGCGAAAGATGGCGAGGTCCTCGGTCGCCTGGTGGCTGGGGCCATAGCCGGTGGTCAGCCCGGGCAGGGCGCAGACGATCTTGACCGGCAGGTTTTCCTCGGCAATCGCCATGATGATGAAGTCATAGGCGCGGCGTGAGGCAAAGACCGCGTAGGTGGTTGCGAAGGGGGTAAAGCCCTCTCGTGCCAGCCCGGCTGCGGCGGAGATCATGACCTGTTCGGCCATGCCCATCTGGTAGAACCGGTCAGGGTAGGCGTTGGCGAAAACGTGCAGGTCAGTGTATTTCGACAGGTCCGCCGTCAGTCCTACGATGTCGTCGCGTTTCGCCGCCAGGTCACAAAGCGCATTGCCGAAGGGGGCGGCGACGGTGTCGCGGCCCTCGGCATCCAGCGAGGCGATCATGGCGGAGGTGGTCAGGCGCGCTCCATCCTCGGAGACGGGGACGGCGCGCGGGGTGTATTTCGATTTGCGGCGCGAGGTCGGGCCGATGGGGGCTTCTTGCATGTCTCTGGCTCCTTGTCGGTCCGGGCTCAGGCCGGAATGGCGTCGTCGAGAATGGCGATGGCGCGCGCCCATTCAGAGGGTTCCACGCGGACGAAATGAGTGATTTCGCGCTCTTCGAGGAAGGGCACGCCCTTGCACATCTGGGTCTTGCAGATGATGACGCGGGGGCGCGGCTCACGCAGGTTGCGCGCGGTGTCGAAGGCCGCCACGAGGGCGTTCAGGTCGTTGCCGTCCACTTCTTGCGCGTGCCAGCCGAAGGCAGCCCATTTCGGTGCCTCGTCGCCCTTGGCAAGGGCCTGCGTGGTCGGGCCGTCGGCCTGCTGGTCGTTGAAATCCACGACGCAGATCAGGTTGTCGAGCTGGTGGGAACTGGCGGACATGACCGCCTCCCAGGTCGATCCCTCGCCCAACTCGCCGTCCGACATCATGTTGTAGACGAAGGCCGGGTTCTTCTTGCGTTTCAAACCCAGCGCCGCACCCACGGCGATGCCAAGGCCGTGGCCGAGCGAGCCGCCGGTGATTTCCATTCCCGGCGTATAGGCGGCCATGCCGGACATGGGCATGCGGCTGTCGTCCATGCCGTAGGTTTCCAGCTCGTCCTCTGGCAGGATGCCGGCCTCGATCATCGCGGAATAAAGCGCGATCGCGTAGTGGCCGATTGAGAGGTAAAAGCGGTCGCGCCCTTCCCACTCCGGCTCGTCAGGCCTGTAATTCAGCGCGTGGAAATAGCTGACGGCCAGAACGTCCGCCACACCGAGCGCCTGCCCGATATAGCCCTGTCCCTGCACCTCGGCCATGCGCAGCGCCAGCCGCCGGATGGACCAGGCCCTGCGCGCGAGGCTGACATTGGCGCCCGCGTGTTGCGTTTCGGTGGACATGGTCTCCTCCCTAGTCCGATTTGGTATACCATTTTCCAGAAGAGACGCCACGTCAAGGCGAGAGGCCGTCCCTTGCTTTGTCGCATTCAGAAGAGGATCGGGCGTTTTCGGTTTGAGGGTCGCGCCAAACTCGACTTGGATGGGGGCAAAGCTGGGAGGACGCGATGCAGTTCGGATTGAGCGACGAGCAGGAGATGATCGTTTCGACGGTGCGCAGCTTCGTCGAAAAGGAGATCTATCCTTTCGAGGCCGAGGTCGAACGAACCGGACAGGTGCCGCCGGGTCTTGGCGAAGAGATCAAGCGCAAGGTGATCGACCTCGGCTTTTACGCCTGCAACTTCCCCGAGGAGGTGGGGGGCGCGGGGCTGGGCCACCTCGATTTCACGCTGGTCGAGCGCGAGCTTGGGCGCGGCAGCATGGCGCTGACGCATTTCTTTGGCCGACCGCAGAACATCCTGATGGCTTGCGAGGGGGAGCAACGCGAGCGCTATCTGCTGCCCGCCGTGCGGGGCGAGCGGATGGATGCGCTGGCCATGACCGAGCCGGAGGCCGGCAGCGACGTGCGCGGGATGAAATGTACCGCGGTGCGGCAGGGGGGCGACTGGGTGGTGAACGGGACCAAGCACTTCATCTCGGGCGCCGATCACGCGGATTTCTTCATCGTTTTCATTGCCACGGGCGTGGACGAGACCCCCAAGGGACCGAAAAAGCGGATCACCTGTTTCCTGGTTGATCGCGGGCATCCGGGGTTCGAGGTGCGCGATGGCTATAACTCTGTCTCGCACCGGGGCTACAAGAACTGCATCCTGGACTTCACCGATTGCCGCTTGCCGGACGCACAGGTGCTGGGCGAGGTCGACGGCGGGTTCGAGGTCATGAACACTTGGCTGTACGCCACGCGTTTGACCGTGGCGGCCTTTTCCGTGGGGCGGGCGCGGCGCTGTTTCGACATGGCGGTGGATTACGCGGCGCAGCGCAGGCAGTTCGGTCAGGCGATTGCCAAGTTCCAGGGGGTGTCCTTTCAGGTTGCGGACATGGTGACAGAGATCGACGCCGCCGACTGGCTGACCCTGGCCGCGGCCTGGCGGCTGGACCAGGACCTGCCGTCGAACCGCGAGATCGCGAGCGCCAAGGTCTACGCGACCGAGATGCTGGCTCGGGTCACGGACACGACCTTGCAGATCTTCGGCGGCATGGGGCTGATGGACGATTTCCCCATCGAACGGTTCTGGCGCGATGCCCGGGTCGAGCGGATCTGGGACGGCACATCCGAAATCCAGCGCCACATCATCGGGCGGGAGATTTTCCGTCCCCTGGGGGCGTGATGGCCCTCGGCGCCAATGACACTGCCGGGTCCTTGGCGCGCCTCCTGCATCCCCGATCCATTGCGGTGATCGGCGGCGGGGGGTGGTGCGCGAATGTCATCCGCGAATGCCGGAGGATGGGCTTTGACGGGCCGCTCTGGCCGGTGCATCCGACGCGCGCCGAGGTCGGCGGACTGCCGGCTGTGGCGCGGGTGGAGGACCTGCCGGAATCGCCGGATGCGGTCTATATCGGCATAAACCGCGCCGCCACGGTCGAGGCGGTGCGGCTTCTGTCTGCTGCCGGCGCGGGTGGGGCGATCTGCTTTGCCTCGGGATTTGCCGAGGCGCAGGCGGAACTGTCGGATGGCCGGGACATGCAGGCGGCGCTTTTGGCGGCGGCGGGGGAAATGCCGGTGCTGGGGCCGAACTGCTACGGCATGCTGAACGCGCTCGACCGGGTCGCGCTCTGGCCCGACCAGCACGGATTGGTCCCGGTGGAAAGGGGCGTGGCGATCCTCTCGCAAAGCTCCAACGTCGCGCTCAACCTGACAATGCAACGGCGCGGCCTGCCGATCGCCTTTCTGGGCACCGTGGGCAACCAGGCGCAGGTGGACCTGAGCACGCTGGGCATGGCGCTGCTCGAAGACCCGCGGATCACGGCGCTGGGGCTTTATGTCGAGGGCATTGCTGACATCCGCGGGTTCGAGGCCCTTGCGGCGCGGGCACGTGCATTGGGCAAGCGGATCGTGGCGCTGAAGCTGGGGGCCTCGGAGCAGGCGGGCGCGGCGGCGGTGTCGCATACGGCATCCCTGACCGGCAGCGATGCGGGCGCGCGGGCCTTTCTGCGACGCATCGGGGTGGCGCAGGTCTCGTCCCTGTCGGCCCTGCTGGAATGTCTGAAGATCCTGCATGTGGCCGGGCCTCTGCGTTCCAACCGGCTGGTCTCGGCTTCTTGTTCGGGCGGCGAGGCGAGCCTGATGGCGGATACCGGCCTGGGCTACGACATCACCTTTCCGCCCCTGGGCACCGTCCAGCGGGAGGCGCTGCGCGCGGCGCTGGGTCCCAAGGTGGCGCTGGCCAACCCGCTGGATTACCACACCTATATCTGGGGCGACGTGCCCGCGATGAGGGCCTGTTTCGCCGGGCTGGCGCAAGGGGACGATCTAGGCGCAGCTGTTGTCGTGCTGGATTTTCCGCGCGGTGACCGCTGTTCGAGCGCCGATTGGGAGCCGGTGATCGACGCGGTGACACAAGCGCGGGGCGATGTGCCCTTGGCGGTCCTGTCGAGCCTTGTCGAGACGCTGCCGGAGGATGTGGCCCGGCGGCTGGTGGCGCTTGGGATCGTTCCGCTCTGTGATCTGTCGGCGGCTCTGGAGGCGCTGGCGGCGGCGGCCTTCCTTGGCCGCGCGGTGGACCCGGCGCCGGTGTTGTTGGCGCGTGAGGAGGGGGCGCTGCCCCCGTCGCGTTCCGCGACCCCCCCGGAGTATTTTGGGAAAGAAGAAGCGGGGGGTGTTCTGCAGGAGGCCGAGGCGAAACGGATCCTGGAGGGCGCGGGCCTTGTGGTGCCGGCGCATGCGCGCGCCGCGACACCGGGTGTGACGGCAGAAGCGGCGGCGCGGATCGGCTTTCCAGTGGTTCTGAAGGGCGAAGGCTTTGCCCACAAGAGCGAGGCGGGCGCGGTGCGGCTGAACCTGGCCTCGGCGCAGGCGGTGCGGTCGGCGGCCGAGAACATGGACGCGCGGGGCTACCTGATCGAGGAAATGGTCGGCGGCGCGGTGGTGGAACTGCTGATCGGCGTGGTCCGCGATCCCGCGCACGGGTTTGTCCTGACCCTGGGCGCGGGCGGCATCTGGACCGAGATCCTTGGGGATACGCAGGTGCGGTTGTTGCCGGTCAGTGAAGCGGAGGTGCGCGAGGCGCTGGCGGGCCTGCGGATCGCGCCGCTGCTGGCCGGCTATCGTGGCGCGCCGGGGGCGGATGAAACGGCGATTGTGGCCGCCGTCCATGCGGTGCAGGCTTTCGTCGCGGCCCATGCCGACAGGATCGAGGAACTGGAGATCAACCCGCTGATCGTCACGCCCGACCGGGCGGTGGCGGCGGATGCATTGATCCGGTTGAGGACGGAAAGACAGGAAGGAGAGGGCGATGCCGCTTGAGATGAACAGAGAGGTCTTTATCACCTGCGCGGTGACGGGATCGGGCGGGACGCAGGACCGCAGCCCGCATGTGCCGCGCTCTCCGAAAGAGATCGCCGAAAGCGCCATCGCGGCGGCCCGGGCGGGGGCGGCCGTGGTGCATTGCCATGTCCGCGATCCCGAGTCCGGGGCGCCCTCGCGGGAATTGGCCTATTACCGCGAAGTGACAGAGCGCATCCGCGATGCCGAGGTGGACGTGGTGCTGAACCTGACAGCGGGCATGGGCGGCGACATTACCTTTGGCTCGACCGAGGCGCCCTTGCCGGTGAACGAGGCCGGGACCGACATGATCGGCGCCGAGGCGCGGGTGGCGCATATCGCGGAATGCCTGCCCGAGATCTGCACGCTGGATTGCGGCACGATGAATTTCGCCGAGGCCGATTATGTCATGACCAATACACCCGGCATGTTGCGCGACATGGGCGCGCGCATGACCGCGCTGGGGGTCAAGCCCGAGATCGAGGCCTTTGACACCGGTCACCTGTGGTTCGCCAAGCAATTGGTGAAAGAGGGCGTGCTGGAGGGACCCGCGCTGGTGCAGCTTTGCATGGGGGTGCCCTGGGGCGCGCCGGATGACCTCAATACCTTCATGGCGATGGTCAACAACGTCCCGGATGACTGGTGTTTCAGCGCCTTCGCGCTGGGGCGCAACCAGATGCCCTATGTGGCGGCCTCCGTGCTGGCGGGCGGCAACGTGCGCGTCGGGCTGGAGGACAACCTGTTCCTCGACAAGGGGGTGCTGGCGACCAATGCACAACTGGTCGACCGCGCCGTGGGGATCATCGAAAACCTCGGTGCCAAGGTCATGGGACCCTCAGCGGTGAGAGAAAAACTGGGGCTGACCAAGCGCGCGCCCAGATAGGTCTTGTCGCCCCGACGGTCGGCGTCGCAGGGTTGCCGGGCGCTGACATCGGGGGAGGGGACATGGCCAGCATCGGGATCGGAATCGTCGGCGGCGGATACATGGGCAAGGCACATTCCGCCGCCTTTGCCGCTGTTGGCACGGTATTCGAGACAAGGTTGAAACCGCGTCTGGTGGCCATCGCCGGGTCCACGCCTCACAGCGGCGCCCGCTATGCCGAGGCTTACGGGTTCGAGCGCGGTGCCCATGACTGGCAGGCCCTGGTTGAGGATCCCGAGGTGGAGGCGGTGGTGATCGCCTCTCCACAGTCGACGCACCGCGAAATCGCGGAGGCGGCCTTTGCGCTTGGCAAGCCGGTGCTCTGCGAGAAACCGCTGGGCCTGACGCTGGAAGAGGCGCGATCCATGTTGGCCGCCGCCGAACGTGCGGGGGTCGCGCATATGGTGGCCTACAACTATAGCCGGACACCCGCGACGCGCTTTGCCCGCCAGTTGATCGCTGCGGGCGACCTGGGGCGGGTGCATCACCTGCGCATCGAACATACCGAGGATTTCCACCTGACCTCGATCCTGCCGCCCTGGCGGTCGCAGGGCGAGGCCAACGGTTGCCTGGGGGACCTTGCGCCGCATCCGATCAATGCCGCACTGGCGCTGGGCGGGCCGATTGCCGAGGTCTCGGCGGTGATCGAGACGGTTTTTCCCGAACGCAATGGCGTGGCCGTGACCAACGACGACCAGGTTCTGATGACCCTGCGCTTTGAGAACGGGGCCAGCGGACAGCTTTTTGCCAGCCGCGTCGCGACGGGGCGGAAAATGGGGTATGCCTATGAAGTCACGGGGGAAAAGGGCGCGATCCGTTTCGACCAGGAAGATCAGAACGCGCTCTGGCTTTGCGATGGGGCGGCGCCGGCGGAACGGGCCGGGTTTACCAAGGTCCTGACCGGTCCGGCGCATCCCGACTACCGGGGGTTCTGTCCGGGGCCGGGGCATGGGACCGGCTACCAGGATCAGATCATCATCGAGGCGAAGGATTTTCTGCAGGCCATCGACGGCGGGTCTCCGGTCTGGCCGACCTTCGCCGACGGGGTCGAGGTGCACCGCGTGATCGCCGCGGCCCGCGCTGCGTCGGTGTCGGGGAGCTGGGCACGGGTGGCGGATTTCTGAGACCGGGAGGGCAGGCAATGACAAAACTGAACTGGGGCATGATCGGTGGCGGAGAGGGCAGCCAGATCGGTCCGGCGCACCGGCTGGCCGCGGGGCTGGACGGGGCGTTCGATTTCGTCGCCGGGGCGCTGGATCATCGCGCCGAGGAAGGTCGGGCGTTCGGTCAGCGACTGGGGCTGGCGGCCGACCGGGCCTATGGGAACTGGCGCGAGATGCTGGAGGGCGAGCGGGGGCGCGAGGACCGGGTCGACCTGGTGACGGTGGCCACGCCCAACGCCACGCATTTCGAGATCAGCAGGGCCTTTCTGGAGGGCGGGTTTCACGTCCTGGTCGAAAAGCCCATGACGATGACCGTCGCCGAGGGCGAGGAACTGGTGGGTCTTGCGCGAGAGACAGGGCGTATCTGCGCGGTGAACTATGGCTACTCGGGCTATGCGCTGGTGCGGCAGATGCGGGCGATGGTGGCGGCGGGCGATCTGGGCCGCGTGCGGATGGTGGTGGCGGAGTTCGCTCACGGCCATCACGCGGACGCGGGCGATGCGGACAACCCGCGCGTGCGCTGGCGCTATGACCCGGCGCAGGCCGGGGTTTCGGCACAATTCGCCGATTGCGGCATCCATGCGTTGCACATGGCCTCTTTTGTCATCGGGCAGGAGGTGGAGCGGCTTTCGGCGGACACGGTAAGCTGTATCGAAAGCCGGGTGCTGGAGGATGACGCGCAGGTAAATCTGCGGTTCGACGGCGGTGCGGTGGGGCGGCTCTGGACCTCGTCGATCGCGCTGGGGCGTCAGCACGGGCTGACCTTGCAGGTCTTTGGTGAAAAGGGAGGGCTGCGCTGGGCGCAGGAGCAGCCGAACCAGCTATACTGGATGCCGCTGGGCGGACGGCTGGAAGTGATCGAGCGTGGCGGACCCGGCCTGTCACCCGAGGCCACCCGCGCCAGCCGGGTGACAGTGGGCCATGCCGAGGGAATGCCGCTGGCCTTCGGCAATCTCTACGCTGACCTGGCCGAGGCGATCCGGGCACGCAGGGAAGGACGAGAGATGGACCCGGCCGCGGATCTGTACCCCCGGGCGGAAGACGGTTTGCGTTCGATGGCCGCCGTCTTTGCGGTGGCCGAGAGCGGCAAGGCCGAGGGCGCTTGGGTGGAGGCGCGGCCGCCCATGATGCGCTGAGGGGCCGGATACGGGGACGGGGGCGGACGCTGTTCCGCGCCTGCGGCGCCAAAGACGCCCCGCCCACCGTCCCTTGGGACCGCGCTCCGGTCTGATCGTCCTCTTCGGGTCGGTCCAAGCCGACAGCCAGCCAGGAAAAACCCCGCCTCGGCGGGACCGGGCGGGGCGATTGTTCGCAGGCTGGCGGGTGGTTCAGGCCACCTGTTCCAGCGCCACCTCTGGCGTGACACCCAGCGCAAAGCAGACGTCGCGGGTCAGTTCCGGGCGGTTCAGGGTGTAGAAGTGGAGCTTGTCCACACCGCCTTCCAGCAGGTCGGAGCACAGCTCGGTGCAGATTGCCGTGGCCAGCAGATCCTCGCGCCCGTCGCGCTGCGCCTTTTCGAAGGCGTCCGAGACCCACTGCGGGATGTAGGTGCCACAGCTTTCGGCAAAGCGGCGTGCGCCGTTCCAGTTTTCGATCGGCAGGATGCCCGGCACCAGCTTGTCACCGTCGATCCCGGCCTTCTGGCAGGCGTCGCGGAAACGGAAGAAGGTCTCGGCCTCGAAGAAGAACTGGGTCAGGGCCTCGTCCGCGCCGGCGTCCAGCTTGCGCTTGAGCCAGGCGATGTTGGCGTCCATGTCCGCGGCCTCGGGGTGGCAGTCGGGGTAGGCGCCGACGCGCTGGGTGAACTTGCCGGTCTCGGCCAGAGCCTCGATCAATTCGATAGAGTTGGCAAAACCATCGGGGTGCTGGGTGAAGCCGTCCGAACCCTTGGGCGGGTCGCCGCGCAGGGCCACGATATCGGTGACGCCCGACTCGGCAAAGCCTTCGGCGATGGCCAGGGTCTCATCACGGGTGGCGTTGACGCAGGTGAGATGCGCCGCCGTGCGCAGGCCGGAATGCTTGTGCAGCGTCGCCACCACGTCGCGGGTCAGGTCGCGGGTGGTGCCGCCTGCGCCATATGTCACCGAGACGAAGCGCGGCGCCAGCGGCGAAAGAACCTGCACCGCGTCCCAGAGGCGAAAGGTGGCCTCGATGTTTTTCGGCGGGAAGAATTCGAAGGAGATCTCGGGGCGCTGCATGGTGCGGGGTGTCCTTTATGACGTTGGAGCCCTTGTCGCATGTGCAGCATTGTGAGACAAACTCATAAATCTCAAGATCAACATGAGGCGGATGAGGGAAAGCCCCCCATGCATATCGAATTCCGGCATCTCCGGACCATCAAGGCGATCCATGACGCGGGCGGTGTGGCGCGGGCGGCAGAGATGCTGAACATCACGCAATCGGCGCTAAGTCACCAGATCAAGGGGCTGGAGGACCAGGCGGGGGTCGAGCTTTTCGTGCGCAGGTCCAAGCCGATGAAACTCTCGGCGGCGGGGATGCGCCTTCTGCGGCTGGCCGAGCAGATCCTGCCGCAGGTCGAGGCCGTCCAGGCCGAGTTCGAGGGCTTGCGCGAGGGCAAGTCCGGGCGGTTGCACATTGCCATCGAATGCCACGCCTGTTTCGAATGGCTTTTTCCGGTGCTGGAAGGTTTCCGCAAGAAGTTTTCCGACGTGGATGTGGACATCCGTCCGGGTCTTGCCTTCGATGCCTTGCCCGCTCTGATGAAGGAAGAGGTGGACGTGGTCATTTCCTCGGACCCTGAGGACCTGGCAGGCGTCACTTTCGTGCCGCTCTTCGACTACAGCCCGGTCTTCGTCGCCTCGTCCCAGCACCCGCTCGCGGAAAAGGAATTCATCGAAGCCGAGGATTTCCGGGGCCAGACACTGATCACCTACCCGGTGGAACGTTCGCGCCTGGATATTTTCAGCCAGTTGTTGACCCCGGCCAAGGTGGAACCGGCGGCGATCCGACAGGTGGAACTGACGGCGGTGATCCTGTTGCTGGTGGCGTCCAACCGGGGAGTGTCGGTTCTGCCGGACTGGGTCGTGCGTGAGGTGAAATACAGCTCTGACTATGTCACGCGCCCGCTTACGAAAAAGGGACTGACGCGGCGCCTTTATGCGGCGGTGCGGACAGAGGACCTGGACAAACCCTTCATGACGTTGCTGATCCGGCTGGCCGGGGAAGAGGCGCGCAGACTGCAGGCTGCGTGATCTCTCAACAGCCCTTGTCCGCCTGGGCACGGGCCAGATCCCACCGGTTCATGTAGGCGGCGCCCGGCAAAGGGTCGTGCGGGGCGCTCATGACCTCATCGGCCTTTTGGGCGAAACAGCCGCAATTCACGCCAGGCAGGTTGGCCCGACACCATGCGATGGGATCGGCAGGGGCCGAGGCGGCGCTACGGGGCGGCGGGCCGCTGCGCGGCAGGCCACCCTGGGTCAGGGGCGGCAATTGGTTTACCCCGGCGACCAGCAAGGCGACGGTCGCCAGAGCCATGGCAGCGGTGATCCATCTGATCGGCATCACGGGTTCCAAAGGGGGGGCTGGGGAAACGGGCAGAACGCCCGTGCCGGACCCCTCACCGGCCCCGTGAGGGTACTGTAAACCGCAGCGCTGGCGAAGCGCCAAGTGCCTAGAATTTTAGGACAAAGCCAAACGTAGCCGCATCCCGTGAAGATGTTGCTGACAGTCAAGCCATAGGTGTCCGGGCGTGGCCGCCCGGCCGGTTTGGTCTGGATCGGCAAGCCGGTTCACATGACCGGCCCACGGGTCAGAGAATCTTGAGGTCCGAGGCCATCGTGCGGCCGTCGCGTCCCTCTCGCAGTTCGTAGCTGACCTTCTGGTTGTCGGCGAGCCCGGTCAAACCCGAGCGTTCGACGGCGGAGATATGGACAAAAACATCCTTTCCCCCTTCGTCCGGCGCGATAAATCCATAGCCTTTCGTGGTGTTGAACCACTTCACGGTGCCGTTCGGCATAATCCCCGTGCTCCTATTCAAGTCCTTGCGTTCATCCCCGTGCAGATCGGAGAAGGTCACATTCGCCGTTCAGGGCCGCAGGACGCCGGGGCGCCAAGCATCCGGTGCACGAATATCACGCGGGTGACATTAGCGCAGAACGGCGAAATACAAGAGTCCCACTCTCGCATTTCGACGAAATCTTGCCTATCTGACGATCCTGAACCGCAGACTGCCAAGGGATTGTGCATGATCATCTACGGGTTGAAGACCTGCGACACCTGCCGCAAGGCGCGCAAGGCGCTGCCGTCGGCCACTTTTGTCGATGTCCGCGAAGAGGGCTTGCCGGCCGAAATCCTGGACCGCGCGCTGGCGCAATTCGGGGACAAACTGGTCAATACGCGTTCGACCACCTGGCGGGACTTCGACGAGGACACGCGCGCGATGGACCCCGCCGCGTTGATCGCGGCCCATCCCACGGTGATGAAACGCCCGCTCTTCGTCGAGGATCAGCGCATGGTCCTGGGCTGGGACAAGACGGCCCAGGCGGCCCTGGGCGTGGTATGACAGGGCAGGAGGCAGAAACATGCGCAACGCGGCACTGACACTGGGCATCATCGCCGGCGTCATCGGCATGATCGTGGGGTTCTTCGGTTTCGGCTACACGGAACTGGTCAAGAACGTGGGCGAGGTCGAAGAGATGTTCGGTATGTTCGACGACCCACAGACGGTGCGCATCGTGTCGATCCTGGCCCCCTTGCTGGCCATTGCCGGCGGTGCAATGGCCAAGGCGCGCGCGCTGTGGGGTGGGGTCCTGCTGCTGCTTTCGGCGGCGGCGATGTTCCATGCCTTCGGCTTCAACGTCTTCACCATGTTCCCCATCGCCTTTGCGGGCCTGGGCGGTGTGCTGGCGCTGGCCGCGGGCAAGCCCGACGAGCCCAAGGCGCATTTCTGATCCGTTAGGCCGAGACCTGGCGCGCGGCGGGCGCCAGGCCGAACAGCCGGTCCAGCGACAGGACGCCCGCGCCCCGGATCACCATCACCAGCAGCAGCAGGGCCCAGAGCATCCGCTCGTCGATCAGGCCATAGCGCGTATCGAACAGCGCGCCCAGCGTGCCGCCATGTCCGGTCACGTCGACCCAGGTCTGCACGGCGACAAAGCCGATCATCCCCAGCGCCGCCAGCCGCGTGAACAGTCCCAAAACGATCAGCAGGGGCAAGAGCCATTCCGCGTAAGTGCCGGCAAAGGCGATGAGGTCATAGTGAAATCCCATGTTGGCGGTATTGTAGCCCGCCGCCTCGAACGCCTTGGGAAACATCTGCGCGTAGGTGCCCGATTCCAGCGTGAAGAAGTCAAAGATCCCCTCTTCGCCCTTGCGATCCCAGACCTTGGTCCCGGCGGAGTTCCAGTAGTACCGCAAGAGCGTCGCCGCAAAGGCAAGCCGGGCCAGCAGGGGGATCATCTGGTCGCCCAGCCGTTCGACAGGGGCAAAGATCGCATTGTGCAGGGAGATGAGACGGTCCATCGGGTCCTCAATCGGTGAGCAGGTCTGAAAATGCGCTTTGCTGCAACAGCAGCGAAAGCGTGGCGGAAAGGTCGAAATCGGCACCGGCGGCCTCGACGGCCGCGCCAAATGTCTCGCCTCTGATCAGGGCGGCAAGAAAGCCGGCGCCGCCCTGCGGCAGGAGATGGGGCACGGGATCGAAGTCCGGTCGGGTTATGACAACCGCCTCGGCGCGGGCCGGGGGCTTGGGCTGGCCCGGTTCCATTGAGAAGCGATAGATCGACAGCACCGGCCAGGGCGACCGCAGAAGCCGCAGGGCCGGCGAGGGAACCAGGCGCGCCCGCATGAGTGCAGCCTCATCCAACTCCGCCAATCGCGCGGCATCCAGCCCCGGCGCATCGGCTGCATGATAGCTCTGGCGCAGCGCCAGTTCCATCCGCGCCACGTCGCCCAGGTAGCCGATCCCGCGCAGCGCCTCTATCTGCTCCAGGAACTCGGGGAAGCCGGCACCGTATTGCATCATCAAGGGGCTGGCGGGCGGATGGGCGCGCAGGAACATCCCCGCCGCGCGGGCGAAATTCTCGGGCCCGATCAGTTTCGCCACCGCGGGAAAGCCCGTTTCTAGCGCCTCGCGCAGGGCCACGGCCACGTTGTTGCGGTAGACGTCGTAGCGCCGCCCGGCCGGTCGCCCCTCGCCATCGGTCAGGCCTTCGGGAACAGGCGCATCCGCGCGCAGCAGTGCATTGCGGAAGCTGGTCTCGGCAAGGCTGGTCATGTCGCGCTCCCTTGTGATTCTTCCTGATCCAGCCCCCGGGGGTGAAACCGCGGGCCCGTGGTCTTGCCGAACGCATGCCTTCGTGGCGAGGTCCCGACCTCAGGCGGCCACGCGCGTCAGCGCCCGCGCCGCCCTTTCCGCTTCTGCGGCCAGAACGGGCCAGTCCGGCACGTCATTGTCCCATTCGATCAGCAAGGGCAGCGGCCCGGCGCGATCCAGCACCATGTCCAGCAAGGCCCAGACCGGTTCGGCCACTTCGCGCCCGTGGCTGTCGATTAGCAGCGGGGCGCCGAAATCGTCGTGATCCTCGTCGTGGCCCGCCAAGTGGATTTCGCCCACCGCAGCCATCGGAAAACCCGCGATGTAGTCCTGCGGGCTGTAGCCCAGGTTGGTGGCCGAGACGAATACGTTGTTCACGTCCAGCAGCAGACCGCAGCCGGTACGGCGAGCGATCTCCTGCAGGAAACCCGTCTCGTCCAGCTTGCTTTCGGCGAAGGCGAGGTAGCTGGAGGGGTTTTCCAGCAGCATCCGCCGCCCCAGCGCCTCCTGCACCTCGTCGATATGGTCGCAGACGCGGGCGAGCGTGTCAGGGGTATAGGGCAGCGGCAGCAGGTCGTTCAAAAAGGCGCTGTCATGGGTGGACCATGCCAGGTGTTCGGAAAAGCTCGCCGGGTTCAGCCAGCCGACGAGATGTTTCAGCCGGGCAAGGTGATCCGGGTCCAGCCGGTCCGGCCCGCCAATCGACAATCCAACCCCGTGGACCGAGATCGGGAAACGCTCGGACAGGGC
Organism: Mameliella sp. MMSF_3455; assembly: GCF_030733205.1. Taxonomy (GTDB): domain Bacteria; phylum Pseudomonadota; class Alphaproteobacteria; order Rhodobacterales; family Rhodobacteraceae; genus Antarctobacter. Next base: position 20,798 of record NZ_JASHJL010000028.1, read on the forward strand.
GCGCAACTGTGCCAGCGGCCTGCCACCGTCACCCATGTAGTTCTCGGCGTGAACCTCGAGCCAGCCCACGGGTGCTGGATCGTCCCGGATGGCGGAATAGTGCTGCGGTTTGTAGCCGACGCCGGGCATGGGGGGGAGGGAGCTGGTTGTGTCGAACATTGCTTGGTCCTCGGGTCGAAAGAGGGACCGCGGGACGCGCCAGGGCGCCCCCCGCAGTCTGCCGTTTACGAGTCCATCGGCAGGTCGCGCTCCAGTGCGTCGAGCGAACCCATGCGCGGCGTGCCATCGGCCATCGCGGGCAGTTCGATCTCGGTGCAGGTGCCTTCGTCAACCAGCGTCCAGGCGTTGCCCTGGTAGTCGACGGTCGAGGTGCCGGCACAGGTGGTGCCGGGGCCGGCGGCGCAGTCGTTTTCGCCGGCGAGGCTGACGCCATAGCACTTTTCCTTTGCCATTTCGTCGGCATGTGCGCCGGTTGCGGCGATGGCGGCGGCAACAGCGCCGACGAGGGCGGCGGATTTCAGAGTGTTGGACATGTGGGTTCCTCCGAGGTTTGGACGTTGCGAAACTTGGCCGCGGGCCGACTTGCCCGTCGGTGACTGCAGGGTGCCGCGCTGGAGGGTTTGTCGCGATACACGGGGTCGTGCATCACGCGGCCGTCAACCCGCGTGTCATGCCTGAGAGGTCAGAGAGGGGATTCCAGCCGGTGAAAGGCGAAATTTGTAACTATGACTGCCCGTCTGTCCATGCTGCATAGCAGAATGTTACAAAACGCATGGCCCGTCCGCGCGGGCCGGCCGGTTAGTTCACGGTGTTCGTCAGGGCTGTAACGAGTCAAGTCCGGGTTTCCGTCGCTTGCAGCCCAGAAAAAAGGGGGGCTCACGGCAAAAGCCAGCTCGGTCGGGCCACGGACAAGCGGCTCCTGTTGGTGCCGACATAAATGACCCGGGGCACGATCTGCTTGCCTCGAGTGGTCAGCCCTGTTCTCTAGGAGCGGCAGAAGAAGCGACCGGAAAACATGTGCACCGTCTTGGGAAGATGTCCGGGCCATCCGCATGCGAAGGCCCATGAGTGGTGGCCGCCCCCGCGGCGCGGCTGAGCCGCCGCGCCTGACCACCACAAACTTACCGGAGACACACATGCAACCGACCCTCACCACCGGGGCCGAGAGCCTCGAGATTCGCTGGCCCGACGGAACCGTGGGCGATCTTCCCTATATCTGGCTACGCGACACGGACCCCTCGGGGTTTCACCCGCAAACCGGCGAACGCGCCTTCGAACTCACAAGCGTTCCGCTCGACCTTGTCCCCAGCCAGGTGGAAATGAAACCTGATGCGCTTATCGTGACCTGGAAAGAGGGCGACAGGCCAAGCCGCTTCGACCTCGACTGGATCAAGGCGCATCGTCCGGGTCAGCCACGCCACGATCCTGCCGACCTGACGCCCGTCGCGTGGCGCGCGGAACTGGGCGGTGACGGTGTGCCACGCCACGATGCTGCGGGCATCCTGACCTCGGAGGCGGGTCTTGCCGAATGGCTGGCCGACACCAAGCGTTACGGGCTTTCGATCGTGACAGGACTGGCGGACAGCACCGACGCCGGCATGCAGGTTGCCCGCCGGGTCGGCTTCTTGCGCGAAACGAACTTTGGATTGACCTTCGAAGTCGTCTCCAAGCCCGATCCGAACAATCTCGCCTATACCTCTGACGCGCTGCCGCTGCATACGGACCTGACCAACCAGGAATTGCCGCCGGGGTATCAATTCCTGCACTGTCTCGCCAACGAGGCAGAGGGCGGCGGCTCGACCTTTTGCGACGGCGTCGCCGTGGCCGAGGATTTGAGCGCGCGTGACCCGGAAGCCTTCGAGGTCCTGTCGACCGTCACCGTTCCCTTCCGTTTTCATGACGCCAACACCGATATCCGCTCTCGCAAGACGGTCATCACGCTGAACACGCGCGGGGAGGTGTCCGAGATCTGTTTCAATGCCCACCTGGCAGACATACTCGATCTCGAACCGGCGCAGATGACGTCCTTTTACCGTGCTTACCGATTGTTCATGGAATTGTCGCGCTCCGCGGACTACGGCATTGCGCTGAAGCTTTCGGGGGGCGAGATGGTTGTCTTCGACAACCGCCGCGTCCTGCACGGTCGCCAGGCGTTCGACCCCTCGACCGGTTTTCGCCATCTGCACGGTTGCTATGTCGACCGGGGGGAATGGGACAGCCGGATCCGGGTGCTTGATCGGTCTCGGGGCTGACCGTTCAGGGACCGGAAAACCGGGGCAGGCGCGTCGCAGGACGGCGGCGCGCCTGCCTGCCAAGATGCACGCGTCAGAACACGTCCCCGGAAGAAGGAAAGGCAGCCGCCAGGGGCTGGCGACTGCCTTTGGTGTCTCGTCGTGGCAGCTATCAGTCGCGCAGGTCCGGCGGGGTTGCGTCGCGGCCCAATTCTGCCGTGATCTCGTCCAGAGAGGCGACCTGCGTCTGCTTTTCGCCCAGACGGCGCACGGTGACGGTGCGTTCCTCGACTTCGCGGTGACCCACGGCCAGGATGACCGGGACCTTGCCGACCGAATGCTCGCGGACCTTGTAGTTGATCTTTTCGTTGCGCACGTCGGCCTCGGCCCGAACACCGGCCTTGGTCAGCGTCTCGACCACATGGGCGACGTATTCATCCGCCTCGGATGTGATCGAGGCCACGACAACCTGGCGCGGCGCCAGCCAGAAGGGCAGCTTGCCGGCGTGTTCCTCGATCAGGATGCCGATGAAGCGCTCGAAAGAACCCAGCGTCGCCCGGTGTAGCATCACGGGGCGATGCTTGTTGCCATCGGCGCCGATGTAATGCGCGTCCAGACGTTCGGGCAGGACAAAGTCCACCTGGAAAGTGCCGCACTGCCAGTCACGGCCGATCGCGTCGGTCAGCACGAATTCCAGCTTGGGCCCGTAAAAGGCGCCTTCGCCCGGGTTCAGCTCGATGTCGTTCGTCACCTTGCGCGTCGCGGTCAGCAGCGCTTCTTCGGCCTTGTCCCAGATCTCGTCCGATCCGGCGCGGGTTTCGGGCCGGTCCGAGAACTTGATCTTGTACGAGGGGAAGCCGAGGTCTCGGTAGATCCCGGCCAGGAACCCGATGAAACGCTCGGTCTCTTCGGCGATCTGGTCCTCGGTGGCAAAGATATGCGCGTCATCCTGCGTAAAGCCGCGCACCCGCATGATCCCGTGCAGTGCACCCGAGGGTTCGTAGCGTGCACAAGAGCCGAATTCCGCCATCCGCAGCGGTAGGTCGCGGTAGGATTTCAGCCCCTGCTTGAAGATCTCCACATGGCAGGGGCAGTTCATCGGCTTCAGCGCGTTGATCGCCTTTTCACGGGCATGTTCCTCGTCCACTTCGACGATGAACATGTTTTCCTGGTACTTTTCCCAGTGCCCCGAGCGTTCCCACAGCTTGCGGTCAACGACCTGCGGGGTGTTCACCTCGACATAGCCGCCGCGCGTCTGCTGGCGGCGCATGTAGTCCTGCAACGTGGTGTAGATCTTCCAGCCGTTCGGGTGCCAGAAGATCTGGCCCGGCGCCTCTTCCTGCATGTGGAACAGGTCCATTTCACGGCCCAGCTTGCGGTGGTCGCGCTTGGCGGCCTCTTCCAGCATGTGCAGGTGTTTTTTCAGGTCATCGCGGTTCTTGAAGGCGACGCCGTAGATGCGCTGCAGCATGGCGCGATCGCTGTCGCCGCGCCAGTAGGCCCCCGCGACACTCATCAACTTGAAGGCATCGCCCGGAACCTGGCCGGTGTGCTGCAGGTGCGGGCCGCGGCAGAGATCCTGCCAGTGGCCGTGCCAGTACATGCGGATCGGATCATTGCCGGGGATGGCCTCGATCAGCTCGACCTTGTAGGGCTCGTTGTTGGCCTCGTAGTACTTCACCGCACGCTCGCGCTCCCAGACCTCGGTGGTCACGGGGTCGCGGCGGTTGATGATCTCTTTCATCTTTTTCTCGATCGCGCCGAGGTCTTCGGGCGTGAAGGGCTCTTCCCGGTCGAAGTCATAGTACCAGCCGTTCTCGATCACCGGGCCGATGGTGACCTTCACGTCGGGCCAGATCTCTTGCACGGCGCGGGCCATGATATGCGCGAGGTCGTGCCGGATCAGTTCCAGCGCGGGCGCGTCATCGGCCATCGTGTTGATGGCGATGCGGGCGTCTTCCTCGATGGGCCATTGCAGGTCCCAGTGGGCGTCGCCCACGGTGGCGGAGATCGCTTTCTTGCCAAGCGATTTGGAAATGCTCGCGGCCACTTCGGCAGGGGTCACGCCCTTGTCGAAGTCGCGTTTCGAGCCATCTGGAAATGTCAGGGAAATCTGGCTCATCGGCCTAGTCTCCTCGTCGGTTTGGCGCCCACGGAACGCCCGGTTGCGGGTATGCGTTGTGCCAAGCGCAATGGCCCCCGGGGTCGGTGAAGTCAAGCGGGAAGAGGGCGGGATGAGCGAAAGCACGACAGAAGTCTACGAAGGATTGACCGGCGCAGAGGAGGTCAAGGCGCACGAGGCCCGCAACGGGCTGCGCCATGCCACCAGCCTGACAATGACCAAGATCGCCGACGGGCTGATCGACCCAAAGCTGGTGCTCAGCTGGCTGGGCGGAGCCTTGGGTGTGCCCGCCGGTATCGTCGGGCTGTTCGTGCCGATCCGCGAGGCGGGCGCGCTCTTGCCGCAGATCGTGCTGGCGGGGCGGGTGCAGGCGATGCGGTACCGCAAATGGGCCTGGGTCGCCGGATCGGCGGGGCAGGGGATCTGTGCCGCACTGATCGTACTGGCGGCCCTGACCTTGTCGGGGTGGGCCGCCGGTGTTGCGATTGCCCTTGCGCTGGCTGGTCTCGCCGTCAGCCGGTCGCTCTGTTCCGTCAGCTTCAAGGACATATTGGGCAAGACGGTCGCCAAGACCCGGCGCGGCGCGGTGACGGGCATCGCCGGGTCGGTCTCGGCGCTGGCGGTGCTTGGCTTCGCGCTGATCCTGATGGTGGGGCCGGGGCAGGCGCTCTGGCCGGTGATGGTGGCGATCGGGCTGGCCTCGATGCTCTGGCTGCAGGGCGCGATCCTGTTCTCGACGCTGGAGGAAGGGGCCTCGGAACCTGAAAAAGGCGCGGGCCTCGACCTGTCGCCCCTGCGCGAGGACGCGCGACTGCGCAGGTTCGTGGCCGCCCGTGGCGCGCTGACCGTGACCGCGCTGGCGCCGCCCTATTTCGTCCTTCTGGGCGGCGGGCAAAGTGCCCTGCAGGCGTTGGGGGCGTTGGTCCTTGCCTCGTCGGCGGCCTCTTTCTTGTCGTCCTATGTCTGGGGGCGTCTGGCGGACCGGTCGTCCCGTCTGGTGCTGGCGGCCTCGGGCGTGCTGGCGGCGTTGTTCATGGCGCTTGCGGTGTTGGCGGACCTGGCAGGCTGGGCGGGCGCGCCCTGGGTCATTCCCACGGTGCTGTTCGGACTGATGCTGGCCTACCACGGGGTGCGACAAGGGCGGTCCGTCTACCTGGTCGACTTTGCGCCAGGGGACAAACGCTCGACCTATGCCGCGCTGGCCAATACCTCCATCGGCCTGCTGCTGCTTGCGGTGGGTGCCCTCGGCGGGGCGCTGGCCGCGCTTGGGCCGCAGGTGGCGCTGGCCGGGTTCGCGGTGCTCAGCCTGCTGGGGGCCGCGCTGTCGTTGGGCCTGGGCGAGGTCGAGCGATAGGCGCTTGCCTGTGCGTCCCGCGCGGCGCAGTCTGGCGCCTGCAAGGGGGAGGGGCGTCATGCGGACATACGAAGAGATTCTCGATCTCGCGGCGGATCGCAAGGGCGGGCGCGCGGCGGTTCTGGCCGACATGCCGCCGGTTCTGGATGCGGATGCGCTGGCGGCCATTCCGGACGATCGCTGGCTGGCGCAGATGGCGCGCGGAATCTTTCAGGCCGGCATCAGCTGGCAGGTCGTGGAAAACAAGTGGCCGGGCATCGAAGAGGCGTTCCACGGTTTCGACGTCGGCCACGCCGCGATGATGTCGGAGGACCGGTTCGATGAATTGCTGTCCGATCCGCGCATCGTGCGCAGCCCGCCCAAGGTGCAGGCGATCCAGCAGAACGCCGTTTTCATCCAGGAGGTGGCCGCCGAGGCGGGGTCATTCGGGCGCAAGGTGGGCGACTGGCCAGCAGAGGATTTTTCCGGGCTTTTGGAGTGGATGAAAAAGAACGGCGCCCGCCTGGGCGGGGCGACCGGCGCCTACACGCTGCGGTTCCTGGGCAAGGAAAGCTATGTCCTGTCGCCATCGGTCGTCGCGCGACTGGTGGCCGAAGGCGTGGTGGACAAGGCGCCGACATCGAAAAAGGCGATGCAGGCGGTTCAGGATGCCTTCAACACCTGGAAGGCCCAGAGCGGCGAGAGCCTGACGGTCATCAGCCGCGTCCTCGCGCAAAGCATCGACGGATAAGGGGCGATGGCAGTGCCGCGGGGAAACCCGAAAGCCGTTTTCGATCCCGACGCACCGGCGCTATGGTCCGGGGCAAGGAGAAAGGGGGCTGAATGACGGTCGTATCCCATGTCGAAGGTCCGCGGGGCGACAAGCTGGTCTATGCAAAGACCTCGGGCCGGGGGCCATGCGTGGTCTTCCTGTCCGGCTATCGCTCGGACATGGAAGGCACCAAGGCGGTGCATCTCGAAGGCTGGGCCAAGTCGGAGGGCCGGGCCTTCCTGCGGCTGGACTATGCCGGACACGGGCAGTCCGGCGGGGTCTTCGAAGAGGGCTGTATCGGCGACTGGGCGGCGGATGCCGAGGCGGTCATCACCCATGCGGTGGAGGGTCCGGTGGTCCTGGTCGGCTCTTCGATGGGCGGCTGGATCGCCTCGATCCTGTCGAAACGCCTGCCGCAGATCGTGGGTTTCGTCGGCATCGCCGCCGCTCCGGATTTCACCGAGGACGGGTTCTGGGCCGGATTCTCGGAACAGGCGCGGCGCCAGGTCATGCAAGAGGGCAAGATCCTGATGCCCTCGGCCTACGAGGATCCCTACGTCGTGACCCGCAAGCTGATCGAGGACGGGCGGCGCAACCTGGTGCTGCGCTCTCCGCTGTCGATGGATTGGCCGGTGCGGCTGTTGCAGGGCACGCTGGATGAGGCCGTCAGCCGCGAAACCGCGCTGCGCCTGCTGGACCATATCGAGGGACCGGACGTGCGATTGACGCTGGTCAAGGGCGCAGATCACCGCTTTTCCACGCCCGTCTGCCTGACCCAGATCGAACGGGCCATCCGTGAGGTCCTGGGGTGAATGCGCTGCTCTGGGGGCTTGGCGCGCTGGCCGCGGCGGGCGGCGCCTACAGCCTGTTCGCTCCGCGCGAACCCGTGGTGACGAATGTCCGTTTTGACGCGGCGCTGCTGGACGGCGGCGTTGACGACTGGCTGGTGCGGAGCGAGGCCAAGGTTCCCAACCTGCGCCCCGGGGCGCAAAAACAGGTGATCTGGGCGGGCGCACCCGAGGCGCAGACCGACTGGGCGTTGGTCTATGTGCACGGGTTTTCGGCCGCTTCGCAGGAACTCCGTCCGGTGCCGGACATGGTTGCGCAGGGCCTGGGGGCCAACCTGGTCTTTACCCGGCTCAAGGGCCACGGACGCGACGGCCCCGCGATGGCAGAGGCCACGGTCGAGGGCTGGATGGAGGACATGGCCGAGGCGCTGGCCATCGGGCACCGTATCGGACGCCGCGTGCTGCTGATGGGCTGTTCCACCGGCGCCACGCTCGCAACCTTGGCCCTGCACGAGGAAATGGGCGCGGAGGTCGCGGGGGCGATCCTCGTGTCCCCCAATTTCAAACTGGCAGACCCGAAAACCGCGCTGATCACCTGGCCGGGTGCGCGCTGGTGGCTGCCCTGGCTGGCAGGACGCGAGATCGGCTTTGACCCGCGCGGAGAGGCGCATGGGCAATACTGGACCTCTCGCTATCCCAGTCTTGCGGTCCTGCCCATGGGGGCGGCGGTGCGCGAGGTACACCGGCGGCGGCAGGAGGACCTGTCCGCGCCCGCACTCTTTGTCTTCGACCCCGGCGACCGGATCGTCGATCACCAGGTCAGTCGGCAGGTCGCCGCGCGCTGGGGGGCGGGGGCCGATCTGCACGAACTGGACCTTGGGCCAGAGGACGACCCCTCGCGTCACCTGGTGGCGGGCGATGTCCTGTCGCCCCGCATGTCTGAACCGGTGGCAGGGGCCATGTTGGACTGGGTGCGCCGCCTGTGATGTGGCGCCGAAAAAGAAAAGAGCGATGGACCGGAGAGGCAGCTTGATCATGCTTGGATGCCGGGACATGGCGCGCGCCGGAGGGCTTGGGGACCGGCGCCACGATCCTGAAACAGGCGCATGACGTCTTTTGGAGCGGGCACATCGGCTATTTCGCCGACCCCGAGGGCCATGTCCGGGAGGCGGCCCATCATCCGTTTTCGACGCTGGGGCCGAACGGGGAATTCCGCTGGAAAGGCTACGGCGATGACTGATCGGACGAATTCATGAGGCGTCCGCGCTCCATGTGGTCTCTGGAAACCCTGGGGCGCGAACGCCTGTCGCGGCATTTCTGGATGCGCGAGTTCCTCTGTTCGGAAATCGGGAATGTCCACGGCATCAGCAACATCCCGGACATTCCCGACCTGGCGCTGGAGCGCGGGCGGGCCTTTGCCACGACCTTGCTGGACCCGCTGGAGGAGACCTTTGGCCGGATCTTTGTCCGCTCGGGCTATCGCTCGGCGCGGCTGAACGCCTTTGGCAACGCGCACCGGCTGAACTGCGCGCGCAATGACTATCCGCTGGAATGCCATATCTGGGATCTGCCCGAGCGGCCCGTGGCGGGCGCCTCGATCGTGATCCCCTGGTTTGCGGATCGCCATGCGCAGGGCCGCGACTGGCGCGACCTAGCCTGGTGGCTGCATGACCACCTCGATTTTTCCGAGATCTGGTTCTTTCCAAAGCTCTGCGCCTTCAACATCGCCTGGCGGCCAGAGCCCCTGCGCCGGATCGACAGTTACATCGCGCCAAAGGGCTGCCTGCTGAAACCCGGGGCGCAGCCCGCCGAACCGCCCGAGGATCGGGCAGCGCGCTACCGGGATTTCCCGCCGTTCCGCGGCATTGCCTATCCGGGTTGAGCCGTGCTGGACAGGACCGCGGACCGGGGCTAGCGTGCGGAAAACACAACCAAAGAGAGATACGATGGCGCCCGCGCCGCAGAAATCCGTTCCGATGTCTCGTCCGGGGGGCCGTGCCTGATGCATGGCCTCGATCCGCAAAACCGCGATTTCGCGGACTTCCTGCTGACCGCCACCCGCGAGATCTGGGAGGGGCGGGGCCTGACCGCGAGGGCGCAGGCCTATTACCATCCCGACGTGATCTTGCGCGGCGCCGAAGGCGTGCAGTTCGGCGCCCGCGCCGTGGCCGATGACGCGATGGCCACGCTGGTCAGCCTGCCGGACCGGCGCCTATTAGGGGAGGACGTGATCTGGTCTGGCCATGACCGGGTGGGGATGCTGGGGTCGCAACGCATTCTGACATTGGCAACCCATAGCGGTGACGGTCCCCTTGGCCCCGCGACGGGGCGCACTCTGAAATACCGCGAGATCGTGGACAGCTACGCCAAGCGCGACCAGATCAGCGATGTCTGGCGGGTGATCGACAGCGGCGCGCTGCTGCGCCAGCTGGACCGCACGGCAGAGGACTGGGCGCGGGCCCGGCTGCCGCATCTGGACCCGGACACGCAGCCGTTCACGCCCCGCGTCGACGTCACCGGCCCCTATACGGGCCAGGGCAACGCCGACCAATGGGGAGAGGGGTTTGCCAACGTGCTGATCCGGGTGATGGAGGGCGATCTGTCGATCATCCCGGACCAGTACGACCGGGCGTGCCACCTGTATTATCCCTGCGGCGTCGAGGCACACGGGCCGGAGGCGGCGGATCGCTTCTGGCTGGGGCTCAGGGCGGCGCTGCCCTCGGCCCGGTTCGAGGTGCATCACCGGATCGGGATGGAAGAGCCGCTGATGCCGCCACGCGCGGCGCTGCGCTGGTCGCTCAAGGGCCGGCACGAGGGCTGGGGGGCTTTCGGCGCGCCCACCGGGGCGGACGTCTACGTCATGGGGATCAGCCATGCGGAATTCGGCCCCGGCGGCTTGCGCCGGGAATGGACATTGTACGATGAGGCCGCGGTCTGGACTCAGATCGTGGCCCAGACCGGGTGAGCCTGCGCGAGACCTACGAACGGCAGGCGGCCCGCTACGACGCGGCACGCGGAAAGTCGCTGTTCGAACGTGCCTGGCTGGATCGTGCGCTGGCGGATGTTCCTGCGGGTGGGGCTGTGCTGGACCTGGGCTGTGGGGCGGGGCGCCCGATCGGGGTCTACCTTGCGGATCAGGGGTTTGCCGTCACGGGTGTCGATTTCTCACCGGCCATGCTGGCGCTTTTCGGGCGTCATGTGCCTGCGGCGCGGACCTTGCTGGCGGACATGCGGGCGCTGGACCTTGGACAGACCTTCGACGCGATCATCGGCTGGGGCAGCTTCTTTCACCTGACGGAGGCGGAACAGCGTGACGCCTTGCCCCGTATCGCGGCGCACCTTGCGCCGGGCGGGCGGCTCTTGCTGACGGTTGGCCCGGGGGCCGGAGAGGCCTGGGGCACCGTCGGGGATGAGCGCGTCTACCATGCGTCGCTGTCGCAAGATGACTATGCCGCCTTGCTCTCTGCGGCAGGTGCCCCGGTTGAGGATTTCGTGCCCGAGGACCCGACCTGCAACGGGCATTCGCTGCTGCTTGCACGGCGCCCGGCCGAGGCCTAGGGTGCCGCCGCACGGGCAGGGGTGAAACGAAGCAAATGCAGGACTTTCAGCACATTTCAGGCGCCGCCGGACCATGACGGAGCCGGTGGTCTTTCTGCCCGGGATGATGTGCGACGCGCGGCTCTTTGGGCCGCAGATCACGGATCTGTCCCGCGATCACGCGGTGATGACGGTGCCGATCACGCAGGGCGAACGGGTCGAGGAGATCGCCTCGTCCGTGCTGGACGTGGCGCCGATGCGCTTTACCCTCGCCGGGCTCGGCATGGGTGGCATGGTGGCGATGGAACTTTACCGCCGCGCGCCTGATCGGGTGACGCGGCTGGCGCTGATGGATACCAGCCCGCTGCCCGAACCGCCCCAGATGGCGGCGATGCGTGATCCGCAAATCATCCGGGCGCGGTCCGGCAAGCTGCGCGAGGTCATTTCGAACGACCTGCTGCCGCAATACCTGGCGCATGGCCCCCACAGCGCCGAGGTGGGCGCGCTGGTCATGGACATGGCGCTGGGCCTTGGGGTCGAGGTCTTTGTCCGCCAGTCGCGTGCGATGCAACGGCGGCGCGACCAGCAGGGCACGCTGCGGCGGATCAACGTGCCGTCGCTGGTGCTCTGCGGGGCCAAGGACCCGATCTGCCCGATCAAGCGCCATAGCTTCATGGCCGAGATGATCCCCAAGGCAGAGTTGCGCGTGATCGAAGAGGCCGCGCATATGCCGACCCTGGAACAGCCCGAAGAGGTCACGCGCGCGCTGCGGGACTGGCTGGCCGAACCGCTGCTCCTGCGCTGAGTTTGCGGGATTGACCGAGGCGGGCGGCGTCCCTATGTGGGGCGGGCGCGGAAGGCCGGACGGCCGCTTGCCATTGGCGAGAGGAAAGTCCGGACTCACCGAAGCACCGGTGCCGGGTAACGCCCGGGCAGGGCAACCTGACGGAAAGCGCCACAGAAATGAAACCGCCGTCGCACCGGAGGTGCGCACTGGAAGTCCGCTTCTGGTGAGACCAAAGGAGACTGTGGCGGTAAGGGTGAAACGGTGGGGTAAGAGCCCACCGGGGGGCTGGCAACAGCGCCCGCATGGCAAGCCCCACCGGGAGCAATGCCGAATAGGGATCGTGCGCGCCTTCGGGCGCAGGGCCGCTTCGGCCCCGGCGATCCGGGTTGGCAGCTAGAGCCGCGTGGCAACGCGCGGTCCAGAGGAATGGTCGTCTGAGGGCGGGGAAACCCGTCCAAGAACAGAATCCGGCTTACAGGCCTTCCGCGCACGAGTTTTTGGCCCGATCCCGTGTTGACTCGCGGGCGATACGCGGTAAAAGGCGAGCTTCATACAGATTTCACACCGGGCGATCTTCCGGTGTTGCAGGAGACGACACATGGCGAAGCCGACCACCATCAAGATCCGCCTGAACTCCACCGCGGGCACCGGCCACTTCTACGTGACCAAGAAGAACGCTCGGACCATGACCGAGAAGATGTCGATCAAGAAGTACGACCCCGTTGCGCGCAAGCACGTGGAGTACAAGGAAGGCAAGATCAAGTAAGCCATTCTGGCCGAAGGTCTTTTTTCGGGTCGCGCGGGGGATGCCCCACGCGGCCTTTTCGTCGTTGGCACCTGTAGGATGGGTGGTCGTGCAATGTCGGGCCAGACCGGGTCGCGCACCGACCGGCAAGAGGACATTGGCGCGCGGATTACCCGCTTTCTACGCTGGCGACGGCGGTCCGCTGATCGGACGGGCGCAGCCCGCGCGTGTCGTCTCCGGCCGGTTCCACGTTGTCGAGGATGATGCCGGGCGCCAGTTGTGCGCTGGCTGCTGGTCTCTACGGGCGCGGGGCCATTTCCTGCAAGAGGCACGGGACGACAAGCTGCCAGAGGTGCATTGCCAGAGCGCGCTGACCGCGCGTTCTTTCCATGAAAACATGGGGTGCCAGCCGTGGCACGTGATCAACGTACCGCTGCCCGGCGATTCTCATGATCTGCCAGCCCAGGGCTCACCCCTTCAAGGGGTCCGCCGGAGCGCCATTGGCCCTGGTCCAGCGGCGTTCCTCGCCGTGGCTGCGTTCGATCAGCTGGACCCGGTCGTGACCGGGGTAATGCACGCGGTCGCGGGTGGCCCGGGTGCCGATCACCAGGATGCGCGCGGGCGTATCGCCCCGGTTTTCCAGGCGATGTGCGGTCTCGACCCCGGCGGCAAAGGTGGCGGCGGTGCCTGCGTTCATCTCCTGCTCGCTTTCGCCCTCGACCAGTGTCAGCGTGCCGTCCAGCACATAGATCATCTCGTCCTCGGCCTCATGCCAGTGCGCGTAAGAGGAGGCTGCCCCCGGGGCGAGGATTTCGACCAATGCCCCGAATTGCGTCAACCCGCCCGATTCGCTGAACAGCAGCGTCTCGAAACTGCCGAGCGCGCCATCGCCCGTTTTTCGCTGCACGGAGTCTTCGGTGATGATCGGCATGTTGTCCCCCCACGGCCCCTTGGCCCAACACGAAAAAAGGGCCGGTCAGATGACCGGCCCCCTTGGTATAACACGAATGCGAGGATCCGTTATTCTTGCTGGCCCATGAACATCAGCAGGAACTGGAACATGTTCAGGAAGCTGATGTAGAGGCTGAGAGCGCCGTCAAACGCGGCCTTGTTCAGCCATTCCTGGTCACCATGCGCGGCGTGGGCGACGTAGGTGTTCTTGATTTCCTGCGTGTGCCAGGCGGTCAAGCCCGCGAAGATCAGCAGGCCAATGGCGGAAATCGCGTACATCATTGCCGGCGACTGCAGGAAGATGTTGACGATCATCGCCACGATCAGGCCAATCACGCCCATGATCAGGAACGCGCCCCAACCCGAGATGTCCTTTTTCGTGGTGTAGCCCCACAGGGACAGGCCGGCGAAGGCGATCGAGGTCACGAGGAAGGTCGAAGCGATCGAATAGGGCGTGTAGATCATGAAGACCGTGCCCAGCGAGATGCCCATGACCGCAGAGAAGGCAAAGAAGCCCAACTGGACCGCGGATGCCGATCCGCGACGCATCAGGGCGCCCCAGCCGAAGAAGATGAACGCCAGCGGTGCGAACATGATCACCCACTTGAGCGGCGAGACATACAGCATGTAGCCGATGTCGGTCAGATACCGATCAGCGCCGATCTGGTAGGGCGTCTGCTGGGATGTCATCGACAGCCCCGAGATCGCCCAAGCCGCCAGCGCGGTGATCAGCAGACCCACGGACATTGTGCCGTAGACCTTGTTCATGTGGGCGCGCAGCCCTTCGTCAATCTGGGCAGCGCGTGCGCCGGAGACGCCAGCTGCCCGGACTGTATCATATTCTGCCATGTAAGCCTCCGATGTTGACATAGGTCCGGGGGCCCAAGGCCCCCGCACGTCACGTTAGATATTGGAGGAACGCGGGGGATTTTCAAGAACTTCGGATCGGATTCGGGGCAATAAGATGCCCCGATTTGTCACCATTGGCTCTCGGACTCGATCCAATGGCCGGGCGCGTCCCATCGGGGCGCTTCCGGGGCGATTTTCCCCATGTCGGACAGTGAGACAAGCGAGCGATTCTGGCGGGCTCGGTGCCGGGCCGGATCAGCGGGCAGCGCCGAACCTTCGCGGCGGAAGAAAGCGTGGGGAAACAGGGCAGGCAGGGCGCGGATCATGGTGGCATCCTTCACGAGAAATGATTGAGGTGCGGGTTCGTATCTTCGTCGTTGATGAATGTGGCGATCCGTGTTTGATATTGGAAGTGAATGTATGTGACCTCTCTCATCACAAGGTCTGATGGATGCGAAATCTTGACGTGACGACGCTGCGATCCTTCGTGGCGGTGGCCCAGGCCGGGGGCGTGACCCGCGCCGCGGGGTTCCTGAACCTGACGCAATCCGCCGTTTCGATGCAGATCAAGCGGTTGGAAGAAATGCTGGACCTGCAGCTGCTTGACCGGACGGGACGGGGGGTGACCCTGACCCCTGCGGGGGGGCAGTTGCTGGGCTACGCGGAAAAGATCGTGTCGCTGAATGACGAGGCCTACACCCGGCTGACCGACCAGAGCTGGGAGGGCGAAATTCGCCTCGGCGTGCCGGCGGACATCGTCTACCCGGTGATTCCGCTGGTGCTGCAGCGCATGGCGCGCAGCTATCCACGGGTGAAGGTGCAGCTCGTCAGTTCGTTCACGCGCGTGCTGAAGTCGCAATTCGCCCGGGGCGAGATGGATGTGATCCTGACCACTGAAACCGGGCTCGAGGCCGGGGGAGAGACCCTGTTGGACGTGCCGGTCCGCTGGGTCGGGGCGCCGCAGGGGCAGGCCTGGCGCGACCGTCCGCTGCGGATCGCGATGGCGCGTACCTGCGTCTTTCGGGACGAGGCGATGCGGCGCCTGGACGTGGCGGACATTCCGTGGGAGCTGGCCGTGGATTCGGACAGCGAAACCACCATCGACGCGACCGTCAGTGCCGACCTGGCCATTACGGCGCGGCTGGAAGGGCACCTGGCGCCCTACCTGGCCTATGTCGATTGCCACAACCTGCCGGACCTTGGGATGATGAAGGTCAACCTATACCAGGGCAGTGGGCAGGCGGCCTACACGCGGGCGCTTTGCGAGGACATCCGGCAGAGCATGGCGTCGCTCTAGCGCTCAGACGCCGACGTCCGGGCCGTGGCACAGCATCGGGTCATCGTTCTGCTGGGCTTCGTACAGAACCGTGCTGGAGGGGTCGTTCTCGAACACGGCTCTCAGGCCCGAACCTTCCCGGAAGAAGCTCCAGCACTGGGGATCTGGGTTGTCTTCGTAGACAAAGCAGATCTGCCCGGCTTGTTCATACCAGAAGCCATCCTTGCATTTGCCATCCAGGAAGGACCACTGCACCTTGCGGTCGGGCAGGTATTTCTCGACTCCGTAGGCCTCTCCGTTGAGGCCGAAATACAGCGTCTTTCCCGTGACATAGCTTTCGAAATCAGTGGCCGACATCGGCTCGGCCGCCAACGCGGGCAGAGCGGTCAGGCAGGTCAGGGCAATGGCGTAGATCTGTTTCATGTGCGCGAGCCTGCCAGAAACGCGGAATTATCGGAAGTCGGGTATTAATGAATGGTTAACCATGGGCGGGCTCGGGCCCGTGCCATTGCCGCGCGCGCCTGTCCATCACGCGCCGCCAGAGCGGGGGCACAAGGGCGATCACCGCCATGACCGGCAGGGAATGCGGCAGGATCGGCATCCTGCCCCGGTCGAGGTCGAGGCCCGGGTAGGGCCTGGCGGGATGTGCGTGATGATCGGAATGGCGGGGGGCGTTCAGCATCAGCGCCGATGAAAAGCTCTGCGGTGCGTTCCAGCTGTGCTGCGGCCCGACCGGTTCGTATTTCCCGGGGGCGACTTCGCGCCGCCAGAGGCCATAATGCTGGACATAGTCGCTGAGCAGAAGTTGCGCCTGGGCGTAGGCGGCGATCGCCAGCAGCGCCAGACAGCCACCGGCCCCGCCGACAAGGGCGGCCACGATCAGGGAGGCCACCGCACCACCGAGATGACCAAAATAGGGGTGCCATCCGCGCCCTTGTCGCAGCCGCGATTCGGCACGTAAACCTTCGCGAAAGCCGCCGATCCAGGCGCGCGGCGCAAAGGCGTAGAAACTCTCTCCGGGCCGCGCAGTGTTCGGATCGCGCGGCGTGGCGGCGTGGACATGGTGGACCCGCACATGGGCCGAGGCGTGGTGCCCGAAGAGGAAGGAGGCGTAGACCGCCGTACCCAAGCGCCGCAGGCCGCGTGACGGGCGGTGGATCAACTCATGCGCATTGGCGTTTCCGACTTGGCCGATGAACAGGGAGAGTGACAGGTATATCAGTGCCTTGTCGACCGTTGTTGCGGCAGAGTGCGTCAGGGCCCAGATGCCGCCGTAGAGCAGGGGGAAATGCGCAATCGCCAAAAGCGCGGACAGCCCGTGTCCGGCGGGAAACTCCTGCCCCGGATGGTCGGGGGCGACCAGTGCCGACAGCCTGTCCATCGCGAAGGTGAAGACCGTGATGTAGACCAGTGCCAGCGCCGGGAACGGGCCGCCCGCCGCCAGCGCAAGCGCCAGCAGCGTCACCATGCCAAGGGTTGCCAGTGTGAAACGCCGCATCACCGCTCCAATACGATCCGAGATTTAACATATCGGAACATTCCGTTCCCCGTTCGGCGAATCCGAGGGAATTTCTGGGCGCTCGCCTGCCCAATTCGGTCGTTTTTCACCCCTTTCCCGGAGGCGTTCGGCGTTAGGGTCTGCCGGAACGAATGGAGGCACGCATGGCACTCGACGAACGCAAGGGCGTCTGGAAATCGGGCAAGGGCAAGGGGCGCCACACGCCGAAGGGCCGCCAGGTCGACGACACGGCCCTGGCCGAGGTGAAGGCGCTTCTGGGCGATCGCCCGCGCTACCGTGACCTGCTGATCGAGTTCCTCCACCTGATCCAGGATGACTTCGGCCATCTTTCGGCTGCTCATCTGCGCGCCCTGGCCGAGGAAATGCGGCTCAGCATGGCCGAGGTCTACGAAGTGGCCAGTTTCTATGCCCATTTCGACATCGTGAAGGAGGGCGACACGCCGCCGCCCGCGTTGACCATCCGGGTCTGCGATTCGCTGTCCTGCGAGCTGGCGGGGGCCGATCAACTGCGCGCCGCGCTGGAAGAGGGGATGGACCCCGCAAAGGTCCGCGTGTTGCGCGCGCCCTGCATGGGGCGCTGCGACACGGCGCCGGTGCTGGAACTGGGGCACAACCACATCGATCACGCCGACCTGGACAAGGTCAATGTCGCGATCGAGGCGGGCGATACCCATGCGCATGTTCCAGAATATCAAGGTCTTGCAGCCTATACCTCAGGTGGCGGCTATGCCCGTCTGAAGGATTTGCGCCAGGGCGGAAACTGGGAGGAGGTGCAGGAAACGGTCCTCTCTTCCGGCCTGCGGGGCCTTGGCGGTGCGGGGTTCCCGTCCGGTCGCAAGTGGGGCTTCGTTCGGGGAAATCCCGGCCCGCGTTACCTTGCCGTCAACGGGGACGAGGGTGAACCGGGTACCTTCAAAGATCGCTTTTACCTCGAACGGGAACCTCATGTTTTCCTTGAGGGAATGCTGATCGCAGCCTGGGCCGTGGAGGCGGATCGCTGCTTTGTCTACATGCGCGACGAATACCCCGCCGTGCTGGAAATCCTGCGCCGCGAGATCGCCGCTCTGGAAGCGGAGGGCATCGTCGAACCCGGCTATATCGACCTGCGCCGTGGCGCGGGCGCCTATATCTGTGGCGAAGAAAGTGCGATGATCGAGTCCATCGAAGGCAAACGCGGGCTGCCGCGTCACCGTCCGCCCTATGTCGCGCAGGTCGGGATCTTTGACCGTCCCACGCTGGTGCACAACGTCGAGACGCTCTACTGGGTCGCGAAGATCTGCCGGGAAGGCCCTGAAATCCTTTCCGGAATCGAAAAGAACGGTCGCAGGGGGCTGCGCTCTTACTCGGTCTCTGGCCGGGTGTCGAAACCGGGCGTCTACCTTCTGCCTGCCGGGTCGACCATCCTTGACGTGATCGAAGCCGCGGGCGGCATGGCCGAGGGGCATGTCTTGAAGGCCTATCAACCCGGTGGGCCGTCCTCTGGACTGTTGCCGGCCTCGATGAGCGATGTGCCGCTGGACTTTGACACGTTGCAGCCGCATGACTCCTTCATCGGGTCCGCTGCCGTTGTCGTGCTGTCGGATCAGGACAGCGCCCGCGATGCTGCGTTGAACATGTTGCGGTTCTTCGAGGATGAAAGCTGTGGCCAGTGCACGCCTTGCCGGGTCGGCTGCGAGAAGGCGGTCAAACTGATGAGCGCGGAAAGCTGGAACACGGACCTGCTCGAGGAATTGTGCCAGGCGATGGGCGATGCCTCGATCTGCGGTCTGGGACAGGCGGCGCCGAACCCGATCCGCCTGACGATCAAGCATTTCCCGGACGAGGTCTGAAGTCCGGTACATCGGGATCCTGCTAGCAAAAACCGTCCACAGCTGCCTGTGGACGGTTTTTCGATCGGCTTGGGGCAAGAAGCCAGCGGTCCCTGGTCGACACGGGGGCTCAGGTCGCTGTGAATGCGACCTTTCATTGCGCGCGCAGGCGTATTAGGTGAAGACAACTCAAGCATCAGGCGCGGCCCATGTCCTTTTTCGGCAAGCTCAAGAACAAGTTGTTCAAGTCCTCCTCCAAGCTGGACGAGGGGTTGGACGCGATTGTCCAGGACGGCGATGAGGAAGACGTCGCCGAGGCGCCTGCGCCAAAGGCAGAAACGACAGAGCCAGAACCCCAGGCCCCGGCGCCGAAACCCGCGCCGATCGATCCGGTGCCAGTCCCCGAACCCGAAGCCCCGGCCGAGGCAAAGCCCTCCGGCGGTTTGCTGGGGCGGATCATGGGGCGATCGCAGGGCGAGGGCGCGGTTGCGCGCCGGGTGCTGGACGACGAGATGCTGGAGCAGCTCGAAGAGCTGCTGATCGCCTCGGACATGGGCGTGGACACGGCGCTGCGCGTGACCTCGAACATTGCCGAGGGTCGGTTCGGCAAACGCTTGTCCTCGCTGGAGATCAAGCAGGCACTGGCGTCGGAGATCGCCCGCGTGATGGAGCCGGTGGCGCGCCCGCTGCCGCTCTATCCGAAAAAGCCGCAGGTGGTGCTGGTCGTCGGCGTCAACGGATCGGGCAAGACCACGACCATCGGAAAGCTGGCCAGCCAATTCAAAGCCGCGGGCAAGCAGGTGGTGATCGCGGCGGGCGATACCTTTCGGGCCGCCGCCGTCGAGCAATTGCAGGTCTGGGGTGAACGCGCCAACGTGCCCGTGTTGACCGCGCCCGAGGGCAGCGATCCGGCCAGCCTGGCATTCGATGCCATGACCAAGGCCCAGGCCGAAGGCGCGGACCTCTTGATGATCGACACCGCTGGTCGGCTGCAAAATCGCCAGGACCTGATGGAGGAACTGGCCAAGATCGTCCGGGTGATCCGCAAGAAGGACCCGGATGCGCCGCACAACACGTTGCTGGTGCTGGATGCGACGACGGGCCAGAACGCGCTCAGCCAGGTCGAGACCTTCCGCAAGCTGGCCGATGTGTCCGGCCTCGTCATGACCAAGCTGGACGGCACCGCCAAGGGCGGCGTTCTGGTTGCGCTGGCGGACAAGTTCGGCCTGCCGATCCATGCCATCGGCGTGGGCGAGCAGATCGACGATCTTGCCCCCTTCGACCCCGAGGAATTCGCCGCAGCGCTGACCGGCCTCGACACGGAATGAGCGGCCTAGCGGCCGTGGGCGATGTCCTCGATCCATTTCAGAAGCGCAAGCACAATGACCACCATCGCCGTGGCCATCGCCGCAAGGATCAGTCGCCCCGCACCGCAGCCCAGGCCCACGGCGCCCGCCAGCCACAGCGACGCCCCGGTGGTGATGTTGTGAACCTTTTCCGCCGAGCGAAAGATCACGCCCGCCGCCAGAAAGGCAACGCCTGCCGTCACCGCCTCGATCATGCGCAGGGGGTCGTTACGTTGTTCACCGGCGCCACCAAAGTCCAGCGCGCTCAGCTCGCGCCCGATCAGGACAAAGAGGCAGGCGGCCACGGCCACCAGGATATGCGTGCGCAGGCCGGCCGGTTTGTGGCGCCATTCCCGCTCAAATCCAATGGCGGCGCCAAGCACCAGGGCGCCGCAGAGCCGCACAAAGGCGGACCAGGCGGGAACAACGGCAAAGTCGCCGTAGAATTCGGATGTCAGGCTTTCGAACATGCGGTCCTCTTTAGGTTCAACGTAACACCAACGCACAACAGGGGCGATGGTGTCCGCGCGGAGGGCCGTGGGTGAGCGATTGGCTGATCTCGCTGGAGGGCACGGAGGCCGGCCACCGGGCGGCGCTGATGCTGGCGCTGACCGCAGCCCTTTTGCACGCGGTCTTCGGCGCCCTGCAGAAAGGGCGGCACGACCCCTGGGTGTCTCGTGCGGCGATCGACGGATGGCTGGTGGTGCTCAGCTTTCCGATGCTGTTCCTCGTGCCCTGGCCCGAGCCGCACATGTGGCCGCTCTTTGCCGGGGTCATGGTGATCCATCTTGCCTACAAGCTGTTGCAGGCGATGGCCTTTACCCGCGGCGCCTACACGGTTGTCTACCCGGTCGTGCGCGGCACGGGCCCGCTTTTCACGGTGATCGGTGCCTGGCTGATCTTTGGCGAGAGCTTTACCGGCGTTCAGTGGCTGGGCCTCGGCGTTCTGCTGGCCGGGATCTTCGGCCTCGCGGTCTACAACTTCATCTTTCTCGAAACCGCGCGCGAGACGCTGGGCCCGGCCTTGGCCTATGCCCTGGCAACGGGTTTGTTCGTTGCGCTCTACACCACCTATGATGCCTACGGCATCCGCGCCACCGCCGATCCCTTTACCTTCCTCGCCTGGTTCTTTTTCCTGTCGTCACTGGATTTCCCGATCCTGCTGTGCCTCACCCCCATGCGGCACCGGGTGTCAGGTTTTCCCCTGCGGCCTCTCATGCTGCGCGGGCTGGCGGGGGCACTGGTGGCCTATGGCTCTTTCGGGTCGGTCATGATGGCCACGCGCCTGGACAAGGTGGGAGAGGCGGCGGTGCTGCGCGAAACCTCGACCGTCTTTGCCGCCTTCATCGGCTGGCTGGTCCTGCGCGAGACGGTGGGACCGCGCCGCATCGCACTCATGGTCCTGATCGCGGCGGGGGCGGTGATCGTTGAGCTTGGCGGCTGAAAGGCCTATGTGCCCTGCAAAGGAGTGATGCATGTCCGACTCGCCCGCCGATGCGCGCAAAGTGAACCCGACGCTGAAGTCGATCCTGGAACTCGGGCCGGTGATCGGCTTCCTTGTGGCCTATTTCTGGTTCAAGGACGACGTCTTTACCGTCGGGGGGCAGGAGTACGGCGCATTCATCGCGGTGACCGCCGTCTTTGTCCCGGTCTTCCTGGTGTCGATGGGCGTGGTCTGGTGGCTGACGGGCAGGATCAGCCGGATGCAGGTCTTTACCGCCGTTGTCCTGATCGTCATGGGCGCGCTGACCGTCTGGTTCAACGATGACCGTTTCGTCAAGTTGAAGCCGACGCTGATCTACGGGGCCTTCGGGGCGATCCTTGGCGTCGGACTCCTGTTCGGGCAATCCTACCTTCGCTACGTCATGGAGGAACTGACCCCTTTGCAGGACGAGGGCTGGATGCTGCTGACGAAACGCGCAACCCTCTTTTTCGTGGGCATGGCCGTGCTGAACGTCGTCATCTGGCAGCTTTTGTCGGAACAGGTCTTCGTGGTCTGGGACACGGTGGGGCAACTCGCGGCAACCTTCGCCTTCTTCATGGGGCAGGTCGGGTTATTCTCCCGCTATGCGGTGGAACAGGACGAGGAGACACCCGCCGAATAAGGCGGGCCGGGGTCATGTGCCCCTGTCGATCTTCGTGCTGAGGTGGATCAGGCTTTCCGAGGCCTTGACGCCTTTTGCTTCGCCAATGGTGTCCAGCGTGCGGTCCAGAGCCTCTGTCGTTTCCGCGCTGAGCTGCGCAATCAGGTCGAACCTTCCCGACGTGGTGTGCACCGTTTCCACCGCCGAAAGGCTTTTCAGTCGGGACAGGACCGCCGGTGTGGCGCGCGGTTCGACCGAGATCAGCACCGTGGCGCGCAGGGCAGGGCGCAGGCCCGGACCACGCTTGAGCGTGTAGCCGGCAATCGCGCCGCGTGCCTCGAGCCGGTCCAGCCGGGCCTGCACGGTGGTGCGCGCCAGCCCCAGCCGACGCGCCAGATCGGTCACCGGGGTCCGGGCATTCTCGGCGAGAGCCGCTACCAGGGCGCGATCCGTTTCGTCGATCTGTTGGTCCATATCGTCACTTTGCCCGAAAATGCCGTACATTCCGAACAGAGTTGCAGCTGAATCCGTCCCTTGCAAGCGCCACACTGGTCTCACAGGCGAACAGGAGGCACGAGCAATGGTGCTGCACGAGGCATTTCAGCGCGATCCCGCGCTCTGGCTGGCGCGCGAGCGTCCCGAAGACCCGGTTTTCTTTCACGATCCCAAGCGGCTGCGCGACGTGGCGCGGTTGTTTCTCGACCGCTTTCCCGGTGAAGTGACCTATGCGGTCAAGGCCAATCCCGACCGGGGCGTGATCGAGACGCTGGCAGAGGCGGGGATGGAGGCCTTTGACGTGGCCTCTCCCGAGGAGATGGCACTGGTGCGAGAGATCGCACCGCGGGCACGCCTGCACTACCACAACCCGGTCCGGGGCCGGTCCGAGGTGGCGGCGGCGCGGCGCTATGGCATCACCTCGTGGTCGGTCGACCGCATGGCGGAACTGGACAAGCTGGGGCCGTTGGAGGGCGCCGAGGTGGCGGTCCGGCTGAAGCTGCCGGTGGCCGGGGCGGTCTATGACTTCGGATCGAAATTCGGTGCCGGCCCCGAGGCTTGCGGGGAACTCCTGCGTGCGGTTGTCTCGCGCGGCGGACGCCCCTCGCTCACGTTCCATCCGGGCACGCAATGCCGCGCGGCGGGGGCCTGGGTGTCCTACATCCAGGCCGCGGCCGAGATCGCGCGGTCCAATGGCATCCGCCTGCACCGGCTGAATGTCGGCGGCGGGTTCCCGGCGCACCGCGAAGACCCGGCCCCCGACCTGCCCGCGCTCTTCGGTGCCATCGACGAGGCCGTCGGGGCGGCCTTCGGGTCGGACCGCCCGGCGCTGGTCTGCGAGCCGGGCCGGGCGATGGTGGCCGAAGCCTTTGAACTGGCCTTGCAGGTCAAGGCGCGGGACGGGAACGCGGTCTTTCTGAACGACGGCATCTATGGCGGCCTCAGCGAGTGGCGCGATCTTGGTCCCGCGACGCGGATCAGCGCGCTGGCCGCGGATGGGACACCCAAGGCTGGCGCCCTCTGCGCGACAGAGGTGTTCGGGCCGACCTGCGACAGTCTCGACCGGCTATCCGACCGGGTCGACCTGCCAGAGGACCTGATCGAGGGGGATTACCTGCTGTTTCATGCCTGCGGGGCCTATTCCACGGCACTGGCCACCCGATTCAACGGCTACGGCGCCCGGCGCATCGTGACATTGGCACGATAATCGGCCCTTCGCGGAAAACCGGGTGTGGGCCGTGGTGCGCCCTCTGGACACCCGCGCCATGACGACTAATCTCCGCCGCGACAGGACAATTGCGAGGGAGACACTCATGGACAAGTTCGGCAAGAGCCAGCCGGTGAAACGGGTCGAGGATGTGCGCTTCCTGACCGGGCACGGGCGGTATGTGGATGATGTCGCCCCCGAGGGCGCATTGCGAGCCTTTGTCTTCCGCTCTCCCGTGGCGCATGCCGAGATCACCATGCTGGATGTGAGTGCCGCACGCGAGGCCGAGGGCGTGCATCTGGTCGTGACATCGGAGGACCTGCTGGGGGCCGGCATCGACACCGGAATGTCGGGCGCGCTGGCTCCCAACCGCGATGGCAGCAAGGGCGCGGCGCCCAAGCGTCCGGTGCTGGCCGAGGGGCGTCTGCGCTATGTCGGCGAGCCGGTGGCCATGGTCGTGGCCGAGACATTGCAGCAGGCGCGCGACGCCGCCGAACTGATCGAGCTGGACTATGACGACCTGCCGGTCATCATGGATCTGGCGCCGGGCGACACGGCGATCCACCCGGAGGCACCCGACAACCGGGCCTATGATTTCGGTATCGGCGACGAAGAGGCCACGAATGCGGCCTTCGAGACGGCGGCCAAGACCGTCAAGCTGGAGATCGGCGACAACCGGATCATCGTGAACTCGATGGAGCCGCGCGGGGCTTTTGCCGAATGGACCGACGGGCGCATCCATCTGGGCTTTGGCGGCCAGGGCGTCTGGGGCATGAAGGCCGAGCTGGCGCGCGCCTATCACATGGAGCCCGAGCAGATCCACACGACCAACCCCGACGTCGGCGGCGGTTTTGGCATGAAGGGTTTTCCCTATCCGGAATATTTCGTGTTGCCCTTCGCGGCGCGCGAAACCGGCCGCCCGGTGCGCTGGATGTCCGACCGGACAGAGGCGATGCTCTCCGACAACGGCGGGCGCGACCTTGTGACGACGGCAGAGCTGGCCTTTGACGCGGACAACCGTATCACCGGTTACCGGCTGCACACGCGGTCAAACCTGGGGGCCTACAACTCGCATTTCGGGCAGTTCATCCAGTCGAACCTCTTTGCCCGCGTGCTGACCGGCACTTATGACATCCAGAATGCCTACTATCGTTCGGAAGGGTTCTATACCAACACCGTGCAGGTGGATGCCTACCGTGGCGCGGGCCGCCCCGAGGCGATTTATGTTCTGGAACGGGTGATGGACCGCGCGGCGCGCGAACTGGGTGTCGATCCGCTGGAACTGCGCCGGATCAACTTCATCAAGCCCGACCAGTTTCCCTACAAGACGGTGACCGGCGAAAACTACGACGTGGGCGATTTCGTGCGCGTCATGGGCCATGCCGAAACGACGGCGGACATGGCGGGATTCGCGGCCCGGCGGGCGGCCTCGGAAAAGGCCGGCAAGCTGCGCGGCCTGGGAATTTGTTACTACATCGAGTCTATCCTGGGCGCCCCGAACGAGGACGTGAAGGTGGAGTTCACCGAAGACGGCGGCGCGAAGATCTATGTCGGCACCCAGTCGAACGGGCAGGGGCATGAAACCGTGTTCCGCCAGTTCCTGGCCGACCAGACAGGCATCCCCGCCGAGAAGATCGAGGTGGTGCAGGGCGACAGTGACCTGATCGGCTCGGGCGGCGGCACTGGCGGGTCTCGTTCCGTCACCGTTCAGACCAACGTGACCCTGCAGGCGGTCAGCGACATGGTTGCAGGTTTCTCCGATTTCCTTGCCGGCGAAATGGGCGTGGACGCTTCGGCGATCACCTTCGACGATGAGACCTTTCGCGCGGACGGATCGAACCTGACCCCCACCATGCTGGAAGCTGCGCAGATGGCGCGCGAGGCCGGGCGCGAGGATCTGCTGGTCTGGCAGGCGACCTCGACGCTGCCGGGGCGCTCCTACCCCAATGGCTGCCATGTGGCCGAGGTCGAGATCGACCTGGAGACCGGTGAGACGATCTGTGACCGCTACAGCGTGGTCGACGATTTCGGCAACCTGATCAATCCGATGCTGGCCGAGGGGCAGGTGCATGGTGGCGTGGCGCAGGGCCTGGGTCAGGCGCTGACCGAACATGTGGTCTATGATGAGGATGGGCAGCTGCTCACGGCCTCTTTCATGGACTACGCGATGCCGCGGGCCGACAATATGCCCATGATCGGTTTCGAGACGGAGCCGGTCCCCTCCACCGCCAACCCGATGGGGATGAAAGGCTGTGGTGAGGCAGGAACGGTTGGCTCCATGGCCGCCGTGTCGAACGCGGTTCAGGATGCGCTCTGGGCGCGTGGGATCAAACAGGTGGACATGCCCTTCACGCCGGCGCGAGTCTGGGCCATGTTGGAAGGTGATGCGATCGCAGCTGAGTGACATTGTTTTCGGCTGGCTCCGCCGCAAGTCTTCGGCGGACCATTCCGCTTATGCGCGGCGGCGCGGGCCGGTCGATCATGTCCTCATTCTGGATGGCACCATGTCTTCGCTCACGCCCGGCGAGGAAACCAACGCCGGGCTGACCTATTTGCTGCTGAAAGAGGCCGGGCATTCGTCGCTCTACTACGAGGCCGGGGTGCAGTGGACGGACTGGGGCGCCACCACCGACGTGGCGCTGGGGCGGGGCATCAACCGGCAGATCCGCCGTGCCTATGGTTATCTCGCCTCGCGCTATCGCGCGGGCGACAGGATTTTCCTGATGGGCTATTCGCGCGGCGCCTACGCGGTGCGGTCGCTGGCCGGCATCATCGACATGGTCGGTTTGCTCCGCGCCGAATGTGCGACGGAGCGCAATATCCGCCAGATCTATCGCCTGTACCAATACGCTCCAGACGGATCCTCTGCCCGGGCCTTTGCCAAGCAGACCTGCCATGCCGAGTCGCCGGTCGAGATGATCGGTGTCTGGGATACGGTCAAGGCACTGGGCCTGCGTCTGCCGCTGCTCTGGCGCTTGACCGAAGCCGAGCACGAGTTCCACAATCATTCCCTGGGTCCCGCGATCCGGCATGGTTATCAAGCATTGGCCCATGACGAGACGCGCGCCGCCTATGCGCCGGTGCTCTGGGAGTGCCCGCCGGGCTGGGCGGGCAAGGTCGAACAGGTCTGGTTCCGTGGCACGCATGGCGATATCGGCGGGCAACTGGGCGGCTTCGATGCGGCGCGGCCCCTGTCCAACATCCCGCTGGTCTGGATGCTGGACCGGCTGGAGGCGCGTGGCGTGGCCCTGCCGGAAGGGTGGAGGACGCGCTTTCCCTGCGACGTCAACGCGCCTTCGGTCGGAACCTGGGTGGGCGTCAGCAAGCTGTTCATCCTGCGCAAGACGCGCCGGGTCGGGCGGGACCCCTCGGAAAGCCTGCACCCCACACTTGTGGGCTTGATGGAACCCGACGGCGCGCAGGTCGCGGGGTGATCGGATAGTCAAGAAAAATGTTCACAGTTTCTTTACAGGCCTTGGAACTGTGGCTTTACTGCCTATCTCTTGGTCAGGATCGCGGGGACGGAACCCCCGCGAGACCTTCACTGTCCCTCGTTCCGTAACTGGCGCCCGGGTTTTTGCCCGGGCGCTTTTTCTTTTCGAAATGCCGGTATATTTGAGGGGACATGAGCTATTCGGATGACAAGCTGAAAGAGATCCTGACGCGGACCAAGGTCGTCGCAGTCGTGGGAGTGTCCATGAACCCGGTACGGCCCAGCTATTATGTCGCGCGATATCTTTCGTTGAAGGGTTTCAAGGTGATCCCGGTCAATCCGGGACATGCCGGCAAGCGCCTGTTCGGGCAAGAGGTGCGCGCCTCGCTGTCCGAATGCCCCGATACCGTGGACATGGTGGACATCTTTCGACGCCCGGAACATGTGCCGCCCATCGTCGAAGAGGCGCTGGAGGTCTTTCCGAAACTGCGCACGGTCTGGATGCAGATCGGCGTCGTCAACGAAGAGGCAGCCCGGATGGCCGAGGCGCGCGGCGTCGACGTGGTGATGGATCGCTGCCCCAAGATCGAGTACCAGCGCCTGTTCGGCGAACTGCGCATGGGCGGGTTCAACACCGGGATCATCTCGTCCAAGCTGTGACCGGACGTCTTGACTGCCTGCGCTATGTCCTGAAGGCGGCGCGGAGCTGGCCGTGCACAAAGCCCAGTTTCTCGCGCACCTGCGGGGTCAGCACGAACGGATAGAGATCGGGCAGCTCCAGTGCACGGTTCACATGGGTGACGGCCAGCGACAGGCGCACCGCGTGATCCAGCACGCGGTCGGACTGCGGGTCGGCATAGGCGTCATAGCCGGTCTGCGGACCTGCGGGCAGGGCAAGCCCTGCGGCGGCGGCGCTGTCTGCAATATCCACGAGATGCAGCAGGTGGGCGACGGTTTCGGCCCAGTCCTCATGCGGGTGGGCCGTGGCGTAGGGGGTGATGTGGGTTTCGCCCGGATCGCGTGGCGCCGCATAGTGGCGGTCCAGCGCTTCGGCGTAGTCGGCACGCTCATCGCCGAATTGGGTCCGGAAGTCGGGCAGGAACGCGGCCCGCTCGGTCAGGCGTTCGAACAGGAAATGCGCGCATTCATGGCGCATGTGGCCCAGCATGGTGCGGTACAGTTCGCCGAGGTCGTCCTGGCGTTGGGCCCGGGTGGCCTCGTCGGCCTCGCTCACGTTGATGGTGATGACGCCCATGGCGTGGCCCATCGTGACCGGCTGTTCACCCTGCGCAGTCTCTTCCGACAAAAGGCGGAACACCGGGCGCGGACCCGGATCGCTCTCGGTGAACCAGCCCCAGCGCGCAAGGTTCGCCAGCATCCAGCGCTTGGCCGCCTCCGTCCGCGCCCAGAGGGGCAGGTTGTCCGCCTCGCGCAGGTCCGGCACGGTTTCCGTCATCGCGCAGGACCGGCACAGCTCGTCCGCCCCCGGTTCGGGCGACCAGTTGCAGCCGATGGCCGCGTGATTGGCACAGCGGGCAGTTGTGGCCACCATGACCTGTGCCTGTGGGTCGAACCCGACCTCCTGGCCGCAGGTGCAACGGTCATTGTCGAACCAGAGCGGGGTCTGGCAGGCGGGGCATGTGAAAACCTGCATCCGGGGTCCTTTCGAGGGTATCCGGCAGGCCAACGCGGCATGGCGGTTCTGGGTTGCGTCAGCGGTGGGCGGCGTTCCGGCGCCGCAGGCTCTCACGCGAATTGGCGGTGAATGCAGCCTGTCCCGCAGGGCGGTACCTCAGCGCGCCGCCTTTTCGGCTATGCCGGATTGCCCTTGGCGCCGGGCCAGTTCTGCCATGACCTCGCTCAGCGCCACGTCGCGCGATTTCAGCATGACCAGCAGGTGAAAGAGCACGTCGGCGGACTCCGAG
This sequence comes from Mameliella sp. MMSF_3455, assembly GCF_030733205.1. GTDB lineage: Bacteria > Pseudomonadota > Alphaproteobacteria > Rhodobacterales > Rhodobacteraceae > Antarctobacter. The sequence goes on from NZ_JASHJL010000028.1 coordinate 50,006, forward strand.
ACCAGCCGCGCGCGGTCGTCCTTGACCGCTTCGATGATCGCTTCGATCGCCTCTTCGCCGAATTTCTCGGCCACCTTTTCCGGACCCTTGGCCAAGAGCTTGGCGGTCCAGCTGTCATCCGGAGAGGCGGCGGCGCGGGTGGCGATGATCTGTTCGAGGTCGTCCAGGGTCATGTCGGTTCCTTTTCAGGCGTATGTCAGAGACGGCTGTCCGCGGTCGGAAAAGTGCCGAGCAGGGACCGGAGTTGTGCCTCCATCGGCACGCCCAGCACCTGTGCGCGGTTGAGCGGGATCAAGAGCGGGCGACCGCGGCCATGTCATGCTTGGACCAGTCCAGCAGGCTGGGTTCGTCACGCGAAATGCCGATCCGCGGGCCCCGGCGTTCGTCAGGTCCGGCGCCTTCGGTCCAGTCTCCGGTGCATCGGCAGACGCGGGGCAGGCGGTCTCTTCGATCTCGCCCTCGTAGAGGGTGACGTCAGAGCCGTCCCTGAACACGTCTACAGCCGGACCGGGATGCCGGCGGCTGCCATGTGCGCCTTGGCCTCGGCCACGGTGAAGGTGCCGAAGTGAAAGATCGAGGCGGCAAGAACGGCGCTGGCATGGCCTTCGGTTACGCCTTCGACAAGGTGATCCAGCGTACCCACGCCGCCCGAGGCAATGACGGGAATATCCACCGCATCGGCGATGGCCCGGGTCAGGGGCAGGTTGAACCCGGCCTTTGTGCCGTCGCGGTCCATCGAGGTCAGCAGGATTTCCCCCGCGCCCTTGGCGGCGATGGTGCGGGCGAATTCAACCGCGTCGATCCCCGTTGGCTTGCGCCCGCCGTGGGTGAAGATTTCCCAGCGGCCCGGTTCCACCGTCTTGGCGTCGATGGCGCAAACGATGCACTGGCTGCCGAACTGGTCGGCGGCCTCGGCCACCACGTCCGGATTGGCGACGGCGGCGGAGTTGAAGGACACCTTGTCGGCGCCCGCGAGCAGAAGGGCGCGGACATCCTGAACCGTACGCACGCCGCCGCCCACGGTCAGCGGGATGAAACACTGCTCCGCTGTGCGTGTGACCACGTCGAACATGGTGCCGCGGTTCTCATGAGTGGCGTGGATGTCGAGGAAACAGATCTCGTCCGCGCCGGCGGCGTCATAGGCGCGGGCGGCGTCCACGGGATCGCCCGCATCGCGCAGGTCGACGAAATTGACGCCCTTGACGACACGGCCGTCGGCGACATCGAGGCAGGGGATGATGCGGGTCTTGAGCATGGCGTTGCGTTAGCGCGAATTGACCGGCGAGGGAAGGGGGGAGAGGTCATGGCGGGCCGCCGCTCTGGCGGGCACGCCTGTGCGGCTCAAGAAAGCGTCGGCGCCGGCCGGGAGACCCTGAGCCGGGACCCAATGGGCCGGGAACGTGCAACGCGCCCCAGCGCCGTGGCGGGGAAAAGGTAATAGCCCAGCGGCAGGCGCGCGTTCCACAACAGGTCGTTCGGACGGAAAGGCCCACCTTTCTCCGGGTTTTCCAGCACGGAGAAGATCACGTTGACGATCCAGATCGCGGCCATGAACATGAAACGGTCCTTTTGGGAACTTGTCTTGGATAGAGGTGTATCAAGCCGCCCGCAGGCGGCGCAGTCAGGAAGTCCGGACCTGGTCCTGTGATGCGGCTCAGCCCTTGAGCGCCTCGAGCGCGGCCTTGAGGTCGATGGCCCCGTCATAGAGCGCGCGGCCCGAGATCGCCCCGTTCAGGGGGGCGCCGCAGTCGCGCAGCGCCTTGAGATCCTTGATCGAGGACACGCCGCCCGAGGCGATCACCGGGATCGTCACCGCGTTGGCCAGGGCCGCCGTCGCCTCGACATTCGGGCCCTGCATGGCGCCGTCGCGGTTGATATCGGTGTAGATGATCGCCGCCACGCCCGCGTCCTCGTAGCTGCGCGCAAGGTCCACGGCATCCACCTGCGTGACCTCTGCCCAGCCCTTAGTGGCCACGCGGCCGTCCTTGGCGTCGATGCCGACGGCCACCTGCCCGGGGAAGGCGCGGGCGGCTTCGCGCACCAGATCGGGACGCTCGACGGCCACGGTGCCAAGGATGACCCGCGACAGGCCCTTGCCCAGCCACATCTCGATGGTGGCCATGTCGCGGATACCGCCGCCCAGTTGGGTCGGCGTCTTGGTCTGTTTGAGGATCGCCTCGACGGCGGCCGCGTTTACCGGTTCGCCGGCAAAGGCGCCGTTCAGATCGACAAGGTGCAGCCACTCGCAGCCCTGCGCCACGAATTCCAGCGCCTGGGCGGCGGGATCGTCGTTGAAGACGGTCGCCTTGTCCATGTCGCCGCGCAGCAGGCGCACGGCCTTGCCGTCCTTCAGGTCGATCGCGGGATAAAGGATCATTTCGGGCTGCCCTTTCAGAGTTTTGCCGCGCCTTAGTATGACGCCACGATAGATGCAACGCGACCTTGCGTCATGCTTGATCGGGGTCTGGCGCCGCAGACACAGTCAGGATGACCTGAACGGGAGGAGACAGGCATGAAACTACTCAAGATTGCGGCGTTGTGCGGAATTTTGGCTGGCGCGGCGGCGGCGGATCCGATCGAAGGCGTCTGGAAGACCCAGCCGGACGATGGATCCTATGCTCATATCGTGATGGGGCCCTGCGGTGGCAAGATCTGCGGCAAGATCGCGCGGACCTTCAACGCGGGCGGCGAATACACCTCTCCGACCAAGGGCAAGACGCTGGTGATCGACATGGTCCCGCAGGGCGGGGGCAAGTACGAGGGCAAGGTCTGGCGCCCGTCGAACGACAAGATCTACCTGGGCAAGATGACACTGAACGGCAGCAGCCTGAAACTGCGCGGCTGCGTGGCGGGCGGATTGATCTGTTCGGCACAGACCTGGCGCCGGGTGCAGTAGGCCGCGCGCAAGAGAGAGAACCGGCAATATTTTGCGGACGGGCTTGCGGGGACTGGAAAAGGGCGGCGGCCCGACCATATGCGTGGTAGGTTCAAGTTCTTGAACTTCTGCAACAAAGGACGCATCTCATGCCCCGCTTTCGCCTGCTTCTGCCGCTTGTGCTCGGTAGCCTGGCGGCCCCCGCTCTTGCCGATCCGGCCGTCGGTCTCTGGCGCACCGAACCCGACCGCAAGAACCTGACAAGCCTGATCCGCATCGACACCTGCGGCGCCGCGCTCTGCGGTACGGTGCTCAAGGCCTTTGATCCGCAGGGGCGCGAGGTGCAGACCGCCAACGTCGGCAAACAGCTTTTCTGGGATCTCAAGCCCGCCGGGTCGGGCAACTATCGTGGCGGGACGGTCCATGTGCCGCTGCTGAACGTCGAGGCCAAGGCCAAGGCAGAACTGTCCGGCAACAAGCTGCACGTGACGGGGTGCAAGGGGTTGATCTGCGACGGCCAGACGTGGGTCCGCGCGAACTGATCCCGGGGCGGGGGCTCTATCCCCGCGTCTGTGCCGTGCCTCCAAGGCTATTCAATCAAAGTGGTCGCTTCGACTGTCCTGACTTGGGACGGCCGAAGCGGCGCGTTCAGGGGTGCCAGGTCAGGAAATTGGCAATCATGCGCAGCCCGGCCCCGGCGCTTTTCTCCGGGTGGAACTGCAGGCCGATCATGGTGCCGCGCGCCACGATGGCGGTGACATCGCCACCATAGTCGACATGGGCGACCCGCTGTGCCGGGTCGGACAGCCGCATCTGGTAGGAATGCACGAAATAGGCGTGTTCACCGGTTGCGATCCCGTCCAGTACCGGGTGCGGATTGTCGACCACCAGGTCGTTCCAGCCCATGTGCGGGACCTTCAGCGTCTTGTCGGCGGGCGCGATCACCTCGACCTCGCCGTCGATCCAGCCAAGGCCTGGCGTCTCGGCGTATTCATGGCCGACGCGTGCCATCAGCTGCATGCCCACGCAGATGCCCAGGAAGGGCCGCCCGCGGGTTTCCACCGCTTCGATCATCGCCTCGAAACAGCCGGAGTTGCGCAGCGCCGAGGCGCAGGCCGGAAAGGCGCCGTCGCCGGGCAGCACGATGCGATCCGCCCGGGCCACCACGTCGGGGTCGTCGGTGACGCGGACCTCGCCCGCCCCGGTTTCCAGCGCCATCTTCTGAAACGCCTTTTCGGCGGAATGCAGGTTACCGCTTTCGTAGTCGATGATTGCCGTCAGCATCGCGGCCTCCTTGGTCAGCGGATCGTTTCGGGGGCAGGCTAGAGCGCGCCCTTGGTCGAGGGCACCGCATCCGCCTTGCGCGGATCGGTTTCCAGCGCGTCGCGCAGGGCGCGCGCTACCGCCTTGAAGGCGGCCTCGGTGATGTGGTGGCTGTTGACGCCGTGCAGGCAGTCGACATGCAGGGTGATGCCGCCATGCGTGCTGAGCGCCTGGAAGAACTCGCGCACCAGTTCCGTGTCGAACGTGCCGATCTTCTGGCTGGGCAGGTCCAGGTTCCAGACCAGGAAGGGGCGCGCGGACAGGTCCAGCGCGGCACGGACCAGCGCATCGTCCATCGGCAGCAGGCAGGAACCATAGCGTACGATGCCCTTCTTGTCGCCCATCGCCTGGGTGAGCGCCTGGCCCAGGGCGATGCCCACGTCCTCGACCGTGTGGTGATCGTCAACGTGCAGGTCGCCCTTGGCCCGCACTGTCATGTCGATCAGCGCGTGGCGCGAAAGCTGGTCCAGCATGTGGTCGAAGAAACCGACGCCGGTCTGGTTGTCATAGCTGCCGGTCCCGTCGAGATTGATCTCGACGCTGATCTCGGTCTCTGCGGTCTGGCGGGTGATCTTGGCGGTGCGCATCATCTTGTCCCCTGAAGTCGGCCCCTTATAGGCATGGCTGCGGCGGCGTCAAAGGGGGAGGGCGCTCAGTCTCCGCAGGCGCGCACCATCGCGTCGAGCGTCGTCGCGTCGGGAAACCGTCCGCCGCCGGACAGAACGCCCCGCTCGCGCGGCAGGTCATTGCTTTCAAAGAAAAAGCGCATGCCCGCATGGGCCTTTGGGTTGACCGGCAGGCCCAGGGTGATCCAGTGTATGTCATCCTTGACACCGCTGGCGAGATGATGCGCCTGCCACATGGGAATCCGCATGTCGGCGATCGGTACCCAGTTTGGCCGGGTCAAAGTCGCCCCTGCGTCAAGTTGCGTCGCGCCCCTCGTGAACCGCTGATAGTCCTGGCCGCGAAGGCGCGTGCGTCAGGCGCCGCAGGCACGGGTGAGAACGTCCAGCGTTGTCTTGTCCGGGACGGTCCCTTGCGCCGACAGAACAGAAAAGAAATTCGTCATCCGGTTGGTCTGAAACCGAAGGTCCTTGCCGACGTGGCGGTGCAGATCGGCAGGCAGGCGGACTGTGAGAAAATAGTCGTCACCACGTGGACCCAGTTCGATAACGTGGTCAAAGGACATCGGGATGGCCGTCTGACCAAGAGTGACCTTCATGTCCGGTGCCCCCCTTTGCCGGTCGGGTACGCCGTTGTTTGGGCCGATCCCGGTATCGAGGATCGAAAGCAGCCAGCCCGAGTGTTCGCGCGAACAACGCAGGCTGTATGCCCGGTTGAGATCGCCGTCAGCGCCAATAGTCTCCCAGCGGGCCACAAGTCCCCCCTCCCCGGTATCGAGCCGGACAGCGGTGCGCCTGCTATCCGTGCTAATGCCAAGGCGCACAATCTCTTCTTGAGTGAGAAAATGCATCTTGTCGCCCGGAATCCTGCTGGACAGAGTCAACAATTCCGCGCTGATTCCCATCTCGATCAGGTACAGGACAAGCTGGCCCATGATCTGCTGTGTGGCGGCTGTTGGTATGTTGCGGCCATCGGGGCTGTGGAATTGGTGTACGCCCAATTCGCCGCCCTCTGCCACGCGGATGCTTCCGCCAAGCAGGGCAAAGACACAGGCGGATTCGCATGTTCCGCCTTCGACACCCTGGTCATATTGCGGCATGTCTGGCATGGGGCCGCTGCGGCCGACGGTTGTGCGGATGCCCTCTTCGCGGAACAGTCGTCCCAGCGCGATGGCGGCGCCCAGATTGCCGCCGGGCGAATCGAGTCTAAGACTGTAGCCAACGCCGTTTTCCCGAAGGTAGGCCCGGAACGCATCAGGCGTCTCGTCAGTGATTTCTCCTTCTGCCGAAGTCCATCCGCAGCCGATGCAGTTTCCGCCTGACCAGCGGCTTTCAAAGCGCATGGGCTCTGCACTGGCAGAGAGCGCGCCGGTAGCCAGAACGACGGCCAGAAAAATAGCTTTCATCACGAATTCCTTTGGAACGATATCGTGACGCTAGACAGCGTCTCGCGTCATGTAAACCTCCGCGGGCATGATGGGGGGCGTGGGAGAGGCGTTTCCCTTTGGCAGGCGAGGAGGGCGCGCTTCGGGAGTGCCTTGAGCCACATTTGTCCTACCCCGGCGATGACTGGAGCGGCGATCGACAGCGATGATAGAAGTGCGGGCAAATTCTTGGGAACGACGGCGGCACATGCACCTTAGGCCAGTCGGCTCAGAAATTCCAGAACCCGAGAAGAGTGACAGATGGAGCGGGCGAGGCGATTCGAACGCCCGACCCTAACCTTGGCAAGGTTATGCTCTACCCCTGAGCTACGCCCGCAAAACCATCCTGTCATTCCGGAGCCTCGCTTTGTGGCGGTGGGTGCCGCCCGAGGAAATCCGGCCATTTGGAGCGGGCGAGGCGATTCGAACGCCCGACCCTAACCTTGGCAAGGTTATGCTCTACCCCTGAGCTACGCCCGCGTGCCAAATGGTGAGCGCGGAATTAGCCTCTACGGCGCGGGGGTGCAAGAGGAAAATGCACATGCCTGACGCTTTTGATCCGGGCACCGGCCGCGCGGCTATTCTGCAGCCTTCGACTGGCTTGCTGTCGCCGCTCCACCGGAACAGGGACGGGGCATCCATATGCGCCTACAGGTAGGCGACAGTGAGCGGTTCGGCATGCATTGCCAGGCTGGCAACGCTCTATACGTCGGTCATCTGCCATACCGTCGCCATCGGCGCGGGCAGGGCGCAAAGGCACATCCGGATCCTGTCCAGGTCGGTCCCACCCGCCATATTGGATCGGGTCCCGCTCTGCGCGCCTCCCAATGACAGGGAAGGTCATGCAACTGACGCAACTTGTCGAGTCCGCGCGTGTCGCTCTTGGCCGGAATGAATCGCGCACGCCACCAATTTCGGAACATGGTGACAAAGACAGGGGCGACCACCTATCGCGCCAACGCACCAGCGTGACTGACGATCAGGTTCTGGCGGCTGCCGGAGAGATCGCGGCAAGGGCCGGGCACGGGTCACTGCCAGAGTTGCGGAACGGGCGTGTCCACCAGCATGGAGCGCAACTCACTGGCCAATGGCTCTGCGATGCTGTCCAGCCGCGCGCGGGTGGTGAAATAGCCATAATACCGGCCATCCCGGGCCTGCACGGCCCAATCCGCGATCTGCGGGTTCAGGAACTCGATCGGCGCACGCAGGCGCTTGCCGGGCATGAAACGCGGATGGCTGGCCAGCGACCCGGTAAAGCCTTTGCCCTTGCGCCGGATATTGTCGACCCAGACGAACTCGATCTGCTTGTCCGGATCGTCGACGCGCACCGCGACGTAAAGTGCGAGCGAGGGCGAGAAATACCCGTGTTTCTTTTCCGTGGCCGAAAGCGCGGCAGGCAGCGAGGCACGGGCCAACCCGAAGGCCTGGTTCATCGCGGGGTCGCTGCTGCGGACTTTCAGGACATCCAGCACTCCCGGAGGCAGGGCCTCGTCGGGGATTTCTATGACCGGGCCAGGGGTGTCGAAGGGGATCTCGCCCTCAGTCGCGCCGTGGGCCGCGAGCGCAAAGCCCATCAGGGCGCAGAGCATGGCGGTCGTTCGGCGAAAGAGCATGCGGGAATCCTTCCCGATTCTGGAATGGCTGCAGGGGGATCATAGCTGGCCGACCCGCATGCGGCAACGGTTTGGCATGTCTTGCGAATTCCGCTTGTCCACAGGGGGGGCTCAATTCGCCAGTTTGTGGATATCCTGAGGACAGATAGAAAAACAGCCCCGTGCGGGGCTGTTTTCAGATCTTCAATGAGGGTCGGCTTCACTCCAGCTCGACAAGCAGGTCCTTGGCGTCGATCTGGCCGCCCGGCGTCACGTGGACCGCCTTGACGGTGCCGTCACGTTCGGCGTGCAGGCCGGTTTCCATCTTCATCGCCTCGATGGTCAGCAACAGGTCGCCTTCCTTGACCTGCTGTCCCACAGTGGCGACGACCGTCGCAACAACGCCCGGCATCGGGGCGCCGATGTGGCAGGGGTTGCCCAGCTCTGCCTTGGGACGCGCCGCGCTGGACCCTTGAGCCTTGCGGTCGGGCACGCGGACGGTGCGCGGCTGCCCGTTCAACTCGAAGAAGACCCGAACTTCGCCGTCGTCATGGGTTTCGCCCACCGCCTGCAGGCGGATTTCCAGCGTCTTGCCCGGGTCGATCTCGGCGGTGATCTCCTCGCCGGGCTCCATCCCGTAGAAGAAGGTCCGCGTGGGCAGGGTGCGCACCGGGCCGTAGGTCTCATGCCGCGCGGCGTAGTCGGTAAAGACCTTGGGGTACATCAGGTAGCCGTTCAGGTCCTCGTCGTCGAAGGCAACCCCTTCGAGCTTGCCTTCCAGTTCCTTTCGGGCGTCGTCGATGTTGATCGGCGCAGCCTTCAGGCCGGGACGCTCTGTAAAGGGCTTGTCGTCCTTGAGGATCTTCTTCTGGATCTTCTTCGGCCAGCCGCCCGGGGGTTGGCCCAGGTTGCCCTTCATCATGTCGATGACCGAGTCGGGGAAGCTGAGGTCCTTCTTGGGATCCTCGACATCCGCCCGGGTCAGGCCCTGGCTGACCATCATCAGGGCCATGTCGCCCACCACCTTGGACGACGGCGTGACCTTGACGATATCGCCGAACATCTTGTTCACGTCCGCATAGGTCTGCGCCACCTCGTGCCAGCGCTCTTCCAGGCCAAGGCTGCGGGCCTGTGCCTTGAGGTTGGTGAACTGACCGCCCGGCATCTCGTGCAGGTAGACCTCGGAGGCGGGCGACTGCATACCCGATTCAAAGGCCGCGTATTGTCCGCGCACCGCCTCCCAGTAGTTCGAGATCTCGCGGATCGCGGCCATGTCCAGCCCGGTGTCCCGTTCGGTGAACCGCAGGCCCTCGACAATGGAGCCAAGCGTCGGCTGCGAGGTATTGCCCGAGAGCGCATCCATCGCCGCGTCAACCGCGTCCACGCCCGCGCGGGCCGCCTCCATGATGGTGGCGATGGCCGCGCCCGAGGTGTCGTGCGTGTGGAAGTGGATCGGCAGGCCGACCTCTTCCTTCAGCGCCTTGATCAGCGCCGCCGCCGCATTGGGTTTCAACAGTCCCGCCATGTCCTTGAGGCCAAGGATATGGGCGCCCGCGTCGCGCAGGTCGTTGCCCATCGCGACATAGTATTTCAGGTCGTACTTGGCCCGGTCGGGATCAAGGATGTCGCCCGTGTAACAGATCGTGCCTTCGCAGATCTTGCCGGTTTCCAGCACCGCGTCCATCGCGACGCGCATGTTTTCGACCCAGTTGAGGCTGTCGAAGACACGGAAGACATCGACGCCCGTTTCAGCCGCCTGTTTGACGAAGAACTGCACCACGTTGTCGGGATAGTTGGTGTAGCCCACCCCGTTGGCGCCGCGCAGCAGCATCTGCGTCATCAGGTTGGGCATCCGCTCGCGCAGGTCGCGCAGGCGTTGCCACGGACATTCCTGCAGGAAGCGGTAGGCCACGTCGAAGGTCGCGCCGCCCCAGCATTCGACGCTGAAGAGTTGCGGCAGCTTGTGCGCATAGGCCGGCGCCACCTGGATCATGTCGAGGCTGCGCATCCGCGTCGCCAGCAAGGACTGGTGCCCGTCCCGCATGGTGGTGTCGGTGATCAGCACCTGTTTCTGCGCGGCCAGCCAGTCGGCCACGGCCTGCGGGCCCTTTTCATCCAGCAGGTTCTTCGTCCCTGCGGGCGGGGTTTCCAAGGGCACCTGCGGCGCACGGGCCGGTTTCAGGTCGGGGTGCGGCTTGGCGCGGCCCTGCACCTCGGGGTGTCCGTTCACGGTGATGTCCGCGATATAGGTCAGCACCTTCGTGCCCCGGTCGCGCCGTTTCTTGAAGTCGAACAGCTCCGGCGTCGTGTCGATGAACTTGGTCGTGTACTGGTTGTTCAGGAAGGTCGGATGCTTCAGCAGGTTGATCACGAACTCGATGTTCGTGGTCACGCCCCGGATGCGGAACTCGCGCAGGGCGCGGTCCATCCTGCGGATTGCCTGTTCCGGTGTCGGCGCCTTGGCCGTGACCTTGACCAGCAGCGAATCGTAGAACCGGGTGATGACCCCGCCCGCGTAGGCCGTCCCGCCGTCCAGGCGGATGCCCATACCGGTGGCCGAGCGGAACGCGGTGATGCGGCCGTAGTCGGGGATGAAGCTGTTGGACGGATCCTCGGTGGTGATCCGGGTCTGCAGCGCGTGGCCCGTCAGGCGGATATCGTACTGGCTGGCCTTGCCGGTGGCTTCGGCCAGCGACTTGCCCTCGGCGATCAGGATCTGGGCCTGCACGATGTCGATGCCGGTCACTTCCTCGGTGACGGTATGTTCGACCTGCACGCGGGGGTTGACCTCGATGAAGTAGAACTTGCCCGTTTCCATATCCATCAGGAATTCGACGGTGCCCGCGCATTCATAGTTCACATGGGCGCAGATCTTGCGGCCCAGCTCGCACAGTTCCTCGCGCTGCGCCTCCGACAGGTAGGGCGCAGGGGCGCGCTCCACGACTTTCTGATTGCGGCGCTGCACGGAACAGTCGCGCTCGTAGAGGTGATAGATGTGGCCCTGCTTGTCGCCGAGGATCTGCACCTCGACGTGGCGGGCGCGGGTGATCATCTTTTCCAGATAACCTTCGCCGTTGCCAAAGGCGGCCTCGGCTTCGCGCCGGCCTTCCAGCACCTTGTCCTTGAGCTCATCGGCGGATTCGATCGGGCGCATGCCCCGGCCACCACCACCCCAGGACGCCTTGAGCATCAGGGGATAGCCGATCTCTTCGGCTTCCTTGGTGATCGCCTCGAAATCATCGCCCAGCACTTCGGTCGCGGGGATGACCGGCACACCGGCCTCGATGGCGACCTTCCGGGCGCTGGCTTTGTCGCCAAGCGCGCGCATGGTTTCCGCCTTGGGCCCGATAAAGGTGATGCCTGCGGCGGTACAGGCATCGACGAAATCAGGGTTCTCGGAAAGCAGGCCATAGCCCGGGTGGATCGCATCGGCACCCGAGGCCTTGGCCACACGGATGATCTCTTCGATCGACAGATAGGCCTGAACGGGACCAAGCCCTTCGCCGATGCGGTAGGCCTCATCCGCCTTGAAGCGGTGCAGCCCCAGCTTGTCTTCCTCCGCGAAGACGGCCACCGTCTTCTTCCCCATTTCGTTCGCCGCACGCATGATGCGGATCGCGATCTCGCCCCGGTTGGCTACCAGGATCTTTTCAAAATCTGCCATGTGTCGAGGGTCCTTCTCCGGCACAGTTGCGCGATTTTGCGCAATATTATTACTTTGAGAGTATGCCGCGACGCAGCGCAAGAGGGGTTTGCAAATTATTCCTGCGCGACGGTCGCGTTTGCAAACCCATATTTCCCGCGCAGGTCGACAGGCCGCGGCACGCCGAGCTGACCCAGATTGGCCACCAGGTCCCGGCGCAGGATCTCTGTCAGATGGGCCGGCCCGGATGCGCCCAGGGCACAGACCGCATAGTGCCAGGCCCGGCCCAGCATGACAAAATCCGCCCCCAGGGCGATGGCCCGCAGGATGTCCAGCCCGCCCTCTATCCCGCTGTCAAAGATCACCGGCAGGCGCGTCGCGGCGCGCACCGCGGGCAGGCAGGACGCCGCGCCGGGCGCCCCGTCGAATTGCCGCCCGCCGTGGTTCGAGACCCAGACCGCATCCACGCCTTCATGCTCAAGCCGTTCCGCGTCCTCGGGTTTGAGCACGCCCTTGACCACGAGCGGCCCGTCCCAGGCGTCGCGCAGCCAGCGCAGGTAGTCCCAATCCGGCGCCGTGCGCAGGAGATAGCCGATATGCGCGGTGGGGTCGCGGCTGGCCATGTCCTGCGAATAGCGGTCGAGCGTTTTCATCCGGGGCATCCCGGCGCGCAGTCGCGCCAGCGACCAGGCCGGGCGCATCGCGCATTGCAGCGCGATCCGAGGCGTGATCCGGGGCGGCTGCACCAGCCCGCCCTTGACCTGCCGTTCCCGGCGCGAGGCCACCGGCACATCCACCGTCACCACGAGGACGTGAAAACCGCTGGCCTTCGCGCGCGCCAACATGTCGCGCCGCATCTCTGGGTCGCGCGGCGGGTAAAGCTGGAACCAGCCCTTGCCGCCGGTCTCCGGGCCCACCTCTTCGGGCGTCGCGTTGGCCACGGTCGACAGGGTATAGGGCAACTCTGCCCCTGTCGCCGCCCGCGCCAGCATCCGTTCCGCCCCGGGCCAGAGCAGGCCGGACTGACCCACGGGCGCGACACCGAAGGGCAGGGGGTGGGTTTCGCCGAACAGGGAGGCAGAGAAATCCGGGACAACCTCGCCGTCGAGGATCGAGGGTGTGAACAGGACCGAATCGAGCGCCGCGCGATTGCGGCGGGCGGTGGCCTCTGTTCCCGTCGCCGTGTCTAGGTAGGCCCAGGCGAATCGTGGCACGCGGCTCTCTGCGGCGCGGCGCAGATCGGCGACAGTCATGTAGCGGCTGTGCAGGTCCATAGCGGTATCTGCCGTCGGAAAGCCGCGGTCCGCAAGCGGGTCGACCTGCATTCGCCTCAAATCTTCAACTTATTTTAAGTGCCGTGGCGGAGTGTGTGGGCATCGACACGGAAAGGACAGCCCATGCACGCGATGATCGTCGACCACGATGCCACCCGGCTTGAACGCAGCCAGATCGCCTTTCTGGAGGCGGGGATTCACGTCACCGGCTCTGGCAGCCATGCGGTGGCCGAAACCTGCCTGAAACGCGCGGTGGTGGACGTGCTGGTGCTGGACGATGATTGCGGTCCGGAACGGATCGCGGCGCTGACCGCGCTGGCGCAGCGCCGCAATCCGCGGCTTGTCACCCTGATGCTGGCCGGTGACGTGGGCGCGGCGACGGATCTCTATTCCGACGCCGTGACCTCGCTGCATTGCGTGCTCGACGGTCGCGTGTCTCCGCGTATGGTGGCACGCATGGCGCAGGCCTCGCTTGCAGGCCGCGCTGCCTGCAAGATGACCCCGGTGCGCGCCGATTCCGCGCCGCAGCCCGCCCAAGACATGCCGCTGCCGGTCTTTTCGACCACCCGGCGCAAACCGGTCCTGCCGACCGAGGTGGCCATGCACGCCTGACCGCTGGCCGATCGCGGCGCCGGGGTGTGAAAATCCCCGGCGGGGTGTGGAACACAAGGCGAACACGGCTTTCCCTGCGCGCGCAATGACGCTAGATTGGCGTCATGAGCAGTTTCGATGAATTCGACGCATTCGAGGCGTCCTCGCTGTCGGCGCGCGCAATGGCCGCGCGCCCGGCCCCCTACCTGGACGAGCTGAACCCCGCGCAGCGCGAGGCGGTGGAAACGCTCGACGGGCCTGTCCTGATGCTGGCCGGGGCCGGGACGGGCAAGACCAAGGCACTGACCTCGCGGGTTGTTCACCTGCTGAACACCGGGCGGGCCCGCCCGAACGAGGTGCTCGCCGTGACCTTTACCAACAAGGCCGCGCGCGAGATGAAGACCCGGATTTCCAACATGCTGGGCCAGACGGTCGAGGGGATGCCCTGGTTGGGCACCTTCCACTCGATCTGCGTGAAACTGCTGCGCCGCCATGCGGAACTGATCGCCGACGATGCCGATTCGGTGGTCGAGGGCGCGGCGGAGCCCCCCGGCCCGCATCTGAAGTCCAACTTCACAATCCTCGACACCGATGACCAGCTGCGCCTGCTCAAGCAACTGGTCCAGGCCGAGGGCATCGACGACAAGCGTTGGCCCGCACGGCAGCTGGCCAACATCATCGACGGCTGGAAGAACCGTGCGCTGACGCCGGACAAGATCCCCGCCTCGGACGCGGGTGCCTACAACCACCGTGGGCCAGAGCTTTACGCCGCCTACCAGCGCCGCCTGCTGGAACTGAACGCCGTCGATTTCGGCGATCTGCTTTTGCATGTGGTCACCATTTTCCAGCGCCATCCGGACATCCTGGAGAAATACCAGCGTTGGTTCCGCTACATCCTTGTGGACGAATACCAGGACACGAACGTGGCGCAGTACCTTTGGCTGCGCCTGCTGGCGAGCGGACACAAGAACATCTGCTGCGTCGGTGACGACGACCAGTCGATCTATGGCTGGCGTGGCGCCGAGGTGGGCAACATCCTTCGGTTCGAGAAGGATTTTCCCGGCGCCCATGTCGTGCGGCTGGAACAGAATTACCGCTCGACCCCTCATATTCTTGCCGCCGCCGGCGGCGTGATCCGGGGCAACCAGGGCCGCCTGGGCAAGGAGCTCTGGACCGAGGCGCAGCAGGGCGAGAAGGTGCGCCTGATCGGCCATTGGGACGGCGAGGAAGAGGCGCGCTGGATCGGCGAGGAAATCGAATCCATGCAGGGCGGCACCCGCGGGATGCGCCCGTACAGCCTTGATGACATGGCGATCCTGGTCCGCGCCTCGCACCAGATGCGCGCCTTCGAGGACCGCTTCCTGACCATCGGTCTACCCTATCGCGTCATCGGCGGCCCCCGCTTTTACGAGCGTATGGAGATCCGCGATGCAATGGCCTATTTCCGGCTCGTCGTCTCGCCCACGGATGACCTTGCCTTTGAACGCATCGTCAACACGCCGAAACGCGGCCTTGGCGACAAGGCGCAGCAGACCATCCAGCGCATCGCCCGCGAAAACGGGGTCAGCCTGCTGGACGGTGCGGCACTGGCGGTGGAACAGGGGGCAATCAAGGGCAAGGGCGCCAAGGCATTGGGCGAACTTGTGGTCGGCCTCGCCCGCTGGGGCCGCATGACGGGCGACAAGGATGTCAGCCACATGGAACTGGCCGAGATCATCCTCGATGAGAGCGGCTACACCACCATGTGGCAGAACGACAAGACGCCCGAGGCGCCAGGCCGCCTGGAAAACCTCAAGGAACTGGTCAAGGCGCTGGAAGGGTTCGAGAACCTGCAAGGCTTCCTGGAACACGTCAGCCTTGTCATGGACAACGAGTCAGAGGCCGAGGGCGCCAAGGTCTCTATCATGACATTGCACGCGGCCAAGGGGTTGGAGTTTCCGGTCGTCTTTCTGCCGGGCTGGGAGGACGGCCTGTTCCCCTCGCAGCGCAGCATGGACGAAAGCGGCGTCAAGGGGCTCGAAGAAGAGCGTCGGCTGGCCTACGTCGGCATCACCCGTGCCGAGGAGGTCTGCACGATCAGTTTCGCGGGCAACCGGCGGGTCTTTGGCCAGTGGCAGTCGCAGTTGCCTTCGCGCTTTGTCGATGAGCTGCCCGAAGAGCACGTCGAGGTCCTGACGCCGCCTGGACTGTATGGCGGTGGCTATGGCGCCGCGGGCGGCACGGCGGGCATGTCCTCGGGGCTGGAAAGCCGCGCCGCAGAGGCCAATGTCTACAACTCCCCCGGCTGGAAGCGCCTGCAATCCCGCCAGGGAGAGCGCCCGATCAGCCAGCCGCGCGAGAGCCGGAGCCAGGTGATCGATCTGGATGCCGTTTCTGCCCACACGGTGGGAGAGCGCGTCTTTCACCAGAAATTCGGCTACGGCACGATCCAGGGGATCGAGGGCGACAAGCTGGAGATTGCCTTTGAGAAGGCTGGCACGAAAAAGGTCGTGGCGCGGTTCATCCATGCCGCCGACGACGTGCCGTTCTAGGCGTGCAATTGTTCAGGCGGGCAGCGGCTGCCCGCCGATATGGACCCCCTCAAGGTCCAGCGCCCCGTCCAGAACCACCAGGTCGGCAGCGGCGTCGACGCGAATGCGGCCAATGTCGGTGCGTCCAATCCAGTCGGCGGGCAAGGTGGAAAGCCGCGCCGAGGCCTCTGCCAGCGGCAAACCGAGGCTCACGAGGTTGCGCAGCGCCTGGTCCATCGTGAGGGAAGACCCCGCCAGCGTGCCATCCGCCAACCGCATGGCGCCTTCGGCCTTGTGGACGTGTTGTGCGCCCAACCGGAACATCCCGTCCGCCATCCCGGCGCCAGCCGTGGCATCCGTCACGCCAAAAAGCCCGGGGATCGCCCGGCGCGCGGCAAGGATGGCACCCGGTTCCACATGCAGGAGGTCCGGAATGATCTCGGCGAAATCGGCATGGGCCAGCGCGGCGCCGGCCAGGCCGTTGCCGCGATGCGCGGCCGGGCTCATCGCGTTGAACAGATGGGTCACGCCGCAGCCTGTTTGCAGGCAGGCGGCAGCGCGGGCGTAGTCGCAGAGCGAATGCCCCAGCTGCACCTTGACCCCCGCCGCCTGCGCGGCGGCGATCACCCGGTCACCAGGATCCATTTCCGGGGCCAGGGTCATGACGTGCACCGGGGCCAGCGTCAGCCAGCGGTGCAGGGCGTCCTCATCCGCTGTCACGGCAAAGGCCGGCTGGGCGCCCAGCTTGTCAGGGTTCAGGAAAGGGCCCTCAAGATGCGCTCCCAGCACGCGGGCTGCGTCGGGCCAGCGGGCTGTCATCGCGGCATCGACGGCCCCAAGGAACCCCTCGATCTCGGCAAAGGGCGCCGTGACGGAGGTGGCCAGCATCGCGGTCGTGCCATGCCGCGCGTGCAGGCGGGCGGCGGTACGGATCGCCTCGACCCCGGCCATCATGTCCGCCCCGCCGCCGCCATGCACATGCAGATCGACAAAGCCGGGCAGGACAAAGGGCGGCTCTGGTGCCTCGGTCGGTTGGCCGTCGATCCGGTCCACGCGGTGCGCATAGCCCAGTTCGCCTGCGATCCAGCCGCTCTCTGTCAGGATACTGCCCTGCAGTGTCGCCATGCTTGGTTCTCCTCGTCGGCCTCAGCCGATCGGCAGCGGCGCGTCGGGTTTCGGCTGGTCCATGACGATCTGCGAATGCACCCGCGCCACCACCGGATGCGCCAGCAGCACCTCGTGGATCAGCGCGTTGAGCGCCGGCAGGTCGGGGCAATAGACCCGGAGCAGGTAGTCGGCTTCGCCGGTCATGGTCCAGGCCGAGACGATTTCGGGGCGCAGGCGCAGGAGGCGCGAAAAGGCCGAGCCTTCCTCGGCACCGTGGCGGGCCAGTTGCACCTGGACAAAGGCCTGTACGTCGAGACCCAGCTTCTCGGGATCCAGCCGTGCGCTGTACCCCTGTATCACCCGCGCCTCTTCCAGGCGTTGCCGGCGTCGGCCTGCCTGGCTGGCAGACAGGTGAAGCCGCTCTCCGAGTTGCTGTGCCGTGGCCTGACCATCCCGCTGGACGGCGTCAAGCAGGGCGATGTCCGTTTCATCCAGGGATGTGCGTCGTTCCCGCATGTGCTGCCTTCATTGCGCTCGAATACTGCGCGAGGTGGTGGTCATGCGGGGATGATGCGCGCCATCTGGCGCGCCGTAAAGGGCAAGCCGGATCAGGTCTGCGGCATGGTCAGCGTCAGGTTGCGGCTGCCCTTGGTATAGCGCAGGGCCTCTTCGCCGATGGCGGTCACGCGGCCGCCGTCCAGCCGGTCGCCAACCTTGACCTTCTGATACTTGCCATTGGCCAGCCGAACCAGGGCGCGGCGATTGTCCGCGGTGCCGTAGACGCCGATCAGGTTGATCTTTTTCAGGTTGATCGCATTGGTCGAGGTGGCGGCGCGGGCGACGCTGGCGCTGGAGGGCACGCGTGGCGCAACGGTGCGCGGCGCCACGGCGGCGGCGGTCCGCACCGGTTCCGCGGGCACTAGGCTGCGGTCCGCGTTGTCGACGATGGCGGCCATGTTGCGCGGCCGGCCGACGGGCACCAAGGAGCGGCGCACCGCCTGATCCGTTGCCTCGGGGGCGTCGATCTCGGCCTGTTCCTGTGCGGTGGGCGGGCGCATTACCGGGCGGATCGCCGCCAGTTCCGACCGCGAAATGCCGCCCAGTTGGCTGCGCTCGCGCAGTTCGATCAGGTCGTCGGGCCGGGTCCGCGGGCGGATGCGTGGCATGGCGTTCAGCCGGGTGCGGATGTCGCCGGGTGCGTCAGGCTCGGCGTCCGGGGCAAGGGCCACTTCGCCGCGCAGCGGCGGGATGACCGGCGGCCGACCGGTAAAGATGCGCAGACCGTCCGGCGTCAACGCGCCCTCTGGCGTGGCGCGCACAAGATCCCGCTCGTCGAAATCGAAGGTCAGCCCGGCGGGAGGCGGCAGGCCCGGATCCTGGAAGTCGGGCTCTCGCGCCAGGTCCTTGGCCTGGGGCAGGGCGACGGCGTCGAAGATCTGGATGTTCGGGTCGATCGAGGCGGCATAGACCTCGTCGACACCATCCTCTGGCGGGCGGTGCGGCTTGGCAGGGGCACGCTGCCAGATGCCCGAGGCGGCATAGCTGGCCGCGGCTTCTTCGGGTGTCAGCTGGCGCGGGTCGGTGGGGACGGCCAGCGGCGCGACTTGGGACTCGGGCGCCGTTGCGGGCGGGTCGAATGCCGCGACCTGGACCTCGCCCTCGGGCCGGGCCACGGGACGTGCAGAGATCGCCGGCGCCGCGCTGGCCGGCGGTGTCGCGGATTCGAGGATCACACCATCGTCGCCCGGGGGCGGAACAGCATCGGTGTCGCCATCTGGCAGCGATGCAACCGCGCTAGCCGGTTCATCGGCCGAGCGGAACAGCCGCGCCAACCCGTCGTCCAGGAACACGGTCGCCCAGGCCGCCACCCCAGCGAGGAACAGCAGCAGGATCGCCGTGAGGATCAACCCCAGGTACCGTGGTTTGCCGCCGGTCATGTCCCGGTCGCGCGCACCGAAGACGGTCATGCGGTCGCGTTCGCTGGGCTGGTTGAATGTCATCCCGGCGGGAATCGCGGCAGCACCGCCGCCCGCCCCGGTCAGTGCGGGTCCGCTGCTCCGGCCTTGCTGGCCCTGGGGGGCCTGGGGGCCGCGCAGGGCGGCCAGCTTGGCCAGGGGATTCGGACGCGACACGCTGCCGTGCTTGGGGGGCTTGCCCGGTGCCGGAACGGCCTTGCGCGCGGCGGCGGGGGCGGCAAGGAATTCATCGTCCTTGGCCTCGCGGGCAGGCGCGGCTGCAAGCCCGGCAGCGCGGGCGGCGGCGACCTTCGGGATCGGCTTGACGCCGGGTTTCGGCGGAGCCTTGGTCTTGCCCTTGAGTTTTGGCGGCAGGGCCGGGCGCTTGGCCTGTTGTGCGG
>NZ_JASHJL010000029.1 GCF_030733205.1 Mameliella sp. MMSF_3455
CCCGCCCCGCACCAGACGAAAGCCGAGGTGATCCGGCGGCAGGCCCACGGCACAGCCGCCGACACTGGCATCCCGGACAAAGTCGATGACCGCCGCGCGGTGCACGCCGCCGGCGATGCGCACGCCGCAGTAGGGCTCGGTCTCGGCGACGGTCCCGTCCGGCGAAAGGCGGCCGCTCTGCATGCAGCCGTCGGTCCATTCCCAGACATTGCCGGACACGTCGGCCAGCCCCTTGGAGTTCAGGCCGAAGGCCCCTGCCCCGTGCAGGGCCGGGTCCGCCTCGCGCCGCAGGGCGATGCCCTTGCTGTAGGCGGCCAGCATCTGCTGGCCCGGATCGGTGGCCTCGTAGTCCGCGCCCCCGTCGCCGTAGCGTTCCGCCGCCGCGAGCTGCCATTCGCGATCGGACGGCAGGCGCCAGGCCTGGCCGGTGCGGTCCGAGTACCAGTCGGCAAAGGCGCTGGCGTCGCTCCAGCTGACCCCGGTCTGCGGCATCGCGTCCGCGACCGGCCGTGCGGGCGCACAGGCCCCGTCGGCCACGCAGGCCCGGTACTGCGCGCCCGTGACCTGGAACTTCATGATCGCAAAGCCCGGCACCGCGACGGGCAGTCGCCTCGGCGTGCGGGTCTTGCCCGCCTGCGTGAAGCTCCCCAGCGGCCGGTAGAGGATCTCGCCGCTGTCCACCGTCACCAGGTCGGGTTGCGGAAACGGCGGCGCGGCGGGCGGGTCGACCAGCACGCCAAGGGACGCGGCGGCGGCGATGACGGGCAGAGCGAGTACGGTCTTCATGTCGGATCCCTCCAGAACGGGCGAGGGCGGCCGCAGGTCGCGGCCGCCCCCTGCCCCGGCGGTGTCGGAGCTGCCTCAGAAAGCGGCGATGGCACTTGGCGCGAGGACCTGTTCCATCAGGTCGTTGTTCCAGTCGCCCTCGACCATCACGTGTGCGGTCGCGCCCAGGTTCACCGCCTCGATCAGGTTGTGGTTCACGTAGGCGTAGACGCCCGGCTGCAGGAACTCGTAGAGCGCCGCTCCGGCCGAACCGCCGCGGATGAACCAGGTTTCCATGTCGCGGTCCGGCGGGTTGTTGAACTTGCCGCCTTCCCAGACCAGGTCGCCGTGGCCGCCGATCAGGTGCGGACGCGTATCCCGGTTGCCCTGGCTGTGGACGAACAGGACCTTTTCCCCCACCGCGGCCTTCATCGCGTTGTCGCCGGTCAGGGCCCCCACCGCGCCGTTGAAGACGACGTGACTGGGGATCAGCCCGTTCATCACCTCCAGCGAGTCGGGATAGCTTTCGGCCACGTCCGCGTAACGCTTGTAGTTGCCGTCCGCATCCTTCGGGATGTAGAACTCGTTTTCGCCGATGTAGTAGACGCGGTCATAGCGGACGGGCCTGCCCTCGTGGTCCTTCAGCCCGTCGCGCGGCAGGATCATGATGGTGCCCACCATTCCCGCGGCGACGTGCCAGGGGATCATCGGGCCGCCCGGGGCGCAGTGATAGACGAAGGTGCCCGGCCGGGTGGCCTTGAAGCGCAGGATCGTCTTTTCGCCAGGGTTCACCAGCGTCAGCGCACCACCCCCCAACGCGCCCGTGGCGGCGTGGAAGTCGATGTTGTGCTGCAGCATGTTGTCCGCCGGGTTGATCAGCGTCAGTTCCACGTAGTCGCCTTCGTGGACGACCATCATCGGCCCGGGGATCGACCCGTTGAAGGTCATGCCCTGGAGGTATGCGCCGTCGTCGACCTGGATTTCCTTTTCGACGATGGTCATCTCGAACTCGACAATCCGGGGCGCGCCGGTGACCACCTGTTCGTGATCGTGCACGTAGGGCGGCGCCACCAGCTCGCGGCGAATACGCTTCAGCGTCGAGAGATCCGCCGGTGCGGCAACGGGCGTGAATGCCTCTTCGGCATGGGTGGCCCTGGCGAGGATGGGCAAGCTCGCCGCTCCGGCGACCCCCATCAATGCGGCCCTTCTCGTCAGCATTTTCAATCTCCTTTCCGGTATGAATGCTGTTGAGAAAAGAATAACGAACCCGTGAGATCCAAACGTTGTGGAAACGCAAGTTTCAGGCCCGTTCCGGCGGTCCGGCCACGATTTCCACGCCGATCTTGCGCAGCAGTGGTAGCTGATTGTCCGCCAGCACCACCGCCGCGGTCGAGGCGGCATCCGCCATCGCGGCGCTGTCGTGCAGGGCGGTCACCGGCGTGCTGCGCAGGGCTCCTGCCCTCCCCGCGGGATCGAAGATATGGCCGATGCCCGCGCCCGGACCGACCAGCGTGGCGCCCAGTTCCGAGGTGGCGACCGCCCTGTTCGTCAGGCGCAGCACCCGGCCACCCGGCAGCCGTACAGGCCAGCCGTGGCCGGCGCCGTCGCTCAGCACGCGGATTTCCCCGGCATTCACCATGACGTTGTGCAGGCCCGCGCGGGTCAGCAGCTGGGCCAAACGGTCGGTGGCAAAGCCCTGCGCGATGCCATTGAGCGTCATGGCCATGCCGTCCCGCCCGAAACGCACCGCGTCGGCCGCGACCGACACCCTGTCGAACCCGATCCAGCCCCGCGCCTCCTGCAAGCGGTCGGGGTCGGGGCGCCTGCCTGTCGCCGCCTCTGCATGGAGCGCAAAAAGCGGCTGCACGGTGGGATCAAAGGCGCCCTCGGTCACCGCGTGTATCGCGCGGGCGACCGACAGAAGGTGCAGGACATCCGGGTCCGGATCCGGCAGGACGCCGTCCCGGTTCAGCCGCGACAGGGCGCTGTCGGGGCGGTAGAGCGAGAACAGGCGCTCGATCCGCTCCAGCTCGGCGGCGATGGCGGCAAAGACGGGGGCCGCCTCCTCCTGCGTGACACCCGGCAGCGCGACCTCGGTATGAGCCCCCAGCGCGTGCCCGCGCCAGGTGGCGACCGGCGCGGCCGCCGACAACCGCGAGGCGGCACAGGCCGCCGCCGTGATCGCAAGAAGGCGCCGTCGCGTGATCCCGCTCATTCTGCCGCCTCCGTGTTCATGACGTGACCGACCATTTCTGGCATGTCCGGCCGGACATAACTCTCGGGCACCTCGCCCCATGTCACGACCCGCCCGCCGTGTTCGGCCACGAAGGCCAGCGCGGCCGCCCGGTCGCCGAAGGGGATGGCCTCGGGCACGCCCATGCCGCCCGGCCGGTCGCTTTCGATCACCAGGCTGGCCGCATCCGCCGCCAGCCAGTTCGCGATGCCCGGGATCGCCCAGCTTTCGGCGCGGGCCATGTCCGAGACGAAGATGCCCGCGATCTCGGCGTCCCGCTCGGGGTCGTATAGGTAGGCGACCGCGTCCGAGACCTGGGCAAACCACAGAGGCGCCGCCTGCCCCTTGAGGTGGATCTGCGCCTTGGGTCCCGGGTGATCGGCCACGAACATCTGGCAGTAATGGCCAAGCGCTTCGTCGGTCATGGCGACGGGCAGCACGGCGGCGGTTTCTTCCTTGCACCCCGCGAGGGCGACAGAGGCGAGCAGGACGAGGACAAGCGGTTTCATGGAACGATCCTTTTCGTGCGGATGACGCCCAGCATCAGGCAGGCGCCCAGCCAGAGGCCGAGACCGGCCAGCGCGGCGACGGGCGGAAACGGCAGCGTCCGCGCCAGCCCGTCGATGCCCGCGATGGGCGCGGTCTCGATCAGGGCGAGGTTATAGAGCCGGAAGGCGTCGGCGGGATTGGCGATCACGAGCCACGGAAAGACGTGCGAGGCAAAGGTGCCCTCGCCCGAGGCCATGAGCGCGCCCAGCAGCGCCACGTCGTAGAGCACGACCAGCAGCAGCCAGGTGCCCACCGCCGCGGCCGCCGCCCGGGCCGTCCGCCCGGCCAGCGCCGACAGCATCAGCCCGACGCCGACAAAGACCGCCCCCAGCACTGCGGCGGTGACCATGAGGCGCAGCCATGCCGCGATGCCCTCGGCCCCGGTACCCAGCCACACCGCCGCCAGCAGCCCGGCACCGCCAAAGGCCAGCGCGATGGCCAGCCCGACGGCCGCGGCCTGCGCCAGGAACTTGCCGACAAACACCTCCCATCGGCGGACGGGCGTGGCGAAGGTCAGCGCAAGGGTGCCGCGCTCGATTTCGCCGGCCAGCGAGTCGTAGGACATCAGCAGGGCGATCAGCGGGATCAGGTAGACCGACAGCGTCGCCAGGCTGGCGGCGGTCAGCGTTAGCACGTCGGCCTTGAGCGCCGCCCCCTGCCCCGCGCCGAAGAGCGCGAGCGCCACGGCGAAGAGCCCTAGGACGCCGGTCGCCAGCACGACCCAGAGGTTGCGCCGGGCCTGCCGGAATTCCTGCTCGAAGATGGTACCGATCCGGGTGGTCATGTGCGGTCCTCCGTCTCGTTACGCCCCGAATAGTGCCGGTAGATGTCGTTCAGTCCCGGCGCGGCGAGGTCGATGTCGCTCAGCGCATGTTCGTGGCGCCCGAGCTGCGCCAGCATCGCCAGCTTGGCGTCCTGCGGGCATTCGAGCTCCAGCCGGCAGCCGTTGACGCGGCGCCCCCCGAATGCTGCGTGCAACTCGTCCGCCGCGCCGGGCTTCGCCGTCACGCGGATCCGTGTGGGCAGCGCCGCGCCCGCCGCCAGCTCGGCCAGGGTGCCGTCCGCTCGCAGTTTCCCCTGTGCGAGGATGGCGACGCGATCGGTCCGGTCCTGCACCTCTTCCAGGCTGTGCGAGGACAGCAGGACGGCAGAGCCGCGTGCGGCGGCATCGGCGATGATCTCGTAGAACTCCTGGCGCGACACGGGGTCGAGCCCGCTTGTCGGCTCGTCCAACAGCAGGAGCCGCGGCGCGCCGATCAGCGCCTGTGCCAGCCCGAGGCGCTGGCGCATCCCCTTGGAATAGGTCCCGACGGTCCGGTCGGACGCCTCCGTCAGACCGACACGCGCCAGCAGGTCGGCCACCGCCGCCCGCGGTGCACCGCGCAGCCCCGAGAAAAAGACCAGCACCTCGCGCCCCGTCAAGTTGCGCGGGAACGAGACGACCTCGGGCAGGTAGTTGACGGCGATGCGGGCCGCGTCGGTTCCGGGTGCGTGGCCTGTCACGGCTATCCGCCCCGCGGACGGTTGCAGGAAGCCCAGCACCGCCTTGAACAGCGTCGACTTGCCGGCACCGTTATGGCCCAGAAGCGCCAGCCGCTCGCCCGGCCGGACGGACAGGGAAACGTCCTCCAGTGCCCTGAGCCGCCCGAAGGACAGGCAGAGGTTTCGGATATCGAGAATGGGATCAGTCATGAGGGATCTCCCTGCGGCACGCCCGCGTCTCCGGGCGAGGCCAGCGGATGGCTGTCGATCACGCCGCCGGGCAGCAGGCCCGGAAACTTCGACTGCGACCAGCGGACAAGCTGCATGGCCGGCGCCCCCATCAGCAGCCGCGCCGCAGGCTGCGACCAGACCAGCCGGTCGATGCTGTCGTTGGGCCGGTAGGGGCTGTCGGCCAGCCCGTCGCCGTTCACGTCGAAGGAGGCATGATCGGACCAGTAGTTGCCCCGTCCCGCCTCGGACCACTCCAGCCAGCGGGTGCCGACATATTTCACCTGCGACCGGTTCCCGACGAAAGCATTCCCCACAAGGGCGTTGCCCTGACTTCCGGCGGTGAAATGCACGCCGATGCTGCAGCCTTCGAACCGGTTCGCCTCGAAGCGGTTGTGGTTGGAATTGTAGACGAAGAGGCACTTCTCGCCGCCGTCGCGCACCTCGTTGCGGCGCAACTCGGCCTTGTTGGCGAAGTTCATGAAGTAGCCGTGATTGGCATCGCCCTCAGACAGGTTCCGCGCCACCAGCAGCCGCGTGGAATACATGAAGGCAAAGCCCATGTCGTTGCCGCGGCTGATATTGTCCGTGACCTCGATGCGGTTGGCGTACATGGAATGAAAGGCAAAGCGCAGGTCGGTGAAAGTGTTGCGCCGATAGACCGCGTCGTTCGAGGTGGTGATGAACACCCCGTCGCGTCCCTTGGCAATGGTGTTGTCCTCGACCGTCAGGTCGGGGGCGTTCCAGACGTAGATGCCGGGGCCGCGTTCGGCGACGCGCAGGTCGTTGCGGCCCTCGATCCGGTTGCCGCGAATGGTGACGTCCCTGGCGCCGTGCACGTCGATGCCGATCAGGTTGCCGTCGAGCGTCACGCCCTCGATCACCGCGCGGTCGGCGCCCTTCAGCAGGCGGATGCCGCTGTCGAGATCGGCAAGCGACGCCCCGGCCCCCGCGATGGTCACACCGGAAATCGTGACATCCGGCGCCGTGACGGTGACGACAGAACCCTTGCCCGGACCGTCGATCCGGGCAAGGCGCCCCGTTAGTGTGAGCGGCTTTGTTATCTCGACCGGCCCGGCATAGGTGCCGTCTGCGAGCACCAGTTCGTCGCCGGGCCGGGCCTCTGCAACGGCCCGTGCCAGCGCACCCTGACCCGGCCGCACCTCGACTCGCTCCGCGAGGCAGGCAAGCGGGGTAAGGGCCAAGGATAACGTCAGGATCAGGATGCGCAGCATCGGATCTGCCCCTTAAGCGACCGGCTTGACCAGCATCCGGCCGCGCATCTCCATGTGGAGCGCGTGGCAGAACCACTGGCAGTAGTACCAGTGCACCCCCGGCCGGTCGGCGGTGAAGGTGACGGAGGCGGTGGCCTGCGGACCGACCTCGAAGGCGATGCCGTGGTTGCCTAGGGTAAAGCCGTGGGTCAGGTCGTCCACATCGTCCATATTGGTTATGTAGACCGTCACCTCGTCACCCTGCGTGACCTCAAAAGCCTCGAGACTGAAGGCCGGCGCGACCGAGTGCATGTAGACCCGGACCTTGTTGCCGTCCCGGATCACGTCGGCCCCCCAATCAAGGTCGACCCCGTCTTTTTCGGCCTGAAGGCGCGCCTCTTCCCACAGAGTGTCGCCGCGATCGTAGATCGACGCCGGGTTCACCTTGTCTGCCCGCACAAGGATACAGTCATGCGGCTCGGCAAAGGTAGGTCCGTCGTGCACCAGCGCCATCTTGTCGCCCGAAATGTCGATCACCTGGTCGTTCTCTGGCTTCAGGGGCCCGACGTTCAGGAACCTGTCCTTCGAGAACTTGTTGAGCGAGATCAGGAACTGGCCATCGGCCTCCAGCGTTTCGCCCATCGTGGTGTGGTTGTGGCCGGGCTGGTAATGGACATCGATCTTTTCAATGATCGGGTCCGCATCCTCGCCACTATAGGCGCGGATCGCGTCGCCAATGTTCCATTTCACCATCTGGCTGTCGAGGAACAGAGTGGTAAAGGCGTTGCCCTTGCCATCGAAAGCGGTGTGAAGCGGGCCCAGACCAAGTTGGGGTTCGGCCACTACGGCGGAACGCGGCTCGGCCCCGCCGAACACCTCGGGCAGCTTCGTCACGTCGATGACGGTCACGGTTGGCGACAGTTTGCCGTTGATGCACAGATGCCGCTTGTCCGGCGCCATGTTGCAGCCGTGGGGAGAGTTCGAGACCGGGATATACTGCGTGTATTTGCCCGCCTTGCGCCCGTCCAGGACCTTGACGCCGTTGTACTCCTTGAAGTCTCCCGCCGCGATGCCCGCCTCAATCGCCTTGATGTCAAATACAACGACCCAGTCTTGCTCATTGGCGGTCATATCCGCCAGAGTGACCCCGTTTTCCGAGTTGTAGCAGGTCGAGAAGGCAAAGAGCCCGTCATAATCGGCGTCGCAGTTGTCAAGGTTGCCGTTGACGATCACCTGCCAAGCGATTTCCATCGTGTCACCGTCGATGGCGGTAAAGATCGAGACGTATTTCTCTGGCTCATCCAGAACGATACCGTCGTTCGGCAGCGGGATACGGTGTTCGCCATTGGCAAAGACATAGCCCGTGCGCGGGTATTTCTGCGGCCGCAACCCGTGGATGTCCGAAGTATTGGGGATCTCGATGATCTTGTCGGTCTTCATGATGTCGCAGCGGATGCGCGCGACACGGGTGTTGGCCTTGTCATTGGCGAAAATGTAACGCCCGTCATAGGTGCCCTCGGTAAAGGACATGTGCGGGTGGTGCAGGTCGCCGTTGTCATAGGTGACGCGCCCACGCTTGGCGAGGAACTCCTTGGTTTCGGGCAAAAGGCCCTCGGTCAGGATCTTGAGGCTTTCGTTGGTCGAGCCCCAGCCGGTGGCCGAGCAGCGGTTGAACACCGGGATGCGCATAAGTTCACGCATCGAGGGCACGCCGATGATGCGCACCTCACCCGACTGGCCCGAGGACCAGAAGCCATAGTAGCTGTCCAGTTGACCCGGCGCGACCTCGGTCGCCGCCGTGGCCGCATGGGCCTTGCGGGCAGAGGCGAGCATGCTGAGCCCCCCGGTGCCGGCAACGGTCACCAGCGCCGCGACGCCCGCCGTCCCCTTGAACAATCCGCGCCGCGAGACGCCTGTCGTTTCTTCTTCGCTCATTGTCTTTTCTCCTTCATTTGGTGCTGGAAAGCTGGTTGGGATGGCCGAGGTTCGGCCTGTCGGCCCGTTGGGCATGGGCGGCAAGCGAGGCCGCGGAGGCCGCGCCGCTAGCCCGCCGCTTGTCACGCTTGATGACGACCGGGCAGCGGGCATGATCCTGATAGAGCACCTGGCAATTCAGGCAGGAGATGCATTCGTTCGGATTGATCTCTCCGGTCGGATGAATGGCCTTGACCGGGCAGTCCGTCGCGCAAAGCTGGCAGGGGTTGCCGCATTCCTTGTAGCGCTTCAGCCAGCGGAACATGTGCAGCCGCGCCGGGATCGCCAGCCCGCCGCCCAGTGGGCAGACGTAGCGGCAATAAAAACGTTCGATGCACAGCCCCGGCAGCAGGAAGGCCACCGCGATCAGCACATAGGGCAGCGGGCGCGCGAACTTCAGGATGATGGCGGTCTTGAAGGGTTCGACCTCGGCAAAGCGTTCCGCCAGTTCCAGCGAGTAGAGCGACAGGCCGAAGAGCCCGAGGAAAATGACGTATTTCAGCGCCCAGAGCCGCTCATGCAGCCCCCAGGGCAGCGTCACCTGCGGCACACCCAGCCGCCGCGCGATCTTGTTGGACAATTCCTGCAGGGCGCCGAAGGGGCAGAGCCAGCCGCAATAGGCACCCCGCGCCCAGAACAGCAGCGCGGCGGCCACGGCGAACCACAGGATGAAGATCAGCGGATCCATCAGGAAGGTGTTCCACTGGAAATCGCTGAACAGCGCGTTGACCACGGCGAGGATGTTGACGACCGAAAGCTGCGCGTTGGCGATCCAGCCGACGAAGACCAGCGTGAAGACCAGGTAGGCATTGCGGAGGATCGCAAAGGCCCGGGCGTTCCTGGTCGCTATGCCCTGAAAGAAGAAGATCCCCGACAACAGCGCCAGTGCGGCGGTCAGGACGACGACCTGCGTCCGCTTGGTGTCCCAGATCCGCTGCCAGAGCGCATCGCGCGCGGCGGCGTCCGAGGGCTCGGGCGCGGCCTCGGCGGCCGGGGCGGCGGCGACGGTGCGGGTGTAGAGATCAGGCAGTTCGAAGCCCAGGTCATAGGTCAGAAAGACCTTGTCGATCGGCCCCACGGCACGACTGACGAGAAACTGCAGCCGGAACGGCGCGGCCGGATCGAAACCCGCCTCGGCCGGGATGACGAACAGGTCCATCTCTGGGAGGTCCGGCGCGCCTTCGGCCGCGACCCGGACGATGCGGCTGTGATCGCGGTCGCGGAAACGATAGGACATCTCGTCCTGGATCAGCTGGAACCGGTCAAAGATGCCGCCGCGCACATAGCCCGAACCCTTGAAGGACCAGCGCCCTGCCCCGAACACGGCGATCGCCTCGTCGCCGGGCTGCAACCGCTCTGACAGGTTCTGCCAGGCCGCCTCGCCCAGCAGCGACCGTCCGATGGTCGGATGGCTGACCAGCGCGGTCCAGACATCCACATGCGCGTCGGTTCCCGGCCCCGGCTCGGCGTTCTTGTCGGTGCGCGGATCGCCGAGCGCGGCGAAGTCCGCGTTGATCGACTCGACATCCAGCATGAGCCGCCGCAGCGCACCGTTCCCGGCCAGCGTCTCCCAGCCGGCGACGTCGCCCGCGTCCCGGTCGATTTCCCGCATCGGGCCGGCCTGTTCCGGCGCCGCGAAGCCGTCCAGCCCCAGCGCCCGCGCCGCCTTGACCCCGGCGCGCAGGATGGAATCGTCGATCACCATGATCGTCACCGTCGCGCCCGACACGATCTGCAGGTCGTCGGCGTCCCGCGGGCCGGACACGCCGCGCAGGTCAAACCCGGTGTAATGGTCGATCACCGCACGGATCTCGGATTCCGGGATGCCCACCAGCACGATGGGTTCGGAGTGTTTTACCAGTTTCGCGCCGGTCAGCATCGCGTCCGGCGAGATGCCGGCGAGGATGTGGATGGGTTTGCCGGAATAGCCCGTGGTCGGGACGAAATCGGAGGTCAGAAAGACCCAGCCGATGGTTTCGCCGCCGCTCAGGGCGGGCACGAGCCCGTCGTCCCGCGCCGGTCCGAATGCCGTCGCGCCGGGGACCACGTCGGCCACCTCCACGCCATCGAGAAAGCCTGTCACCAGCGGATCGGCGCGGCCCGGCACGGCAAGGCCAGTGATCGCCATCAGTGCCAATAGCAGGAATGCCCGCATCGTCTTGTCCACCGCTCTCGTCTGATTGATCCGTTCAATGACGGCTTAGCCGGAAGCCGAGAGGCGAAGTTTGCGATTGCGCAACAAACAGGCGGAAAGGCCTGTGCCGGGGATGGTGACGGCAATTCAGACGGCGCGATCCTGCACGCCGGCGCGCGGGTCAGATCACCAGATCGTCGGCATAGGCCCTGAGGATCCACTCCGGCAGGATCGGCGCGGCCCTTGTGAGGCGTCCATTGGCAAAGACCAGCATCTGCCCTGGCGCCGTGTTGAGGCGGGATTTGTCGAAGACCATGCCCCTGTCGGCCCGCAGCACCGCCGCGCGGATAAGTGGCGAGCCTCGGTCGTACTGCGCGCGGATCTTTTCTTCGGGCACGTCGTGCCCGCCCTCCTCGGTGCGGCCCCTGACACGACTCCCCGAGAGATCGTGGCTGTCGACGCCCACGTGCATCACCACGACGATGTAGCCATGTGCACGGGCATCTTCGATGATGTCCAGCTTGGAGGGATGCGAGAACACGGTTTCGGTGGCGAATCTCCGACCCGCCTGCATCATCTCGGCCCGGCGCGCGTCGGCGCTCCTGGCGGCCTGGTAGGACGCCGCCATCGACGGATCGCGCAGCTCGTCGCGTTGGATGATGTCGGCATTGATGAATTGACCGGCGAAGGCAGGCGCGACGCGGGGCTGGTAGAGGGTCGATTTACCGGCGCCGTACGGCCCGGCCAGCAAGACGAGGCTGGGCCTCAAGCAGGATCGTCCTGACCGGCATAGACGAGGTTGCCACCGGTATCGAGACCGCCCCCCCCCGGCCAAGAGCCTGGCGCCGGGCGAAGAAGGCCTCTTCAGCCTCGGACGGCTGCGCCATCTTCTCGGTGAAGGCGTCGAGCCATGCGGATTCCTCGTCCTCCTGCAATTGGGACGTGTCCAGCCTGCCTTCCAGGGCCGCGGTGATGCGGGCATAATTGAAGTGTCCCGAGTGTTCGATCGCCCAGCCGATTTTCAACCAGTGGGTGATCTGGCCAGCCACGGACCGGCTGTGCAGGTCCGCCTCGCGGCGAACCAGGGCCATGATGACGTCGGCAAGTTTCACAGATTGTGCCATGGGCGCCTCCTTACATGCCTCTCAGGTGGCAAAATGCCACCTCAAAGTTAATCTCCGGAGGCCGGCGCGCGGACCCGCGGTTGCTGCCCGTGATTGTCCGTCGTACCGGTCAGCCGGACGGGTTCTCGTCGTCGCCCTGCCCCGTCTTCACGCCGCGCCGAATGGCCGTCAGCCCCTGTCCGACCTCGCCCATGGCGGACGAGATTTTGCCGCGGCCAAACAGGATGATTACCATGAGCAGGACCAGAACCAGTCCCGGCAGTCCGATGTTGTTGAGCATGTTGTCGTATCCGAATGCGCCCGGTGCGGCTTGCGCCGGGGAATGTGATGAATGCCTTGCGGCACGTCCCCTTTCTGGCCGGTTTCCGTGCAGTCGACGTTGCGCAACCGCAATGTGAGGACGCATCGGCCCGCCGTCTCACACTCCGATCTCGATCCTTCGCAACCCAGGGAATTCCAGTTGCGCCGCGCCCCTCAGCAGGCGCTGGTGATGGGTCTGCACGTATTGCGCTAGGAACCGGCTGGGCGCGCGCAGCGCCAGCACACCGCCCTCGTAACAGGCAAGGGTCAATGGCGAGAACCAGCGACGGTGCAGCGACGGTTCCAGCTCGGCCAGCCACGCCTGCGTGCGTGCCCAGGGATCGCCCGACGCCGGTGTCTCTCGTTTCGTGGCCTCGGTCCGCGCCCCCTTCCCTTTGAAATCCACACGCACCACCTTTTCAGAAGCGGACGGCGTGGCGGTCTGCCGTGCCATCCGGTCGGAATAATCCGGCCCGACCCGGTCCCAGACCGGCGCGCCCAGCCGGGGGATCTCGGCGATGTTGAGACGGTAGGCGGCCACCCTGCCCCGGACGCCGGGTCGCAGCTGCAGTTGCAGCAGGATCGAGGCCGCGGTGAGCCGCTTGATCTCCCGCTTGACGGTGCGTTCGTCGACCGACCACAGCCGGGCCATCTCGCGCTGGCCAACGGTCAGTTCGTCACGCGCCCAGTTGTATCGTGCCGTCACCAGCGTCACGAGCCGCTGTCAATCCCGGAGCAAGATTGGCCAATGCACCGGTGTGACAATCCCCAGCGGTTGGCTCTGACGCGTGCCAAGGCGCACAGGCCGAAGGCCAGTTCAAGGGGGACTGGATTGTTTGGTTTCAGGGATTGCGCTTTCGGCTCTCGCGTAGCCTGAAGCTTTCACCGTTCATCTCGAGGATGTGGACGTGATGGGAAAGCCGATCGAGTATGGCGCCGGACAGGCGTTCCGATCCGAAGACCTCGGTCCGTTCGTCGAACGGCAGGTTCGAGGTGGTGATGATCGAGCCTCGCTCATATCGCTGTGAGATAACCTCGAACAACAGCTCCGCGCCGGTTTTGGAAAGCGGAACGAAGCCAAGCTCGTCGATGATCAATAGGTCATGGGTGGTAAGGCTCTTCAGGAGCCGTTGGAGCCTGCGATCATCGACAGCCTCCATGAGTTCGTGAACCAGGGCCGCGGCGATGGTGAAGCCGACCTTCCGGCCCTTCTGGCAGGCGGCCAGACCAAGACCGAGGGCGACGTGCGTCTTGCCCGTGCCGCTCGGGCCCAGAGCGAAGACATTCTCCCGACGGTCGATGAACTCGCAGCGTGCCAACTCCATGGTCAGCGCCTTGTTGAGAGACGGGATAGCCGTGAAGTCGAAGCTGTCGAGGCTCTTGGTCGATGGGAACTTGCGGCAATGGTCGGTCTCGCGATCGGCCAGCAGATCGTCACTGTAGACTTGGTCCGTCATGGACAATTCAGCGTTTTCGGCCATCGTACCGCTCATGTCTGTCTCCGTTCCAAACTGTCACGGCACCGGCGAGTCGCATGCCCGCCGGTCGGGCAATCTCCCGTTCTTCCTGGCAATGCCCAAGACGGCCCGAGGAAAACGGTTCGCCCATGTCGCACCCTGTCCCGATTGGCTTTCGCGCCGTGACCGGCAATCCGCGAACCGTCAAAGTCTTCAACCCAACTGGCAAGGCGCAAGTCACCGGGCGGACACTTTGCCAACACCTGCCAGCCCCAAGGTTCTGGTTGGACGCCGTGGGGAAACCCTGTAAGAGGGCTGGCGCGACAATCAGAGAAGTGAAAACGATTCAATTGGCGCCTCGGATAGCTACGGGCTCCGCTGGGACGGGGAAACCACCGGCACTCGTTCTTCGGGGCGTTTCGGTACGCCTCGGCGGACCGGCGATCCTGCACGACATCTCCATTGACATCAGAGAGCGCCGCATCGGAATTGTCGGGCGCAACGGCTCTGGCAAGACCACGCTGGCACGGGTGATCGCAGGGCTGCAGGCGCCCGATGGCGGGACGGCGCAGATCGACGGAACCGACATGGCGAAAGACCGTAAGGCGGCGCTGCGCACGGTCGGAATCCTGTTCCAGAACCCCGATCATCAGATCATCTTTCCCACCGTCGAGGAGGAAATCTCCTTTGGTCTGGTTCAAATGGGGCGTAAGCGCGACGCGGCTACGCGGGAGACGCGTAAGATCCTCGAACGGTTCGGCAAGTCCCACTGGGCGGGTGCGGCAACCCATGCCCTGTCCCAGGGGCAAAAGCAGCTCGTCTGCCTGATGGCGGTCCTGGCGATGCGACCGGCGGTGATCGTGCTGGACGAACCCTATTCCGGCCTCGACATTCCCACACGTCTGCAACTCATGCGCTTTGTCGATGAGGTCGAGGCGAGCGTCATTCAGATCACCCACGATCCGGCCAGCGTGCGGCATTTCGAACGCGTGATCTGGCTGGATCGTGGCCGGATCCGTCAGGACGGACCGGCGGCCACGGTTCTGGCCGGGTTCGAACACCAGATGCGCAGATGGGGGGAGCAGGATGATCTCTCTGACCTCTCCGGTTGAGACCTGGGCCCACCGCGTGCCGGCGGGCGTCAAGCTGGCCGCCCTGTCGGCGGCGACCATGG
Source organism: Mameliella sp. MMSF_3455 (assembly GCF_030733205.1). GTDB lineage: Bacteria > Pseudomonadota > Alphaproteobacteria > Rhodobacterales > Rhodobacteraceae > Antarctobacter. The sequence continues at coordinate 14,635 of NZ_JASHJL010000029.1, forward strand.
TCCTCTTCGCACTGCCAAGCCCCGAATGGCTGGCCCTCGCGCTGGCCGGGGTGGCTGGGCTGACACTGACCGGCGGCCTGCCCTTTGCCCGCGCGGCGGCCCGCGCGCTGAAGATCCTCCTGCCTTTTCTGCTGCTCATCGCCGTCTGGCATGGCGTCACCGGCCAGGTTGCGGCGGGCCTGGCGGTGGCCCTGCGCCTGCTGGCGGCGCTGGCGCTGGCGAATTTCGTCACGATGACGACGCGGCTCAGCGACATGGTGGCGGTCGCGGCCCTGCTGCTGAGCCCGTTCCGGCGTCTTGGCCTGTCGACCCGTGCGCTGGAACTCTCGGTGGCGCTGGTCGTGCGCTTTACCCCGTCGATCGCGCGCAAGGGGGGGCTGCTGGCCGAAGCCTGGCGCGCCCGCTCGGCCCGGCGCACCGGATGGCAGATCGTCATGCCGCTGGCCGCAACGGCGCTGGACGATGCCGAACATGTCGCTGAGGCGCTGCGCGCCCGCGGCGGCCTCGAAACCACGCAACCCACGGACTAAGGAAACCAAATGGAACGCAATCTTGCCCTGATCGCCCTTTTTGCCGCGCTGATCGCCGCATTGGGCATGGTCCCGAAATTCACGCTGGCCTTCGGCGTGCCGATCACAGCCCAAAGCATGGGCGTGATGCTTTGCGGCACCGTGCTGGGGGCCCGCCGCGGCGCGCTGGCGGTCCTGCTGTTCCTGGCGCTGGTGGCGCTTGGCCTGCCGCTGCTGGCCGGTGGACGCGGAGGCCTCGGCGCCTTTGCGACGCCCTCGGTCGGCTTTCTGATCGGCTTTCCCGTGGCCGCCTTCGTCACCGGCCTGATCGTCGAGCGCTGGCGCGCCAGTCTTGCGGCGGTCGCCGCGGTGGCCTCGCTGGTTGGAGGCGTCTTCGTGCTCTATGCCTTCGGCGTGGTCGGCATGTCAGTGATGCTCGACAAGTCGATCCCGGAGGCGGCGCTGCTTGTCACCGCCTTCATTCCCGGCGACGTCATTAAGGCGGTGCTGGCGGGATTGATCACCGCAGGCCTGGCGAAGTCGCGCCCGTCGAGCGTGCAGTCTCGAGGATGACAGCGGCAGGGGGGCAGCACCTGCTTTCTGCGCGGCGCTCGGTCCGGGGCTTCCTGCCCGACCCGGTGCCGCGTCAGGACATCGAGCGCATCCTGACCGCCGCCCGGACCGCCCCCAGCGGGGCCAACCTGCAGCCTGGCCGGTTTCATGCGCTGACCGGCGGACCGCTTGCGGATCTCTCGCAGGCGTTGGTGGCGGCCGCGGAAAGCGGTCGCCCGCCGGTGGCCGAATATTCCTACTTTCCGCAACCCATGCCGCCGGACCTCAAGGCGAAACAACGGGCGGCGGGTTATGCGCTCTATTCCGCGCTGGGGATAGGACGGCGGGACATCGCCGCGCGCAAGGCGCAGTTCAACGAAAACTACCGTTTCTTTTCCGCCCCTGTCGGCATCGTCGTGACCATCCGTCCGGACATGGGCAAGGGCTGTTTCATGGACCTTGGCATGGCCATGATGGCGCTGATGATCGCGGCCTCCGACCTAGGCTATGCCACTTGCGGCATCGGGGCCTTGGCCAATCATGCAGATATCGCCCATGCCCAGCTTGGCCTGGGCGAGGACGAGATGGTCGTTTGCGGCATGGCGTTGGGACGCGCGGACCCGTTGGCGCCGGTAAACGGCGTGCGGACAGAGCGTGAAGCGCTGTCTGTCTTTGCGACGCTGCGCGGTTTCAACTGACCGACATCAGGACCGCCGTGCCCAGCCCGCCCGCTGCCGCAATTGTGGCCAGCCCGGTGCCGCCCCGCTGCCGGAGTTCATGGAAGAGCCGCACCGCGTTGATCGCGCCCGAGGCCCCCACCGGATGGCCGCGCGCCAGCCCGCCTCCGGCGCGGTTCACGATGCTCGGGTCCAGCCCGGCACCATTGACGCAGGCGATGGCCTGCACGGCGTAGGCCTCCATCACCTCGGCAACCGAGAGCGCCCCGGCGTCCATGCCTGCCCGGTCCAGAACCTTGCGGATCGCCGCAACCGGGGCAAGGCCGGGACGCTCCACGCGCCCGCCCAGCGTCACACCCCCGCGATAGGCAAGCCCGATATCGGGCAACCCGGCAGCGACCCTCTCCGAAACCAGCAGGCAGAACGCCGCGCCATCCGCCGCCACGGCGGCATTGGCGGCCGTGATCGTGCCGCTCAGGCGCGGTGCCCGCGCGGCCAAGCGGGGCGTCAGGTCGCGTGTGAAGGCATCCGCGTGCAACCCGCCAAGGGGTATGATCTCTGCCTCCATCTCCGCCGTCTGTGCCTTGCCGTGACTGTCCACGGCCCAGGCATCCTGCGCCGCGCGGGAAATACCCAGTTCGGCAGACAGCGCCTCGGCGGCATCGTCCATCTCCGGATCGCGCTCTGGCCAGGGCGTGAAGGGAGGACGGTCATAGGCCATTGGCGGGCCGCCTTCGGGGTCGGTCCGCAGGCGCAGGGGCCGCCTGGAATAGGATTCCACACCGCCCGCCGCCACGACCTCCGCCTGCCCCGAAGCGATCAGCGCAGCGCCAATCACCAGCGCGTCAAGCCCGCCGCAACATTGCCGGTCCAGCGTCAGCCCCGCCACCTGGTCCGGCAGACCAGCGGCCAGCGCCACCATGCGGGCTGGGTTGCCCCCGGCCCCGAGCGCGTTGCCCAGGATCACTTCATCGACCTGACATGCCTCCAGCCCCGCCGCCTCGATCACCCGGCGCAACACCGGCGCGCCAAGCTCGTGGAGCTGTAGCCGTGACAGGGCCCCGCCACGTGGTGCCACCGGCGCGCGCAGGGCAGACATGATGCGGACACCGCTCATGCCGGTGGGCCCAGAAGGCGGGCGATGGCGGCAAGGTCGGGCTTGCCGGAAAGGGTCAGCGGAAATTCGTCCAGAACCTGTAGACGGCGTGGCGCGGCAAGCGGGCCAAAGGCCCTGCGGCACCGGACCAGCAGCGCATCGCAAAGCTCTGCCTCCGCCGGCCCGTCGATGACCGCGACAAGATGTGTGCCGCGGCGAGGGTCAGACCGGGGAACAACGGCGCAATGTGTCACCGCCGGATCGCTTAGCAGAAAGGCCTCGATATCCTCGGGAAAGACGTTCTGGTCGGCGATGGTGACCATCCGGTTGCGGCGTCCGGCGACGGTCAGATGGCCCTCCTTGTCGAGCTGCCCCAATTCACCGACCGTGACGAAACCATCCCTTTCGCGTGTTTCTGCGCTGTCACCTTCGGCATAGCCATCAAAAAGGTAAGGGCTGCGCACCCAGATCTCTCCTATGGCCCCCTCCTTGGCGTCGATCCTTATCTCGACACCCGGGTAGGCGCGGCCAACGCTGCCCTCGGGGCCACTGCCATCGCCCCAAGCGACAAAACTGGTCTCGGCGGCACCATAGAACTCACGCAGGTCTGCCTTGGGACACAATGCGGCGATCCGCAGCCACAATTCGGGTGTCAAACGCCCGCCTCCGCAAAGCACATGGCGCAGGCACGGCAACTCGGCCCCTGTTTCGCACAGAAGGCGCAACTGGGTTGGCGTCGCATAGAGGATTGTCGCCTGTGCCGCCTTCACGCCCTGCGCCTGTTGGCGCGGCCTCTGACCAGCGAAGGAATGCAGGTCGGCGCCAAGATGCGCCCCTTCGACCAGGGCATAGAGCGCAAGGGAATGGGCCGGGACGCCCAGGACGGCGTAGCGATCCTCGCTGCCAAGGCTCAGGTGGTTGCGGTTGACCTCGAAACTGGCAATCCAGGAGGCATGGCTGCGCCGGATGGTCTTCGCCGCTCCGGTCGTTCCGCCAGAGCGGCTGTGGAAATACCCCGTGCGTTCTTTGGAAAGGAGACTGACCCCGCATGGTCCGACAGAAAACGCGCGCCCGCTGCGGATGGCTGCGCGCAGGACAACAAGATCCTGCGCCCCGGCCCTGTCCGAATCCTCGCCCTCTCCAACCTGCTGCCCATGCACATACAAACGGGCCTCCGTTGGCCAGCGAAACAGCGCAGTGCTCATGGTTCCGGACCCGGTCGCAGCACTACCGTGGCCTATTTCCGTCATGGAATTTCCTCGTCAAGATCATGGAGTGGTATATGATCGCCAGTTCTTCGTCTGTACTTCGTGGGGGACCAACCGCTCATGGCCGCCAGCCACCACCCTGAATTCAAATAGTTAACCACTCATTGGATTTGGGCAACAAAGCCGACCAGGTCACCGAGATGACCGTCTCGCCCGATGGCAGCGAGATCGCGCTGATCGCGCGCGGCGAGGTCTTCGTCATGTCAACCCGCACCGGCGCAACCCGTCGCGTTACCAGCACGCCGACTCTCGAACGCTACGTCTCCTGGTCCCCGGACGGCCGGAGCCTTGCCTATGCCTCGGAACGGAACGGCACCTGGGACATCGTCGAGGCCCGCCTGACGCGCGACGCCGACACCGGCCTGTCCGGTGCCGTTCCCGTCGAAGAGCGGATCCTGGTCGGCACGGCGGAGGACGAGTTCTCTCCGGTCTATGCGCCGGATGGCGGTCGGATCGCCTATTTCCGGAACCGGACCGAGCTGCGCGTACGACATCGAGGCCGGAACTTCGGTGATCGTCCTGCCCGCAAACGCGTCCAATTCCTATTGTGACGGCGACCGCTCCTTCGCATGGAGCTCCGACGGCCGCTGGCTGGCCGTGATGCTCGGATACGGGTCCCATATGGAAATCGGTGTCGCCGACGCCGCCGGTGCGGTGGAGGGGGTCAACATCAGCCTGAACGGCTTTTCCGACGCAGCGCCCGCGATCAGCGCCGATGGCAAGGTGGTCCTGTGGATGACCGGCCGCTTCGGGCTCCGGGCCGATACCGGACGGATCGAGAGTAGCGACATCTACGCCGCCTTCCTCACCCCCGAAGCCTTCGCGGCCTTCAGCGGCCTCACGGGACAGGACGCGACCGCCCCACAAGACGATGCGGCGAACACCGAAACCGGACCGAACGGGCCGTTTCCCGACCTTTCCGGCATCGAGTATCGCAGCGCACGCCTCAGCCCGTTTTCGGAAAAAATCGCCTATTTCAAGCTCGGGCCGGACAACCGTTCCCTGCTCTACGTCGTCGATCAGCCGAACGGGACGAGTGTCGGGTACCGCAGTCGTGCAGCCGCCGCTGATCGACTCGCGGCTGCACTATGGTGTCCCGGAGATCGGCTTCCGCCTCAACGATGCCGGTTCTTCGAGAACATGGAGGTCCAGCCCGACGTGCTGATCCTGAACAATCCGGAGAGCATCGCCGCAGGGCGTGACCCTCAGCTCGAAGGTGCCGTCGAGACACTACTGGGCCTGGTCGACCGTGGTCGAGAGTAGCCCGCCCTGCCACGCCGAACGATGCCGGAGGCGCGTCTACCGCCACCGGGACAGGCGGATCGGTAGGAAAACCCGGGCAGAGGCACCCCCACCCGGGCAACCCGCTATCGGGAGTTCGACCGACCTGACGCCGTTCCAGGGTGCACGGGCCGGTCAGGCGGAAATGGGAATACAGGCTCTCGGCTACGAACTCGCCTGGCAGCGCGGACTGACCTCCTACTATTACAACGCGCAGACCGGAGCCTGTGTCGAGGTCGTGACGTCAGACGGCCGTTATTCCTCGGTTCGCATGCTGAACTCTGCCGTCTGCACCGACGGCAGGCCCGCATAGACCTTCCGACAGCGTAACCGCCGCCGGTGTTTCACCGGGAAAGCACCGAGCGGGCGAGTCGGTGAATGGGCGCCTGCCGGGGGCCTCCGGCCAAGACAGCGGCGGCCTTTTCAAACGGTTCCGCCGGACATGCGCGACCGATCTAGTCGTCGGCGTCCTTCTCCCGGCACAACGCGCCTGGCGTTCCTCCGGCCACACTCGCGCAGCGCCACAGCAAAGATCGCTCCGGGTGGAAGATGTGTTTCGCATGTCTCCTGTCTTCGTTCACGCCGCGGTGCCCGCGGCAGCTCCAAGGATCGACACCCCGAAAAACATCCAGTCGTTCAGGATGTGCGCACCCGCGGAGACAGCGAGGTTCTTGGTCATGATATACGGCAGAAGGAGCACGATCCGCGCGACCCCCACGCCCATCAGTGCCTGAACGACGTTCCAGTTGTAGGTCGGCAAGTGCGCTGCCGCGAAAAGAACCGCGACAACAAGCGTCGCCACGACGATGGCCCATTTGCGCCCCATTCCTGCAGTTGTCAGCCAGAACAGCAGAGCGAGAAACGGCAGGATCGACATGACCTCCTCGCCGACCAGTTGGATCGCGCTCTGCGAAAAGAAAAGCAGCCGGTCCGTCGCATCCGCCGAGGCGACATTTGCAATCGCCTCGTTGGCAGAGGTGTCGACGAGGCGGATCATGATCATGCCGACCAAAAGCGTGACGATGAGGTTCAGCACGGCGAAGGCGATCATCCAGAGGAAATCCGAGCCGCGAAGCCGCCGGAACAGCGCCGTCCAGGACCGCCCCGCGACGATTGCAAGCGCGGCAAGGGGAATGGCGGAGTATAGCAACGCAATCAGAAAGCGCGCCGGAACGCCGCTCACCAGTCGTGGCCCCTGAGTCAGCACCAGGAACCCGATCACAACGGCAACCATCACCAAAACCCACCCGCCGGTCGAGATCGTCACCGGACAACCGCGGTAAAACGGAAAATCATCATGCTCGCGTTCGAGCCATCGGAACCGTCCGGTGTCTGATATCATCTGCGCCGTATCAGCCATGGGGCGATCCTTCTTTCTTCAATCAACTCATGCGCCGCTGCTGGTGCCCTTCCCGGCGGTCCGTGCGAAGCCGCACTATCACGGCGGCAACAGCGATGACGTCGGTGCCGAATTGAACCGCGAACGCGAATGTCGGCGTTTGGGAGCCGGGTGCGAGAATGGAAAAAGATTGAATTCTACCGCTGCGAACTCCAAGAGACGACGCACCTTCGGTCTCGATGGACGTGAATTTGGAAGCGTCGAGGCACGAACAGTCGACCGATCGCAACGACGCTTCACCGTCATCAGTAACACGTTTTGTCCTTAGCTGGCAGGACTTTTGTGCAAGCTACCAGGTGTTAAGTCACCCCTACACGCTTGGGAGACCGGCTCCAGGCCAAGGCCGGCGTTGGCCGATGGTTCGCCTTCTACAACCACCGGCGGCCCCACGCCGCCCATGGCGAACAGCCGCCCTCCGTGGTCTACTTCAACCAGATCGAAACCGACCAGCAGGGGCAGAGAGTAGCTTAAATCATCCCCAAAACTGTCCAAGGATCGGGGAGTAGTTCAATCTATAGCGTGATCCGCCATGTTCGGAAACGGGCCCGCCCAGTGACCTCGTTGATCAAACCTGTTGATGACCGCTGAGCAGTGATCCGGTAGCCTGATAATTTTCCACTGGGAATTGCCCCATGTGAGCACCTTGCCGCGACGGGTTCGGTCGGGGAGATATGGAGTGATCGACATGGGATTTCTGAGTGTTGTCCGACGTTGGACATTGCGTGACAAAATGCCAATTCGCGAGACGGCCCGGCGCGCCGGGCTGTCTCGCGACACCATCAGAACGTATCTGCGCGAGGGCGCGGTCGAACCGAAGGTCAATCGCCATCACGGCCGAGCAAGCTGGACCCATATGCGGATCGTCTGTCAGCCTGGTTGCTGGCGCAGACGCGGAAGGCGCACAAGGAACGCCTCACCGTGAAGCAGATGCATGCCGATCCGGTGAAGCCTGGTCTTGATGGTTCTTGCGGGCCTGTGGCGGCCTTTGCCCGCGCTTGGCGCGCCGATCGGCATCGAGCGGAGCAGACGACTGGACGCGGCACCTATGTGCCCTTGGTGTGCCAGCCCGGCGAGGCATTCCAGGTCGACCGGAGCGAGGACCGGGCCAATATCGGCGGCGCGCGGACCAAGCTGCAGGTCGCCCATATCAAGCTGTCGCACAGCCGGGCCTTCCTGGTACGGGCCTGTCCGCTTCAGCCCCATGAGATGCCGCTTGACGCCGATTGGCACGCTTTCCGGGTCTTCGGCGGCGTGCCAGCACGGGGCCGTCACTGCCCGCTTCAAGGCCATGGCCAGCCACTATGTCTTTGAGCCCGAGTTCAGCAACCCGGCCGCTGGCCGGGAGAAGGGACGAGTCGGGAAGAACCTGCAGGATGCGCGCAACCGCCTGTGGCAGGTCATGCCTGTCTTCAAAGATCTGGACGAGTTGAACCGGTGGCTGGAGGATCTCTGTCTGGCCCCTTGGGCCGAGACAAACCACCGGGACCTGCCCGGCACGATTGCTGATGCATGGGAAGCGGAGAAGCCGATGCTGATGGGGCTGCCCCCGGCCTTCGATGGGTTTGTCGAGCACAGCAAACGGGTGTCGCCGACGTGCCTGATCACCTTCGAACGCAATCGCTGCAGTGTGCCCGCCAGCTTTGCGAACCGCCGCGTCAGCCTGCATGTCTATCCGGGCCGGCTGGTGGGAGTGGCCGAAGGTCAGGCCGTTTGCCCCTATGACCGCATCGGTGAGCGATCGCACCACAAACCAGGCAGGGTCATTTATGATTGGCGCCATTCTCTGGCGCTGATCCAGCGCAAACCCGGAGCTTTGCGCAACGGCGCGCCGTTCACCGAGATGCCCCGGAGCCTTCCGCCGGCTGCAAGATCACATGTCGCGCAAGGAAGGCGGCGACCGGGAGATGGTCGATATCTTGTCCCTGGTTCTGCATCACGACGAAGACGCCGTTCTGTGCACCGCAGAACCGGCGCTGGAAGCTGGCGGTCCGACCAAGACGCACATCCTGAACCTGCTGCACAGGCTGATCGACAAGAAGCATTCCGACCATCCCGAGGCCGACCCACCGGATGCCCTGGCCCTGGAAACGGCTCCGAAGGCCAACGTCGACCGCCATGACGGCCTGAGACAGGCCGGGGAGACGCGCCATGCGTCATGATCCAGCAGGAGCCTCGATCGTGATCATGCTGCGTAGCCTCAAGCTGCATGGCATGGCGCAAGCCGTCGATGATCTGGTCGCCCGGGGCGCGCCGGCGTTCGAGGCCGCGACGCCGATGGTGTCCCGGCTGCCCAAGGCCGGGACCGCGGAGCGCGAGGTGCGCTCCATTGCCTATCACACAAAGGTGGCCCACTTCCCATCCTGCAAGGACCTCGCAGGCCTTGACTTCAAATCCAGCGAGATCAACGAAGCCACTGTCCGGCAGTTGCAACGCGGCGCGTTCATGGAAAACGCCGAAAACATCGTGCTGATCGGCGGAGCGGGCAGCGGAAAAGCCACATCGCAACGGCGATCGGCGTTCAGGCCATCGAGCATCACGGATGCAAAGTGCGCTTCTGCCCGACCGTGGAACGCGTCAACGCGCTGGAACAGGAAAAGGCACCCGGAAAGGCCGGGAAGACGGCGCAGACGCTCACCAGGGTCGACTTGGTCATTCCCGACGCGCCCGGCGACCTGCCGTTCAGCTCGTCCGGCGGCGCAATGCTGTTCCACCTCCTGAGCAAGCCCTACGAGCGCACCGGCGTGATCATCGCCACCAACCCCGGCTTCAGCGAATGGGCCCAGGGCTTCGGCGATGCAAAGATGACAACCGCACGGATCGACCGGCTCACTCACCGCTGCCACACCATGGAAACCGGCAACGATAGCGACCGCTTCACGGCCAGCCCCGAGGCGGCAAAGAAAAGCGAAAGGAGACAACGACATTGACCACGACATGACCGCTGACAAACAATAAGGGCGGGTCACTTCTCGGTGAAAATACCGGGTCACTGCTCAGCGGAAATCAACAATCACGCCATCCAGACGCTGCGATTGCGCGCTTTCCTCTGGTCGTTCGACGCGTTTCCTGAGGAATATTACGATTTCCTGAACAAGGGCGCGCCTCTACCTAACTGGTCGGAACTATATCCTTCGAACTGGAAGCAGGCTGAGCAGGAAGTGCGGCAAAGAGTTCCGGGAAGCGTCGGCGTGTTCGAAGAGCTTGCCGCGGAACTCGACCAGGCACGCGAAACGTATGCAGGAAACACCATCCTGTTTGGCGGCCCTCCGTGCCAGGCCTATTCGCTCGCGGGCCGCTCACGGATCAAAGGCAAGACCGACTACGTTTCCGCGCCGGATGCGCCAGTGACCGCATTGGGTGCAACCCGTCACTACACGGTAAAAGGCACGCCCACCTAGGTTACCACCAATGACCGGGTGGTGCCGTCTTCGGACAGCAGAATAGTGCGTTGCCCGGTCGACATTCCGATGAGCGTGGCCCCCAGGAGAGAGTGAACCGGGATTTCTCCGGCACGCGTCACAAGGCCGAAACTGAGAACCCCGCATTCGATATCTTTTTCGTCCACCACGCAGGAAATATAGCTGCCAAACTTGGCAACATCGGACGGCGCCGCGCCCTCTAAGGCAACGGCCACCTGCAGTTTCTGATGTAGAATGTCCAGCATGAGTTGGGAGTAGGCGACACTGCTGTTGCGGGCGAAGGTCAGAAATCTCTCGATCCCCAGCCGATCGGCTTTTGTCAGGCGGCACTTGCAATCCCCGCCACCCGCTTCGGGCTTTCCGTGTCGCGGTATCGTTGATCCCGTAACGTCAGGTATGGCCATGTTTCCCCCTGGAGTTGCCTCCGACAATCTCAGAACTTTTCTCGAGATGTCCCCGGGAGATCGCTGCGCATAAAACGCCCACGATCCGCCCGGGGCTAAAGGCGGTTCAGCAGAAGAAACCGGAACTTGATCTGATACCTGACCATGGATTGATCGTTGCTTGCCGCCCGACGAGTGTCAATCCCGGCGCACTGATGACCGCGCTCGCGGCGTGACGGGAAAGCTCCCCCGCGACAGCACCTCTCCCTCTGCATCGACAACGAGACGGAACGCGCGGTCGGCACGATAGAAGGTCATGCGCCAACGTCCTTCGTCTTCGCCCGCCCCGCTCTCGGAGCGGCTGCGGATGAGACCGTTCCGCATCTCCTCCCGGACCTGCTCTTCCGTGATCTCGAAGGCCCGCGCGATGGCGGCTGCTTCCACAACGAACCCGCTGTCGGTTTTGGATACTTCGCTCATCGCACCGTCTCCCATTCCCTGGTCCCGCGCCGATCTCCGCCAGTCTGGCTCTGCGCGGTTTCGACCGATTGCGCTCGACTTAAATAGGTATCTATAATACCACTTGAAGGGCATGCCCCGTCAATACAACTGCGACCAAGGCGCCACACCGATGACCCCTATCCAGACGTCCCCACCGCGCAGCCCCTCCGTGCGACCGGAGATCACCGCCGATCTCGAGGCACGGACCGGGCTCGATGACGCGGTGCTGCGCGAGCTGGTCCATGCCTTCTATGGCAAAATCCGCAACGACCCTGTTCTCGGCCCTATCTTCGCGGCGCGCATCGATGACTGGCCACCGCATCTGGAGCGGATGACATCCTTCTGGTCCTCCGTTGCCTTGATGACAGGCCGCTATCATGGCGCCCCGGTGCCCAAGCACGTCGGCCTGCCGATTGACTGGGGCCATTTCGAGCGGTGGCTCACACTCTTTCGCGAGACCGCAACGGAGATCTGCACACCTGCTGGCGCCGCCCATGTCATCGAGCGGGCCGAACGCATCGCACGGACGCTCAACTTCGCGGTCGAAGATGCCAAAGGCACCGGCATCCCGAAACTGGTTTGAGGCCGGCATGGCGAAGCATTCCGACATCGACATCGCACGCGTTCACGACGAGGCGTCCGGCGCTGACCGTGCGAGGCTGCTGGTGGATCGGATCTGGGCGCGAGGTATCTCGAAGACCGGTCTCGGACACGATGCCTGGCTCAAGGACATCGCGCCGACCACCGAGCTCAGGAAATGGTTCGACCACGATCCGGACAAATGGGGAGAATTCCGCAACCGCTATCTGCACGAATTGGCGGACAACGCGGACGCCGTTGACCGCTGCCTCGCATGGTGCCGAGCAGGCCCCGTCACGCTGCTCTTCGCAGCGAAGGACCGGGAGCACAATCAGGCGGTGGTGCTGCGGGACTATCTGAAGCAGCGCCTCAAGGGGGACACCACATGAGTGCCGATCCGGAGTCCCTTCGCACGCCCCTGTGCGACCTTCTGGGATGCAAGTATCCCGTCATCCTGGCCGGTATGGGAGGCGTCGCGCGTTCCGAACTGGCCGCCGCGGTTGCAAATGCCGGCGGTTTCCCGACACTGGGGATGGTGCGCGAAGCGCCATCACTCATCATCTCGGAAATCGAGGCTTACCGCCGGCTGTCGGACCGCCCTTTTGCCGTCAACCTCATCCCCGCAGCCACCGACCCAGGTCTGCTGGACCAGCAAATCGAAACCTGCCTCGCGATGGAAGTGGCGGTCTTTTCATTCTTTTGGGACGTGGTGCCCGAGGCCGTTGCCCGGGTGAAGGAGGCAGGCGCTCTTCTGCTGCACCAGGTGGGCACGCTGCGCGCGGCACGGGAGGCCGAAGCCGCCGGTGCGGATGTGTTGATCTCACAGGGGCAGGATGCAGGCGGCCACGTGCACGGCCGCACCCCGACATTCGACCTGCTCCGGGCCGTGCTGGACACCACGGCCTTGCCGGTTGTTGCCTCCGGCGGCATCTGCACCGGGCTGGCGCTGGCCGAGGCGTTGGCGATGGGGGCGCAAGGCGTGCAATGCGGCACTGCCTTCCTCGCCACGCAGGAATCCTTCGCCCATGAGTGTCACAAGCGGCGCATTGTCGATGCAGGGCCGCAGGACACGGTCTTGACCGATGGTTTCGTGTTGAACTGGCCCAAGGGGTCGGCTGTGCGCGTCCTGCGCAACAGCGTTACGGATGGCTTCGGCACGGATCTGATGGGCCACGATCCCGACGCGATCCCCCGCGAGATCATCGCCCATGACGGCGACATTCCACGCCTACGCCAGAGCACGGATTCACCGCTGCGCACGACGACGGGCGCGCTGGAGCAGATGCCGCATTACGCCGGTACCGGTTTGGGGGAAATCGTCGGGATCGTGCCAGCCGCGCGCCGGCTGCTCGACCTTTGTACCGAGGCGGCGGCGCTTCGCGGCATCGCGGGACGGGCGCAGGCTCCAGGCGAGGGCGCAGCATGACCATCCTACTTCTTCTCATCCCCGTGACGCTGGCGATGGGCACTGTCGGACTCGGCGCGTTCTTCTGGGCGATGAGACACGACCAATTTGACGATCCGGACGGGGATGCCCGCCGGATCCTCCAGACGGAGGACCGTCCGCTGCCACCAAGACATAGAACCGACCGGGAGGTTGCCAGATGATGGAGCGGTTGACAGGTGCCGAACGCCAGATCGCATTGATGATTTGTGTCGTCATGGCGATTGTCGGGCTGGTAATGGCCGCAGCGGGTCGTGGCGATCCGATGGGGAGTCACGGCGCGATCGTTCTGATTGCGGCCGGTATCGTGACCTGCTTCGTCCTGCGTGCGATTGGCGAGCCCGAACCGGCCGAGGACCGCACGACCAGCTACTACGACGACCCGACCAAGGCCGGGCTCGTGATCGCCCTGTTCTGGGCCGTCGTCGGTATGGGCATGGGGGTTTGGGTCGCGGCGCAACTTGCCTGGCCCGATCTGCGCTTCGACGCGGCGTGGTCGAGCTTTGGCCGCATCCGCCCCGTTCACACATCGGGGGTGATCTTTGGTTTCGGTGGCAATGCCCTCATCGCCACGTCCTATCACGTCATGCAACGCACCAGCCGGGCTCGGCTCGCCGGACATGTCTCACCGTGGTTCGTGCTGCTGGGGTTCAACCTCTTCTGTATTGTCGCCGCCTCGGGCTACCTGATGGGCGTTACCCAGTCCAAGGAATACGCCGAGCCGGAATGGTATGCCGACATCTGGCTGGTGATCGTCTGGGTCGTCTACTTCGTGCTCTACATTCGTACGCTGGCGCGCCGCAACGAGCCGCATATATACGTCGCCAACTGGTATTACCTCGCCTTCATCCTGGTCGTGGCGATCCTGCACATCGTCAACAACCTCGCCGTCCCCGCCAGCCTGACAGGAGCAAAGAGCTACTCGGCCTTCGCGGGCGTCCAGGATGCGATGACGCAATGGTGGTATGGCCACAACGCGGTCGCCTTCTTCCTGACCGCAGGTTTCCTCGGCATGCTCTACTACTTCCTGCCCAAGCGGGCGGAGCGGCCGATCTACTCCTACCGCCTGTCGATCCTGTCGTTCTGGGGCATTGTGTTCTTCTACATCTGGGCCGGCTCGCACCACCTGCACTACACCGCCCTGCCGCAATGGGTGCAGACGCTGGGCATGACCTTTTCGGTCATGCTGCTGGTGCCCTCCTGGGCCAGTGCGGGCAACGCGTTGATGACGCTGAACGGCGCCTGGCACAAGGTGCGCGACGATGCCACGCTGCGCTTCATGATGGTGGCGGCGGTGTTCTACGGGCTGTCCACCTTCGAAGGCTCATTCATGGCAGTGCGTGCGGTGAACTCACTATCGCATTATACCGACTGGACCGTGGGCCACGTCCATGCGGGCGCGATGGGCTGGGTGGCGCTGATCACCTTCGGCTCGATCTACTCTGTCGTTCCGCTGCTGTGGAAGCGCGAGACGATGTATTCCTGGAAGCTGGTGGAATGGCACTTCTGGCTCGCGCTGGCGGGCACGGTGATCTACGTCTTCGCGATGTGGAACAGCGGCATCGTCCAGGGGCTGATGTGGCGCACCTACACCGACAGCGGCACGCTGGCCTATTCCTTCACCGACACGCTGGTCGCGATGCACCCCTATTACGTCGCACGGGCCTGCGGCGGGGCGCTGTTCCTGACCGGCGCGATCCTGGCTGCCTACAACGTCTACATGACGATCCGGCACGCCCCTGAAAAACGCCCGGAACGCGACTACCCGACTTCGTCCGAGGCGACCGAACCCGCCGTCCCGGCAGCGGAGTGACCCGATGTTTCGCAAGATCCTCTCCCCATTCGCCCGCCTGTTCGAGTTCCACGCCCGGACCCACTACCGCACCGAGCGGCACTCGATGGCCCTGACCCTCGGGATCATCGTCGCCGCCGGGGTGGGCGGTTTCGTGGAAATCGCGCCGCTCTTCACCATCGACGAAACGGTCGAGGCCGCACCGGACATGCGGCTCTACACACCTCTGGAACAGGCCGGGCGCGACATCTACATCCGCGAGGGCTGCTATGCCTGTCACAGCCAGATGATCCGCACGCTTCAGGACGAGGTGGACCGCTACGGGCCCTACTCGCTGGCGGTGGAATCGCAGTACGATCACCCGATGCTCTGGGGCTCCAAGCGGACCGGGCCGGACCTCGCCCGGCTGGGCAACAAGTATTCCGACGACTGGCACGTGCGCCACCTCGTCGATCCGCGCGCGGTGGTGCCGGAATCGGTGATGCCGCAATACGCCTTCCTGCTGGACAGGACGCTCGAGACAGAGAGCCTGCCGGACCGTCTTGCGGCACTGCGGGCAGTGGGCGTGCCCTACAGCGACGAACAGATCGACAATGCCGATGCCGACGCCCGCGGCCAGGCGCGGCCCGACACCGACGCGGCCGACGGCGTAAGCAAGCGATATGGCGACGCGACCAGCGTCCGCCACTTCGACGGACAGCGGGATCGCGTCACGGAGATGGATGCCCTGGTGGCCTACCTTCAGATCCTTGGCGGGCTCACGGATGCCGCCTTCGCAAATCAGCCACCAGGGGAGGACTGACAGGATGGACCTCACGCACGACCTGACCTCGGTGATCGCCAAGTCCTTCGGGCTGTTCTACCTCATCGCCCTGTCGGTGGGGATCACCGTCTACGCCTATTGGCCGTCGCTGGGCAAACGCTTCGACAAGGCCGCGAACAGTATCCTGGATGACGAGGACGGGCCATGTCGGTAAAGGAACGCGACCCACTGACCGGTCACCAGACCACGGGCCACGAATGGAACGGCATCACCGAGCTGAACACCCGCGTTCCACGGGCGGTGTGGTTCTTCATCATCGTCACGCATATCTGGGCGCTGGTCTACTGGGTGCTCATGCCGGCCTGGCCTCTGGTGAATACCTTTACCCGCGGGCTGCTGGGCATCGACCAACAGGTACAGGTGGATAAGCGCGTGGCGGCGGCAGACGCCACCCGAAGCCTCTGGGCGGACCGGATCGCCGCGCTTTCTCTGGACGAGATCCGCGACGACCCGGTTCTGGTGTCCCACGTCGACCAGACCGCACCCGCACTCTTCGGCGACAATTGCGCGGCCTGCCACGGAAGCCGCGCCGAAGGCGGCCCCGGTTATCCCTCCCTTGTCGATGACGCCTGGCTTTGGGGTGGCGACGACGAGACGATCCTCGAAACCCTGCGTGTCGGCATCAATGCCCCGCATCCCGACACGCGCTATGCCGAGATGCCGGCCTTTGGCCGTGATGGCATGCTCGACCGGGACCAGATCCGCGTCGTGGCGGGCTATGTGCAGTCGCTGGCGGGCCTCCACAGCGGCGCCCCGCCCGAACGGCTGGAAGAAGGCGCCGCGCTCTTCGCCGACAATTGCGCAAGCTGCCACGGCGAGGACGGCACGGGCATGCACGACCTCGGCGCCCCGAACCTCACTGACAGCCACTGGATCTACGGTGGCTCCGATGAGGCTCTGTTCGAGACGATCTATGGTGGCCGACAGGGCTGGATGCCCGCATGGGAAAACCGCCTGACCGAAGCGCAGCGCAAGATGCTTGCCATCTACATCACGTCGCTGGCTGACGAGGGCCCGGAATGACCATTGAACGCCCCCGAGTTCTGGCGATCTCCGCCGCATTTCTGGTGGTGGCCGTCTTCGCCGCCGCCAAAATCCATCTCGTCTCTGTCTCGCTGTCGTCGCAACCGAGCTGCGTTGAAACCGCCAAGGAAGGCGCCGGCACCTACCGCCCGGCGAAACCGTCATGCTGAGCCAGAACAACGCCCCGCCGCCTCCCGACAATCCGCACGCCGGGGGCGTCATTCCGAAGGTGGTCCCACCCCTAGCGCGCCCGAGCCCGCACGCCCGCGATCTGCCGTGGCGCACCGCCTTCACATGGCTGCGGGCCGGGTGGCGCGATCTCTGGACCCACCCGCTTCCGAGTCTGGTCTACGGCCTCGGCGTTTTCCTCGTCTCGGTCGCCGTGGTCTGGTTCCTGTTCCACCTGGAGTTCGACTATGCCCTGTTCCCGGCGCTGGCGGGCTTCATGGTGGTCGGGCCGCTGATCGCCGGCGGGCTCTACGAGAAAAGCCGGCGACTGGAGGCGGGCGAACCGGTCGGCCTCGCGCCGATGCTCTTCGTCCGGCTTCGATCCGGCCGTGCCGGTGTCTTCATGGGGGTCATGCTTCTGGGGCTGTTCCTGCTGTGGATGCGCGCGGCGGTCCTCATCTATGCGCTGTTCTTCGGCATGGTGGCCTTTCCCGGCACCGAGGAGATCGTTCCGATGCTTTTCCTGACTCCCACTGGCTGGGCCCTGTTGCTGATCGGCTCTGCCGTCGGTGCGCTCTTCGCCGCCTTCTCATTCGCCATCAGCGTGTTCGCCTTTCCGATGCTGCTGACAGAACGGACCGACGCGCTTTCTGCGCTCGGGATCAGCATGGCGATGGTCTGGAACAACCTCGCGGTGATGATTGCCTGGGGCGCCATCGTGGTGGCGCTGTTCGTCTTATGTCTGCTCACCGCCGGGCTGGGGCTGATCCTGGTGTTTCCGCTGCTGGGACACGCGACGTGGCATTGCTACCGTGCCATCCGCTCCGACGATGCCGCCGCGCATGAAGATGACCGCATGTTCATTCGCCCGGCCTGATCCTCCAACGGCGAAGTTGCAGAAGCCTGCGACCTGATGCGAGACCGGCCGCGGCAAGACAAATCTCCTGGCCATCGCCAGTGCTGCACCCGAAACCCATTGTCGTCGGCGTCAGACCAAATGCAGCGCAGCTTACACTCACCGCGCCCACACCCGCACAACATCCCCTTCGACGTCATCCTGCGCGAGAACGGTTTGCACAACGGTCGAGGATCGAATAGCTGACTGGAAAATGGGCACTCGTGATGCCGATGCACACATTTTCCGCACCCAGCCAACACTCCCCCTTGATGCGACGAGGCACATGAACAATATCGACGAAAAGCTCCAACCGATCCTTGCCGAAGTGGCGCGGCGTAACGCGGGCGAGCCGGAATTTCACCAGGCCGTGCACGAGGTGATGGAAAGCCTCGGGCGCGTCGTGGCAAAGCACCCTGATTATCTCGAACAAGCGCTCATCGAACGGATCTGCGAACCCGAGCGCCAGATTATCTTTCGCATCCCTTGGGTTGACGACCAGGGGAATGTCCAGATCAATCGAGGATTTCGCGTCCAGTTCAACTCGTCCCTCGGCCCCTACAAGGGGGGGATGCGCTTCCATCCGTCTGTCAATCTGGGGATCGTCAAGTTCCTGGGCTTCGAGCAGACTTTCAAGAATGCCCTGACCGGTCTGCCGATCGGTGGCGGAAAAGGCGGATCGGATTTCGACCCCAAGAACAAATCCGATGGCGAGATCATGCGCTTCTGTCAATCGCTCATGACCGAACTGCACCGCCACCTGGGCGAGCAGACGGATGTGCCGGCCGGTGACATCGGCGTTGGCGGACGTGAAATCGGATACATGTTCGGGCAATACAAGCGCCTGACCAACCGTTATGAATCGGGCGTGTTTACCGGCAAGGACATCGCCTACGGCGGATCCCGAGCCAGGACAGAGGCAACCGGCTTCGGCAACACGTATTTTACCAAGGCGATGCTTGAAACGCGCCAGACCGACTTCGATGGCAAGCGCGTTGTGGTATCGGGTTCGGGCAATGTTGCCATCCATACCATCGAAAAAGTGCAATCCTTTGGGGGCATGGTCATCGCCTGTTCGGATTCCAGCGGTTACGTCATAGATGAAGCCGGGATTGACCTTGCCCTGCTTCAGGAGGTCAAATCCGTGCGCCGCGAGCGCATTTCGGAGTATGCCCGGCTACGTGGGAACGGAGCCCGTTTCATTCCTGTCGGAAAGGGCTCTGTCTGGGATCTACCCTGTGACGTGGCAATGCCCTCGGCCACCCAGAACGAACTGACGGGCAAGGACGCGAAATCACTGGTCAAGAACGGCGTTCTGGCGGTTGGCGAAGGCGCGAACATGCCCTGCACCCCCGAAGCGATCCGCATCCTGCGTGAGGCCGGCATCCTGTTCGGGCCAGGCAAGGCTGCGAACGCGGGGGGCGTTGCAACCTCGGCACTGGAAATGCAGCAGAACGCCAGCCGTGATCGCTGGAGCTTTGAGCAGACCGAACAGCGGCTGGCTCAGATCATGAAAAGCATCCACGACAGATGCGCCGAAACTGCCGATGAATATGGCGCGCCCGGTGACTACGTCCTGGGCGCGAACATCGCCGGTTTCGAGCGGGTTGCGAAAGCCATGCGGATGCTGGGCGTGATCTGAGCCGATCACCTCGGTCATCGAAAAACGAGGGCGATCTCTTCCTTGCTCAGAAGCATCCATCCACCGGGGGGCAGCGTGTCGGGCAGGCAGAGATCGCCCAAGCGTTCACGTCGCAGAGCTTCGACGAAATTTCCGGTGGCGGCGAACATGCGGCGAACCTGGTGGTATCGGCCCTCGGTCACGGTGATCAGGGCTTCGGTTTCCGAGATTATGTCCAGCACCGCCGGCGCCAGGGGTTTGTCATCGCCTCTGAGCGTGAGTGTGCCCGACGCAAACAGTGCGATTTCCGTGCCGTCGAGTGGACGGGCAAGCGTGGCGCGGTAGGTTTTGCTGAGCCGGCTTCTGGGGCTGCTGATACGGTGCAGAAGGTCACCGTCGTCGGTCAGAAGCAAAAGGCCTGAGGTCTGTTTGTCCAAACGCCCGATGGTCGAAATTGCGGGCTTGCGGCGTCGCCAGCGCGCAGGCAGCCTGTCATAGACAAGTTCGCCTGCCTCCTTGTGCGAACAGGTCACGCCCAAGGGTTTGTTCATCATGACGACCAGGCCGGCAAGCGGATCAAGCGGCTTGCCCGCGACCGTCATGCGGCGGGGCAGATCCGCGCTGACAGGGATGCGGATGGAGGCGTCCAGGATCTCAGCCTGATCGAAGACAATGCCACCAACCCGCGCCAGCCGCGCGATGTCCTTGCGCGCACCATATCCCATCGAGGACAGGAACTTGTCTACACGTGTGAATGAACTGCTGGACAAATCCGGTGATCCTCGTAAGCGAAATGCACCACGCCGGGCTCTTGCGGCTCTATCGCC
Source organism: Mameliella sp. MMSF_3455 (assembly GCF_030733205.1). Lineage (GTDB taxonomy): Bacteria > Pseudomonadota > Alphaproteobacteria > Rhodobacterales > Rhodobacteraceae > Antarctobacter. The sequence goes on from NZ_JASHJL010000029.1 coordinate 34,892, forward strand.
ATGATCGGCCCCATCCGGAAAGTCCAGTTTGAATGCTGGAGAATGACCGGTCTTCGGTCCATCGGGACGATGGTTTCGGGAACCGGAGGGTGATAGCCCAGAGCGCCATGGGCTCGCTTGGTGTTGCGGTGTTTCCTTCTTCGCTCGATCGGAGCCAGCGCTTGGCTGGGGCTACAGAAGAGTCCTCCGCTGAACATTTTTTCGCCGGACCGGGCATTGAAGCTCGCGCAGCACAGGTTTTCCCAAGGTAAGCCCGGTTCGGCGTAGGCCGTCCCGGCTACGCTGGCCGAATCCAGTGCCTGACAGCCTCGACGGTTCCCTCAATCGCGAAGCGCGCGCCGCAACCTCTTGCGCTCTTCGAAGTCCTCGGTGACGTCGCGCATGATCGCCGCGACCGCCTGCAAGTCACCGTCCTCGTCGCGCAACGGGACGATGGAGAACTGGATCGAGATTTGCGCTCCGTCCTTCCGGATTGCAGGAACAGACAGAAGATCGCCTGCGCCATATTTGGTTTGACCGGTCCGCATGGTGGCCTCGTAGCCGATCCAGTGTCGCTCACGCAGTCGCTCCGGCGTGATGATGTCCAATGACTGGCCAAGCGCCTCCCCCTCTGCAAAGCCGAATATCCGCTCGGCGCCCCCGTTCCAGACGCGGATGATGCCTTTGCGGTCGGCGACCACCAGCGCATCGGGCATGCCCTCGAACAATTTTCGCGCAATCTGGTCCCAGTCCATCGTTAGCCTCCGACTTCGGTCCCACGCTCGGTGAGTATGACATCCATCGGAATATCGTGGGGCTGCGGATAGATTGTGGGTAGCTGCGCCGCGGCGAGTCCCACACCGATGCTGAAGGGGCGCGGTGACAGCGCCGCCAGGGTTCGATCGAAATACCCTCCACCATAGCCAAGGCGATAACCCTCGCTGTCCCAGCCCATGAGAGGCGCGAGAACGACGTCCGGCATCACCTCCGGCGCGTCCCGTGGCGGCACGGGAATGTTCCAGTGTCCGCGCTCCATCCGGGTCTCCGGAGTCCATAGGCGGAACACCAGGGGCGCCGCCCGCGTCTCCACCAAAGGCAGGGCGATGCGGCGGCCAGACGCGTGCATCTCGGTCATCAGAGGTCGCAGGTCCGGCTCGTCCTTGATCGGCCAATAGAAGGCGGCGACCCCGTCGCCCGCCCCGGCAGAGTGCCCTGCAAACAATTTCTTCAGTCCTGCCATCAGCGCTTCACCTGTTGCTTTACTCTGGGACGAGGAAAGCGTCCGACGCGCCTCGCGAAGCCGCTTGCGTTCCGCCGTGCGCCACCGGGCCACGTCGCGCTCTTGTTCGGGATCTACGGTCAAGGGATCGAAATACCCAGGATCGACCTCTGCCGCCATGCAGGGTGGCGAGGCAAAGTTTCCCTCATTCTTGAAGCTGTTGGACCCATTGCCCATGTCCACCCCCCAAACTTCAGGTATAGTCATTCTCGCGGCAGGAGCCGCGTCTCCGCGCCGGGACTATTCACTTCTCTGGATAAGCGCCATATTAGGATAATCGCCATAATAGGCACTGTAAATACCACTTCATGGATGGCAGATGCGCCTTACCTCATTCACCGACTACGGACTCCGCATGCTGATGCGCCTTGCCAGCGCGCCGGACCGGGCTTTTTCCACTGCTGATCTCGCCGAGGAATTCCAGCTTTCCCGCAACCATCTCATTAAGATCATGCAGAAACTCGGCCGGGCCGGACTGGTGCAGACACGTCGTGGGGGCGGCGGCGGTGCTACCCTGGCCCACGCCCCCGAGGAAATCCGGCTGGGGGACGTGGTGCGAGTGTTGGAAGAGGGTCAGGCACTTGTCGAATGCCTCCAACCGAACGGCGGGGATTGCACCATCGACGGATGCTGTAGCCTGAAGACCCGGCTTCGGGTGGCCGAGATGGCCTTTATCGAGAACCTCAACCGCTCGACCCTTGCCGATGTTGCCCTCCCCGCACCGGAACCCGTCTGACGCGGCATCATGACGCCATGTTGGCGCAGGTTAACTGAGACGGCGCGTTACACGCGCTTCCTTTCCGCAGATCGGTCCGCTACTCGACGCATCAGACCGGCTCCACGGTTTCGATCTTCATAACGCGGACAATGACAGTATTGCCGTCCTCTTTCTTCAGGGGCTCTTCCTGGTGTCTTGACATGCCCAAGAGAGTTGCGCCCAGCAGAGATCCCACCGGAATGCGGCCCGGCCGTTCTACTACGCTCATGGTCAAAATGCCTTTCCGTACTGAACCAGTGCTTTCAGCATAAGTAATGCGTTTCATAGGCAATGCGATTTGGTCGATGCCTTTGCCAGCCGCTTTCCCGGCCGTTCTCATCTTGTAGCGCAGGATGCCCTCTACAAGACGCGGCATGTTCTGTGCCGCGGGGTCATCTCGGGACAGCAGCCACTCGATGTCGGTGCGGTCAGAAGGCCGAAGAAAGAACTCGGCATCGTTGAGGTGTTTTTCAGGCGTGGTGTCGTAAGCATAGCTGTTCGGCACCCGCACATGTTGTGCGTCGGTCATGTTTGTCTCCCAGGGGCTGATCTCAGCAGACCCGATGTCTCTATCAAAATGTTCGAGAAATCCCCGGGTGGCCGTGAACGCGGTTAAGCGCTCGCCGCCCGGGCAGGGAGGCGGTTCAGAAGCAGAAACCGGAAAAGGTTTTCGTTCGTAACCATGCGATCAACCTATGCAACAAATGGATTCTGTCAATCGTCACTGCCATGGTGCGGCGAAGTGGCACCACTATGAGAGTCAGTTCTCACTGCTGCGCGACGATAAACCGAGGTCTTTGATCTCCTTTTGAGGGGCGTCATCCATGAGCCTCGTCCGCCTCTGATGGCGTCAGTGCCAGAAGGTCGCAGGCTACGCCGTGCTCTTGATAAACGCACGCGGATTGCCGATATCTCAGTCATGACCATGTTCAGTCTTCATACGAGGTTCCTGCTCAACGCAGGAAACACACTGAACCGCCGGTAACCCCGGGCGGGATCAGGCCGCTTGCCGGTCCGCGTCTCGGGGTCTTCTCGATCTCTTACAGATCAGTCGAAGTGACAAACGCGCCAATCTGGCCGGACGATCACGCCTGTGCGGGTCGCCAGCTGACGTGGAGCGTGCGTCTCGGTTCAGTTTCCTCGTCATGGAGCATGACATGCACCCCCACGTCTTCAAATCCAATACCCATCACTTCCCACTCCCTCGAACGGCCAGTCAGCGCAGCCGCAAACCCGGAGCGTTTCGACGTTGGCTCCGGACCGCATTTCACCACTGGCAACGCCGGAAGATGATCGAAACTCTTCGAGGCATGGACGATCGCCTGCTGCGCGACATCGGAATTGATCGCAGTGATATCCCGCGCGTCGTCGATGGTCTCGCGGATCGCGAACTGAGCATGCGTCCAGTTTCTTCGGATGTGCAGGTCGATGCCCGGTGGCGCGGCGGCCGAACGGCATAGCCGGTCCTATTCTCGAGAATGCGCACCACTGGACTGCAGGGGTGCGCAGCCTTCGCCGTGTCGTGGCTCTCTATGGAGCTATGGAAAGGAGTGACAAAATGATGATTTGCAAGGCAGATTTCGAAGAACTGTTTCCGGAGCTTTTCCGGCCAAGTGACATGGAGAGGTCGGTCGCCGAGCCGGGCGCCAAATGCCTGGCGCGACGGGAAGACGATGGTGGTCGCACGGCATCGGCAAACATCATCCCGCTGCGACACCGCCGGCCGGTCCAGGAAGGTCGACGTGACTCGATCTTCGAGACGGGCCGGCGGTGACCCCCTGTCGTCGAAGTCCGCCTCGTGGACCTCGTCAACAATTCGCCTTCTTCACCTTCGCGGGATCTTTGCATCCTTGTCCGTTCCAGAACCGGCCCGCTCGCGAGGATTGACAGGGTGCGCCCAAAGACTAAGGTCTCCTCATGGTCACGCACGAAAACCTTTTCCGGTTTCTGCTTCTGAACCGCCCGGGTCCCCGGGCGGTCTGCGCATAAGCGCGTCTTCGACCACCCGGGGCTTTCTCACATCCTTTCATCTGAGAACGCGGGCTTCACCGCTCCGGGAGACACATCATGACTATTACCAGGATCACCCACCTGCCTGCCGGCAGTGACTTTCGATCGCTCTTTGAACGCTCCGCTGTCGAGACAGGCTTTCTTCTCACCGTCGACGACCGGCTCGGTATCGAGCGCCTGCTCCGCCATCGCGGAACCAGGAATGCGCCAAACCCCCCTCTTCTAAATGGACTGCTGCGTCACAAGCTGCGGATCTCGCGCGGAACCCCCGAGCCGGCCTCGCCTGATCTCGTCGTGGCCGGATCCCATGTCACCTACATGATCAGCGGTGAGGGCGCTCGCAGCGGCGTGCTTTCCATGAACCCCGCACCGGTCCCGGGACATATCCTCGTTGCCTCATTGCTTGGAGCCACCCTGATCGGAATGCGAAAGCTGCAGAAGGTTCCGCTCCTGCGGGACGACGGTCAGATCGAAGTCGTTGTCGTACTGGACGTGAGTCCATCTTCGGACGACGCCGCGGCCTGATGCTTTGATCCGTCCATGACGGGTCGGGGACTATGACCACCCAAAATTCACTCACAGCACAAGTAGATTGAAAGGAAACCACGATGAACAAACAACGCTCCACCTCTCTTGGCACCGGCCGGCGGCCCAAGGTCGTCATAAGCGCTGAATGCCTGGGTAGGCTCGAGGCACTTGCCGAGGGCGCGATCCAGCGCAATCCGGACCTTGCCGACCGGTTGCTCGGCGAAATCGGTCGGGCCCGGATCGTTCCGGCGGCGAAACTCCCGCAGAACGTTGTGGCGATCGGGCGCGCGGCCACCTTTCGCGACGAAACGACCGGCCAGGAAAAAACGGTAACGCCAGTCTATCCCGAGGACGCCGACATCGCACGCGGCCGGATCTCAATCCTGACACCGATCGGGGTTGCCCTGATCGGATTGGCAGAGGGCGCATCGCTCCACTGGGACACCAGGGACGGAGAGCAGCGGGTCCTGACCGTGCTCCACGTCGCGTCCCAGGATGTCCCCGAAGGCCTGGAGGCACAATGATCCGACACACATTGGGCCCTGCCGAAGCCCATGCTCTGCCCGGAAGGAACCGCGCGATGCGCTGATGAAGCCACGACGCTCCTTCCGGGATAACAGCAATCGCCGCTTCGGCGCCTTCCCTTCCCATTGAAAGAGGGGCTCATGAATCGTCACCTTCCGCTTGCCTGCCCGTCCTGCAAGACATCGCTTCCCCGCGCAGCCGCTCATCGCTGTCCCAGCTGTCGGCACATTCTCGGGGGCAATACCCCCATTGTCCGAATTTCCTGTCGTCGTTGTGGCTCTGCCGTCGAGCGACATATCGGCGCCGCCGTGACCTGCCTCCAGTGCAGGTCTCGCAGACCATCGCCGCACCAGCGACAGGGCTGCTGACATGAGACTTCTCTCACATCTCCGTCGGCTGACCTGGCCTTCGATTCTGCTTCTTGTCGCCGCCGGTCTGGTAATCTTCGACCAGGATGTCGAGCGGTGGGTCGAAATGTCCCTCCGCTTGCCTGGCGGCGTTGTCGGTTGTCTTGCCGCGGCCTGGCTCGGTAGCCGGCTGTTCGGCCTGTTCGCAGATCGCCGGAGACGCGACAAGCGCCCATACCCCCGCCTGTTTCGGGATCTCGTGGCGGTTCTGCTGTTCTTCGCCGCCATCGTTGCCTCTGCCGCGCTTTTGCTGGAACAAGGTCTCCTTGGCGCGCTTGCGGGATCGAGCTTGATACTCGCGGTGCTGGGTTTCGCAATCCGGAACGTCGTGGCCGACACGCTGTCCGGCATCGCATTGGGCGTTGAGGCACCCTACCGGATTGGGGACTGGGTCGATATCGAGCAGGTCGCACGAGGCAAGGTCATCGAGATCGGCTGGCGCACGACACGGGTGCTGACGTTGGACTCGACCTACATGATCCTGCCGAACAGCCAGATCGCGCGCCGACGCATCATCAACTACTCCGCGCCGAAACCGCAGTATCGCGCGCAGCTGTCTCTGAAGCTTGCGCATGAGGTTCCCGTGGACGCCGCCAAGGAAATGATCCTGAAGGCGGTGGGCGAAGCGCGCCTGATCCAGAGCGAACCGGCACCGGATGTCCGCGTCCAGGAGCTTGGAAGCGACAGCAATTCCTATGCGGTCCGGTTCTGGTTGTCGCGCTTCGAACGGGACGTCGATTGCCGGGACGAGCTGCTGTCTCTGATCGACCGCGCGTTGCGGCAAGCGAAAGTCCCGACCCCACGCATGCAGATCGAGCTGAATTGGAGTAGCCCCCTGAAAGTGGTCCACCAACTGGGATAGTTTTGTCCCGCAAATTGGAGGATCAGCGATGGCTGGGAAACGAGAGAAGCCCGAAGATATCGTATCGAAGCTTCGGCAAGTTGAAGTTTTGGAGGGTCAAGGAATGACGGTAGCGGAGGCCGTGCGCCAGATCGGCGTGACGCAGCAGACGTTCTACCGATGGCGTAAGCTCTATGGCGGGATGGGCAGGTCTCAGCTCGCACGGCTGAAGGAACTGGAGAAAGAGAACCAGCGGCTGCGGCGGGCTGTATCTGATCTCACCCTGGACAAACTGATCCTGACCGAGGCAGCAAAGGGAAACTTCTGAGCCCTTCGCGTCGCCGTAAATGCATCGACCATGTGCGGCAGGAACTGGGCGTGTCTGAGCGCCGCGCCTGCCGCACGTTGGGCCAGCATCGATCCACGCAGCGCAAGGTGCCCCAGGGCCGGGTCGATGAAGAGCGTCTGACCGATGACATCATCGAACTGGCCGATCAGTACGGGCGCTATGGATATCGGATGGTGACCGGCTTGCTCAACAATGCAGGCTGGCACGTGAACCATAAGCGGGTCGAACGCATCTGGCGGCGTGAAGGGCTGAAGGTCCCGCAGAAACAGAAGAAAAAGGGGCGGCTTTGGCTGAACGACGGGTCCTGCGTGCGGCTCAGGCCAGAGCGGCCGAACCACGTCTGGTCCTATGACTTCGTGCAAGACCGAACCCACGATGGCCGGGCCTATCGGACGCTCAACATCATCGACGAATACACCAGGGAAGCGCTGATGATCCGCGTCGATCGCAGGCTCAACTCAACCGACGTGCTGGATGCGCTGACGGATCTGTTCATCCTGCGCGGCCCGCCGGAATACATAAGATCGGACAACGTCCTATGTCGGGAGAATCTGGCCGCTTAGGTCAGCAGGTCGTGGGACATCCGACGAACCGGATGCCCTGTAAAGGTTGCCCAGACGGGCTCTGCCGTCAAGAAATGATCTCTTCCATAGCAAACACAGGGTACGCGCTCTGGCGGCCCTCACCGTCCTCAATACGAGATCCCAAATCCCAAGCAGAAGGCCCGAACATTATCTACGAGGTCAGCGAGCTGCCTCCACGGCTCATGTCAGAGAGTGGTCCTTCCGCCTGGGCTCACCCCCTCGAAGAAGGGGCGATAGGGATCGCCGTGTTTGACCACGGCGTGTACGGTGCGCGCCATCTTGGCCGCGATCGCGGTGTAGGCCTTGCGGCGCAGATGGGCGTTGTGTCGGTCCTTCGAGATGTAGCGCTCGAACTTGTCGCGGAAGCTGTTGGTCCGCTTGAGAACAGCGGTTTGGCCGGCCATCCAGAGGGTCCGCCGAAGCCGGGCATTGCCGTACTTCGAGATGCGGCTCTGACCGCGGAACATGCCGGACTGGACGGTGGCGAGGTCCATGCCACAGAACTTCAGGAACTGCCGATGATGCCGGAAGCGGCGTAGATCTCCAGCCTCCGCGAGGATTGTCATGGCGTTGATCGGGCCGATGCCTGGGATGGTTGTCAGAAGCTGGTAGTCGGGATGATCGGACAGAAGCTCGACGGCTCTCGCCTCGATCTCGTTGCGCTGTCGGACCAGGCTTCTGCCTTCGGCGAGGACCAGGCGGAACATGCGAACGGCGTCGGAATCCGGTCCGACGGGCAAACCGACGGAGTCCACTGCCGTGGCGTAAATATCTGAAAGCAGGCGCTCCTTTGAAACCTTCTTGCCCACCACCTGCCAGGCATCAGCGATGAAGGCTTCCCGGGTCATAGTCGTGATCATCATCGGTGTCGGGTACTTCTCGAGGAACGCCAGGAACCAGTCAGTGCGCGAGCTTCGATGAAATCGTTCGGCCTCGGGGAAGTAGAGCGGCAGGTAATGGGTCAGGATGCGGTGCCACAGCTCGGTCTTCGAGCGCGAGACGATCTCGTGCGTCTTCGACAGCTCCTGGATGTCGGCAGTGCCGGTGACCAGCGGATCGTGGAAGAACTGCACGGCACCGATCTCCAGCATGTGCAGGATGACCTGGGCGTCCTTCGGATCATTCTTGTCCCAACTGTTGTGCAGGGCCTCACGCGTCCGAGCCAGTCCAACTGACGAGACCAGCTTCAAATCAAACCCGGCCTGTCCAAGATGATGCGCCAGGGGCCTGTGATAGTTCCCGGTGGCCTCGAACCCGATCCGGACCGGCAGCTCGTAGCTGGAGAGGGCGGCCGATAGCCGACGGAAGTCCTCCAACGTGTTGGTGATGGTCATGCGCCGGCGGCGCACCTTGCCCGGAACAGCGACGAGCACTTCGTGGCGGTGCTTGGAAATGTCGATGGCGACCAGGACGGTCGAAGGGATAGAATGAGTGGCGGTCATAGCCGGTCTCCTCAGCGGTGTGGTTTGTGCAAAACCACTGTTGAGACCTGAGACCCGGTTATGGCCACCCGCTGCGCTATCTGAGGGCTGCGCGCGTGGCCATCACCTCAAAACAGCCCTTCTTCCCAACGTGCTATGGCCCGGAGTTCATCGCCCAGAAAGTGCGCGACTGGATTGCCGCTGTCGGCGCAAAGACAGCGTATATCGAACCAGGCTCACCCTGGGAGAACGGATACTGTGAAAGCTTCAACGCTCGCTTCCGCGATGAATTGTTGAACGGTGAGCTGTTCTACAGCCTGCGCGAGGCCCAGATAATCATCGAGAAGTGGCGGGTACACTACAACACGGTCAGGCCGCACAGCGCCTTGGGATATCGCCCGCCTGCTCCAGAAAGCATCGTTCCGATAGACCTGAGGCCGACGATGCACTAACTATCAAACCGGACCACCCGATGGGGGCAAGCCACCAGGACCATCGAGAAGCGCCGCTTGCTGCATCGCCAGACCGCGGCGTAAACTGAAACCTGAATGAGCCTGGCCCTCTGTACGAGATCAACTGCTCGTGTTCCAAATCATCTGACGACGGACATCAGAGCATTGCGCCCCCCACGAATGTTTAAAGCGTCCAACTTTTAATCTGAGACATATCCGAGGGTCTGAAAGTAGTTCCGGCACAGTCGTGTGCATGGACGCGATCCGGGTCAACATCCGCAGCGGCGGCGCGGTCTCAAGCAAGGCGGTCTTCGTGGCGTTGGCCATCCTTCCGGACGGCACGCGGGACGTGCTGCGGCTATGGTTTCAGGCCAACGAGGGCGACAAGTTCTGGGCCAGAATGGCCGAGGTACCGCGTGAACTTCCGCATCGCCCTCAGATACATCGTCTGAGGCTTGCGCTGCAGCCCCTTGATCCGCATGCCTTCGAGAAAGCGCTGGCGCAGCGCACGCACATACTGATCCGTTATCAAAACCAACCGTTATCAGATTGAGACGGCCTCAATCGTCAGACAGGTGCGCCCAGCTACAAAATCACCGCGCCCCAATCAAAGCGCAACACTCGCCACAAGCGCCAATCCCACGAAAGCGGTTTTCGTACTCGTCCTCACAGACGACATTCATATCGTCCGCAGCGAAAGGCCGCTCTCCCGAAACCTCTGCGCGAAGGCGATGGAACACGGGCGGCCCACAGCCGCCATTCATCACGGCGTCTCAACGCAGCGGTGCGGTCCGCCAAACTTGCCATTCGCTGCATGTGCAAAGATTGTGCAGTTCGTCACTCCACTAAATTAGTTGGCGTCTGGAGGAGGGGATGGGCCTGGGAGCCAACCTTCTCTGCCGACTAACATATTGGAAATACTTGCATCATGGACAGGAGCTTTGCTTGGATTCCGCACTCGTGACGCAGGTCCACGACATTCCTGAGCGACCGGGAGAAGAAAACATCGAGCATCATCTGCATGGTCGATCGCCCGCCAGAGCAGAGCCCCAAACCGTCGGATCGCCCCAAATCCCTGCCCAAGTACCCACGCCGGCGCCACGACCGCAACCCCTCACCTGGCGTTTGCGGATCTCCTCAGCAAACAGTGGCCCGTACTGTTGCCTCCAGAAGAGGACTTGTCCGTGGCCGATGTCGATTCCCCGCTTGTTCGGCAGTTTCTCGACGTCATGAATTGGCAGACGGAACCGTATGAGCGACATAGTCGCCAGTCGGATGATCTCCGGTGATGTCCTTAAACTGCGGAATTGGCTGGGTTTGTTCGTCCATTCAGGCTTTCTGACAGCGCTACCCGGTTCAAGTTGATTTGACTTGACTGTGCCCCCTCAGGTCAGGGTTGCCTGGGCGAGAGACCTGAGCATCCAAGCCACGCTTTCCGCACCGGGATCCACGGTTCCGATACTGTCTTCGCCGACATAGCTCGATTTGCCGCGTCGGGCGCGCATGTCCCTGGTGGAGCGCGCGCCATCTTCCGCCGCCTTTGCCGCAGCCGACAGGGCATCCTGAATCGAGGCTCCAGCGGCGGCACGGGCGACAAACACATCCGCTGCCGGCTTGATCGCGTCGTACATGGTCTTGTCGCCCAACCGTGCGCCGCCACGGTCGACGACGCCTTGCGCTGCCGCCTGAAGGCCCATGCCGAGCGTTTCTGTGTCGAGCGTTTCGTTACCCTCGCCAGCGGCGGCGGCAAGACGCAAGAAGATCGTCCCGTACAAGGCTCCCGAGGAGCCGCCGACGGTGCCGACGATCGCGAAGCCAACCGACTTGAACAGATCGCCCGGAGTCGAGAACCCTTTGGCGCCGTCGAGCAACGCGACCACCGCGCGCATGCCGCGTCGCATGTTTGCGCCGTGGTCGGCGTCGCCGGTGGCCGAGTCGAGCTCTGACAGAGCCTGCTGGCCCTGATCGATCCGGTCGGCGTATGAACGAAGGAAGGTGCTGATTTGGTTTACAGAAAGGCTGTCAGTCATGTCATCGTCCCCAGCGCAGGTCGGCCGTGTGAACCGGCGCGTCCCAAAGTTCCGTCATTTCGTCGTCCAGTTCCAGCAGCGTCAGCGCGGCGCCCATCTGCTCCAGCGAAGTCACATAATTGCCCACCAGCGCCCGCGCGGGATCGTAGCCGGCGCGCATCAGACAAGCGTGCACCTCCCCGTACAGCAGATAGAGTTCGCTTTCGGGAGTTCCGCCAAGACCGCTGAGAAGCGTCAGGATGCGCGCGCCCTTCGCAGGTTTGAGATCGCTCAGGACCTCTTGCAAAAGCACACCGGCAATCTCGGCGGCCTGGCGCAGGGGCACACGCTTGCGTCCGGGCGATCCGCTGATACCGATGCCGATGTCCATCTCGTCGTCGGCCATCTGGTAGATCGGCTTGCCCCGCGCCGGAGGAATGCACGAAGTCAGTCCCACGCTGAAGGTACGCGCGCGCGCATTGACTCGCCGGGCGATGGAGACGACAGCATCGAGATCGTCGCCGCGCTCGGCCGCAGCGCCTGCGATCTTTTCCACCAGCACAGTCGCGCCGAGGCCGCGCCTGCCGGCGCTCTCATCATCATCGGGGATCGAGCAATCGTCGTTGATCAGGACGGTGACGGGTCTGATGTCCTCGAACGCAAGGATCTCTTGCGCGATGCCGAAGTTCATCACCTCGCCGGTGAAGTTCTTGACGATGTGAACCGTGCCGGCGCCGCTCTCGGTGGCCCTGGTCGCCGCAATGATCTGGTCCGGGACCGGCGAGGTGAAAATCTCTCCCGGACAGGCCGCGTCCAGCATGCCGGGCCCGACGAAACCGGTGTGCAACGGTTCGCAACCCGAGCCGCCGCCTGCGATAAGCCCCACCTTGCGCCGAGCGCCGATGTCGGTTCTCCGCAGCACGCGCGGTGACGGGTCCAGCGCGATGATGTCGGGGTTCGCGGCGACAAGGCCGGCAAGGTAGTCCGGAACCACGGTCTCGGGGGAATTGATGAACTTCTTCATCCGGTTGTCTCCGTTAATGGGCGTTGCCTGGGTTCAACGGGATTGCACTGCACGCCGGTGCAGCGCCTCTGCGATGACCAGTGCCAGGATCACCAGCCCACCCTTGGAAATCAGTTGCCAGTTGGTCGTGACCTGTAGGACCAGCAGCCCTGTGTTCAGTACGCCGAGGATCAAAACGCCCCATACCGTGCCGATGATGCTGCCACGCCCGCCAGTCAGTGCCGCGCCGCCGATCACCGCCGCAGCGATGGCGTCGATCTCGACCCCCTGGGCAATGCCACCGAACCCTGCCTGTACAAAGCCCGCGAGCATCACGCCACCAAAGGCCGCAGTCAGACCGCTTATCACCATCACGGAGGCACGGATCCGAACCGCACTGTGGCCCACCAGTTCGGCAGCGCGCGGATTGGTGCCCACTGCATAGGCAGCATATCCGAAGCGCGCGCGCGACAGCAGAACATGTGCGACGACAACCAACGCCACCATGTACCAGAATGGCGGGCTTGCCGGTATCGTCGATGCAAAACGAAACGCTACTTGAAAGCTTGCGTCGTTAATCGCAATGGATTGCTGCAACGGTTGCAGGGACTGCGCGATACCAAGCGTGATGGACAGTGTCGCCAGCGTAACGAGAAAAGACGGAAAGCGCGGAAAGCTCGGTATCAGCAGGGCTGTGAAGAGACCGTTCACAAGGCCAACCGCCCCACCGGCGGCAAGGGCGGCCAGCACCGCCAGCGGCCAGTGCCATTCTGCGGTCACTAGAAGGGCCGTGATCGTGCTGGCCAGCCCGGCAACGCCGCCCACGGACAGGTCGACCTCGCCACAGACAAGGCAGAGCGTCATGCCAATCGCGATGGAAACGAGAGGGATCGACAGCTGAACGACAGTTGTTGCAGACCCGATCGTGAACTGCTCGGGCGCGATCAGACCGAACGCCCCAACAAGGACGACCAGGTACAGGATCGCGGGATTGCGTTGCGCGAAGCGAATTGCGCGGCTCGGGGTAGTTGTGATTGTGGCGGTGTCGGTCATCGTCTTGGCTTTCAGCGTCGCATAAGAAGGATGGCGACGCCGATCAGCGCGCCCTTGGTGATGTCCTGCCAGGGTCCGGGCAAGCCAAGCACCGCGATGCCGGTAAAGATCATAGTCAGCAACAGGGCGCCAAGCGCGGTGCCCAGCACGTTCCCCGTTCCGCCACCCAACCGCCCACCGCCGAGAACGACCGCGGCGATCACGTCAAGCTCCATGCCACCGGCCGTCTGCGCGATACCATAGTTGGTTCGGCCCGCCAGGATGACACCACCGATCGCGGCAGCCATCGCGCCAACCACAAGGACCAGCGCCTTGTGCCTTGCGACTGCGACACCGGCAAGACGGGCGCTTTCGGCGTGTGACCCCACGGCGCGTGTCCAGTTACCGAATCGCGTCTTGTGAAAGGCAATCCAAGCAACCGCCGCCAGGGCCGCCGCGATCACGAACGGAATCGGCAGCCCCAATGGCTTGAGACGGAAGAAGCGGATGAAGTCCAGGTCGCGCACCGCCATGGGCTGCAACGAGATCGTCATCGCCACACCCTTGACTATCAGCAGCATTCCGAGCGTTGCAAGGAAGGACGGCAACCGAAACAGAAGCGTCAGGAGCGCGTTCACCGTGCCTACCGCCAGCCCGACCGCAAGGGCCGCCAGCAGGATCAGGGGAATTGCGAAGTCGCCCTTCGACGCCCAGGCGGTCAGGACCGACACCAGTGCGACGACCGATCCCACAGACAGGTCGATTTCGCCCGCCGCGATGACGAAGGTTGCGCCGAGGGCGACGATCAGCAGAACCGACCACTGCCGCAGGATGTTCGTCAGACTGCTCGCGCTGAGGAAATGCGGCACCGTCAGCGCCAACCCGGTCCCCACAAGCAGCACCAGACAGACAAGAAGCAGGATCCTTGGATTGACCTTGCGCACCCTGGCCAGAACCGCGGCTTCAGCACTGTTTGCGGCATATGTCTCTTGCAGACCGGCCATCATTTCGTGCCTCCCGTCGCCATCAGCACCAAAGCGCCCTCGTCGCGCTCGTCGGCGGGATCCGGGCTTTCGATACGTCCCTTGCGGATAACCAGGATCCGGTCACAAAGTCCGATGAGTTCGTCGAACTCGGACGAGGCGACCAGAACACCCATGCCCGCCTCCGCGAGTTCTCGCACCAGTGCATGGATCTCGGCCTTGGCACCGATGTCAATCCCGGCAGTTGGTTCATCCAGCAAGAGCAGCTTCGGAGCGCGCAGCAGCCAGCGTGCAATGATCGCCTTTTGCTGGTTGCCGCCACTCAGGAAGCCGATGTCCAGATCGATCGAGGCCGCCCGGATGCCAAGACGCGCCACTTCTTCGAGTGCGGCCTTGCGGGCCTCGGCCCGACGAACCAATCCGCCGCGACTGAAAAGATCGCGAAAGGACGCAAGCGCGATGTTCTGCCAAAGCGGCTTGCCGGCAAAGATGCCCATGAGCTTCCGGTCCTCGGGGACCAGCGCGATGCCCGCCCGCATCGCATCCACCGGCGAGCGTGGCTTGATCTCGCGCCCGGCGAGCCGGATCGTGCCCGCCGTGTTGCGCCGCAGGCCGAACAGGCATTCAAGCAATTCGCTTCGTCCACTGCCCAGCATTCCGGCGATTCCGACGATCTCCCCCTTGCCGACGGTCAGGCCGATTCCGTCAAGGCCGATGTCCGGCGCTTTCAATCCGGCGATGGTCAACAGGGGCTCGCGAGGACGCCCCGACCCCCTTTTGTCTGAACTTTGGGCGGCGTCGGCGGCCGGGCCAAGCATCGCTTCGACCAGCGACGAATGGTCGAAAGCACCGCGCGCGAGCCGGGCGACTGTACGACCGTCCCGTAGTACGGTGACGACGTCGGCCAGTTGCATGACCTCGTCCAGGCGGTGCGTGATGAAAACAACCGCAAGATGCGAGCGAAGCTGTTCGAGAAGCTTGCAAAGCGCGATCTGCTCGCGCCGCGTCAATGCGGCGGTCGGTTCGTCCAGAATCAATACCCGCGCGTCCATCGACACGGCACGGGCAATCTCGACCATCTGCCGATCGCCGATCGACAGGTCGCCGCATCGGGCGCCGACCGGAATATCGACGTCGAGTTGTGCCAAGGCCGCGCGCGCATCGTGGTTCATCTTGCGCCGGTCGATCAGCCCTCCGCGCATAGGCTCGCGCCCGAGAAAGATGTTCTCGGCGACGTCAAGGTCATCGAGTACGCACAGTTCCTGGTGCACCATTGCGATGCCGGCAGTCTGGGCATCTGCAGGCCGGCCGAAGTGAACCTCGTGGCCGGCCAGCCGGATCTCGCCCGCATCAGCTGCAATGGCTCCGCAGAGGATCTGCATCAGCGTGGATTTCCCGGCGCCGTTATGGCCGACGATTCCGTGGATCGTTCTCTGGTCCACGTCCAGTTCCGCCCCGCGAAGCGCACGCGCAGCACCGAAGCGCTTTTCGATCCCGCGCAATGACATAAGCCTTTGCGGCGAAGAGCTGTCATTCGGTGCAACGATCTGGTTTGGATAGGGCATCTCTAAGTTCCACAGGAATTCGGCAGACGCCCGGGCGCACGACACCCTGTCGTCGCGCCCGGGCGGATAGGACTGCGTCAGAACGGCAGTGCCTCGCCGCCCCAGTCGTTTTGCCAGGCGGCCTCGACATTGTCGGGCGTTGTGACGGTCCCCACGGTCTTGACGATCAGGGGTACGCGTTGTCCGAGGAGGATCTTCCCCATGACGTTGGCATCCGCGATCCCGGACTGCGAAATGGGCAGGCTGTAGGTGACGTGCACCGGCCATCCGCCGGTCAGAAGGTCTGCCGCGGTCCCTTCGTCGAGATCGAAGGCAATCACCCAGGTATCTTCACGTCCCGCGTCGCGGATCGCGGCCGAGGCGCCGGCATACCAATGCCCCAGAGCCGCGACGACATGGGCGTTCGGATATTGCTGCAACGCCGCTGTCGTCGCCGCTTGCGCGTCTTCGACTCCGGGCGCCACCGGCTTCTCCTCGACAAGCGTCATCTTGCAGATGTCCTGCACTTCCGGCAGCTCGAGCCCTTGCTTGAATCCGATGGTACGTGCGATGTCGAAGAATGCAGGGCTCTTGGCGGTCAGCAGCACGACGTCTGTTTCCGTGATGCCTTCATCACGCAGCTTCTTCGCCATCGGCAACACCAGATCACGCGCGTTTTCCGCCTGATCCGGCATGATGGTCGAGGTAGTCGGGAAGTAGGCCGACGAGGGCGCAACCACGCTGGTCGAGGCGACCCCTCCATCGTGCATCTGGCGCATCGCTTGGCTGAACACGACCCAGTCGACTGCCAAAGTTCCGATGACCGGAACACCTTGCTGGATCATTAGCTGCACGCCCGCGATATCGCGGTCGGGTTTGCCCTGCACATCGTAGACGGTCTTCTCGCCCGCCCATTTGTCGACCTCGGCCTCCCAGAAACGGTTCCAGCCGACGATGGCCGGAACAAAGAGGCCGTACCAGCTGTGGCCCACCTTCGGGGACATGGACCGCAATTCGGCGATCTCATCCCGGGTCAGCACCACATCCGATGACGTATCGGGGGCGGCGTCCTTCATGGCGTCGAGCCAGAAGTTGACTGCCCCCTGGATATCGTCCGCGATCGGATCGGTGCCCAACGGATAGGCCTGAACCGTTGCGGCGCGCGCCAGCCTCGGTGCGGCGAGCGAACCTAGCAGGCCGGCAGCAGTGACGGCGGTCGAGCCGGCAAGAAACTGGCGGCGACCGATTCGGGTCAAGGATCGAGCGTGCTCGGGATTCGCTTTTCCGATGAGGGATTTGGAGGGCATGGCATGTTCCTTTTCGAGCAATGCAGTATCTAATATTTCAGATATCAGACATCAGTTCAAGCCGGATTTGCGGGACTCGCCGAAATCTCGGCGCCGCCAATCGCCCGCGCTGAAATCTGTAACGCTCCGTTCGTGCCATGTTTTTTTGACTCGCGGCCTGCAGCCGCGAGGTACCAAATTGAAAGTCTTGGAAATTTTCCCTTTCGCCTGATTCCGGCATACAGCGCTAAAGGGGTCTTGCCTTAAATCTGAAATCTGATACATTACATAAACAATTTCAGTTTGACGCGAGGAGAGCGTGAAATCATGACCGAGCATAAGGACAAGACCCGAATGACCGGAATCACGCGGAGGGGACTGCTGAGGTCAAGTCCTGCCCTTCTGGGAGGTGCAGCTTTGCTGAACGGCAGCGGCCTGCTGCCCGGAGCCGGAGCCCAAGCGGCGACGGCATCGCATTCGACACTGGATTACGATGCGCTTGTTCGGGCGCAACTGGAAGGCAGGACGATTCGGTGCGGGTTCACTCCCCCGATCCTCTCGGAATTTTTCAACATCATGGAACATGCCTGCTATCGGCAGGCACAGGATTACTCGGAACGCTTCGGTGTGAAATGGGAATGGCAGCGCGCTTCGCCCAGCGGCAATTTCAACTCCGTCGAGGGCCAGTACAACATCATTCAGAACTGGATCACCGCCGGGCTTGACGCAATCTTCGTATGCACCGCCGGCACGCCTTCGGACACATCGAAGATCTATACAGAAGCGCGCGCCAAGGGCGTCGACATAATCCAATTCAACATGCCGATCTCGCTGTGGCCGATCGAAGAGCAGAAAGCCGTCTGCTCGGTCGGGTACCACGACACGCTGCAGTCGGGCTACGTCGCCGGCAAGTATATCGCTGAGCAACTAGGCGGAAAGGGCAAAGTCCTTCAGATCTGGGGCCCGTCCGGAAGCCCATGGGCCGAGGCGCGCCAGCGCGGTTTCGACATGGTCCTGGCCGAGTATCCAGACCTTCAGGTCGTCGGCAAGGCGGACGGCGGCTATGTCCGCGACAAGGGCTTCTCGGCGGCGCAGAACCTTCTGACGTCCAACCCGGATGTCAACGCGATCTACGGCGAGAACGAGGAGATGGCGCTCGGGGCCTCGCAGGCAATAGACGCCCTAGGGATGCGGCACTGGGACGGCCAGGGCGGCATCATCACGATCGGCGCAGACGGCCTGCAATCGGGGTTCGACGCGATCCGGCAGGGACGGCTTTCGGCGACCATCGAGGTCGGCGGCGTGGGCCAGGGCCTGACCCTTGTCGAAATGCTGATGGCGCATCGGTATCTCGGCAAGATCGTCGCGGATGTGTACAACGTGCCCGTGACGCTGGTCACCAAAGACAATGTCGACCAGGTCGAAGCATTACAGGCATGGGCCCTGGCGGCGCCTGAACTCTGAACCTCCCTGCGGCGAAGGCCGTGACCTGCGGGGCGGGAGGAGAGTCCTGCCCCGTTCTTTTTCGGGCACGTGTAAAGGAACTCCCATGAACGATTTGCGCCTCGTCGCGGATGTGAAGCAGGAGCTTGGCGAGAGCATTCTGTGGGACGACGCCCGGAACGAGCTGGTCTGGGTCGACATCCACAAGGGCGCCATCTGGCGCCTGTCGTTGCGAACCAGCAAACTTCGCCGTCACGCCCTTCCGGATCGGGTCGGCGCCATAGGCCTGACCCGTTCGGGACGGTACGTGGTGGGACTGGCCGGCGGATTCGGCTTTTTCGACCCGGAGAACGACACCTGGATCGGCAGCGTGGATATCGAGTCCGACAAGCCGGCGACACGCCTGAACGACGGACGCTGCGACCGGTACGGCAACTTCATCTGCGGCGGGATGCGCGAAACCGACGACACATCGGTGACCAGCGCGTTGTACCGTTTCCGGCCCGACGGGCGCGTGGACACCGTTCTTGCACCCATCGGCTGCGCCAACAGCACCTGTTTCTCGCCTGACGGCCGGGTGATGTACTTCTCTGACATGCCGACGGGCAAGATCCTTGCCTACGACTACGATCCGGACGGCGCCCCCGGCGCGCATCGCATCATTGCCGACCTTTCGGACCAGCCGGGTCTTGCCGACGGCTCCACAGTCGACGCCGAGGGATGCATCTGGAATGCGCAGTGGGGCGGAGGAAAGCTGGTGCGCTACACGCCCGATGGCCAGGTCGAGCGCGAGATCGCCCTGCCCGTCACCAACCCCACCTGCGTCGGCTTTGGTGGCGAAGACTTGAGCACGCTATTCATCACATCTGCCTCTTTCATGCTGAACGAGGCGCAGCGCGCGTCGGAACCTGACGCAGGCAGCCTGTTTGCCGTGAATGTCCTCGTCGGCGGCCTGCCCGAACCGCGTTTCGCAGATTGATCCCTTTTCAAGCGGCGGCGATTTCCGCCGGGATTGCCCCCGGGTATGTTAGCACGATCGCCGCATATGCGTTGGCGCGTCGCGCGGCAAGTTCTGGGTCTTCTCCGATATGAAGCCCGCTGAGGAATGCCGCATTCCACGCGTCGCCGGCGCCAGTTGAGTCGACGAGTTCGGCGACGGGATCCACCGGAATATGGTGCGTGACGCCGTCTTTCTGGATCAGCACCCCGTCAGCGCCCATCTTCATCGCGACACCGCCACTGCCCGCGTCGGCAAAATACTTCAGGGCGCGACCGCTCGTCAGATCCTGGTTCGAGATAAGCGGCACGTCAGCCGGATAGCTCGGCAGGGTCCAGGCGGCATGGGGTGCGACTCTGTGAAATGCCTGCCTGGCACTTTCCAGCCCGCCGCGGCGCGACCAGAGTTGTGGCCGGTAGTTGGGGTCGTACACGACGGCCCGCGCGATCCGCGCCGCTGCGGCTGTCAGGCGATCGGCGCTTTCCGAAATCGCCTGGGTGATCCCCGAAAGAAGCACGACCCGGGAACTGGCAATCAAATCGGGATCGAGATCTTCCGGACCCATGCCAGCGGCCGCGCTGCCCGCGCGCCGGTAGGTGAAGCTGCGTTCGCCATAGGGATCGTTCGTGATGAAGTAGAGCCCGTTCTCTCCCGGCACCAGAGGTGCATGTGAAAGATCGACACCGGCGCGGTGCCAGGCGGCGCGCAGCCACGGCCCGAACCTGTCATTGCCGACACGCGTCTGGAACGCCGTGCGCAGTCCCAGCCTGCCGGCGTGGACGAGGGTGTTCATCACGTCCCCGCCCCATGCCATCCGCATCATGTCGTCGCGCCCTGCGATCGGTTCGGCACGGAACTCGACCATGCATTCGCCGATACCGATCAGGTCCAACTGCATGATCGTCGCTCCTTGCCCGTTCCGATCAGCCGGCGACCTGCGCCCTGCGCCCGGATACGATTCCGGAAACGCGGTCGAAAGTGATCACCACGAGGATGACCGATCCGATCACGAAGGTTTCGAACACTGGCGGAATCCCGGTCAGGTTGATGACATTCTGGATCACCACCAGCGTCAAGGCCCCGATAGCGGCACCGACGAGGCTGCCCCGACCGCCGCTTAGAGCGGCACCCCCGATGATCGCCGCGGCCAGCGCCTGTATCTCCATTCCGGCCGCCATGTTCGGCTGCACGGTGCCCAGGCGCCCGGCAAGCAGCACGCCGACCACGCCAGCGAGGAACCCTGAAAGAGCATAACTGGCCAACTTGATCCGTGTGATGTTCACGCCCGACAGGCGCGCGATCTCGGGGTTTTCGCCGACCGCCCGCAGGTGGCTGGACACCCTTGAAAAGCGCATGATCAGGATGCCGGCGATCACCAGAAATGCGGTAATGAACTCGGGCACCGTCAACCCGTAAGGCAAACGCCGCAGCCCGCCCAGCATCATGTATCCGTTGCTGGAGTAACCGATGATCGGAACGCCCTGCGTCCAGACCAGCAGGATGCCGCGGATCAGCGCCAGCGTTGCCAGGGTTGTAACAAAATCGGGGATGCCAAGCCGCGTGATAATCAGTCCGTTCAGCAAGCCCAGCAGGGTGCCTGCCAGGATCCCGCAAAGAAGGGCAAGCGGCAGCGGAAATCCGATCGCCGAGACCAGCCATGCAACCACACCCCCGGACAATGCGGCGATTGCGCCGACCGACAGGTCGATGCCGCCGCCGATCAGCACCACGGTCATTCCGACGGCGAGCAATATGAGGAAGGCCGACTGGTTCAATATGTTCGCCCAATTCAGCCACGTCAGGAAGAAGGGCGACACGAAGCTCATCGCGATGGAGACGAGCACCAGGAAGACGGCGATGCCGACCCCTGGCCGGTTCAGTACCGCGCCGAGCCGATCGGTGAATGCTGTCGAGGTTTCCATTGGGACCTTCGCTTTCAATGGGTCGGGTTAGAGGAGATTTCGGAACCGGCAGAAGCGGCGTCCGACAACGCGTTTGCATCGACGTACCGTTCCGACCACTGGTGGAACGCCACGGCCGCCAGGATGCTTCCGCCGACAAATACCTGATACCAGGTCGGGTCGACGCCAGAGATCTGCAGGCCGGCGTTGATCGTGCCGAGAAGCAGCGCGGCGACCGCAGTGCCGACAATGGTGCCGCGTCCGCCGGCGAGGCTGGTCCCGCCAAGCACGGCGGCGGCGATGGCCTGAAGTTCATAGCCCTGGCCAAGTGCCGGCTGGACGGAAGCGAGGCGCGCCGCCAGAAGGATACCGGATACCGCCGCAAGGAACCCGGACAGAGCGAACACCATCAAGCGCACGTTCCGAACATCAATTCCCGCAAAATTGGCCCCGGCGGGGCTCATGCCCGACGCCTGGACCCGCCGACCGAAGACGGTCGCGTTGAGCAGGGCGGCACAGGCGAGAACCAGCAAGAAGCCGAAAACGATAGGAAACGGTGCGCCGAAGACTTCCCCGTAGCTGAGCCAGGTGAAGGCATCGGTCTCGGCGCCGCGGAGTGGCCTGAGATAGGCCAGGATTTGCAGAAGACCGCCCGCGACCCCCATCGTCGCCAGCGTCACAATGAAATCGCTGAGACCCAGGCCGGTGACCAGAAGGCCGTTCAGCAGACCGAACCCCGTTCCCACGACCAATCCGCCGACCACGGCCAGGACAGTCGGGACCGACAACGTCAGCAGGAACATCGTCACCCCGCCTGAAAGCCCCAGAACCGCCCCGACAGACAGATCGATGCCTCCCGAGGTTAGGACGAAGGACATGCCGACCGCGATTATGAGCACAAACATCGACTGCACGGCGATGGCCGCCAGGTTCTCGGGGCCAAGGAAGGCGGGATTGAGAGATCCGAAGATCGCTACCGCCAGAAGAAGGATCAGCGTTATAGAAGCGCCTTCGATGCGCAGCAGTCGAACGAGCAGGGCTTGCATGTCAATTCACTCCCGATGCCGCAGCCAGCGACATGAACTTTTCTTCCAGTCTTGTGGCGGATTCGTGATCCTGGTCAGCGCCAAGGCCGGGCAACTCTCCGACGATTCGCCCGGTCTTCATCACCAGAACGCGGTCGCTCAGACCCAACAACTCAACCAGTTCTGACGACTTGACGATTGCCGCTCCGCCAGACGCGATGTAGTCACGGATCAGGCGGTAGATCTCGATCTTGGCGCCGACGTCGACGCCTTCGGTTGGCTCGTTGAAGATGATGACCTTCGGCTTCGCGGCCAGTGCCCGCGCGATGATCGCCTTTTGCTGGTTTCCGCCCGACAATCGCACGATCTGGTCACCGACACTGCGGGCGCGGATGCCCAGTGCGTCGAAGAAACCGCGGGCAGTGGAAGCCTCTTTCTTTCGGTCGATAAAGCCCATACGGGCAAAGGCAGGCAAGGACGAGACCGAGATATTCTGCGCGATGCTGAAGGTCGGCAGTATTCCCCGCGACTTGCGTTCGTTTGGTACATAAGCGATGCCGGCAGCGAACGCGTGCCGGGTGGACCTGATCCGCCGTGGTTTTTCGTCCAGCAGGACGCGCCCAGAGGTCATTCGACGCGCACCGATGATTGTCTCTACGATCCGGCTGCAACCGGCACCCTGCAGCCCGCCGATGCCCAGAACCTCTCCCCGTCTCAGCGTGAACGCCAGATCCCTGAGATCGGTGTCGTCGGACAGACCTTCGACGCGCAACACGACCTTGCCATGTTCCTTTATGGCCGCGGATCCCTTCGCGCCGGTCACGAAGCTTTCGATGGTCTCGACGTCGCGGCCGACCATCATGCGCACCACCCGATCCGTCCTGGCCTCTGCGCCGTCGATGGTCCCCACCAACTTGCCGTCGCGCAGGACCGTCACCTCGTCGGCCATTCCGGCGAGTTCCTCCAACTGGTGCGTCACCCAGAGCACGGCAGTACCGCGCCCCCGCAGCCGCCGCATCTGGGCGAACAGCACCTGCCGTTCATGGATGCTGAGCCCGCCGTTGGGTTCGTCCAGAATGATCAGTTCGGAGCGGAACGCGAGTGCCTTAATGATCTCGACGATCTGACGCGACAGGGCGCTCAATTCTTCCACCGGCCGGCTCAGCAGCTTCGGGTCGAATTCGAAATCACGGCACAACTCAACCACAGCGGAGCGCATCGCCTGACGGTCGGTCAATCCGAGCGTGCCGCCGATCCGGGCCAGGATTTCCCGGCCCAGAAAGATGTTATCAAGCGCCGAAAGATTGGCTATGAGCGTGCGCTCCTGGTAGACGGTGCTGATCCCGCATTCCTGCGCCACATGGGGAGAGGTGATGTCCACCGGCTGCCCTTTGATCCTGATCTCGCCGCCGTCGGGCCGGTAAACCCCCGACAGCATCTTGATGATCGTGGACTTGCCGGCGCCGTTTTCGCCGACCAGCGCGTGAATGGTGCCGGACCTGATCGCGAAGCTGACGTTGTTCACGGCAATGGTCCCGGGAAAACGTTTGAGCAGACCGCCGATCTGCAACAGGGATTCGGGCAACGCGGTATGCGTTGCTTCGACGGGTTCGATCTTCAATGGCCCGGCTCCCATCTTACGACTTGTGTTCGGCGTAATGGGGCACGAGGTCTTCCCAAGGTACGTCGTGCACGAAGTACTCCTTGATGCTGTAGGTCATATCGAGGGTGTCCTTCAGCGACTTCGGCCCCGGGAAGCCGACAAGATCCCAGCCGACCCGGTTCTCGTTTCCGCCATAGACGGGATCGCAAAACATTCCCTGGCGAGTATGCAGACAAAGCGCTTCGAAGAAGCCCATTCCATCGTCGCCCACGCCCTGAAGCGCAGAGCTGAGCGGCGATGTCTGGCTCAGGACAACCGGCTCGGGCTTCGGTTGACCCGACATCAGTGCGAGGATGTCATCCTGCTGCTTCTCGCCGAGGTCGACGAAGTTCTTCCCGAAGCTGTCTTGAGACAAAGCGTCAAGCTGTTCGATGCCTTGCTTGTAGTTCGCCTGCAACCGCGCGATCCGTGCGCGCCAGGCGTCCGCGAGCTTGCCGCTCATCTTCAGGAAGCCCGACCCGTCGCCGCTGGCAAATATGTAGTCGATGCCAGAAATATAGCGGTCGATGTAGCGCACCACATTGGCCTCACGCGCGCCCGGATCCTTGTCCGTCGGATAGATCCGCGCAGTCGCGGCCTCGATGGTGTTCCACTGGTGCGGGCTGAAGAATTCGGCCTCGTTGCCCTCGATCTTGAGCGGCATGACGGGCCAGTCGGTCTTGGTGATCATCTGAGTGCTCCTTGAGGTGCTGCGTTACGCGTAGGCGGGCTTCTTCGCCTTGCGGCCCTTGGCGTGGACTTCGGCGATGTACTCGCTCGCCCGCCAGGCGACGGCCATGATCGTCAGCGTCGGGTTGACACCCAGCGCGGTCGGGAAACCACTGCCGTCAACGACGTAGAGTCCCGGCACGTCGTGCGCTTCGCAATACTGGTTCAGCACCGACGTGTCGGGGTTGTGCCCCATGCGGGCGGTGCCGTGCTGGTGGCAGGTGTTGCCGGTCGAGCGTTCCAGATACACCGGGATCGTCTTGCGGGCGCCGGCCGCGTCGAGGATCTCCATGTTCTTGTCGACTTGCCACTTGCCCATATGGATGTCGTTGGGATGAGGCTTGTGCGTGATCCGGGCAACGGGTGAACCCCAGGCATCTACGACATCCGGATCCAGATCGACCATGTTGCTTTCGACCGGCATGTCATGCAGGATCAGGCCGATCTTCATCGCGTAGCGGTAAAAGTCGCGGTCCGCGTCCTTCGCGGCCTGGCCCCACAGCGGCCGACCCGGGAAGTTCCAGTTGATCGGGTGGCAAACCTGGCTGGTCGAGATGATGCAGCCACCGATGTGCCCGCGCTTTTCGTCGGACTCGTAAAAATCCATCGAGCCGCCGCTGATGTAGTTGCCGGCAAACCCGTCCAGCGAGTCGTCGATGGCGTTGTCGAAAAGGCCGACGGCGAACAGGTATTCGTGGAAGGTCGCGTTCTTGCCCAGTTGGCCACTGCTGTTGGCCAGGCCGTCCGGAAATTTCGGCGACTTGGAGTTCAGCAGAAGCCGGGTGGACTCGATGGCGCCCAGGCCCAGGACGACGATGTTCGCCTCCTGCTCGACCTCGCACCCGTTCTCGTCGATATAGACGACGCCCTTCGCCTTGCCCGCCTTGTCGGTCGTGACCCGCACGACATAGCACTCGGGCCGAAGCTCGTAGTTGCCGGTGGCCAGCGCCTCGGGGATGAACGTGGTCGCCGCGTTCGACCGGGTGGTCGTCGGGTCGCCGTACTGGTTCCAGAACCCGGTCCAGTTGCTGGGGTTTCGCCCCTTGTGGGCGTGGCTGACCATTGCGTGCGGGATTGGGAATCCGTTGATGCCCATCTTGTTGCAGGCCTCGTAGAAGCGCTTGCCATACTTTGTAGGTGGCAGCGGCTTCGACGGGTATGGCTTCGATCGTGGCGGAATGTTGCGGTCGGCATTGTCGAGGCCGGTGACCCCGAATTCCCATTCCACCTTGGTCAGGTACGGCTCGAGGTCGTCATAGGTGAACGGCCAGTCCTCGAGGCTGGTGCCCGCGACCGTTCCGTGGATCGACTTCTGCTTGAAATCCGAAGGCATCGGGCGCGGAACCCAACCGGCCCAGTGCACGGTTCCGCCCCCAACCAGTTGCGGCAGCGGCGAGAACGGGAAGATCTCGGCCTTCGAGTTCGCATCCTCGCGCACGGTGCGCGGCTTCAGCTTGGGATCGGGCCACAGGAAGTTGCGGTTGACGAATTTGATCTCGTCACCGGAGTAGTCCTTTTCCGGCTTCAGCCAGGGGCCCCTGTCCAGGCCGACGACCTTCAGACCGGCCTCGCTCAGCACCTTGGCTGCCGTTGCGCCGCTGGCGCCGGCGCCCACGATGACCACATCGACCGGGTCGGGTTTTTTCGCGTAGTTCATCCTAAGTCTCCGTAATCAAAGACCGCCCCGTCGCCTTTGGCTGAGGCGCATATATCCTGGCGGGGCCGCCTCGCATCGGGGCGGGCCCGCGCGGTTCAGGCAGACTTGCGCTGGTTCGCCTCGGCGCCGAGATACTGGACGATCGCCCGGGCGAAGGCGGGCAGGTCGGGCGGCGTGCGCGAGGTAATCACGTTACCATCCTGCACCACCTCTTCGTCGACCCAGGTGCCGCCGGCGGCCTCGACATCGTCCTTGATCGGCAGATAGCCGGTCACCTTCCGACCTTTCACGATCCCAGCCGAGGAAAGGATCCAGCCGCCATGGCAGATCGCGGCAGCCAGTTTGCCGCGGGCGTGGACATCGCGAACCAGGTCGATCATCGGGCGGCACAGTCGCATGTGATCGGGCGCGAAACCGCCGGGAACCACCACGGCATCGAAGTCAGCCGCTTTCACCTGGTCGATGGAGACGTCCGCCTCCATTTCGTAACCGAGTTTGGATTGAAAGGTGGACTTGTGGCCGGGGCCCACGACGGTCACCTTGGCACCTTCCTCGATGAGGCGCATGTAGGGATACCACGCCTCCATTTCCTGGTAGTCGTCTTCGATCAGAAGTGCGACATTCTTGCCGATAAGACTCATTTTGTTGTCTTCCTTTCAAATACTTAGCTGGCCTTGGCGAAGTCTTTGCTGTTCAGGCCGAGCATTTCCATGAATTCGAGGCTGGTGCGCACATCGCCGTAGTTCATCTGGATGTTGCGCAGCGCCTCCCAATGCTGTCCGTAGCCCAGCGGCACGTCTTCCAGCATGTTCGGGACAGCGGTGGTCGTGTCCGCAAGCCCGACGATGTTGTAGTTCTTGTTCCAGCCGTCGAGCGCGGTTGCATGCATGCAGTTCGCCGACGTCACACCGCAGATTACCAGCGTGTCGCGGCCGTCTTCGCGCATCCACTCGTCGAGCGGTGTGTTGTAGAACGAGCTGAAGCGGTGCTTCTGGAAAACGATCTCGTCCTCGCGCGGCTTGATCCTGTCGTCAAGCGCGGCGTCGCGGTTGCCCCAGGATCCGGGGGATTCGGGCGTGCCGCATTTGAACGGCGGCCATTTCGGGCCGGCATTACCGGTGTCGCGGCCATCGCCGCGCAGGCCCCACAGGGAGTAGACGACCGGGATCCCGACCTTGCGGGCAGCCTCGATCGTGTTGATGCAGGGCTGCACCGTATCGGTGCCGGCCGGCGCGCCGCCGACACTCGGCACATGGCCCGCGCCGTCGGGATCGACGATCAGCTTCTGGATATCGAGCGCCAGCAGCATCGTCTTCTTGGGGTCGAGCCCGTTCTCGAAGATGTTGTTCGGCGAACCGAAGAAGTGGCGCGGGACGACTTTTTCCAGGTTCTCATAGGTATAGTCGAGGGATGACATCGGGTTCCTCCTAGGTGTTGTCCGCAATGCTGTGCAGCGAACGGTGTTGGCACGCGGTGCGCGCCAGGTTGAGCTACGCGGCCGTCCGGTAGCGGTTCAGGACTTCTTCGTTCACGGCAATTCCCAGCCCCGGGCCGGTCGGTACCGCCACGCATCCGTCCTTCAGGGTGAAATTCTCTTCCAGCAGGTTGTCGCGCAGAGGGTTGTGCTTGCGGTCGAACTCGACCACCGGTTCGTTCTGCAAGGCGACGGGGTTTGCCGTGTGCGGCGTTGGTGGGATCACCGCCAGCGCATGCAACGCTGCGGCGACCGCGATGCCCGAACCCCACACGTGCGGGATCGTCAGTATTCCGAAGGATCCCGCGAGCGCCTGGATCTTCTGGAACTCCGAAAGGCCGCCGCAGACGCAAATGTCCGGCTGAGCGATATCGACACATTGTTCAAGGAACAGGTCACGGAACCCGAAGCGGGTGAATTCGCATTCGCCGCCCGCGACCGGAACGTCGATTGCATCACGAACGCGGCGGTACCCGGCCCGATCCTCGGGCACGACAGGTTCTTCAAGGAAATGGACCCCGAAATCTCCCAGCGCTTTGCCGATTCGGATCGCGTTGACGGGTGTGTATGCGTGGTTGGCATCGACCAGGAGCTTGATCCGGTCGCCCGCGCTGCGCCGTACGGCCGCGACCCGTTTCAGATCGTCCTCCACGGACAGCAGACCGATCTTGATCTTCAGAATGTCGAAGCCGCTTTCGACATAGCTCGCGGCTTCGGTCTCGAGATCGCCGAGGATACGGTCCATCTGCCAGGGCTGGTCGGGATAGTAGCACCCCGTCGCGTAAGCAGTGACGCGGTCACGAAAGGCACCACCCATGAGGGCGTGCACGGGTTGGCCGACAACCTTGCCCCAGATGTCCCACAGAGCGATGTCGATGGCGCTTAACGCTTCGATGTAGGTGCCGCGCTGGCCGAAATCGCGCGAAAAGGCGTAGAGACTCTCAGATGTCGCGATCGGAGTGCAGGCCGAACCGCCTATCAGGATCGGCGCAAGCACCTGGTCGATGCACGCGGCAACGGGCGCGGGTGGGCCGTATTGGCCGCCCTCCCCCCAGCCGACGACCCCGTCTTCCGTCGTGATCTTGACAAGAAGGCTGTTCCGCTCAGGGAACTTGGCTTGGGAGGAATAGAATGTTCGCCCCTCCAACGGGACCCTCAGGATAAAGGTCTCGACCGACTTCACCTTCATGGCTGACACTCCTCCTCAAGGTCGTCGTTGGCGACTTGGACGCCCAAAAAATCACGAATGCGCTCAAGCGTGTTCTCCAGATGGCGCCGCATGCTGGATGCGGCGCGCTCACTGTCGCCGTCGCAGACGGCCTCGCAGATTTCGATATGCTCTTTCAACGTGTCCTCGTACGGTCGGGGAAGCTTTCGGATGAGGGTCTGGCGAGACCAGCGGACCAGGTCATGGATGCCTTCGGCCATCCGCTGCAACCTCTCGTTCCCGCAGAATTCCATGGCCAACTCGTGGACGTGGAAATCCGCTTCGCGCAGCAACGTCGCTCGGGTATCGCTGTCGGCGGATTGCGCCGCATGGTATGCCTTCAGTGCGGCTTGCGAGCGTTCACTGGGGATGTTGGGTGTTGCCAACCGGATTGCTGTGCATTCGATCGCCATTCGGACCTCGTAGATCTCCTTGAGTTCCTTCCAGTTAACCTCCTTCACAAAGACCCCACGACGCGGAGAAACTCGCAGCAATCCTTCCATTTCCAACTGCTTGAAAGCATCGCGGATCGGTGTCGTACTAATCGACCAACTTTTTGCGTAGTGGCTCGCGTCGATCCTCTGGTTACCTTCCAATTGGCCACTGATGATTTCCTCTCTGAGCGCGTTATGGACCTGCGCCGCTAACGGCTCTCTGTTGAATTCATCGTTCTTTGCCAATGGACTTACCCAACTCGTTGCGCCCTCCAGCGCACCATCGCGCCCGAATCTGCAATCAAATGTTTAATATATCAGATTTCAGATGACAAGAAGATTCTCACGCGGACACGAATCCAATCATGCCGGCGAGAAGTCAGCGGTAAGACCGCATGTCTTTCGGGCGGCGTCACCGGTGGGCATTGGCGGGGCGGCGCGTGTCGCCTTTTGCGATGGAGGACTGGCATGAAAGGCGAACTTTCGGTGACATACGTCGGTATCGACGTTTCCAAGGACAAGCTCTGGTTCACTTCCTCGGGCCACCGGGTCGGGTTTCATAATGCACACCTTTCTACACTATTGAAGATCAAGCGTTTTTTGCATGGGGTCAGATGTTCGCCGGCCTTGCGAGGATGATTTTTCCGGTTCAAGGCCCTCGATTTGCGCTTCCGGGATCGCCCAGGGAGCGCCTTTGCAGGCTTGATCCGGCAAGGGTGCCTTCCCGGATCAGGCGGAGCACCGTCATCTTGCGGACTCCGAGCCTGTTCGCGGCCTCCTCGAGCGACAACTCGCCTCGCTCAGCGGCTTCACCGAGCCGATAGACAGGAATGCGGTGGGTGTTGCGGAAACTGCGAACGCGCACCTCGGTCCACGGGTTGCCGCGGCCAGTCTGTATGTTCAGTCGATTCAGTGTCGCCGCGATCGCGCCGTCGGTTTGCTGCCGGGAGAGCGCACGGATCAAGTCCTGTACCTCCACATCGCTGGAATAGCGGTGCTGGCCTGTGCGATTGCGTGGGACGACAAGAGATGTGTGATCTCCACCCCGCCAGTGGAGCAGCAATTCGATCCGTCCCTCCGTCAACGTGACGACGATCTCTTCGAGGACGGCGCGTAAAATGCGCTTGCGTGTCTCGGCGGTCACGCCGGGATGGGACCATGCCGTGTGGAGGTCCGCACCAAGTGACAGCAAGCGTTCTCGCTCCGTTGGCGACAGGGACGGTTTGTCCATTCCGATGGCATCAAAGCGCTCCTCCTGGCGTTGGACTTCCGCCAACCGAGTGTTCCAACGCTGCTCAAGTTCGGCCGCGACCAGCCGGTTCGTGGGATCAACAGCGTCGTACTGGCGGCGGGCAAGATCGGCTTCGTACCGGGCCTGCGTCAGCGCAAGTTCCGCTTGCTGCCGCGTATCGGCGATCGCGGCGTAGCGCTCCGCGACAGCCATGAGGGCGGCCTTGATACCAAGTGGGCTCAGTAACCGTAGGACTTCTGCCGAGACTGCGGCATCGACGCGCATACCTCCGAACGAGATGCAGGTCTGTGTGCCGTGATTGAGATGCGCGCCACGGCAGGAATAGCGAACACAGAAGCCACCGTTTCCGCTGTAAGATACGTGGAGCCGGCGACCGCATTGACCGCAGCGCAAAAGCCCCGCGAGCATCGCTTCAGCCCGGCGGACCGAACCGCGAGCCATGAGACCGCGGCAGTTGGCATTATCGGCGTTCAGGCGCTGGTTCCTCTCAAACTCCTCCCACGCAACGTAGCCTTCATGATGATCTACGATCAATACATCCCATTCGTCACGGTCGCGGCGGTGGCCACGGCTGACGCGCTTTCGCCCGTTTTCCACCGTGATCCGGCTGGCTGTTCGGCCGAAGGCGTATGCGCCGCCGTATACCGGGTTGGTCAAGAGCCCGCGGATGGTATTGTAGACCGGCGCCTTCCAAATCACGCGCCGGCCATCGCCGCCACTTTCGATCGACGGCATCAGAATACCCTCCTGCCGCAGCCAGAGATGGACCTGCCTGATGCTCTGAAACTCGACAAACTTGCGGAAGACGAGCCCAATTGCCTCCTGAATGCGCCGGTCGGGATCCTTCGCGATTCGGTCCCGCCCCACCTTCACGTAGCCGACTGCCACATTGAGGAAGAGCTCACCACGCTGTGCTTTCTGGCGTAACGCTTCGAGCGAGCGCTGGCGCACTACCGACAGCTCCATCTCACTCATGGTGCCCTTCATCCCGAGCAGGAGCCTCCGGCAAACCCGGTGCGTGTGTGGATGCCCCCTGTTTGGCAAGCATGATCTTCGATTTGTCGGCGGGGTCTTCGATCGGACGTGTGTCAGG